>NZ_JBWKVC010000015.1:255-136176 GCF_059421505.1 Collimonas sp. GW821-FHT02H07
TTCAATTTCAACAGCAAATCGCCCCCTCGATTTTTATTGATTGCTTGAAGAGAATATTCACGATTGCGGGTGGCTGGTCTTCAGCTACTTGATTGTCCTACCTTGCAAAGCGCAGCGGGAGTAAACGCGAAGCGTTCCTACGTGCTTTTTCGGTCGTACTTCATTGCGGAAAGCGGGTCCATTTGCCAGGTTGAGGATAACTACCCATGCACCCCCTAAATGGAGGGAATATACCCAGTAGCTTTTAAGACAAGCCGTAGTAATCTACAGAGCATAGGGGTCGGTCTCGCAGGGTCTTCTAAAAATCAAGCACAGAAGAACCGTCGAAAAAAATACCATACGCCGGCCTAGGGAGAATAATAATGACGCGTCTCGCTGCCGCCTGTTTGGAGCATCCTGCGCCGGCCCCTAACCAACGGCGCGCAGGTTTCACGCTGCTTGAACTGCTCGTCGTCATCGTCATCATCGGCCTTCTCGCCGGGATGGTCGCTCCCCGTTATTTCGACCAGATCGGCAAATCCAATACCAAGATCGCGCGTGCCCAGATCGTGTCTCTGGAGAAAGCGCTCGATCAATACCGGCTCGACATGGGGCGTTACCCCACTACCGACGAAGGCCTCGACAGCCTTTTCGTGAAGCCCAACAACGAAGAAAAATGGCAGGGCCCGTATCTGAAGAAGGCTGTGCCCATGGATCCATGGGGCCGTCCTTATATTTACAAATCGCCTGGCGATCACGGCGAACTGGACCTGAGCACGCTGGGCGCGGATGGACAGCCCGGCGGCACAGGTGAGAACGCTGACGTCGGCAACTGGATGTCGAACTAGGCGGTTGACATGAACAATACGCCCGTCACCCGCGTCGTCGAATTCGACATTGTGGCTAAAGCCAAGGCTGGCGCGATGCGCTCGCTGCGATTGGCCGCCATCGACGCGGCGGCGGCGACCCGGCTCGCCGAAAGAGAGGGCTTGCGCGTCCTGTCCTGCACACCGCACCGCAACAGTTTTTCCTGGGGCGGCCGGGGCGTTGCCGGTATCACCCGCACGCGCCTGGATATCGCGCTGTTCGCACACGAGCTGGCGTCGCTGCTTGACGCGGGACTGGGAATCATCGATGCCCTTGAGACCCTGGCCGAAAAAGAGCGCCTGCTGGAAACCCGGCGCGTATTCGAAAAAATGGTGCAGGCGCTGAAGGAAGGACGCAATTTCTCTGCGGTGATGGGCGAACGGCCAGATGTCTTCCCGCAACTGCTGGTCGCCAGCATCTCCGCCAGCGAGCAGACCGGCGACATGGCGGCAGCGCTGCGCCGCTACTCCGCCAATTTCGAAACCCTTCGCACGATCCGCTCCAAGGCGCTGGGGGCGGCAGTCTACCCATTGATGCTGCTGGGGGTAGGGTCGCTGGTGGTGTTGTTCCTGCTGGCGGTGGTGGTGCCGAAATTCTCCACCTTGATTGAGTCTACCCGGGGCGAGATCCCGTTTGCTTCGCAGGTCCTGATCCAGCTCGGCAAAACCATCCATGCCCATCCGCAACTGGTCGCCGCCGTGTTTATCGGCGCCTTCCTGGCGCTGATCTGGGCGATTCGCCATGCTTCGCGTGCGGGCTGGAACCTGCCTGTGCTGCAGCGCCTGCCCATCGTCGGGCCGCTGATCCGGATGTTCCGCCACGCCCAGTTTTATCGCACCAGCGGCATGCTGATCGAAGGCGGCATTCCGGTCGTCCGTGCGTTCGACATGTGCGGCTCGCTGCTGACGCCGGAAGACAATCGCAAGCTGGTCCGCGCGGTGGCGTCGATCCGCGAGGGCGGCGCTATCGGCCCGGCCTTGCAGCTGGTCGGCCTGGCCGATCCGGTGGCCTTGCGCATGCTGATGGTGGCGCAGCGCACCGGCAAGCTGGCCGAGATCCTGGCGCGCATTGCCGCTTTTCAGGAGGCAACCCTGAGCCGCGCCATCGATGTGGCGACACGCTTGTTCGAGCCGGTGCTGATGCTGTGCATCGGCCTCGTTATCGGCGCCATCGTGGTGCTCATGTATTTGCCGATTTTCGACCTTGCATCCAGTATTCAGTGACCGCCATGGACAACGTCTACACGCCCGCTTTCCGCCCCGCCAGGAACGCCTTGGATGCAGAATCCATCCGCGAGATCCAGGGGCAGACCGGCTCCACGCAGCAGACCATCGAACAGATTGCGGAGGGCTTCGGCGACGATGCCGCCGCTTATCTTGCGGCGGCCGCGGCTTACTTCAGGATGCGGCCGGTGACGATGGCGATGATGCGGCAGCTCAAGCCGGATTTTGAATTGCTGTCGTTCATCGAGGCCGGCAAGCGCCTGTGCGTGGCGTTCGTCGAACCGGCGGGCGGATTGCTGCTGGTGACCACGGATCCTTTGGATGTGCGCACCCGCGCCTGGATCAATGCGCGTTTGCGCAGCCGCGCCGAGCAGCCGGTCAGCTGGGGCATCGCCACTGCCGGCGACGTGCGCTCTTATCTGGCAGTCATCGAGAAAACAGTGCGGGCGATGGATTCGGTAGGCATTGCCGATACCGTCAACGCGACTGACCACAGCGTATTGTCGATCTCGATCGAAGACATCAGCAGCACCGAGAGCACCATCGTGCGCCTGGTCAATTCGACCATCTATGACGCATTGCGCGCCGGCGCCAGCGATATCCACCTCGAAACCCAGCCGCAGGGCCTGAACATCAAATACCGTCTGGATGGCGTCCTGAGCATGATCAAGCGCCTGGACGGCAGCGATCTGGCGAACCAGGTGCTGTCGCGCATCAAGGTGATTTCCGAGCTCGACATTGCAGAGCGCAGGATTCCTCAGGACGGCCGCTTCAAAGTGCTGGCCGAAGGGCGCGAAATCGATCTGCGCGTCTCGATCATGCCTAATCTGTTCGGCGAGGACGCCGTATTGCGGGTGCTCGACCGCTATCATCTGTCGGGTGAACTGCAAACCTTGAGCCTGGAAACCCTGGGCTTCGCCGAGCCGGCCAAGGAATTCGTGCGCCGGCTGTCGCAGCTTCCCTACGGCTTGCTGCTGGTGACCGGGCCTACCGGCAGCGGCAAGACCACCACCATCTATGCGGCAATTACGGAAATCAATACCGGCCTCGACAAGATCGTGACGATCGAGGATCCGGTCGAATACCAGTTGTCCGGCGTGCTGCAGATCCCGGTCAACGAAAAAAAGGGACTGACCTTTGCGCGCGGACTGCGTTCGATATTGCGCCACGATCCGGACAAGATCATGGTGGGTGAAATACGCGATCCGGAAACCGCGCAAATCGCGGTGCAGGCGGCGCTGACCGGCCACCAGGTGTTTACCACCGTGCACGCCAACAACGTGTTCGACGTCATCGGGCGTTTCACCAACATGGGCGTCGATTCCTACAGTTTCGTCTCTGCCCTCAACGGCATCCTGGCGCAACGGCTGGTGCGCATCAATTGTCCGATGTGCGTCACCGACGATCACCCTGACAAGGAACTGATAGTGCGCTCGGGCCTGGGAACTTCCCCCATGGCTCTGGCCAGCTTCGATTTCAAGCACGGCGTAGGGTGCGCGCATTGCCGCGGCAGCGGCTTCAAGGGCCGGCGCGCGATCGCGGAGACGCTTTCGCTGAACGACACTTTGCGCGATTTGATGGTGGAGCGCGCCGCCATTTCCAAGATCAAGCATGCCGCCCGGCAAAACGGCCTGAAAACGCTGCGCGAAGCGGCGGTTGCCCTGGTGGCGGCTGGTATGAGCACTCTTGAGGAGATCAATCGTGTTACGCCTGTGGAATAAGCCGCTGCAAATCGTGGTCGAGCCGCATCAAGTGACGGCGTCGATGCCAAAAGCCGGCCTGCGGCAGGACGGCATCGTCGTGCCGGTCGCCAAGCCTGACGGCGCGCCAGGTGCATATGACGGCATCGGCAAGGCGATTCGCGATATCTTGCCGCAGTTGAGCAGCAGGGCGGAGCACGCTGTGTACCAAGCCTCCAGGCTGAATGTCGAAGTGGCCGACACCCTGGTGCACTACGATGTCCTGCATATCGATGCACGCCGCTTGCCGCCGGCCGAGCTGGACCGCCTGGCTGCGCTTGGCATGGCGGATACCCTGGGCATCGATGCCAGTTCGCTGGCGATGCGTTGTTCGGTCCAGCTGGATGGTTTGAGCGCGGTCGTGTGCGGCATGCCGGCAGCCCTGACGGATGCGATCAGATTGGCCTGCGACGATGCCGGATGCCGCTTGAACCGGCTGGAGCCGGGCTTCGCGGCGTTCTGGAACGGCTACTTTGCACGCAACAAGAACGACAGCGCACTATTGGCGCGTTTGCGCGGCAGCGCTTTGATGCTCGGCTGGCTGCGGGATGGCAAATGGCAGGCGCTTGCCGCCGAACGCTTATCGGAAAACGACTGGCCCGCCTTGAGCGACAGCTGCGAGGCATTTTGCCGCCGCCTGTGCGTGCCGGACTACGCTGGATTGCCGATCTATTTCGATGCCGACATAGGCGACATCCCGGCCGCGGCAAGCAGCCGCTGGCAGCGCCTGCCGCCGCGGCCGGAGATGGCGGCCGCTGCCGATGCAGCGCCCGATCTGGCTTCGAATTTCGCCTAGGAGCCATATGCCATGGCCTCTCTTCAAAAACTGGATCTGGATTTTTCCACCGAGCGTCGCAAATTGCCGTCGATCGGGCTGGCGCTCCTGATCGCGGGCGCCGTGGCAAGCATCTATGCGGGCGTGCAGCTGTCATCGGCTTACGGCGCGCGCAAGGCCCAGCAGACGGTGTATGACGCCATGGTGCTGCGCCTCCATTCGGTCAAGAATGCCGACCAGGTTGGCGCCAAGGTCACGCCTGCCGAATTGCAGAATTTCAAGAACGCGGCACAGATCGCCGGCCAGTTGAACACGCCTTGGGATCGTCTGCTCAAAGTGCTCGAATCGGCGCCGATGGAGCATGTGGCCTTGCTGTCGGTGGAGCCGGTCGCTTCACGCCGGCAATTGCATCTGGTCGGCGAGGCGAAGGATCTCGCCACCATGCTGGATTACCTGTCCTATCTCCAGGACCAGCCGGGCCTGCAGCGCGTCATCCTGACTTCGCACCAGATACAGACGCAGCCCGGCTCGCCGGTCCGCTTTCAAATCCAGGCGCATTGGGAGGAGCGATGAACCGCATGAGCTCAATGGCGCTGGCGCTGCGTTATACGCTTGCGCGCCGCATCGGCTGGCCAGGCACAGTGGGCATCTTGATGCTGCTGCTCACTTTGATCATTGCTTTCGCAGTTGCGCCGCGCTGGCAAAAAAATGCCGGCGAGATCAAGCAGCAGACCGGGGCCGCGCTGGTCGATCTGAATCGGGCCCGGCTCGAACATCGGATCCAGCCGAAAACCAGCGAGCAGCTGCTGCGCTTTACCGCGTGGTTTCCGACGATTGACCGCAATGCGGGCGATCTGCGGCGCTTGATGGAGCAAGCACAGCTGGCCAAGCTCGATCTGGTCAAGGGCGAGTATCACATGTCGGATGCGCAGGGCGCGGCCTTCGTCAGCTATGAGGTGGTGCTGCCGGTGAAAGCCAGCTACGACACCCTGCGCGGCTTTATTGCCGGCGTGCTCAATGCCATCCCCAATGCCTCGCTGGCCGAGCTGCATATCGAACGCGCCGCGGTGAACAGCACGATCCAGGATGCGCGGATCCATTTCACTTTTGTCTACCGCGGAGCCTGACATGCGCAACCGATTCTCACGGCGGCAAATAGGACTGGTGCTGGTTGCCGGCGCGCTGGTTTCCTATGGCGCCATGGTGTTTTCGGGCGGGTCTGCCGAATCCGGGGTGATTGAGCCGGTGACGCGAAGCGCAGGCAGTCATCCAGCGGGGAACGGCAAGCCGGCCGCGGCGGAGGCAGCTCTGCCAAAAACGATAGCCCCGCCGGTGCGGGCCAGCCTGGACCAGAGCGCGGCAAGCAATTTATTCGCCGCCAACAGCTGGCTGCCGCCGCCGCCACCGCCGCCCAAGGAGTTGCCGCCGCCGCCACCGCCGCCGCCGACAGCGCCGCCCATGCCTTTCAATTTTGTCGGATTGCTGCAGGACCAGGCCAAGCCTACCGCGTTTTTGGCGAAGGACGACCAGTTATTGCTGGTGACCACGGGAGACACCGTGGAAGGCACCTATCGCATCGATTCCGTCAGCGCCAAGGAAATTGTCCTGACCTATCTTCCGCTCAACCAGCGGCAATCCATTTTGATTTCCGGGGGGCTGTAATGCGCCTTATCCAAACCATGTCAAAAAGCTGGCATCGTCCGGCTGCGCTGCTGCTGATCGTAGGCGCGCTGGCCGGATGCGCGACACAGCAGCTGCATTCGGACGGCCTGCGTCAGATCAAGGAGGGCCATGTCGCCGAGGGACTCGCCAACATGCGCGAAGCGATGCGGCAGGATCCCGGCAACCTGCCGTACAAGCTCGATTACATCAATCGCCTCGACGAAGAAACAAAAAAATTGATACGGCAAGGCGATGAGCAGCGTTCGGCTGGCGACACCAAGGAAGCGCGCAATTCTTATCTGGAGGCGCTGGAGCTTGACGGTTCCAACGAGCGCGCCCGGCGCGGCGTTTCTGACATCGACATGGACGTGCGGCACAGGGACATCCTGGCCGAAGCCGAGAAGATGTACGCCGCCGGTAAACTGGATATGGCGCGCGAACGCACCATGGTGGTGATACTGGAAAATCCATCCAACCCCAATGCGCAGCTGTTGCTGCGCAAGGTGAATACCGAGATCGATACCCAGCATCGCGTCAAAGAGGCGTTGACTGCCTCGCAGTCGGTGATGAAAAAGCCGGTCACGCTGCAGTTCCGCGACGCCAATCTGCGCATGGTGTTCGAGGCTTTGTCCCGCACCACCGGTCTCAACGTGATCTTCGACCGCGACGTGCGCCCCGATCTGAAAACCACCATCTTTGTGCATGAAGGCTCGGTCGAAGACACCGTCAATCTGATCCTGCTGCAGAACCAGCTCGAAAAGAAAGTGCTCAACGTCAATACGATGTTCATTTATCCGGCTACCGCGGCCAAGCAAAAAGAATATCAAGAGTTGAAAGTGCGCACCTTCCATATTTCGAACGGCGATGCCAAATACATCCTGACAGTGCTGAAGTCGGTACTCAAGATCAAGGATGCCTTGGTTGACGAACGCACCAACACGCTGGTCTTGCGCGATACGCCGGAGGCGCTGGATGTCGCCGCCAAGGTCATTGCGGCCCACGATCTGGCGGATGCTGAGGTGATGCTGGAAGTCGAAGTGCTGGAAATTTCCCGCGATCGCCTGACCGATCTTGGCATCACCTGGCCCAACAGCGCCACCATATCGACTCCGACCGGGGCCGCCGGCGCGTTGACGCTTGGCGCCCTCGGCGATCTCACGCGCGGCCAGCTGCAGGTCACGCCGTTTTCGCTAGGCATAGGTTTCAAGCTGCAGGATACCGATGCCAATCTGCTGGCCAGCCCGCGCATCCGCGTGCGCGACCATGAAAAGGCGAAGATCCTGATCGGCGACAAGGTGCCAATCATCACCAATACCGTGACGCCGGTGCAGACCGGCGCCTCGGTGGTTACCGGCTCGATCCAGTATATCGATGTCGGCATCAAGCTTGAAGCTGAACCGCATGTCTATCCGGAAGGCGAGGTCGGCATCAAGCTGAACCTGGAGGTCAGCAATATCGTCAAGGAAATCTCAGGGCCTTCCGGTTCGCTCGCCTATCAGATCGGCACCCGCAGCGCCACCACCAGCCTGCGCCTGCGCGACGGCGAAACCCAGGTGCTGGGCGGCCTGATCAGCGATTCCGATCGCAATGCCGCCGCCAAGGTGCCTGGCCTCGGCCAGTTGCCGATCATCGGGCGCTTGTTCTCGGAACATAACGGCGATCGCACCAAGACCGAGATCGTATTGTCAATCACGCCTCGTATCATACGTGCCCAGGGTATCGCCGAAGACACGATGCGCGATGTCTGGTCCGGCACTGAAACCACGATTCACTCGGGGCAGTTCCGCCTTGATCCGATTTCCAGCGTATCGGGCACCAGTAGCGGCGTTGGCAGCAACAGCATGCCGCGCGCCGACGCTGCACCGCTACCTGTTCCGGCAGCTGCAATCATGCCGCCGGCGCCGCCTGCCGCGGTATCCGCACCAACGGTGCCGCCGGTTACCCCGGCCATCCTGAACGGTGTGTCGACGAGTGCGCCGGCGCCGTCGGCGACGCAGCCGCAAGGCGTCGAGAAAGTCGTCAATCCGCCCCCGTTCGATGGCGCCTACCCATCAGCCGCGCCTATGCCTGCACCTCCGGCGTCTGCACCTGTTCCCGCGCCTGCGCTGATACCGGAGCCTGTCACGCCGGCGCCGGCCGATCAATCGGCGGCCCTGCCGTCGGATAGTGTGCCGGCCGCTGCGGTGCCTGCGGTCGCGCCGGCGGCCGTGCCGGTCAGTGCGGCCGCTGTGGAGATGCCCGCAGCCGCGGTCGCCGCTGCGCCTGCGAGCGCCGCTCCGGTCATGGTTGCCGCCAGCGTGCCGGCAGCGGCGGCGATGGCCGCGGGTGCCGCAGATAAAAGCGCGCAATTGGCAAGTCCAGTGACAAATCCGGCAGCAAGCCCGGCGACAAGCAGCGGGGATAGCGGCGCCGACGGTAGCGCTAACAGTGCCGGCGGCAGGCCGCAGATCACCTGGGGCAAGCTTGACAGCGTCAAGGCGGGAGACCAGTTCAAGGTCACTCTGAATGCGTCAAGTTTCAATGGCGTGCATTCGCTGCCATTCTTTATTCTCTACGATCCGCGCGTGCTGTCCTTCGTCGGCGCCAGCCCCGGTGCGGTCAGCAGCCGGGTCGGCGTCAATAACATCGATCCGACCGTCAACGACGCCGCCGGCCGCGTCAATATGACGCTGGACGCCGACGCCGGTAAGTTCTTCGCCGGCTCGGGGGCGCTGATGAATCTGACTTTCGCCGCCAAGATATCGAGCAGGCAGACAATGGTGGAGATGCAGCTGGCGCAGCTTGGCATGAGCGGCGGCGCTTTGCGCAACATCTCCCGGCCACAACCGCTGAAGCTGAAGATCGAGCCATGAAAACGCGCGGATTTACGCTCATAGAGCTGGTCATTACACTGGCCCTGGTAGGCCTGGTGGCGTTGGTCGCCTTGCCGCTCTATGAAATTTCTGCAACCCGCCTGAAGGAAACCGAGCTGAAACTGGCCTTGCGCCAGATCCGCGTCGCCCTGGACAACTACAAAACCGCAGCCGACACCGGCCAGATTACGCTGGAGTCGGGCGATTCCGGCTATCCGCCCTCCTTGGAAATATTGGTGAACGGCGTCGAAAACGCCAAGGATGTGAATCATTCCCGCCTGGTATTCCTGCGCCGTGTGCCGCGCGACCCGTTCTACCCCGATCCGACCCAGCCGGCGGAACAAACCTGGGCTTTGCGCAGTTATGGCAGCCCGCCCACCGATCCGGTGCCGGGGAACGATGTGTATGACGTCGCATCGCTCTCGACCGGCAAGGGCTTGAACGGCATCGCCTACAAGGAGTGGTAGCCATGTCACGACCGTTCCCACTCTTGCGCGGCAAGCATCCAGGGCAAAAATCAGGCGGTTGCCGGCATGGCTTCACGCTGATCGAAATGGTGATCGTCATGGCGCTGATCGGCCTGCTGCTGACGCTTGCCGTGCCGCGCTATTTCGTCGCACTTGATAACGGCAAGGTCAAGGTGCAGCAGCAAAACCTGGCAACCATGCGCGACGCGCTGGACAAATTCTTCGGCGATCAGGGGCGCTATCCGGAAACACTCGAGGAGCTGGTGCAGAAGCACTATTTGCGCAGCGTCCCGGTAGACCCGATTACGGAGAGCCCTAACTGGATCGCCATTGCTCCCATCGATCCCGCCCTGAGCGGGGTTTACGATGTGCGGAGCGCGGCAAAGACCGCGGGGAGCGAGAATGTTAGCGCAACCACGAATTAAGCGTCCCGTCCGCGGCATCGTCTTGCTGGCGTTGCTGCTGACGCTGGCCCTGATGGCTGTGGCGCTGATGGGGGCGGTCGAAGTCTGGTCGTTCGAGCGGCAGCGCGAGACCGAGGCGGAGTTGCTGTATGTCGGCGACCAGTACCGGTTGGCGATCGAACACTACTATTACGCCACGCCAGGGGCCGGCAAGACGCTGCCAACGAGTATTGACGATCTGGTCGAAGATCAGCGTTTTCCGGTGCCGGTGCGGCATTTGCGGCGCGCCTATGCGGATCCGGTCACCGGCCAGGCATTTGAATTGCTGCGCAATGGCGAACAGATCAGCGGCGTCGTCAGCAGTTCTGCAACGCCGACCATCAAACGCAGCGGTTTTTCTCGCGCCGATAGTGCATTTGAAGGATTTGAGACCTACAATCAATGGAGATTCCTGTTTAGTCCACCTGTATCGGGGAAAACCAGCCGCAAATCGCCGTCGCCATTGTCGCATCCACCCGGAGCCAGCGGAGGAAAGCCATGACCTACCGAATTCTGATAGTCGAGGACCACAATCTGCTACGGCACGGGCTGCGGTCAATGATCACGGCATTGCCCAACTACGAGGTGGTGGGCGAGGCGCGCGAAGGAAAAGAGGCCATCCGCGAGGCATTGTCATTGCGTCCTGACATGATCCTCATGGACCTGTCCCTGCCTGGCATGAACGGCATCGAGGCGACGGCGCAGATCAAAAGGCGCGTGCCGGATATCCGCGTGCTTGTGCTGACGGTCTACAAGACCGACGAATATGTGACGGAAGCGCTGCGGGTGGGGGCGGACGGCTATGTCTTGAAAGATGCTTCGTACGATGAGTTCGTGATTGCGATCCAGACGGTCATCAGCGGCAAGAAATATATTTGTCCCGACGTCTCCATGCATTTGATCAACGATTTCCTGCATCGATGCGATGCGCCGAAGGCGGTGACGCCCTGGAACAAGCTCACCGCGCGCGAACGCAGCATCCTCAAGCTGGTCGCAGAGGGGCGCACCAATCGCATGACCGGCGAATTTCTCAATATCAGCGCCAAGACCGTCGAAAAGCATCGCGCCAATCTGATGCACAAGCTTGGCCTGCACAATTCGGCTGAACTGATCCTGATGGCGCTGGACATGGGTTTGATCGAGCATGGCAGCCATTCCTCTCACGGGGCCAACGGCGCGGCCGTGTCGCCGGACCTGTCTTCCAAAAAGCCGCCTGACGGCTCGGCAATGTCGCTGGAATGAGCGGGACGCGCAGTCGGAAGCTGCTTCATCCGGCGCAGCGTCTGCACATGCCGCGGCGCTGGATTGGCGCGCCGTTTTTTCCGGCTGTGTGACGACAGTTTGCTGCGATCCTTCAGCGGTGCGAGTATGCCATGCACCAGCCTTGAGGATTGACGGGACCCTCCACAATTTTGCAGGTGCCGCTGCCTGCATCCGCTGACGCCGCCGGGGTGTACGCGGCACAGTCGGCGCACATCTTTCCATCCTTGGGGCTATCCTGGTAATGCAGCATGCCTTTTTTCGTGGAGCCTGCCTGGGCAGGCGGCGAGTGCGTCGCGAGAGGAGTGAGAATGATCGCTCCCAGCACCGCGCCGCTGCGGCGTAGCATAATGCGGCGCGATGTTTTTTTCTCTTGGTTCATGGCGTTTCCTCTTCGAATAAAATGGGCCAGCCTGGATTGCCCGCATCTATCCGTTACGCCCGCACGACGGTTTGGAAAATACGCCTGGCAGCGTCAGAACATGAGCCAGGCGTACAGGTAAAGCGTGTTGTTGTCTTTGGCATCTCTCAGGGTGCCGTCGTAATTCGTTTTACTGCCATTGAATTTCGTATAGCCGGTGTATTGCAGCCCGAAGCGGATGTTGGCCTGCGGGTCCCAGTTGAAAACGTAGTGCGGCCAATAATTCAGTTCGACGATATACCCCGCGGTGTCCGGTTTGCCGTTGTTGGTGCCGAAGCGCGCGAAGTCAGCGTCGCCGGTCAGCTTGAACACAGCACCCGTAATGCCGTAGGTACGGTCATAAAGATAGCTGAGCTTGGCCCGGGTGGAGCGCAGGTTCGAGCTCGGATTATCGTTGTTCCCGTTCGGGAAGCCGGCCCGCCAATCGGCTTTCTCGTGGATGGTGGAAGCCATGGCTGTGACGATATGGTGATCGTCTTTGCTGAAGAACTGATACGTGGCGTCGAATCCCAGATCGGTGAAGCGGTCACCCTGGGGAGTGGTGTCCGAAGCCGCCATGGCGACCCTGGCGGCGGTAGCGCCGATGGTGAAATTCTGATGGTCGCTGCCAAAGGTGTAGGTTGCGCGCAAGTAGGGGTTGGAGCCTGACAGCGATACTCTTTGCGCGTCGGGCGTACCTGAGCGTAAAACCGACAGCGGACCTTTGGCAGTCTGGTAAGAGGCTGCCTCCAGATAGAGCGCATCGAACAGGTAGGTGTAGGCGCCGATGCCGGCCACCCGCGCACCGGACTCAAGGAAGGTCGGCACGCCGCGGCCCGGGCCGGCGATGGTCGGGCTGTAGTACGGGAAGCTCCAGGCCGGCGTCGTATTCCAGATGTCTTGAACGGTAGGGTTGTTGTGCAAGGTCAGGCCGAAAAACGTTGGCTGTTCTTCCGTGCCGGTCATTTTCACCAGCCGCAGATCGGTGTTGTCCAGCGCGCCGTGCCCGACATATCTCTGATTGTCGGTGGTGCTGATATTGTTGTAGGTCCACTGCACAAAGCCGCCGGCGTAGTCGGTGAATTTGCCGCCGGTGAAGAGGCTGGCAGCCTCGACCACCAATTCGCGGTTCTTCGCGAACAGCATGTCGCCGCTGGATTTGTCCGTATTATTGTTGATCGAGTTGCGCGAGACGATGGCCATGAAGGCCAGCGGGATCTTCTCGCGTTCCCCCAGGGTATATCCCCCCAGCTTGAATTTGCGGCCGAATGGCGTCAGCTCGGGATAGATGGTGTGGCAGGAAGAGCACTTCAGGCTGGTTTGCCTCGCAAAAAGAGGATTGGCGCCGGCATTGGATATCAAGCCCAATGGAATAATCAGCCACAAGGCGGCTGCGGCGCGTATCAGCGACGTGCAAATATTCTTCATTATGAATCTCCCCTGATGATTGGATTGCCGGCGCAGCACAATGCACAATCGTATGAGTAGAAATTAGGCCTTCCGAAGCCGCATGTCAGTGGGGGGATTTACTACGATTGCTTCGTCATGCTCCCCCATAACGATGCGCAGGATCTGCGCTTCGTTTGACTCAAAATGCGTTTTCAGCAGCCAAGAGGGATCGGCGATGCATGATCCTTGTCGACCAGATTACATTGTTTCTCATGGGAAATAAATAGTGTCTATGAATTTTCTCTGACTGGCGGCAAGCCTGGGACAGCCGGCGTTTGCGAGGGAAGGGGCTGCAGTTTTGGCGGGCTGTTGCCAGAATTTGATGACGCATCATTTCTCATCCAACCCAACGGTATTGACCCCGGATCCAGCGCTCGCAAGATTGTGCCTGCATCCGCTAGCTGCGAAAGTTGACAGGTATTTATTTCGCTGGTCGCTTGCTACTCTGAATGAGCATCATCACAGTGACGCGTATGTCGTGATCGCTGAAGTGTTTTAGTTCGTCACTTTACTCAACTCATCCTAGGAGTTTAAAAATGTCAACTCAAACTGCCGCCGTTTCGTGGGGAACCAGCTCGCCGTCGATCCGTGTTTATACTTCCAATGGTTCTACAATCACTGAACGTTGCTACGACGGATCGAAGGGTTGGTACACAGGCGCCTTTAAGCAACCAGGTGAAAATGCCTCTGCAACCTGCTGGTTGAACGGAAGCGCTATCCATATCCGCGTCTATGCAACCACGGGTAGCCAAACGACCGAGTGGTGCTGGGATGGCGAAGGCTGGTACAAGGGCGCCTACACCGGCTAGTTTTGTGCCGACGAAGCGCGAAATTGATTTGACGAGGCTCACAGAAATGCGGGCCTTTTTTGTTTTTAATTTCTGTGCATGCGTTGCCGCATGCTAACGACAAATGTCGTTCGAAACAGTCAGGTTGAGCAAAGCGAATAGAACAGAAATGAACTTGCCAATTCAAATTTTGCGGAACTGGAACTGGTCAAGAATTGCGGAACTGAGTAGAGGCAAAGAAAAAGGCCCCCATTGCTGGGGGCCTTATCTGTACTGCTTATTCGTGGTAGGCCGTGCGGGATTCGAACCTGCGACCAACGGATTAAAAGTCCGCTGCTCTACCAGCTGAGCTAACGACCCGAAAGACCGCTATTATAGACAAAGTGCATATCAGGTGTCAAACCCATATGCGCTTTTATTTACGAAATCCGCAAAATAATATTCGGCGCCTACTTCAGCGTGGCCAGACGCTCTTTTGCCGTCTGCGCTGCCGGCGTGTTGGGGTACTGCGACAGCAGTTGTTCCAATGCGCGCTTCGACTGCGGCTTGTTCTTCAGCTCGGTGTAGCTGCTGGAGATATTCAGCAATGCATCCGCGGCCTTGGGGTTGTCGGCATATTTGGCGACGACCACCTGTTGGGCTGCAATCGCATTCTTGTAGTCGCGCAGAGCATAGTAGGCATTGCCCAGCCAGTATTGTGCCGATGGCGCCAGGCCTGAGTCGGGGCTGCTGCGCACGAAGTTGGAGAAGGCCGTGGCTGCACCCTTGTAGTCGCCGGACTTGAAGGTCGCCAGCGCTGCGTCATAGGCTTTCTGATCGTTGGCGCCGATGTTGACTTCCTGGCCGTCGACGCTGACCTTTTGCGGTTCCAGCTTGCGCAGGCGCGTATCCAGGTCGACGTAGAAATCTTTCTGGCGCTGCTGCGTGTTGGCCAGCTCATTGGTGAGCACTTCGATCTGTCCGCGCAGCTTTGCCAGTTCCTGATTCAGGCGCTCATTCTGGTCCGACAGGCTGAGCGAACTGGTTTTGTCCGCCTTGGCGTCGACCCGTGCATTGACCGCGTCAATCTTGGCGCGTATGTCCAATATCGCCCGACGTGCTTCATCGTCGTCAAACAGCCCGGCGTGGGCGGTCGGAGCGGAAAAAACCGCGGCCAGCATGGCCGCGGTCATCGTAGCTTTGAAGAACGTCCGCATCATTATTGATAAACGATATCTGAACGGCGGTTTTCAGCGTAGGACGCTTCGTCGCTGCCGAGGGCCTTAGGCTTTTCCTTGCCCAGCGAAACTGCTTCGACCTGGGTGTCGGATACGCCTAACAATACCAGTGCCTTGCGAACCGCTTCAGCACGTTTTTGTCCCAGCGCCAGGTTGTACTCGCGGCCGCCGCGGTCATCGGTATTGCCTTGGATGATGATCTTGCGGTTCTTGTGGCTGTTCAGGTACTGGGCGTGCGCTTCGACCACCGACTTGAACTCGTCCTTGACGATGTAGCTGTCGAAGTCAAAGTAGATGCTGCGCTTGGAGAGGATGCCGCCTGGCTGGTTCAGCGGATCGCTGGAGCCGGCGTCAACCGTATTGACCGAACGTGCGTCTGCGCCGGTGGCGCCGCTATCGACTACCGGAACCGCTTTGTCGTCCAGCTTGACAGGGGACGAGCAGGCAGCCAGCAAGATGGCGCTAGCGACGATAAGGGCAAAGTTTCTGATATTTAGCATTTTTTAATTCTCCAGAGTGGGAAACGAACGTCGATTCAAAGTAAAACCTGATTATTTCATGAAAGGACCCCAAGTAGGCTCCCGTATATCGCCTGCCTGCATAGTTAAACGCTGTTTCACGCGGCCGTCAACCGAGACCACTGCCAACGAACCGCGGCGCCCTGATTCCGTGGCGTACATGATGTATTTACCGTTGGGTGAAAAACTTGGGGATTCATCCTTGACCGTATCCGACAAACGCTGCTCCTGGTTGTTGCTCAGGTCCAGCGCATACAGCTGGAAGCGGCCGCCGCGCTGCGAAATATACGCCAATGTCTTGCCGTCCGGTGAAATCCGCGGGCTGATGTTGTAGCTGCCGCCGAAGGTCACGCGCTGGGCCTCGCCGCCGTTGGCGCTCATCTTGTAGATTTGCGGGCCGCCGCTGCGGTCGCTGGTGAAGTAGATGCTCTGGCCGTCAGCCGAGAATTGCGGTTCGGTGTCGATGCCGTTGGTCTGGGTCAGGCGGCGCAGGTTGCCGCCGTCGCTGTTCACCACGTAGACCTGGGTCAGGCCGTCGCGCGCCAGCGCAATCGCCAGCTTGCTGCCGTCCGGCGACCAGGACGGCGCCGAGTTGCTGCCCTTGTAGTTGGCCACCACGATGCGCTGCTTGGTGATCAGGTTCTGCACGTACACCACCGGCTTCTTTGCTTCAAACGAAACGTAGGCCACCTTGGTGCCGTCCGGCGACCAGGCCGGCGAGATGATCGGCTCGTTGGAACGCAAGGCCACTTGCGTGCCTTCGCCGTCGGAGTCGGCTACTTCCAGCCGGTATTCCTTGCCGGCCTTGATGATGTAGGCGATGCGGGTAGCGAAGGCGCCGCGCGCGCCGATCAGTTTTTCGTAGATGTCATCGGCGATCTTGTGGGCGGTAACCCGCGTGTACTGTGGCGCGGCAGCCATCGCCAGGGCCGACAGCTGGGACGATTTGACGGTATCGAGCAAACGGTAGCGCACATCGAAACGGCCGTCGGCCAGGCGCTGCACGCTGCCGACCACCAGGGCGTCGGCGCCGCGCGCTTTCCAGTCGGGCAGGTTGACCTGGCTGGCTTCGGAGATGACGTCGCCGGTATCGATGATCTTGAAGAAGCCGCTGCGCGCCAGGTCGGCCTTGATGATGGCGGTGACCTGCTGCGGCGCCAGGTTTTCATCGCTGAAGCCGGCGATGGCGATCGGGATCTGGCTGGCGCCGACGCCGGAAGTTTCGATGCGCAGCTGGGCGCTGGCCGGGACGCTGGCAACCAGCGCGCTCACCGCAAGTCCGAGGACTGCGAATATTTGATGCAATTTGTTTTTCATGGCTTACTGATCTTTCGGTCTATGAGTTCCGATAAAGCTGGATGGTACAGTACCGGTCTTGTCTTTCGGATAAGGCGCCGATTTCTCGATCGCGCGTTTCACCGCTTCGTCAAAGCCGGATACCCCGGAGGATTTCTTCAGTCGGATGCTTGCCACCGAGCCGTCGGGAAGCAATTGGACATCGAATTGCACGTCAGGGTTTCCGGCCAGGCTTTCAGGCACATTAAAGATGATGTTCGACTTGATCTTGGCGCCTACCTTTTGTCCATAGCCAGGATCGCCGCGCGGCCCTTGCGACTGGGCAGCGGTGCCGCTGCTGTTGGCGGCGCCGTTGCCGACCGCCTGGCCCAGCATGCGCTTCATTTCATCGCTGCGGCGCTTGGTTTCAGCGGCGGCATCGGCAGCCTGTTTCTTCTTGGCGGCGTCGGCTTCCAGTTTCCTGGCAGCGTCCTGCTTCTGCTTTTCCTGGGCAGCGGCCTTGTCCTTGGCGGCTTTTTGCTCGGCTTCCGCTTTCAGCTTGTCCTTGCGCTCTTCCTCGGCTTGCTCTTTTTGCAATTTCTGTTGTTTTTCGAGCTCTTCCTGGCGTTGCTGGTCCTTGCGCTCCTGTTCTTTGCGCTTCTTTTCCCTTTCCAGGGCGATTTCAGGATCCGGCTGCGGCGGCGTCACCACCTTCGGCGGCGCGGTTTCCTGCACCACCGGCTCCGGTTTCGGCTCGGGCGTCGGCTGCGGCACCGGGGTCGGCTCCGGCGCCGGCGGCGCGGCTTCCTTGATGTCCGGGCTCCAGACTTCAGCCTCCACGGCGATCGGCTGCTGGCTCTGCCAGTGAATGCCGAACCACAGGAATGCGAACAGGACGGCATGCACTGCCGCTGCTAGGATGATGGCGCGGATGCTGCCGGGTTCTTTTGGTACGGAATACGGGGAGTTGCCTGTCATAACCAGATCGTCACTTTGTCGCCAGTCCGACGCGGTTAATGCCAAGCATCTTGGCCTCGGAAATGACCTGGATCACTTCATCGTACTTGATGTCCTTGTCGGCCGAAATCATCACCGGCATGTCGGGCTTGTCGGCGTGCAGGGCTTGCAGCTTGCGTTTCAGGCCGTTGCGCGGAACCGTTTCAGCGACGCTGGTGCCGCTCTTCTGGCCGTTGATGCGCACGCTGGTCTGCTGCTCAGGCTTCAGGGTGATCTCGATATATTCGGTCGGCGGCGTCGCCGATTTCGCCGCATTCGGCAAATTGATGACGCTCGGATTGGTGAGCGGCGCCGAGACCATGAAGATCACCAGCAGCACCATCATCACGTCGATATACGGGACGACGTTGATTTCCGCCTTGAACTTGCGGGGGCGGCCACCGCGCATGGAAGAGCCGGACATTAGCGGGCCTGACGCTGCAAGATGTTAGAGAATTCTTCGATGAAGCTTTCGAAGCGGATCGCCAGGCGGTCGACGTCGTGCGAGAAGCGGTTGTAGGCAACCACCGCAGGGATCGCGGCAAACAGGCCGATGGCGGTGGCGATCAGGGCCTCGGCGATACCCGGCGCGACAGCTGCCAGGGTGGCTTGCTGCACATTCGCCAGGCCGCGGAACGCATTCATGATGCCCCACACGGTGCCGAACAGGCCGACGTAGGGCGACACCGAGCCGACCGAGGCGAGGAAGGCCAGGTGCGATTCCAGCGCATCCATCTCACGCTGGTAAGCCGCGCGCATCGCGCGCCGGGCGCCGTCCAGCAAGGCGGCCGAATCGTTGCCGCCTTTGTTGCCGAGCGAAGCCTTGACCTTGTTGAACTCGTCCATGCCGGCTTCGAAGATGCGTTCCAGCGCACCGGTCCGGCTCGCGCCCTTGCGGCGGTTGGAGGTGGCGTCCTGGTACAAGGTAGCGAGGTTGCCGCCCGACCAGAATGCACGTTCGAATTCTTCCGTCTGGCGGCGGGCGCTGCGGATCGCGAACATCTTGCGGAAAATATAAGTCCAGCTCATCACGGAAACCGCCAGCAGCAGCGCCATGACCAGCTGTACTAATACAGATGCGTTGGTAATAAGGGTGATAAACGAAAGATCTTGGGTGACAGTCATGGATAGCGGTCTTGAGGAATGGTCTTAGGTTTAAGTAAAAGACTTAAACAGTGAATTGTAAACGTAAAGTGCTTGCCGCAATATCTGCGGTGGGGCAGGCAATCTTGCCGGGCGCTATCGCTTTACTCCAAGTTCGCTGCAACGAAGCTTCAGACCATGCTTGCCTGAGGAAGGTTCATTGCACTGCAAAAAATTGCTTTTCAGAACCATAAGAAGCGGACGCCCTGGCGCGGCTTTCATCTCATTGCCTTAGCGAAAGGCGTGCCGGCGCTGGACCAGGTTAGGCTTTGGCAGCGGCTTTGATGTTCTCCAGCACCTGCCTGGGAATGCCGCGCGGCCGGAACGTGTCGGTGCCGACGCACACCACGGTGATGCGGCCGGTGCACATCAGGGTCGGTTCGCCTTCGCCGACGCGCCAGGCTTGCTGGACGAAGTCGACGCCGGCCCGTCCGAGGCGTTCTATCACCACGGTCAGCTGCAGCTCGTCGTCCAGCTTGGCGGGCGCATGATAGTCGATGCTGGTGCTTTTGACGATGAAGATGGCGCCGTCGCTTTGTTCCAGCGCATGCTGGCCGATGCCTGCCGCGCGCAGCCATTCGGTGCGGGCGCGCTCAAAGAACTTCAGGTAGTTGGCATAGAAAACCACGCCGCCGGCGTCGGTGTCTTCATAGTACACACGGATGCGCCAGCTGAAATCGGCATGCGGGTCGGAAAGGGGGATGCTCATCGGTGCTGTTGCTTTAAGTTGTCTGGCGGAAATCTGAGGCAGGGCCTGGCAAGGGGGGCGCAAACGCCCACCCATGCGATCATGCTTGGCTAATTGCGTTTGATGCTCATGCCGGCGAAACCCTGGCAGGTCGGCATCATTTCAATGCGGTTGATGTTGATATGCGGCGGCAGGGTGGCGACCCAGAACGCGGTGTCGGCGATATCGGCCGGCGTCAGCGGCTGCGTGCCTTCATAGACCTTGGCAGCCGCTGCGTCGTCGCCGCGGTAGCGCACGTTGGAGAACTCGGTGCCGCCGCACAGGCCGGGCGCGATATCGGTGGCGCGCACGCCGGTGCCGACCAGGTCGGCGCGCAGGTTCAGCGTGAACTGCTTGACGAAAGCCTTGGTGGCGCCGTACACATTGCCGCCCGGATATGGATATTCGCCGGCGATCGAACCGAGATTGATGACGGTGCCGCGGCCGCGCGCCACCATGCCTGGCAGCACCAGGCGGGTCATGGTCACCAGCCCTTTGCAGTTGGTCTCGATCATGGTTTCCCATTCTTCCAGCGAAGCCTGCTGCGCCGATTCCACGCCCAGCGCCAGGCCGGCGTTGTTGACCAGGACGTCGATTTCCTGCCATGCCGCAGGCAGGGCCGCCAGCGCGCTGCTGATCGAGGCTTTGTCGGTGACATCCATGACGATAGGCAAGACTGCCGCGCCCAGCTCGGCTGCCAGCTGGTCCAGCCGGTCCTTGCGGCGGCCGGTAGCAATGACCCGATGGCCGTTCTTGGTGAATTTACGCGCCATTTCGGCGCCGAAGCCAGCGGTTGCGCCGGTAATCAAGACAATCATGGTCAATGCTCCTGTTGTTGCGGTGTTGGTCTAGCCGGAAATTGTAGCCCAATTCGGCGGGCGCGCCGTTGACAAACTGGGCAGGCATGGGCCGGGGCGGCCGATCCTGCGCTTTCATTGCAGTCTCAACCATGTTTGCTTTGGTGCAAGTTGCACCAGAACATGACAGCAGACGTCGGCGGCGCGATCGATTCTGGCGGATTTGATGAAAACTTGCGTGGCATAAATATTGCTGAAATGGGATCTCCAGCGCTGGGTATTGCTGAATGTTATAGGGGAGACCACAACGATGACAAAGAAACGCTATTCCGGAAATTTGACTTGCGCGCTTGCCATGGCCGCCGCCTCGTCCACCTTGTGGGTGGCCGGCGCCGCCGCCCAGCAGCTTGCCGACGGCGCCGCCGATGCGGCTGACGCACCTGGCGCAAAAAAATCGGCGCGGGCCAGCGAGCAGATCGAATCGGTGCTGGTCACCGCGCAAAAGCGCAAGGAAGATGCGAGCAAGGTGCCGCTGAGCATTTCGGTGATCAGCGGCGAAGATCTGCAGGCCTCGCATATCAACGATTTTTCCGATCTCACGCGGGCCATGCCGAATATTTCGTTCTCCGGCGCCAGCGGCTCCGGCGCCGGACTCAGCAATATCGAAATCCGCGGCATCAGCTCGGCGGCCGGCTCGGCCACGGTGGGCGTCTACCTGGACGATGTCTCGATGACCACGCGCAATCTGTACAGCCTCGGCAGTTCCGAACCAAAGTTCTTCGACATCGACCGCATCGAAGTGCTGCGCGGTCCGCAGGGCACCTTGTACGGCGCCAGCTCGATGGGCGGCACCATCAAATTCATCAGCAACCAGCCCAACCTGAAGGAGCGCGAAGCCAGCGTCTACTCGGAAGTGTCGGGGACCGCCGGCGGCGGCACCAACTATACCGTCAACGGCGTCGTCAACCAGCCGCTGATCCCGGGCGAACTGGCGCTGCGCATCGGCGTGCAGACCGGCCATCAGAGCGGCTATATCGACCAGGTCTCGCCGGCCACCGGCAACGTCATTGCCAGCGGCATCAATTCGCAGGATTCCAGCGTGGTCAAGCTGGCCATGAAGTGGGCGCCGACGCCGCAGCTCAGCCTGACGCCGTCGGTGTTCTACCAGGAAGTCAATTCCAAGGATATCGACGCCTCCTACCTGGCCCTGCCAAAGAACCAGACCGGCAAGCTGGTGCGCGAGCCGGGCAACGACCGTTTGCTGGTGCCTAGCCTGACGGTCAACTACGACATGGGCATGGCCGACCTGATTTCGGTCTCCAGTTTTTACCAGCGCACCTTCAACCGCACTCAGGACGGTACTACCGTCAACAACCTGGGATTTGCGGTACCGGCTACGCCACCAGGCTTGGCGGCCGCGATCGGCGCCTTGCCGTCGGCGGTCTACCTGCAAAACCAGGTGCGGCAATTCTCGCAAGAGTTGCGCGTCACTTCCAAGCCGTATGACCAGAAGGTCTCGCCATTCACCTGGCTGGGCGGGGTTTACTACGCCAACCTGCATACCAACGTCACCGACAACGAGCCGATTTTCGGCCTCAATGCGACCTATGCGGCGTTCGGCGCCAATCCGGCCGATCCGGGCCAGCTCGGCATCGCCTTTCCCAACGATAATTCGTATTTCAGCGAACGCCACTACCATACCGAGCAAGAGGCGGTCTTCGGCGAGCTGAACTACTATTTCATGCCTAGCCTGCACGCCACGGTCGGCATGCGCTACCTGCAAGCCACCGACAGCCTGAGCCGCAACGGCGATTTTTACTGGAACGGCGGCCCGACCAGTTCCTCTGTCACCAGCAAGTCGTCGGCATTTACGCCGAAGTTCTCGCTGAGCTGGGAAGTCGATCCCAACAACACCGTGTACACCTCGGCCACCGAGGGCTTCCGCTTGGGCGGCAACGACCGTCCGATCCCGGCTTCGCTGTGCGCGGCGGATTTCAACAATCTCGGCATCACCGCGGCGCCGACCTCGTTCAAGTCGGACAAGCTGTGGAGCTACGAGCTGGGCAACAAGTCGCGCCTGCTGGGCAACCGCCTGCAGGTCAATGCCGCCTTGTTCTACATCAAATGGAATGGCTTGCAGCAGGATATCCAGCTGCCGGGCTGCGGTTTCGACTATGAAACCAACGTCGGCAACGCCAGCAGCTATGGCGCCGAGTTCGAGATCAAGGCCAAGCCGACTTCGAATATCGTTCTCGGCCTATCGGGCGGTTATACCAATGCCACCTTGTCATCGGATGTGCCATCCCTGCATGCGCATGCAGGCGACCAGATCCAGGGCGTGCCTAAATACAACGCCACCCTGACCGGCCAGTACAATTTCAGCCTGCCCGGCGATTACTACGGCTTCGCCCGTGCCGCCGCCCACTGGACCGGCAGCAGCCACGGCACCTTGGTGGCGACCGATCCGGATTATCAGCGGCCGGCCTACAGCACTTTCGACGCCAGCGTCGGCGCCACCTTCGACCGCTGGGAACTGACCTTGTTCGTCAAGAATGCCTTCAATAACGACAAGGTGATCCAGCGTCCTAACGTGCAGTCGGTATCGGAAGGCTATCGGCTTGAGCCGCGCACGATAGGGATCAGCCTGGCCGGCAAGATATAACCATCCATCGTCATTGTCTTTTTAGTAAATTTCATGCGCAAGCCGCCCTCCGGGGCGGTTTTTTTTATCCGGCGCCGAAGCCCGGGCCAATCTTGCTCAAATCGAGTGCTTCGCTTACAATAAGCGCACCATTTCGTCTCACGTGACTGGCGAAAAAACCATACCGCCGCAGGTCCAAAAAATCGCGGCAGGCATTGGCAAAAGGTGGGCATCCACCGGGAAGCGTGAGATTTCATCCGCCGTGCGCCTGGGCAGCCCGAATGGAAAGTACGACTGAGGCTGCCGCATTCCCCTAATTTTCTGGCCCTCATTCGATTTAGGCTCACCCTTATCGATTGGAGTATTACATGTTCGAGAAAAACCATACCTTAGCCAATGTCGATCCAGAATTGTGGAGCGCCGTCCAGAAAGAAAACCATCGCCAGCAAGAACACATCGAGCTGATCGCGTCGGAAAACTACACTTCGCCGGCCGTGATGGAAGCGCAAGGCACGCAGCTGACCAACAAGTACGCTGAAGGCTATCCAGGCAAGCGCTACTACGGCGGCTGCGAATTCGTTGACATCGCCGAGCAGCTGGCGATCGACCGCGTCAAGCAACTGTTCGGCGCCGAAGCCGCCAACGTGCAGCCGAACTCCGGTTCGCAAGCCAACCAGGGTGTGTTCTTCGCCATGCTGAAACCGGGCGACACCATCATGGGCATGTCGCTGGCGGAAGGCGGCCACCTGACCCACGGCATGGCATTGAACATGTCCGGCAAGTGGTTCAACGTGGTGTCCTACGGCCTGAACGAAAAAGAAGAAATCGACTACGAAGCCTTCGAGCGCCTGGCGCACGAAAAGAAGCCCAAGCTGATCATCGCCGGCGCTTCCGCTTACGCCCTGCGCATCGACTTCGAGCGCATGTCCAAGGTCGCCAAGGCAGTCGGCGCCTACTTCATGGTCGACATGGCGCACTATGCCGGCCTGATCGCCGCCGGCGAGTATCCGAACCCGGTGCCGCATGCCGACTTCGTCACCTCGACCACCCACAAATCCCTGCGCGGTCCGCGCGGCGGCATCATCCTGATGAAGGCCGAGTTCGAGAAAGCCATCAATTCGGCGATCTTCCCAGGCATCCAGGGCGGTCCGCTGATGCACGTCATCGCCGGCAAGGCAGTGGCGTTCAAGGAAGCGCTGACGCCGGAATTCAAGGCATATCAGCAGCAGGTGGTGAAGAACGCCGACGCCCTGGCGAAGACATTGATCGCGCGCGGCTTGCGCATCGTGTCGGGCCGCACCGAATCGCACGTCATGCTGGTCGACCTGCGCGCCAAGAAGATCACCGGCAAGGAAGCCGAAGCGATCCTGGGTTCGGCGCACATGACTTGCAACAAGAACGCCATTCCTAACGATCCGGAAAAGCCGTTCGTCACTTCCGGCATCCGTGTCGGCAGCCCGGCGTTCACCACCCGCGGCTTCAAGGAAGCGGAAGCCGTCAAGGTCGGCAACCTGATCGCCGACGTGCTGGACAACCCGCACGATGCAGCGACCATCGAAAGAGTCAAAGCCGAAGTCAAGAAACTGACTGACGCGTTTCCGGTGTACGCAGCTTAATAGCGTAGTCTGATGTGCTGACCGGCATGCCGTTATGGATGCCAGTCAGGGAAATCCTGGGCCCGTTGCAGCTTTAACACTGCACGGGCCCTAGTACCAAGTAAGCTCCTGTGAAATACCGGTTGTCAGCGACCGGTGCGTGGCCCCGAATAGGAATAATGTAGAGATGTCGACCCAGTCAGCCGCAATCACCTTCGGATTACTGCCATCATGAAATGTCCATTCTGCCAGCATGAAGAAACCCAGGTGCTCGACACCCGCGTGTCGGAAGAGGGCGATTCGATTCGCCGCCGGCGCCGCTGCATGCATTGCGACAAGCGCTTCACCACCTTTGAACGGATCGAGCTGGCGATGCCGGTGATCGTCAAGAAGAACGGCAGCCGCACCGATTTCGATCCGCTCAAATTGCGCGCCAGCCTGATGCTGGCCTTGCGCAAGCGGCCGGTCTCGGTCGAGGCGCTGGATGAGGCTTTGCAGCGCATCAAGGACAAGCTGCTTTCCAGCGGCGAGCGCGAAGTGCTGTCCGGCCACGTCGGCGAGCTGGTCATGCGCGAACTGAAACGGCTGGACAAGATCGCTTATATCCGCTTCGCCTCGGTCTACAAAAGTTTTGAAGACGTCGCCGAATTCCAGAACATGATCGAAGAATTCTCCGGACCGCCGAGCCGAAGGAAGTAATTGCTTAAATAAGCCAGCGCCGCGACTAGCGGCGCTATTTTTTTGCCAGAATGCTTGTCGGAAATATAACTTTACGGATAAGCAGGAGGCAGCTGATGTCCTTTCCTCGACCGCCTGGGCAGCTCTTGCCGCGACAGGGTGGCATAACGCTGGTGGAAGCCTTGGCCGTGCTGGCGATCATGGGCATTCTGCTGGCTCTGGCGCTGCCATCGATGCGCGCGTTTGTGATCCAGAACCGGCTGGCGGCGGAAAGCCGCCTGCTGATCGCCGCACTTACCCTGGCGCGCAGCGAAGCCGTCAAGCGTGGCCGCGCCGTGAAGGTCTGCCGCAGCAGCACTGCCGAGACGGATGGCGCGCGCTGCAGCGCCGCCGCCAGCGGCGATCGCGACGGCGCCGACTGGGCCGCGGGCTGGCTGGTGCTGGAGGCCGACAGCCGCCGGATACTGCTGCGGCAAGGCGCGCTCGACGCCAATACCCTGGCCCGTGCCGGCCGCGCCACGATTACCTATCACGCCGGCGGCGATGCCAACGGCAACTTCGCCAAGGTGGTCTTCAGCCACAAGGGCGAGTTTGCGCGCACGGTATGCGTCGCCGGTTCCGGCCGCATCAGATTCAAGAGCGATGGCAGCGAATGCTGAAGCCAGCGGCGCAACCTGGCTTTTCATTGGTGGAACTGCTGGTGGCGATGGCGCTGGGAGCGGCGCTGCTATTGTTGAGCACGACCCTTTATCTCAGCAGCAAAGCCGGCTTCCGCCTGAGCGATGAAAAGTTGCGGCTGCAGCAGGACGGCAGCCATGCCATGGGGTTGATGGAGCGGAATCTGCGGCAGGCCGGTTTCGGCAACCTGGTGTCGGCGGGTACGCCGGCGGTGACCGATTTCATTCAAGCGGACGGCCGGCCGGCGCAAGGCTTGCGCGGTTGCGCGCATGGCTTTGCCAGGCCGCTTGGTTCAGGCAAGGATTTTTCCTGCGGCAGCGGGCCAGGGACGGCGGCTTTTGAAGTCGCCTACCGGACTGACGATGATGTGGATTCGGACAGCGGCGCCGGGGTGGATTGCAACGGCAACCAGGTAGACCCGATGGCGGTGCCTGACGATCATCCGGCCCACCGCCTGAGGCCGCAGGTCCGCATCGCGCGCAATCAGTTCTTTGTCGCCAGCAGTCCCGACAGCTCCGTCAACGCCTTGTATTGCCAGGGCAATGGCAGCAACAACGCGCAGCCGCTGCTCAACAACGTCGAACAATTGCAGCTGATGTACGGCGTGGCGGCGGCGGGAGACGCGACGCCGGGCCAGCTGCTGGACGCCAGCCAGGTCGCGGCGTTGTCGGAGGACCAGCAGGCCAACTGGAAACGCGTGGTCAGCGTCCGGCTGTGTTTGCAGATCCGCGGCGAGCAGATGTTCGCCGCCGCGCCGCAACACTACCTCGATTGCGACGGCGCCGCCCGGGTAGCGGGCGACCGCAGCCTGCGCCAGGTATTCATGCGCACCGTCACGCTGCGCAACCAGGCCGCCGCCAGCCTGGCTCCGCCGCCGGCGCCATAACTGCCTAAACTCCCTATCCGATTTAAATTCGCTGGCGATACGGCATATTTTGTACAATCAATACATCTCCCCTTTCCGACGGTTTACCTATGATTTTCGTGCTCACCCCATGACCCAGGCTGAAATCTTCATGTCGCAGGCCTTGCAGCTTGCTGAAAACGGCCGGCTCTCCAGTTCGCCCAATCCCGCCATCGGCTGCGTGATCGTCAAGGATGGCCAGCTGATCGGCAGCGGCTTTACTCAGCCGCCGGGCGGCAACCATGCCGAAATCCAGGCCTTGCAGGATGCCGCCGCCAGGGGCCACGACGTGCGCGGCGCCACGGTGTACGTGACGCTGGAGCCGTGCAGTCATTTCGGCCGCACCCCGCCTTGCGCCGATGCGCTGGTGCGCGCCGGCGTCGGCAAGGTGGTGGCAGCGCTGGAAGATCCTAATCCGCTGGTGGCCGGGCAGGGCATGGCGCGCCTGCAGGCGGCCGGCATCGCCGTCGAGTCTGGCGTGCTGGCGGCGCCGGCGCGCGAACTGAATATCGGTTTCTTTACCCGCATGCAAACCGGCAAGCCCTGGGTCCGGCTCAAAGTGGCCGCCAGCCTGGATGGCAAGACCGCGCTGCATAACGGCCAGAGCCAGTGGATCACCTCCCAGGCGGCGCGCGACGACGGCCATATGTGGCGCGCCCGCGCCGGCGCCATCCTGACCGGCATCGGCACCGTCAAGGAAGATAATCCCCAGCTCACGGTGCGCACCGTTAAGCTGGCGCGGCAGCCGTTGCGGGTGATTGTTGACAGCAAGCTAAGCATCAGTCCGGACGCCAAGATCCTGATCGGCGGCGGCAACCTGATTTTTACCGCGACTGCCGATGCCGCCAAGCAAGCCATGCTGGAGCAGCAGGGCGCCGAGGTAGTGGTGCTGCCGAATTCCGGCGGCAAAGTGGATTTGCCGCAAGTTATCCTGGAGCTGGGCAAGCGCGAGATCAATGAACTGCACGTGGAAGCCGGCTCCAAGCTGAACGCTTCCCTGATCCGCGAGCATTGCGTGGACGAGCTGCTGGTCTACCTGGCGCCGGCCATCCTGGGCGACGGCCGTGGCATGTTCGGCCTGCCCGCGCTGGAAAACCTGCAGGATAAAATTGCCCTGAAATTCCACCAAATCGAGCAAATCGGCGAGGATTTGCGTATCCTTGCACGATTCCATTAATTTTTTGATTGCTATCATGTTCACTGGTATCGTCGCCGCCGTCGGCAAAATCACTTCCGTTAAACCACTGGGCAGCAGCGCTGATGACGGCGTCCGGCTGGCGGTTGACGCCGGCGGCCTGGCGCTGGCCGACGTCGCGCTGGGCGATTCGATTTCGCTCAACGGCGCCTGCATGACGGTGGTCGCCAAGACCGAGAACACCTTTGAAGTGGACGTCTCGCGCGAAAGCCTGAACCGCACTGTCGGCCTCGACGCCAGCGGCGAGATCAACCTGGAAAAGGCGCTGACCCTGGCCGACCGCCTCGGCGGCCATCTGGTGTCGGGCCACGTCGACGGCCTCGGCCGCGTCGAAAAATTCGAGCCGGTGGGCGAGTCCTGGGAACTGGTGATCAAGTCGGCGCGCGAGCTGGCAAAGTATTTCGCCTACAAGGGGTCGGTGGTGGTCAACGGCGTCTCGCTGACGGTCAACCGGGTCGACGACGTCGCCGACGGCTGCCTGTTTTCGATCAACCTGATTCCGCATACGATCGAAGTGACCGCGCTCAAGCATCTGCAAGTCGGCAAGCAAGTCAACCTGGAAGTCGACCTGATCGCCCGCTATGTGGAACGCATGCTGAGCCTTGACCAGGGCGTCGCTTGAATCCAGGCCCGACCATGAATAAAAATACTGCCCTTGCGCCGCGCTTGCTGCTGCTCCTGATCGCCCTGATTGCGTGGTTTGCCATCATTGCGCAATTCTCGATTTCGATTCCCTTGCTGCTGTCTCAGGGCATGACTTATGGCGAGGCGGTGTGGCGCATGTTCGGCTACCTGACCATCCTCACCAATATACTGGTCGCAGTGGCCTGCAGCGTGCTGCTGCTGAAACCGGACTCGCTGCCCGGCCAGTATTTCTCCCGGCCCGGGGTGCAGACGGCGGTGACCCTGTACATCATCTTCGTCGGGCTCGGCTACAACCTGCTGCTGCGCAACCATGCGCCGTTCACCGGCCTGCACCGCTTGTCCGACGAGGGTTTGCACACCGTGGTGCCGCTGCTGTGCGTACTGTACTGGTCGCTGTATGTGCCGAAGCAGGGTTTGCAGGCGAAGGACAGCTTGCTGTGGCTGATCTATCCGCTGGCGTATTTCGTGATGGCGATGCTGCGCGGCAGTTCGTCCGGCTTCTATCCTTATCCTTTCCTGAATGTCGACAATCTGGGCTACCCGCGGGTGATGGGCAATGCCGTCATGCTGCTGGCGGGGCTTTTTCTGATCGCCCTGGGGATGGTCTTTGTTGCCCGGTTCAAGCGCAGCGAGCTGGCGGCCGATTAGCTTCCGGCTGTGCCTAAAATGCCACGGTTTGGCCATAGCGATACATGTTGTTACAGGCCTTACGACTTCTGCGTGGCGATGTGTCCGGAATTTAGGTTAAATATAGTTATGTTTAACCCAGATACATTGAGAACTGCCATGAAAAAGACCATGCGCGTTACCTTGCTTGGATTGTTTGCCGCTGCCGGCCTGATGTTTTCGGCGGCGCCTGCCTTTGCCGGCGTCAACTGGTCGGTGAATGTCGGCGTGCCGGCTTATTATCCGCCGCCACCGGTCTATTTAGCGCCGCCGCCGGTCTACTATGCACCGCCGCCGCCAGTCTATGTGCGTCCGGCGCCAGTCGTAGTGTATGGCGCTCCGGGCTACTATCCTCCAGGCTATTATGGCTATGGCCGTCCGGCCTACTGGCGCGGACGCGGCTGGCACGATCACTGGCATGACCGCGGCGGCTGGCGTCGCTGATCTTGCCGCACCGGCCGGCAAGATCAGCAATATAGTGCGGCGTGACTAAAAACAGACACGCTGCATTTTACTGTATGCATATACAGTAGTTATGGTACAGTTCAATCTTCTTCAACGAGATTGGAATTGCTGCCATGACGAACTTGGATATTACCTCCGGCTCCCGCTTTGGTATGGAGTCTACCCCTTCCTCAATCATGATGCGTTTCGGCAAGCGCGAGTTGTTCATCTGCCGCGATTTCTACAAACGCCTGTACCGAAGCAATCCTGTGGTCGAGTGCAATGCCGGCATCCAGGCCGGACACCTGGAAATCCTGCTGTTTCGCAAATGGCTGGTCGTCATGTCGAAAGCACACTGAATCCTCTAGGTATTGCATTGATCCTTTTGCGTAATTGAAACAATTGCTCTAGCTCACCACGTAGCGTGATTTTCCCGTAGCTGTTAAATTTGTTGCATCGGTTGGCTAAGCCTGCTGCACGCAATGCCTATAACAAGACGGGGAGACGCGACGTGGATGAAGAGTTCGACTTTGTGGTGGTAGGCGGCGGTTCTGGCGGTTGCGTGATGGCAGGGCGCCTGACGGAAGATCCGGCAGTGTCGGTATGTCTGCTGGAGGCTGGCGGCAGCGGCGACAGCTGGGCGGTGAAAATGCCGGTCGGCGCGGTCAGCATGGTGCCCACCAGGCTCAACAACTGGGCCTTCGAGACGGTGCCGCAAGCCGGCTTCAACGGCCGCCGCGGTTATCAGCCGCGCGGCAAGACGCTGGGCGGTTCCTCGGCGATCAACGCCATGGTCTACATCCGCGGCCATCGTTCCGACTACGACCACTGGGCGCAGCTGGGCAACAGCGGCTGGGCCTTCGACGATGTGCTGCCATACTTCAAGAAATCAGAACATAACGAACAGTTTTCCAATGCCTGGCACGGGCAGGACGGTCCTTTGTGGGTCAGCGACCTGCGCACCGACAATCCCATCCACCAGCACTATCTGGAAGCCGCGCGCCAGGCCGGCTATCCGCTCAGCACGGATTTCAACGCCGAGCATCAAGAAGGGCTGGGCATATATCAGGTGACGCAAAAAAATGGCGAGCGCTGGAGTGCGGCGCGCGCCTATCTGCTGCCGCATATGGGGCAGCGCAGCAACCTGAGCGTGCAAACCGGCGCCTATACCGAGCGCCTGATCATGCAGCAAGGGCGGGTCGTCGGCGTCGAAGTGCGGCAGGGCGGCCAGCTGCGCACTTTGCGCGCGCGGCGCGAAGTGATCCTGTCGGCCGGCGCTTTCCAGTCGCCCCAGATCCTGATGCTGTCGGGCATAGGCGACGGCACCGAGCTGCGCAAGCTGGGCATCCAGGTGCAGCACCATTTACCCGGCGTCGGCAAGAATCTGCAGGACCATCCCGACTTCGTGTTTTGCCATAAGTCGGACAGCCTGGATACCTTCGGTATTTCCGCCAGCGGCTCGCTGCGCATATTCAAGGAACTGCAGCGCTTTCGGCATGAACGGCGCGGCATGCTTACCAGTAATTTCTCTGAATGCGGCGGCTTTTTGAAGACGCGTCCGGAGCTGGCGGCGCCGGATCTGCAGCTGCACTTCGTCATCGCCTGCGTCGAAAACCACGCCCGCAAACTGCATCTGGGACACGGCTTTTCCTGTCACGTCTGCCTGCTGCACCCGCGCAGCAAAGGCGAGGTCAGGCTGCGCAACACCAATCCGCAGGATGCGCCGCTGATCGACCCGAATTTTTTCGGCGATCCGCAAGACCTGGAAGATATGGTGGCCGGCTTCAAGATGACGCGCAAACTGCTGGACGCGCCGGCGCTGGCCGCCTATAGCAAACGCGATATACGCACCGCGGGAGTGGAGTCGGACGACCAGATCCGCGACGTGCTGAGGACTTACACGGATACGGTCTACCATCCGGTCGGCAGCTGCAAGATGGGCACCGACCCGGCCGCGGTGGTCGATCCCACCTTGAAAGTGCATGGCATACAGGGTTTGCGGGTGGTTGACGCATCGATCATGCCGACCCTGATCGGCGGCAATACCAACGCGCCGACCATCATGATTGCCGAAAAGGCCATGGATTTTATCCGGCAGGGGCGGTGATGTCATCGCTACGCGAAATCCACCTGAGCAACAAGTTGTATCTGTTTGTGTGGGTGCAAAACAACGCTATGTTGCGGCGCATGATGACTGTTAAAGTTTTTTAGCTCAGTATCACTTTCACGCAAAAAAGAGTCCATCTCTCTAGAGGTGAGGAGACAGGGAAAGCCCGCATCGTTAAAGATAGCGGGCTTTTTATATGGGGAAACGGGAAAGTCGGCGCCGTGTTATTCACGAAACTGATAGTAGGCATCAGAAATAAGAATTGGCCATATGCGCAGCGTTTTTATATGCTGCAATGCATCAATACTGATTCTATTCTTTCGGAGCCCTGCCATGACCTTTCTTCAAACTTTGCCGCTGCTGGCCGTTGTCGCCGCTTTTGCCCTGCGTTTCTACCTGTCCCGTAAAGCCGGCGGTTCGCAAGAGTAAATCGTTGCTGCGCCGGCAGTCATTCCGGGCGCAACAACAAAACCAGCGTTCAGCGCCGTTTTCACCCCGGCACGACATCGGTGCGCAGCACCGGGTACAGATTGAACCGTTCATCCCAGGAAGAGTGCCTGCGCGCGAAGAACTCCAGCCGCGCTGCCGGATCCTTGGCGAATTCAGGATCGTCGGCCAGCTTCTTCTTGAACTCCGCCGCCAGCGCAGGATCCGCCGCCAGTTGCGCGCGCGCGACGTCTTCCGCTACATACGCTTCCATATATTCCTTCTTTTCGAAGGCATTGTTGAATCGGCCCCAGGCTGCCAGCGAATCCGGCGCCTGCGGCTCCAGCAAAGCCATCACCAGCCGTGCCTTGGCCTGCGCGATCGGCACGAACAAGGCGCCGGCGCCGAGCTCGCGGGTTTCGGCATGCCACGCGCCCTGCAGCTTGAGCGCCTGATGGCTTTCCATCGACTGCGCATCAAACGTGGTTTTGGTGGCGCGGAAGGTTTCCAGCTCGGCCCGGTTCAGCGCCGCGGGTAACACGCGGAAAGCGATCCCGTGCTGCCGCAGTTTTTCCCCGACCCAGGCGGCGTGCGCCGCCGGCACCAGATAACCGGCCCGCGGCGCGTTGACGCTCAGCTCCGGCTGCAGGTCGTCGCGCACCGCGACATTCCAGATCTGCGGCTTGCTCTCATCGTAGCGCGTCATCAGCGCACCCGAGATGTCCGACTGGGTGCGCGTATATTCGTAACCGCGGAACGCCACCGGGCGGGTCTTTTCGCTTGCCTCATAGCTCAGTGCAACCGGCTGGCCGGCCAGCTTGGCAGCCCGCTGGTCAGCCTGCTGCGCCGTCTTTAGCCAGGCGTCGCCGTGCGCGGCGATCTGCGCCATGATCGAGACGATGGTGTTGTGGGTGATGCGCACGCGCGTCGGATAATCTTTCCAGGAATGGGTCTCGACCAGCATCCCGAAGCGGTTGCGCAGATGAAAATAGCCAGTGGAAAAGCGCGGCGGCGAGACGCCGTCGACAAAGCCGGAACTAGGGTCGTCGTCGACCTTGAACGACATGTAGAACGGCAGCGGCAGCGAGCCCTGTTTGCTCAGGTCGCTGATCACGGCGTCGCGCAGCGCCTCGCCATCCTTGCGCTGGGCGAGGTCGCTGGCGTGCACCGGTTCAACCTGGATCGAGACGTCATGTTCGAACTTGGCGCCGTCGGTGACGTGCAGGTCGATATAGGCCAGCGGATCCCACTGGTTGACCAGCTTCAGCATGGCCTGCATTTCCGGCGCATCGGCTTTCGCATAATCGCGATTGAGGTTGAAGTTCTGGCCGGTGGTGCGCCAGCCCATCTCTTCCGGACCGCGCTGGTTGGGACGGTTCCAGCGGCCGAAGCGCTCATGGCCGTCGATATTGAAGACTGGCACGAAGACCAGCACCTGCTTGCCGAGCGGGCTGTCGGCGGATGTATCCTGCAAGGCTTCGCGCAAAGCCAGGAAGCCGGCATCCTTGCCGTCGATTTCGCCGGCATGGATACCGCCCTGCACCAGCAGCACCGGCAAGCCGCGCTTGTGCGCCTGCTCTGCGCTGAGCGCGCCGCTGCGCGAGACGATCAGCGCCAGCATGGGGCGGCCCTCCGGCGTACGGCCGAACTCGGTGCAGCGCACCTGCTTGGGATACGCTTTCTGGAAGGCGGCGCACAGCGCAATGACTTCTTCGTAGCGCCCGGTTTTCTGGAAACCGGAGCGCTCGGCGATCGTGCTCAAGGGATCGCTGGCGGCGTTGACGAGGGGAGTGACGGTGAGGGCAAGCAAGGCGGACAGCACGGCAGAACGCAGCATGAATCGGGCTCCATTGGTTTGGACGGCATCCGTGCAGTGTTTCGTAGCTAATGACACTTTATAAACGGCGTCTGGCCGACCGCGTCTTTTCGCGCCATGCGTCGTTGCAAATCCTCGCGATAGTCTTACTATCGCTCCGGTTCGCGCGGGGCGGCCATCCGCCTAGCCTGACGCGAAAATCCACCATTTCTAAAGCGCCATTAGCTACGAAACACTACACGAGCGGAATGTAGCTTCGATTTTAGCGCGCCTGCTGAAATATTGCTTGGAGGCACTGATCAGGCCGCCCTGGTCAGGCTGATCGCTTTTTCCGGACAGGCTGTCACACACAAGCCGCAAGCGCGACAAGCGTCGGCATTCGGCGTGTAAGCCACCTGCATGCCGTGCACCCGCAGCTTGAACTTGTTCAGCGGCCCCAGCGGCTGGTAATCGGCGGCGTCGATGCGGCGGATTTCAAACACGTTTTCCGGACACACCGCCACGCAATCCGCCTTGCCTTCACAGCGCTTGAAATTCACCAGCGGCACGATGACGCCGGGCGGCTGCTTGCAGTGTGCTGAAACCGGCTTACTCATGCCATTTACCGCGGCCGCGGAACATGCGCATGCCATCCTTGAATTTTTCTTTTTCCTCTTCCGTCATCTGTTCCCAGCGCCGGCGATGATGGCCGCCATGCCAGCCGCCACGGCCGCGGAAGCCGCCGAACAGGATGCGGCACAGGACCAGCAGGCCGATGGCGCGCAGGTAGTCGATCTGCTGCGCGCCGGCGAACAGCGACGGCAATAGCCAGTTCCACAGCGACATCACGATCCAGCCGAGGACGGCGATGCCGAGCAAGACCAGCAACGCGATTTTCAGGAACTTCCATTTTCTGTCCATCTTCATTTCTCCTTCATATTACAAATCGAATTCGTCATAGATTTCTTGCAGGCGCTGGCGCAGGTGCAGCACGGCGTAGCGCTTGCGCGCCAGCAGCGTGTTGACGCTCTCGCCGCTCTCCGCCGCCAGCTCCTTGAAGCTGCGCCGCTCCAGTTCGTGAGCGATGAATACATCGCGCTGCTTGGGCGGCAATTCATCGAGCGCGTCATACAGCGCCGCCAGCAGCACGCTGCGCGCATAGGCCGCTTCCGGGCCGGCGTCGGCCTGTGGCAGCAGCTCGGCTATGCCGATGTCCTCGTCGTCTAGCTGTTCCGTGTCCGGCAGCTGCTGCTCCCTTTTCTTGCGGAAGCGGTCGACGATACGGTTGCGCGCCACCCGGAACAGCCATGCGCCCACCTGTTCTATCGGCTCAGGCAGCCGGCTGGCTTCGACCAGTTCGTGGAACACTTCCTGCAGCACGTCTTCCGCCTCGTTGGCATCGGGCATGCGCTTGCGGATGAAACTGCGCAACCGCGCAGTTTCGCGCAAGACGGTATCGGTGATTTGCTTGTCGGATGCGGCCATCAGGTCAGGGGTCAGCGTCGTTGCCATACTGTGAAGACGTATCACAGGCGGAAATATTGTATTTGCCGGGGATTTACATGCCGGCAGGCGGAGCTTGACCCGGGGCGGGGATATTGGGCGAACAACTGCTTCAGGTCCTTGAATGCCTTGAATTCAAGCGCATTGCCGGAAGGATCGTAAAAGAACAATGCGGCCTGTTCGCCAGGCTCGCCCTTGAAGCGGACAGTCATGGCATCTCCGCGCTGAGCATTTGATGGGGAAGGAGGGGACAGGATAGGTGATTCAAAATGCGCTGTAAAATGATTTGCGTCTCAGGCTAGTCGCGGCAGCTTCATCATATAACCTTCAAACTGAAAACAACATGAATGATCAAAACGCTCCTTATCACGCCCATATCTACTACCAGCTCGATGAGCGCGCAGGCGCCGAAGCCTTGCATCGGCGCCTGAGCGGACTGAAAGAACCTGCAGGCGCTGCACCGATTCTTTTTGTCGGGCAGCTGCGGGACCGCAAGGTCGGACCGCATCCGATTCCCCAGTTTGAAATCCATTTTATAAAAGCGGACCTGGAAGCAATTGTTCCCATCATCGAGTCCTCGGGGCTGACGGCGCTGGTGCATCCGCTCACCGACGACGACCTCGCCGATCACACCAGTCTGGCGCATTGGATAGGCGAGCCCATCGATCTTGATCTTGCGCCGCTCGATCCTCCCGGCATGAACAAGGGCGTCGCCCGTTTTGGGAAAACGGATTTCTAACGCTTAGGGCCTGTTAACATTTGATTTGTGAGTGCGAACGCGCGGCAGGCGTTACAGGCCTAGGCGCGACGACGCGACGTAGCGGTGCTACGGCAAGGAGTCGTAACGACGGCATGTGACGCCTGCAGCCGTTCCCGGAGGGTTCCCACCAAAACGTGCGCTGGCGGCGTTGCATGGCTTGCTGGGGCACCAGCCCCAGCTACGCCACGCGCCTTACCAGCACACGTTTTGGTTGGAACGCATCTCCCAAATCAAATGTTAACAGGCCCTAGCTGCTGTCTGCGCCGGCGATGGTCGCTTTACAGGATGGCAGGCGACTCCTGCCGGGTGGCGGATCGGTGAGAGCTGGCAGCGTCATTGTTTTCGCAAACACGATCGCGTCCGCCGGATTTTGCTGCGTATAGGGCCTTATCTGCCGCTTGTATCAGCTCTAACGGGTCATCCAGATCTTGAATCGGAACAAACGCGTCAACGCCAGCGCTGACTGTGACCACGCCGGCTGAATTACCTTTATGTTCGATGCCCAGGTTGTGGATTTCCAGACGAATTTTTTCGGCAATCATCATTGCGCCGCGTACGTCTGTGCCGGGAAGCAGCACGCCAAGCTCCTCGCCGCCGTAGCGCGCGGCGACGTCGCCGGGGCGACTCTGACTGGTCTTTACAATTTCACTGATCTTTCGCAAGCATTCGTCGCCTGCTGCGTGACCATAGATGTCGTTATATTGTTTGAAGCAGTCGACATCAATCATGACCAGGGCCAGCGAACTTGCCTCTCGCACCGCGCGGCTAAACTCCTTGTCCAGCGCAATGTCGAAATGGCGGCGATTCGCAAGGCCGGTGAGGCCGTCTTGCAACGCCAGCCTTTCGAGCGTCTGGTTGAGTGTTTCCAATGCATCCCGTGCGCGGACGAGTTCTGCTTCCGCATTCAAGCGTCGCTTGATTTGAGCGACCAGATGAAATCCCAGCATGCTCAATACGATAAGCAGTATCCCCACGCCTGCGGAATGCAAATAAGTATCTGTGAGCCAATCCGCAAGGATTTCATTTTCCGACAGCGCTGTGGCGACGAACAAGGGATATTGCTCCAAGTGCCGGAAGCTGTTCAGGCGCCTCACTCCGTCCAGTGCGGAAACGATGAAAATCGTGTCTGTGGCCCTCTTTGCAACGTGGTCGCGAAACAGAGGGGTGTTTGCTATGCTTTTCCCGTTGGTATCCGCCAACAGCGGCCGACGGGTCAGCATGACGCCATTGTTCAGCCCAAGCACGATGGCGCCGTGGCGGCCGATATCGAAGCTTGCGTAAAAATTATTGAAGTAATCCATATCGATGGTGGCCAGCGCAACGCCGGCGAAGCTGCCATCGGCATGGTTGATTCTGCGCGAGACGGTGATGATCCATTTGCCTGTTGATCGGCTGCGTAGGGGCAGTCCGATGTAAGGTTTTAGATCCAAGTGGGTACTGTGATAGATGAAATAATCCCGGTCTGAATTATTGACGTTGGATGGCGTCGCCGGCAACGCATTGGCGAGCCAATTCCCTTTTTCGTCATAGATGAACAAACCTTGGAGTTGAGGCAGTTCGCGAACCCGCTGGATCAGCAGCCGATGCAGCCGCTGCAAAGCGTCAGGGCCGGTGCCGTCAGCTTGTACCCGCTCGACGAGACCGACAAGGGTGGTGTCGGCTGCTTTAATAGTATCGTCCGCATGTTGCGCTATGGCGCGCGTCATATTGGAGGTGGAAACCCGCATTTCCTGTAGCTGGATATGACGGGCTGTCCAGCTTCGCCAGCCATCGATGAATACCAAAGACAGGCATACAAGAATCACGAAAATCATGGCCAGCGACGTAATTGATATACGTTTGGCCGCTAGTCCTGCTTGCCGTGCCAATCTGTCTCGGAGACCGTTCATGGTTTTTTATTGTGGAAAGTGATTGCAAAATTGAAAGTCGGCGTGTCTCTTTTCTGTCGTAAAAGGGCGTACGGAAATATGTCGAAATGTTTTTATATGGAAACTATTATTCATCATAGGCCGCCACAGATCAATACAATAGTTATTTATTAATTTCATTGCGGTAATCAGCAATTTCGATAGCGGGTTCCGCTGCCTGATGGCTTGCATGCCAGAAAATTCTCAACATCGCCGAGAGGGAGCAATCGTTTCCAACGATTGAAAAGGTGTAGAATAAATTCCAATTGGAAACATTTTAGCCGCTTGTTGTCGGATGTATCAATTGACGCCAATCACCCGCCATTATTGCCTGGAGAGTGGCAACTTCGACTCTGGATTCCCTCTTTTAGGAGGTTTTATGGACGCAATTCCATTCGAAAAAGTCTCGGTTTCGGAAGCCAAGGCTGTACTGGACGCCGAGCTGCGCAGCAGGCAAGAAGAGAACTGGGAGAAATTGCGCCGCTTGCATGGGCCCGCCGATTTGAAGTTGCAGGAGCGGACATACAATTGGTTGCTGTCGCTGCCTACAGAAATCTGGCCTTTATGGCTCATCAAACATTATCCGCGTATCGCCAACCAATTCGCCGAAGTTTGGCCGCAGCGTCCGGCCGGTGAAAAATTGTTTGCCGAACTCTTGCTGGATCAACGAGGAACCCGCAAAGGTTTTCCAGCGGATGTCTCCCGCGAGATCATGGCTTTGAAGCTCTATTTCGACACCGGGGCCGCCGCGGTTGCCAAGCAGCCGATACAGCTGGAGAAGGCAAGTAGCACTTGATCATGCCGGCTAGAATTCCATCCACCTCCTGAACGGGAGGTGGACTTATCCATTCGGTCCGCCGATATTCGCCTTAGAGCATTCTTACCTGCTCCCAGTCGGTCAAGCCTTGGAATATCTTGTCGATCCCGTCTTGTTTCAAGGTCCGCATGCCTTCTCCAACAGCGGTTTTCAATATTTCCGGCACATTCGCTTTCGCATGGATTTGCTTCCTGATGGCTGGAGCGTTAATCAGCAATTCGTGTACGCCCAATCTGCCTTTGTAGCCGCTCTTGTCGCATTTTTCGCAGCCTACGGCCTTGTATAGCGTCGGCGCTGCACTGCCGTGGCCATATTGTTTTTGCCATTGCGCTATCATTTCTTCTTCCTGGAGCCCGGTCTCCAGGCAATATTCGTAAGCAAGCATCTTGATTTGCTCGGCAGTGGCGGAATAACGTTGACGGCAGGCGGTGCACAATTTACGCGTGAGCCGTTGACCGACTACGCCTAGCAGCGCATCGGCAAAGTTAAAAGGGTCCAGGCCGAGATCCAGCAACCTGACAACGCTTTCGACTGCGCTGTTGGTATGCAAGGTGGAAAATACCAGATGCCCGGTGAGTGAAGCTTCGATGACGGTCCGGGCCGTTTCCGGGTCTCTTGTTTCTCCCACCATGATGACATCAGGATCCGCCCGCAAAAAGCTGCGCAATACCGCGGCGAATGTCAGGTCGATTTTTGCGTGAACCTGTACTTGCCGCAGACCCTTCTGGGTAATTTCTATAGGATCTTCGACCGTCCATATTTTTCGTTCGCTGGTGTTGATATAGCTGAGCAGAGAATGCAAGGTTGTCGTTTTTCCCGATCCGGTCGGGCCGCAGACAAACAACAGTCCATGGGGCTTCAGGGCGAGCTTTTTGAGTCCTTCCAGCACCGTGGCAGACAGGCCTAGTGCATCCAGGGATAAGGCCTTTGGCGCCGCAAGTATGCGCATCACGATATCTTCCAGGCCTTCTGTGGTCGGCATGGTGACGACGCGAAGCTCAATTTTGGCAGGACCGAACTGCTCGAAATTCAGCTTTCCATCCTGGGAGCGGCGCTTCTCGGAAATATCGAGGCGGCTCATGATCTTGAGACGGGACACCAGCGCATTGCGATAGTTTGCCGGAATGTTCGAATAATCGACCATGATGCCGTCTTTGCGAAAGCGGACCCGGGTGGGTTCATTGCCTTTCATGACTTCGATATGAATGTCGGAGGCGCCTTGCTCGAATGCGTCGAGGATGATCTTGTTGACCAGGCGAACCATGGTGTTGTCGGATTCGGTAATGACCTCATTGGCAGCCGGGTTCAGTTCGGCGCCGATGCCATCGTCCATTTTAGAAACGAATTCAGAGATATCCTGACGTTCCCCCAGCCGGCCATAGAATCTTGAAATGACTTCCACCAGGTCAGTCTCGGACGCCATGACGGGGTCGATCGTGAGCTTGGCGCAAAACGATAATGCCTTCAACGCTTCTGACGACAGTGGATCTTCCATTGCCACCACCATGCGTGACTGGGTTCGGTAGAGCGGCATCACGATGTATTTTCGCGCCAGCTCGGCCGGTACGATCTTGGTCAGACTCAAGTCGAACTGGAACTGGGGCAGGGTAACGAAGGGAATGCCAAGCTTTTGCGCCAATATTCTTTTAATGCTTTCTTTGGTGACGAAACCCATGCCGACCAGGATTTCGCCCAGGTGCAGCTTTCTGTCTTCATTTTGCTTCTTCAGCGCTTGCGCCAGCTGTTCAATGGTGATCAGCTTTTCCTGGATTAATGCCTCTCCCAGCTTAAGGTGAGGCATCGATCGCTGCTTTTGCAACGCCATTTCCACTTGCACTTCCGTGACCAGGCTCTCTAGCTGCAGATACTCCCCCAGCTTGGATTCCCTTAGCTGGCTTTGCTTCCTTAAGCCGGCATCGACATCGTCCGCCGACGCCATTCTCGTATCGATCAGCATCTGGCCGAGTTTCTCGCCAATTTGATAGCTGGCAATTGCTTCAGTCGGAATAAACCAGCGCACCACGTTGTTGCCGACGCCGACAAGAAAGAGAAAAATCCCGCTTTCGCGCGGAACGTAACCTACCGTTTCGGAGAGCAGATGTTCCCCATCCTTGAACGAAATCATGCATTTTTGCCGAATCGGGATGGTTAAACCCCCTTGTGTTTCCACCGTTGAAGGCAATTCCATTTTCTTTAACTCTATCGGCAGCGTTAGGCGGATGCTTTTGAGATTGGCAAAGCCGATGCGCAGGTTGCCGCTGGCACGTTCCGGATGGAACTCTATCGATGAGGTTTCCAGGTCAAAGCTCAGCAGATTGCCGACTTTCCGGCTGCCGTCTGGCATGGCAACGATGCACGGCACTTTGCCATCGTTCATTGCAGAGGATGCAGAGATTGATTCGAAGTGTGGTGGCAGTGGCCAGTCGAAATCGGTATCCATAAACTTCTCCGTGATGATTCAAAAACCGTCGCATTTCAAGAAAAATTTTCGTTTGGCGTATTGCGATTCCCTATTTCAAGGCGGGCGCATTGAGCTTGAATTCCTGCGCCGGATTTTTACCCGTTGTGCGTGCTTCGTAGCGCCGAAACGACTCTCCGACATGCTGTCGCAGCAGGCGGTCATCCCACGGCTTTGTCAGGAATTTATAAACGGTTGTCTCATTGATTTCGCCAGTCGCCAGCTGTATTTCGGAATAACCGGAAAGCATGATCCGGACTATATGCGGATAGAGTCCCTTGACGCGGCTTAAGGGATCGATGACAGGTATTTCCGGCTTGCCCAGGTCAGATACGATGACGCCGACAGGATGGATCGCCAGCAGTTCCAACGCTTCAAGCGGGCTGCTTGTGCTGAAGATTTGATAGCCGTCTGGCAGTAACAGGCGATTGAGGGAGGCCAGTGTTTCTTCATCGTTGCAGACAAGCAGCAGAACGCGCTTGAGTGGATCGCTGGATCGGCTGTCACCCGGCAAATGCGTGCCTGCGCCAAGCAGCGCGTCCATTTCGTCTATCGGCAATGGACGGCTGAAATAATAGCCTTGCATGGTGTCGCAGCGATTATTGCTCAAAAATCCCAGTTGACCTTCCGTCTCGACTCCTTCAGCAACCGTCGTCATATGAAGAGATTCGGCCATGGCAATGATAGATTTGGTGAGCGACGCGCCATCGACGCTATTCGTCACGTCGGAGATGAACGACTTGTCGATCTTCACCACGTCGAAGGGAAATTCCTTGAGATAGGAGAGACTCGAATATCCGGTGCCGAAATCGTCCAGCGTCAAAACCACGCCTATCTCTTTGAGACTACGCAGGGTTTTCACCGCAGTCTCTCGATCTCGCATGAGCACGCTTTCTGTCAACTCCAGTTCCAGATATTCAGCGGCAAGGCCGCTGTCAAGCAGAGCGCTGCGGACGAGTTCCACAACATTTTGCTGCCGGAATTGGCGCGCCGACACGTTCACTGCCATGCTGAGCTCAAGATGCCCTGCAGCTTGCCAGGCTTTGGCCTGGACGCAAGCCGTTCTCAATACCCACTCGCCTATCGGTACAATCAATCCCGTTTCTTCCGCCAAGGGAATGAAGCTATCCGGAGGAATCAAGCCAACGCCTGGACGGCGCCAGCGCAGCAGCGCTTCAACGCCATTGACCCGGCGACTTTTGAGGTCGACCTTGGGTTGATAGTGGAGCTCGAATTCATGCTGCAGGACAGCCAGACGCAGTGCATTTTCGAGCTCCGCCTGTTCCTCCACCTGGACGCCCATCTCACGGGTATAGAGCTGGGAGCAATTCCTGCCCTTTTCTTTCGCACTGTATAAGGCGGCATCGGCCGTTTTAAGCAAGGTCTCGCTATTGCCGCCGTCTTCCGGATAAATGCTCACCCCGATGCTGGTCGTGATATGCAGTTCGTGATCGCCGACAGAGAAGGGAGCGGAAAATGCCTCTAGCACTCTGCTCACCGCGACCTCTGTATTGTCGGGAGCGCTGAAAGCCGGCAGCATGATGACGAATTCATCTCCTCCCAGCCGCGCTACAGTATCCTCTTCGCGCGTCGCCGCTTTAAGCCTGGTCGCAACGGCATTGAGCAAACTGTCTCCCGCGGGGTGGCCGAAATTGTCATTGATGAATTTGAATCGATCCAGATCGAGAAACATCACGGCCATATGCTGGCCGGTACGATTCGCATGAGCGATTGACTGTGTAATGCGGTCGCTTAACAAGTTACGGTTGGGCAGGTCGGTAAGCGCGTCATGGTTGGCCAGATATTCGATCCTTGCCTCGTACATCTTCCGTTCGGTGATGTCCTGCAGAGTGCCTCGCAACGCCAGGATTTGACCGTGCTCGCGCAACGCTTCCGCCTGCTGGAGAACAATCCGCTCGTCCCCGTCGGGACGCGTGATACGGTGCTCCAGGCTATAGCTGATACCCTCGGTGCGTAGATTCATGAAGCAATAAATCAACTTGGGTTGCTCATCGTTGGGCGCCGCTTGCAGCAGCGATTCGAAACGGGGCGGCGTGTTATTCTCGTCGAGTCCCAGAATTCGATAGACTTCCGGAGACCAGTAACCGTCGGCGCTTTCCGGGTCATATTCCCAGTTCCCCACATGCGCCAATCCTTGAGCATAGGTGAGACTGGCCTCGCTGCGGGCCAGATCCTTCAATGCTTCGCTTGCCCTTAACAAGTAGCGCACCCGGTGCGGAAGCAGTTTCCAGCGCATAGGCTTGGAAAGAAAATCAGTAGCGCCGGCCTCGAATGCCTGCGTAATCGATTCGTCATCGTCGTTTCCGGTGAGGACGACAATCGGTATACGCTTGCCATCAGGTAATTCACGTATGCGCTTGCAGCACTCGAATCCGTCCATTTCAGGCATGCTGACGTCTAACAGCATGATGTCAGGCTGGAGCCGCCGGAACATCTCGATGCCTTCGATGCCGCCGGCCGCTTCCGCCACCCTGAAACCCTCCGGTTCGAGCGCCTCTACGACAAGCATACGGGTCATCGCATCGTCGTCCACGACGAGTACCAGGGGAAGGTCTTTGGTTTCTTGGCTCATGCGGCAACCCTTTCCAGTGCAAGTGCTACAAGGACGCGATCAAGTTCTTCCACCGCGTCATCCAATGGTGTAACGGTCGCCGCAACATTCGCGGATCGCGCCAATTGTTCGATTTCCCGGCAGTGCGCGGCGAGCGCCACGGCGCCGACATTCGCACTTGTTGATTTCAGCGTATGTGCCGCATGCCGCAAAGCCTCGGCATCATTTTCCGTGACAGCGTTGCGCATTGCGGCAAGCAGGCGGGGGGCGTCAAGAATAAACAGATCGACCACCCGGGTCAGCACGTCAGGACGCCCAGGTCTTTGCAGTGCACGCAATGCCTGCAGCGCTTTAGGGTCGATGCTGACAGTTTCTATCGTGGCTGACGCGGTCGGCGTCTCGTCTGCGATTGATGCAGGACTTGGCGTGTTTTTTGCGGCTTGTGTCCAGTTTGCGAGCGTCTTTAACAATATGTCGCGCCGAAACGGCTTCGAGATATAGTCGTCCATGCCCGCTTCCAGGCAGCGTTCTCTGTCGCCGCCAATGGCATTCGCGGTAAGCGCAATGACGGGTATGCGCGGGCAGCCAGTGAGAAGTTCCTGGCGCCGCAGCACGCGCGTGGCCTGGAAGCCGTCCATTTCCGGCATTTGGCAATCCATCAATACAACATCGAAATCGCCGGTAGCAAGCATGGACAGCACCGCATGGCCGTTTTCAGCGATGGCGACGCGGTACTCGGTATCCTCAAGCATTGCTGCGGCGATTTCCTGATTGATTGTGTTGTCCTCCGCCAGTAAAACGTTGATCGCCATAGGGGGATGGGAAGCTGAACTGTCGGCCGGAGCGCATGCCGGAGCGATCGCCGGCAGCGTGTGCCGCGCCGCATTTGGCGCATTTCCTGCCATCGCTGTGACGATGCCGTCGTAAAGACCGGTTCCGCGTACCGGCTTATTGAAGCAGTATTCGACCCCCAGCTTGCGGGCAAGATTGATATCGTCGACAGTGTCGAACGAAGTCAGCATGATGATTTTCAGTTGCGCGAGGGAAGTATCGGCTTTGACCGCTTTTACGAGAGCGGCGCCGTCCATGACCGGCATGCAGACGTCGATGATGGCGACATCAAAGTGCGCGTCATTGGCCACGGCGGCGCGCAGCTGCTGCAACGCCTCTGCACCGCTCGAGGCGCTTACGACGTCCATCTTCCATTCGCCCGCATGCTCCAGAAGAATGCTGCGGTCGGTCGCATTGTCGTCGACGATCAGTATTTTCACTCCGGCCAGAGATGCCCGTATGGCAGGAGCATGAGGGGCGGCCGCCTCGGCCAGGCGCTCAAAGTGCAAGGTGAACGAAAAAGTCGACCCCTGATCTGGCGAACTCTTCAATTCGATCGTCCCGCCCATCATTTCGACGAGCTGCTTGGTGATGACCAGGCCCAGCCCGGTACCGCCATATTTGCGTGAAATTGAACTGTCCGCTTGCTGGAAAGGTTGAAACAGATTCGCCGCGACCTCCGGCGCTATGCCTATGCCCGTATCGGATACCGTAAAGCAGACACGATCCTGGTCGTGGCAGCGCACGTCCAGCACTACTTTTCCGTGGTCGGTGAACTTGATCGCATTGTTTATCAGATTCGTGATGACTTGTCGCAAGCGCACCGAGTCGCCTCGGACATTCTGCGGCAAACTCTCCGCCATATGGCAAATGAGATCGAGGTCCTTGCGATGGGCGCTGTGAGCAAGCAAGACGATGACATCGTCAATCGTCTGCCGCAAATTGAATTCGTTCTGTTCCAATGTCAGCTTGCCGGCTTCGATCTTTGAAAAATCCAGGATGTCGTCAATCACCGTCAGAAGCGATTCGCCGGAGCGGTACACCGAGTTGACGAAACGTTGCTGCTTGGCGCTTAGCTCGGTGCGCAGCAATAATTCGGTCATGCCCAGCACGCCGTTCATGGGAGTGCGGATTTCGTGGCTCATCTTGGCAAGAAATTCCGACTTCGCGCGGCTGCCGGCCTGTGCTTCCGCCGTCGCGAGCTTGAGCTGGGTATCGCGCTGGTCGATATTCTCAAGCATGCTGTTAAAGCCGTTGATCAGTATTCCGATTTCGTCCGAGCCGTGTTCGAGCACCCGCAAAGAGAGATCCTTGCCGCCTCGTATGTGTTCGATAGTGGTGGATAAGCGGGAAAGCGGGCGAACGATCGAGGCTCCGATTTTCGTATTGACAGCGATGCTGCCGAAACCCAGCAATAAAGCCGCGGCCATGATGACGATAAACGAGGCATTGACCGAACCTTGAACATTCGATACCACGCCTTGCTGCTGCTTGCCGATTTTTTCCACTTGCAAGTCGCTGTAGGCCACTTTTTCCCGCGAGACGGCATTTACCTGCTCAACGATTTCGCGCAACGCAACGTCGCTTGCAAGCACGCGCGCCTTTGCCGTGATGATTCTTTCAGACCCGTCATTGAGTATCCGGATAAGCCGGCTGACGGCATTTGCATCGGTAATATATTTTTTTTTCTGCGTGTCCAGGAGCTCCTTTCTGAACAAGGAATCACTCTCCTGCAACTCTTTGGCTTCGGTCCTTGCAACGGCCACGCTCGCTTTGAATTCGCTCTCCGATTCGCTCAGGATCACACCGCCAATTGCACTGTTCAACTCGTTGACATCGATGGTGATGGCGTTGCCAGCGTCTTTCACGCGTGTCGCTTGCCGCAAGAATGCATTGGCTGCTTCAAGTTCGTGGCGGTCACGGACGAGCTGCATTTCTATCGGGTCGATGGCCTCGGATATCTTTGCGTCAACGGACTCCAATTCCTGGATGATATTTTTCTTTTCTGAAAAATAATCGGCCTCCGCGTTGATGTTCGTGAATACTTTTGCGCGCAAGGCAATCAATCCGCTTTTGTTGTTGAGAACGCGCTCAACCAATGCAGAAACGGAATTGCCTATTTCCTTGATTTTTATCGTGTCGCCCTGGGCGTAAGAAATATTCTTGACCGCATTTTCCGCGGCTTTCATGCGTTCCACCAAGGGGGTGAGCCGATAGCGGTTCTTTACAGTTTCGAGCTCGCCCACGATGATGATCAAGTCTTTCACGTGCATTCTGATGCTGGCAAATTCTTTGATAATCTGGTTCGAGGAAAGATTTTCCTGCTGCGCCGCGGCGACCACTTTTTCTGCCTGGATATTCAGCGAGCCGATGCTGCTCTTAACGGTGCTGATCGATTGCTCTATATTTGCCAGCGTGCCTTTAACGTTGCGGGCCTCGTCTCTGAATATTTCGGTATCCCTTAAACGGTCGCTGACTGCAAAATCCATCTTGCTCTGCATGTCTTTATACAAGACAGGATTGATCTCCATGCCTTGCCTATCCCGTTGCCGGATGTCGCGCGTGATGGTTTCGAGCGACTTGATATTGCCGTCGATTGCCGCCGATGATTGCGCTTGTTGCCGGCGATCTGTGGACATGCCGAGCTTGAAAAAATTGGCTGACATTTTTTCGATTGTCCGCTGCAGTTCGCTGGTCTTCAATTGCAAGGGTATTGATTCATCGGTCAGCCTGTACACGCTTGAAGAAACACCGGTTAAAGCGATGAAACTTGTCACGGAAATCGCCATCACTCCCAATAACAGCAATCCGGTGCCCGCCATCAGTTTCGTTTTGATTTTCACGAAGACCTCGTTTTCTAACGCCTAACTTCTTTGTCAGGTTGGATATCGCATGGGCTATTTTGGAATGGTCTCAACCGAGGTTATTTTTCCTTGCGATATTCTGGTCAAAAAAACCGAGTTCGAGGCTTGATGATTGTCCGGCCCGAGATTGAGTTGCATGCCGCCGATATCCAGCCCCTTGATCGATTCGAGAGCGTGGATCAGTCCCAGCCGCGTCAATCCCGAGCCGGTTCTTTCCAGGGCGATTGCCATGGCCCTGGCGGCAATGCATCCTTCGAAATTGACAAACCCGAGCTTTTCCCCTGGGGCATATTTTTCGATCAAGGTTGCGCATTCTCTGGCGAGCGGCAAGCCGCGATTTTCTGGAAAAGGGACGACTTGCGATATGACGACGCCGTCGCCGTCGACTCCCAATAGCTTCACCAGATTGTCGGTGCCGACGAAAGACACGGTCGCCAGATTGGCATTCAATCCCTCTTTCTTCGCATCTTTGATAAATGCCGACAGCGGCGTATAAGGACCAGCCATGATCACGACGTCAGGCTTGCTCTCGATTAAGGTGGCGAGCCCGGCCTGGATTGCAATCGTCCCGCGCTGGAAAGTCGCTTTGGCGACAACGTCGATGTTGCGCCGTTTTAATGCCTGTTCTGTTCCGGCCAGCACCGCCAGGCCGAATCCGTCGTCCTGATAAAAGACTGCGAAGCGTTTGGCGCCTTTATCCTTGATGAAATGATCGACCAGAATTTCCGTTTCATCTCCGTAGCTGGCGCGCAGATTGAACACTTCCGGAATGAGCGGCTTTCGTAAAAGCATCGCTCCGCTGAATATCCCCACGAGAGGTATTTTCGTGTCCTTGATGATAGGCAGGACGGCGTTCGCGGTTGGCGTTCCTACATACCCGAACAAGGCAAAGACATTCATTTCCTCAGTCATTTTCAATGTTGCATCGATTGCCTTGTTGGGATCGTAGGCATCGTCATCCACCAGCAAATTTATCTGCCGCCCATGAATCCCGCCGCTGCTGTTGACATCGTTGAAAACCGCCATGGCGCCAACCCGCATGCCCTGGCCCAGCCCGGCGGCCGCCCCGGATTGGGCGTTGACCATGCCCAGGCGTATTTCAGTGTCGGAAATTCCCGGATCCGCGGCATGCGGCTGGCCTGCAAGCATCGTGCCAAATACGAAAAAGATAAGCGATTTTCTCATCATGGGTTGCCTCCTAAGGGTTCCAGCAGACGGTCTGCACATTGCCACTGCTATCTAGTGCGGATTTCTGGTTCGCCTGGTCGATGGTCAGGGAGGCGCATTGGGTATCTTTCGTTTGTGATCCAATGGAGGTAGCGCTGAGCGTATAGGTCGTTGCCGTCAGGTTGGACAGGGCAACGGAATAAAAACCCTGCGGAGAGGCCAAAGGAAAAGTCGGGAGTGCCGCGCAAGCCTGGCTATAGGAAAAATTCTGGGCGTAGCAGCGTTCGATGATCACCTGGTCTTGCGACAACGCCGTCAGGGCGTCCGCGCGGCGAGAGTGCAGGACGTAAGACTGGAACGATGGATAGGCGACGGCGGCAAGGATGCCTACGATCGCTACAACTATCATCAGTTCAATCAACGTGAAGCCGCCGACAGGGCGCTTCGTTAAGTGGAATGGATGCATGGTATCGGCCTTATTGAAGTTGCCACCAGGTCAGGCGTCGTGGCGTGCTGTTAGGATCGATAATGGATACTTGTTGCCCGCCCGACTGGGTAATCAGTTTTACAATCTGGTTTTGCTTGTTGGGGCCGATGGGCGTCGGCGCGCTGGAGAAGCCGGTTCCCAGTCCGACGCCGACAGGATTGCTGCCGTTCACAACATCGCTGGCGCTGATGACGCCATTGCCGTTGATGTCGAGTTGAGGCTGATTGAACGCGCCGCCGGTCTGGAAATTCAATTCAAGAAGCACTGAGGTGAAGCCGGCGTTGCAGGAGTTGGCAGCCGGAGGCGTATTCAAGGTCGCCAGGAAGGCGCCGTTGAGCAGCTGCGGCGCAGTGACGATGCGCTGTCCCGCGACAAGAAGGTCATCGTACCAGCCGAACTGCTTGCTCCAGTCGATCGCATTGCCGGTATCGGTCAGCACATCCTGCGGCAAGCCGGAGGATGCGGCGGTAACCAAGGCGAGCGTTTGCGATTGCAGGTTGCCGCGCGCCGGCACGCTGGTATTCCCCGGCTTATCCCAAATGCCGTATACAGTCTGTTTTTGCTGGCTGCTCAGGTCGGCCGAGGTCAACAACTGGCCGGTGCCGAACATGACGAGCTGCCCTTGCAGGCGCGGATAGTTTGGGTGCAATGTGACCAACGGCGCCGTGGTGATCGCCTGGACATTGCCGCTGGCGTCGCGTGCCTGGAACAGAAGACGCACTACCCACTTGGTCGCATCGGCGTTGCCGACATCGACCGCCCAGAGATTTCCTTGCAGGTCGCCGGCATAGATCTGCGTGATAGCCTGTCCCTGGAGGCCGTCCGAGTTGCCGATCGCCACGGTGGACAAGCCTTGCGGCAGGCCGCTGTTGCAGGCGTTGGCCGAGGTGGTGTTGCTGACCGTCGCGCACAGGTCGATTTTGCTGACGGTTTGCCCGGTTTTCGGATTGAGTGCGTACAGCACGGCCTTGTTGTTGGGACTGTTGTAGCCGTTGCCGAAAAAGACCGCAAAGCCGGTTCCGGTGGTGACGGGGGCAATCTGCGGCTCGCTGTAGCCGAGGCCCATGTCGGCCTCGCTAAATTCCCACAAGGCCGCGCTCGCCAGCGCCGATTCGGACGTCAGGGATTGAGGATTGGTTACATCGATGGCGTAGATGGTTTTCCCGCCGGCGGCTTCGCCGCCGACCAGCAGCGTGTGCCATGTGCCGTCGGCAAATTGAACGTCGCCGACTTGCGGCGATCCGTCTACAAAGAAAAGATGGTTCTGGTTGTATAGCGGGTTGCTCAGTGCTTGCAGGTTGGCGAAGACGCCGTTCGGCACGAAAGCAAATTGCTCGGCCCCGGTCGCTGCATTGAATGCGTGCAGCATGCCGTCGTTGGCGCCGCCATACAGCATGGGCTGGCGGCTGGCCTGGGCTTGCTTGAAAGTGAGATAACTCGCGGAAAAATAAGGAGCCGAGGGTGCGCCGACATAGGCCGGCTGGCTGTCGACGATATCCCCGAGAATATGGGAACGGTTACGGAAGCTGCCGCCGTTGCGTTGTTCCAGCGCGCTATTGCCGCGCAAATAGCCGAGCCGGTTCTGGCCCTGCGTGTCGGCAGGCTGCAGCAAGCCTTGCTGCGCCGTGCTCAAGCTGGTCCATTGAAACGGCGCTCCGCCTCCGCTGCCGTTATTGAGCGCCGGATTCCAGGTGGCGATGAGACGGCTGCTTGACCAGCCGCCGCCGGATGCTTTGGCATCGAGGAGCGATTGTGCCGACCATAGCGCCGCCCCGGTGGGTACGCCGGTCGCCGGGTTAAGCGCTTTTTCGATCAGATTGCCGGTCCAGTCCTGGTACGGCGTGTCGCTCGACGTGAAATTTGATTGATATTCAACGCTGCCGCTCTGCAAAGTGGTCGAATTCACGGCCGCGGCGGTCGTCGACAATGAGCCGCTCTGGACTGAAATGAGAATATTGTTGAGGTCGCTGACCAGCGCACTCGGACTGCTGGCCGGGTAATAGCTCCCGGTGCCGCCGGCAATTGCCATTGCCTGCAAGGTGGCCGCAGCTTGCGGATTGACTGTCGGATCGACGCCCGCGCCGAGGCCGATGACATAGGTATTGATACCGGCGCTCTTTAGTTTGGCGAGATTGGCGATCGTATCCGTCAAGGCCTGGTCGTTGGTCGTGCCTAAAGAGCCGTCGGCGTTGAAGGTGGCAGTCAAGCCGTAGCCCAGGGCCGCGGCGCTGCCCAGCGGCGGCCAGGATGCGCCGTTCAGGTCCTGGGTCGGCAGGCCGTCGGAAATCAGCACGACATATTGTTTTGGCGTACAGCCGCTGCTGGAGCTTGCCACGGACGCCAGATAACTCTGCGCCTTGGCCAGCAGTCCCGCAGTCGGCGCCTGCCCGGCCACGGCCTTGATTTCGCTGGTCTGCAGACTATTGGTTTCCGGCGCCAGGTAGGGCACGAATTTATTGACGGCGGTGCTGATGGAACTGGTCGTCGGCACCGTGCCGGCAGTCGTCATCGTCACCAGGACGCTGCCCGTGGTGGCTGACTGGCTTCCGCCGTAGCCGAATCCCCGCTGCGCATACATGACCTGCGGCGAGTACGGCACGAATCCGGCGTTGGTCGGTCCGGTCGACTGGTTGGCGGCCGGTACGCTGCTGGCATACGAGATATTGATGGTGCCGCTATTGTAGTTTGCCAGCGAATAATTAGGCGGGTAGGGCGTACTAGGCGATACCTTGCCGTAGTTGACATAAATGCTTGCCTGGGAACCGGAATACAGGACGTCGTTGATATTGGCATCGTCGCTCGATGCGCCTATCTGCATGTACAGCGAAGTCGACACCGCAGTTGCCGTATACAAGCCGGATTTGGCAATCGCATTGCAATTGCTGTTGACGGTGGATGACGCTGTCAGATAGCCCAGGCATGGATTGGCGACATATCGATTGCCGCTGGTCTGCGTACTTGTGAATGCAAAGCCGCTTGCGGCGGGAGACATGTAGTAGACCCAGGTCGTATAGAGGCTGGTGCCGCTGGTGCTGTAGGTGGCGAGCGCAAAATCGGTATTTTGCATATAGGCTTGAATGATCGCCTGGATGCCGGCTTTGGCGATGTTCAGGCGGCTGGCGCCGTTGTCGGCAAGATTGCCGCTTTGCGTCACGGTATAAGGGGCGTTTCCCAGGACGTCGGCAGCCTGCAGCGGCGGCGTAAATCCCGCGGGCACCGCATAGGTCGAGGGGGAACTGGAACCGGTGAGCGAGGTCAGGCCGCTGGCCAGGCTGCCCGAACCGATCATGATGGCGCCGCTCAGGGTGCCATCCATCGATTCCGAGTTGCCCATGGCGATCAGCACCTGAGGATGCACCGGCGACGAAACGGTGAGCGGCACCTGGGAAATTGGCAGGATCACGCTTGAGCCGGCGTTGGCGGGAAGCAGAAAATGCGTCAATGCCGCCAGCAGCGCGGCAACTGCCGCCAGGCCGGCGAAACCGATTCCGCTTCTTCTTTGTCGCTTCATCATTCGCTCTCTGGCATCCCTGTGGCTATTGTTGAATCTGTACGGTGCTTTGCAGCATTACCGGGGCGCCGCCGCTGGGGCCGACCGCGCGCGCGGTGATGCGGAATACCGAGGTGGCTCTCTTCATGCTTTGCCCGGGAAGAATGACTGACGGCAGCAGCTCGATAATGTAGGCAGCCGGCGTCTTCGATCCGCCCTGGAAGCTCTGGATGACCGCGCTGCTGCTGGCCCAGTTGACGCTGCTCCATAGCGCAGAATTGGCCGGATTGAAGACATAGAGGCCGTTGCTGTTCGCCAGGAAGCTGTTGGCTGGATAACTGCCCGCCAGAATATTGCTCTGCGCCTGGTTGAGAGCACCTTCGGCGGTCTGAAATGCAATCTGCACATCGCCGCTGTTGGCGGCGATCCTGGTCTGCGTGCTGTTCAGGGACACCAGGCCGAGCCCGAGCACGGTCAGCATCAGCATCAACATGATCGTGATGAACAGCACCGCGCCGCGCTGGACGGGCGCCGGCAGGAATGGCGATGGATAAGCGTTCATACCGCATTCCTCAAGTTGATGCTCAGCTCATAGACATGTCGCAAACGCCCGTCTGCAGGGACTGTGACAGTGGTGCCAAGCACTGAGAACTGCCTGGAGGCAGTATTGCTGGTGGTGCCCGACCCCAGCAGCCCCTGGACCAGGAAGCCGAGGCGGACGGCGTAAACCTTGGTCCAGTCGTTGACTGCGCCGGCGGCGACATATTGGGTGACGACGCCGTTCGCGCCAATCCCGTAGAGTACTTGCATGGTTTCCACGCCAGGCACCAGCGGCTGTGCGGCCCATGCGCCGTTGCCATAGACCGCCCGCATCAGCGTGCTTTGATCGCCCGCTCCACGGGCAACATAAAATGCGGTTTGCTGAAGCGGGACAAACTGGGAGCCAGCGGCATAGTTAACCGCCAGCGCAGCGCTGCTGTTGGTCATCGCACCGCTGCCGGCGGCATGCGTGATGGTATTCGCCGAGACCGTTGTGATTTGAAAAATGCTGGCTTTCAGGCAGTCGGAAACTATCCCGATCTGACCAGCGCTAAGACCTGCGGCACTTTGCAATGTCATGGCGCTGCTGCCGGTAGCGATCGTGGTCACGCCGACGGGATTGGCGCCCGGTGCGGCGCCAAGTAAAACAAGTACATCGCTGCCGGTTTCGACATTGCCAGCCAGCGTGGAATCGAGCGCGGGCGACCAGTCGCCGGCGCTGGCATCGTTGGCGCTGTTGTCTTGCGCGATGCTCAATGCGCTGCCGCTGCCTGCGGTTCCCACAGCGTCATATCCGGACAGCAGGCTGGCCTTGGCGGCAATCGTGCCCAATGGCGGCGGGCCTCCTGCGTTCAGATTCGATAAAGACTGTGTCACCGAGGAGCAGCCGTTAAAGCCGGCTGAGCGTATGACCGGCGTTACAAGCGCGGCAATGGCGTTTTCCGCATTTTGAATGGCGACCTGCGATGCGCTCGACTTGTACATCTGCGCTTGCACCAGATACACGCTGATCACTGCTCCGCTTACGAACAAGCCGATAGCCATCGCCACCATCAGCTCTACCAATGAGAAGCCGCGGCAACGATGGTTCGCCCTGTTCATAGCAATGTCTGCACAGTGAATTGTGCAAGATTGGATTTGGATGCCTGCGTCTGGCTGGCGGCGCCGAGCTTGCTCTGTGCCGGACTGTCGTCCCACTGCACGACGATGGTCACCAGGGTGTTGCTGCCGGTCGGCGCCGCGCCGGTTGCAATCGAGCCGCTGCCGTTCGGCAGTTGCGCCAAGTCTTTGGCTAGCCAGTACCAGACGTCGTATGCGGCCAGCTGGCTGGCGCTGCATGCAGCCGCACTGCAATCCGGAGATGCCGCCGCCGGGATGACCGGCGTGCCGCCAGTCGTGATGTTGTTGACCGCATAGCCGCCGTTGATAGCGACCTGACTGTTGGCGCGGACACGATCGATGACGTCATAGGCGGACTGTACTGCCTGCTGCTTGACGTAGCTCGAGCTGTTGGCTTTATGCGCGGTCAGCAGCAGTCCGGCGATGCCCAGCATGCCGAAAGCCAGTACTACCACCGCGATCAGCACTTCCAATAAGGCAAATCCGGAGCGCCCGTGAGATTTTCTTTGCAGATTCATCGCGGCTCGCTTTACGGACACGCCAAGGCGCCGCCCCATATTGCCTGACCCGGGGTGGGGCCCTGCTGGACGGATCCTGTGGCAATTACCTGCAATGAACGCGCGTAGGTCGCTCCGCGACTGTCGCAAATCTTGAAATTGGATTGCGTAGCAGCCAGTCCGCGAGGATCAAAGACGATCGCGCTTGCCGTCACTCCGTTGAAAGCGACTGCCGACAGTATCGGATCGTGCGGTCCGGTCTGATAGCTTTGCAGAAGCACGCCCGTTCCCGCAGCCGGCAGCGTGGCGACGATCCAGCCGGCGCCCCAGTTGGCTCCGCATGTCACGGATCCGGCGGCGCCTAGCGGACAGACCTGCGCGTTGACATTCTGGGTGAGCGCATTGGATCTGGCGTAATTCAAGGCATTCACAAAGGCATTTGCCTGCGCCGACAAGCGATTGTTCATCAGCATGGAACTGAAGGATGGCATGGCAAGCGCCATCAGGATGGCGGCAATCACGATCGTGATCAACAGCTCAATCAAGGTGAATCCCAGCCGATGCGGAAAAATGGCCGCCAGGCGCTCCAGGAAAAAACGTTCGCCAAATTGCTTGTGCCGAAGAACCGGCTGCAATGAATCCGCGGCATGCCGGGCGAATGCCGACCTGGGCCGGACGCGATCCGTCGCTAGTTCTGTCAACCTGGAAGAGCAAATTGACATCAAGGCTGTCGGTACAGTCATGGCGATCGTTACCTTATGTCTGCAGTCGGCCAGGAAGATAAGCAAGTAGTCCATGACCGGCGTGCCGAGTGCGCACGTCTATGCCATTGCGATAGCCGTGGTTGGCTTTCCCTCCCCCGGTAAGTGGCGGGTTGCGTCGGATGACAGCGCAGTTCAAGAAATCGTTAACCGCTTATTAACATTAATGCATTAGACATCAGAAAAACAGCTGTCAATATTGATAGGTGGCAATATTTGAAGAAAACGGCAACATTGGGCATCAAGTACCCATGATGCTGATCGGCATTTGCCATCTGCAGCGTTTTGTATAGGTATTCAATCGGGCGGCGGCCGTTTGCCGGCGGTGCATGTCTTCCTGGTCTGGATCGTTGTCAGAGCGACGCGATTTGATTATTTGCTTTGCGATTTGTTAAGAGAAGACTACACTTAATTTCCATGTAGAAATATTTTCTCCTGCATTGGCGCCCGCGAGAATGTCCGATGCGCATCGACGTACCGCAGCAATCTTCCCGCCATCAAGAGAGGGATTTGATATGGGTGCTGATAATTTTCCGGTGTATGGCGATATGCCGGGCAAGAATTGGGAGCGGCCTTCCGCGTCGCCGATGGTAGTCGCCGATCTGCTGGTGGCCTATCTGGACCAGATGGAAATCGAATGCGTCTTCGGTGTTCCCGGCGGCGCCATCGAGCCTTTTTTCAATGCCCTTGCCAGAAGCGGCCGCAGGGGCGGAGTGCGTCACGTCCTGGCGCGGCACGAAGCCGGGGCTGCCTACATGGCCGACGGCTATGCCCGTGAAACCGGCAAAATCGGCGTCTGCTGCGCCACCTCCGGCCCCGGCTCCACCAATTTGATTACCGGGGTGGCTTGCGCCTACGATAACAATATCCCCATGCTGGTGATCACAGCGCAACCAGCCTTGCCGACTTTCGGTAAACATCCTCTGCAAGAGTCAACTTGCACCGGCGTCGATACGCTGAGCATGCTGCAGCACTGCACGCACTACAACTCTCTGGTATCCCATCCGCAGCAGTTCGAAAACAAGCTCATGACCGCTTTGCAGCGGTCCATCCGTACGCCTGTCGGACCAGTGCACCTAAGCATACCTGTCGATGTGTTTCGCAGTCCGAACACGCAATTAGCTCCTTCCTACGATTTGCAGGCGCTTTTGCAGCCATCGTCGTCGGTTGACGACGAAGCGTTGGCAACGCTGCTGCTGATGCTTTCCAAAGCTGAAAATATCGTTTTACTGATAGGCGTGGGCTGCGGCGAGGCCATTGGTTCCATACTGGAATTTGCCGACCTGAGCGGCGCTGCCGTGATCACGACGCCTGACGGCAAGGGCCTGGTGAATCCGCGTCATCCGCTGTTTCGCGGCGTATTCGGTTTCGCCGGCCACGCTTCTGCCGAGACGGCCTTGCGCGACAAGTCGGTGGATTTGATCATGGCGATCGGCACCGGCATGGGGGAGTGGAGCAGCGGCGGCTGGAGCGACGGCTTGCTCAATTCACGGCTGGTGCATATCGACGATACAGAGGAGCATCTCAGCCAGAGCCCGATGGCGCGTTTTCACATGCGCGGACGGATCCTGTCGATCTTCAATCGGCTGATCAAGCATATGCAGGACGTTCGCCGCTCCGGCAATTTCGAGTATGAACAGAGACGCTTCGTTCGCAAGCAGCATAGCGACCATTGGGAGCCCGAGACGATGCTGATTGCGCCCAAAAAATACGAGAGCAGCGTCATACCGATCCTTCCGCAGCGGCTGATGCGTGAGTTAAGCAGGTTATTTCCGCCGACCACGCGTTTCCTTGCCGATACCGGCAATAGCGCTGCCTGGGCGATTCATTATTTGCAACCCCGCGACAGGCGCATATCCGAAAGGCGCCAGGGCGGAGGAGGCAGCGCGCGCGCGCCGGGACGGCGCAAGACCTATGGCGGCTGGTTGCGAGTCATCATGAATTTTGCGCCGATGGGCTGGGCTATCGGCGGCGCGATCGGCACCGCCATCGGCAATCCGAAAATGCCGGTGGTGTGCATTACCGGAGACGGCAGCTTCCTGATGAACGGTCAGGAAATATCGGTAGCCGTCGCCGAAAAGCTGTCCGTCATTTTCGTCGTCCTCAACGACCAGGCCTTGGGAATGGTCAAGCATGGCCAGCGGCTGGCCGAAGCGGAGCCTATCGGCTGCGATCTGCCGCCTACCGATTTCGCTGCCATGGCGCGCGCCATGGGCGCGGCAGCTTATACCATTCGCGCGCCTGAAGATCTGGTCAAGCTGGATATCGCCGCGATGTGCGTACGGCCGGGGCCGACGCTGCTGGACGTGCTGATAGACCGCGACGAGGAGCCCCCGATCAATCTTCGCATGCGGGTTCTGGCCGGCAATCTATAGGGAACAGACATGGGCAAACTGAACGGCAAGACAGTACTCATCACAGGCGGTTCCAGCGGCATCGGTTTGGCAAGCGCCAAGCTTTTCCTGGAGCACGGCGCCCGCCTGGCGATTACCGGGCGTGATCCGGATGGCCTGGCGCGCGCCCGGGATGAGTTAGGCGGCGACGTCCTGATGATCCGCAGCGATACCGGGAACCTGGCCGAAATCGCATCCTTGATGCAGCAGGTAGAACGCCGCTTCACGCGCCTGGACGTGCTGTTCGTCAATGCCGCCGTTGCCGCGGCGGCGCCCATGGAACTGGTCTCGGAAACCCTGTTTGACGACATCATGAGGACCAATTTCAAAGGCGCATTCTTCACTATCCAGAAAGCGCTGCCGCTGTTCAGCGCCGCGGCATCCATCATTGTCACCACCTCGATTGCCAACCAGCTGGGATCGCCGAATTTCAGCGTCTACGGCGCCAGCAAAGCCGCCTTGCGCTCTCTGGTGCAATCATTGGGACTGGAACTGGTCAGTCGCGGCATCAGGATCAATGCGATCAGCCCCGGACCCATCGCCACCCCGATCTTCGATCGTTTCGGCTTGCCGCCCGATGTCGCCGACAGCATAAAAGCCGAGATTGCGCAAAAGTCCCCGAGCAAGCGTTTCGGCCATCCTTCGGAAGTCGCCAAGGTTGCCCTGTTTCTGGCTTCGGACGACGCGGCCTATGTGCTCGGCGAGGAAATCGTCGTCGATGGCGGCATGAGCCTGCTGTAGGCGTTTCTTTCGAATAGGGGATCAGATGAGCGATAAAGAAAGCCGGCACAGCATTCGCAGCAGCGTCTGGCAAGAAGAAGCTGAAGCGGACAATCCTTTCGCCGCCGCAGCCTGCTATTGCCGAGGTTACGATGTCTACGGCGATTTGCTCGGCAAGATCACTTATGTCGAATATCTGTACCTCCTGTTCAAAGGCGAACGCCCGCAACCGGCCGTGACCGCAGTCCTGGAGATATTGGCCGTAGCTTTGGCCAATCCCGGCCCGCGCGATCCTTCCGTACACGCGGCGATGGCAGCCGGGGTCGGCGGCTCGACCGCTGCCTCCGTGCTCATGGCCGCGCTGGCGGTCGGCGCCGGTTCGCACGGCGGCGCAAGAGAAATCTTCCTGGCGCTGGAGGCATGGAAGAATAATGGGACCGAACTTGCAAGCTGGCGCTCCGCTCTTGCCAGTCCAGCCGCGCCGACCCGCCTGCAAGTATGGCCGGAGCCGGAGCACCCCCCTGGCTTCGATCTCTATGGAAAACGCTGCGCGAATCCGGTGCGCCAGACCCTCTCGCATCTGGTCGCGCTGATGCCTGCGGGGCGCCTGGCGTGGTTGTCGCAAGAAAGAGAGGCGCTGGAAACGATCGCCGGCCATCCGCTGGCAATGACCGGCGTGGCCGCCGCTGCGCTTGCCGATATGGATTTTTCCGCCAGCGAAGGTGAGATGCTGGCCTTGCTGCTGCGGCTTCCGGGAGCCGCCATCCACGCCCTGGAACAAGGCAGGCAGGGTTTCCGTCAGTTTCCTTTCTTTGAACTGGATCTGGAAAACGATCCCGGCCCCGCTTTCCGTGAGGAGCAAGCATGAGCAACATCCTGCTGGACTATGAAGGCCCTTTGCGCACCAGGATGGGCGCATGTTTTCCGGGCGAGCGAGCGGTATTTCGCGGACACGATCTGCATGCGGATCTGAAAGACATGGATTGGATCGCGCTGTATACCTTCGGTATTACCGGCCGTCGATACTCGCAGGAGCAAATAGCCGTCCTGCATGCTCTCTGGACTTATACCAGTTACCCGGATCCGCGATTGTGGAACAACCGTGTTGCCGCCCTGGCGGGGAGTGCCCGCAGTACCGGTGCGCTCGGCGTCGCCGCCGCCATCGCGGTTTCGGAAGCCAGCATCTATGGATGGCAGCCGGAATTTGCCGCGGCGGATTTCCTGGTCCGTGCCCATGGCCGCATTAATGCGGGCGAGTCGCTTGAAGCAGTGCTGCAGCAAGAGTTGCTGCAGCATCGACGCATCCTGGGATATGGCCGCCCTGTGGCGACATTGCAGGTGGATGAACGCATTCCGGCGATTCTGGCGCGCATGGAAGGCGAGAAAATACCGCAGGGTCCGCATCTTCGACTGGCCTTTGACATAGAACGGCAGCTGCTGCGGATGGGACGGCAGCTGCCGATCAACTATGCCGCCGTAGTCGTGGCGATTCCGCTGGATATGGGCTTCTCGCCGCGAGAGTGCTACTTATTCCTGCTGCCCTCGTTCATGGCCGGCATGCCTCCTTGTTACCTGGAGGCCAGCGAACGCCCTGCAGGAGCGACATTTCCGCTGCGTTGTTCACAGCTGCGTTATGAAGGACCCGGACGGCGGCTCTGGCAGCAAGAACAAGGTAGTTGATGGGAGGAGGCGAGGGATGGCGACGCGACATCTTCTGATGATATCCGAGCTGCATTAAATGGAGCAACAATGAAAAACCGCTGGCAATCTCGAATTCCATGTGCTGCCATCCTGTTGTTGAGCGCCGCAGCGGCTGCGGCACAGCAAAATGCCGACGAAGACGACCTGGTGCTTTCATACGGGAACAAAGCGTTCGTCAGCATAGCCACCGGCAGTCAGCAGGATATTTCCCGGGCGCCGGCGGTGGCCTCGGTGATCACCGCCCAGGATATCCAGGCCATGGGGGCGACCAATATGAACCAGGCGCTGGAAAGCGTGCCGGGCTTGCATGTGTCTTACTCCGGCCTCTACAACGATCCGATCTATTCCTTCCGCGGCATCACTACGCAATACAACCCGCAGACATTGATGCTGGTGAACGGCATCCCCATCAACGATGCTTTTCTCGGCAACCGCGACTTTGCGTGGGGCGGCGTGCCGGTCCAGAATATAGCCCGCATCGAGATTATCCGCGGCCCTGGATCCGCGCTGTATGGCGCCGATGCTTTTGCCGGGGTCATCAATGTCATTACCAAGACTGCGGCCGATATCAATGGCACCGGGTATGGCGCAAGGGCTGGATCGTTCGATACGCATGAGGCCTGGTTTCAGCATGGCGGGAAAATGGGGCCGCTCGATGTGGCTTTCTACCTTGGCGCGGGCCACACCGGCGGCGCGAATAAAACGATAGACGCAGACGCGCAAACCGGCCTCGACAAAATCTTCGGAACGCGCGCTTCGCTGGCCCCTGGACGCGAGCAACTCATGCGCAACAGCCTGGATATGCAGGTCGACGTCGCCTATGAGTTATGGCGTTTGCGCGCGGGCTACCAGGATCAGGAAACCGGCACCGGCGTGGGGCTGGCCAACAGCCTCGATCCCAGTGCGCGGGTGCGGGCGCAACGCTGGAATGCAGACCTGACCTACTCCAACCCCAATTTTTTCCGCAATTGGGATGTCACGGCGCAAGCGTCGGTGAAAGACGTCAACGAGCTGCCGGCGTCGCCGCCGACCGTGCTGTTCCCGCCAGGCGCTTTCGCGGGAGCTTTCCCGAACGGGGTGATCGGCAATCCCGGGCATGCTGAACGCGACAGTCAATTCAGCCTGTCTGGTTTTTATACCGGGTTCGACAAGCATCGGATCCGGCTCGGCGCCGGCTATCGGATTGAAAACCTGTACCAGACCAGCGAGAGCAAGAACTTCAAGATCGTGGCGGTTCCCGGGGTTGGGGTCGAATTCGTTCCGCTTGCAAGCGTCGTCGATGTCAGCGGCACCAGCGACGTTTATCTGACTCCCCACAAACGCACCATCAGCTATGTGTTCGCGCAGGACGAATGGACTCTGGCGAAAGACTGGACGCTGACTTCCGGAGTACGAGAGGATCGCTATTCCGATTTCGGCAACACCGTCAATCCGCGCCTGGCGCTGGTGTGGGACGCTGCGTACAATTTTTCAATCAAGGCCTTGTACGGCAGCGCGTTCCGGGCGCCGTCATTCACCGAGCAGTACAGCATCAACAATCCGGTCACCATAGGCAATCCTAGCCTCAGGCCTGAAACGATCACTACCCGCGAACTGGCGTTCTCTTGGCAGCCGACTCAGACGCTTCAAACCAATCTGAGCCTGTTTTACTACCGCATGCACAACATTATTCAGTTTGTGCCGAACCCTGACCCTTCGACCGGCTCGACAGCGCAAAATACGGGCGATCAAACCGGCCGCGGCCTGGAATTGGAAGCAACCTGGGATGCGACGCGCAATCTGCGCTTATCCGGCAGTTATTCGTTGCAACATTCCACAGACCAGACGACCGGCCAGGATGCCGGACTGGCGCCTCGTCAGCGTTGGTTCGGCCGCGCCGACTGGCGTTTCGCATCGCTATGGCAATTTGGCAGCACGATCAATCGCGTCACTGACCGCAAGCGGCAGCCGGGCGATACCCGTCCCCAGCTTCCCGATTACACCACGCTGGATTTGAATGTGCGTAAGGAAAAATTGATTGGCAACTGGAGTGCCAGCGCGATGGTGCTGAACGTGTTCAATCGAGATGCCAGGGAACCTAGCTTCGCCCCAGGCAACATTCCTTTCGATTTCCCGTTGCCAGGCCGTACTTTCTATGTGCAGTTTCAGCACAAACTGTGAGTCGTCCGTGCTGATTCAGACGCTCAGGATATCCTTGGCAGCCGCCTTGCGGAGCGCAGCCGGCCTGCTCCTTGCGCTGGCATGTGGATTCGGCTACGCCGCTCAGGGAAGCGCCGGCCAGGATCCTGGCCGGCGCGCCGGCGCGGTCGTCGACCGCTTGCCTGACTGGCGTGAAAATACTGCCGAGGCGCGCGTGGTGCGCCGCGAACTCCAGCCGTTGATCATCGCCGCCATGGCCACGCTGGATGCGCCAAGGCGACAGGAGATATTGGATGGCAAAGGTGCGATCGCCGTCATTTATCCGGATATCGGCGAGCCTTATCGCAGCATCTTTTCCAAGATAATCGAAGGCATTCAGGAGCAAGCCAAGGTACAGATAAGCATTTATCCCGTCGGGCCAAACAGCAATGCCGGCGATCTCAGCGCGCAATTGACACGCGGCGGCGTCAAGGTGGTGATTGCGCTAGGGCGTCAAGGATTGAAGGCTGTATCCGGGCTGACGCCGGACATAGCGGTGGTGGTCGGCGGTGTGCTGTCGGTGCCGGAAAGCGAAAGCCGCAACCTGACCGGCATCAGCCTGACGCCGGATCCGGCCCTGCTGTTCGCGCTATTGAAAAGGCTGCTGCCCGGCATAAAAAGGGTGACCGTGATCTACGACCCGCAGCATAACGACTGGCTGATCAAGCTGGCGCGTGAGGCAGCCAAGGCGCAGGGGCTGGAACTGGTGACCCGCGAAGCGCACGACCTGGCCTCGGCGGCGCACCTTTACGACGCTGCCTTCGCCGTCGCCGACAGCCGGCAGGACGCAATCTGGCTGCCTCAGGATGCCACCACGGTAGATGATGAAACCATCTTGCCGCTGGTCCTGAAGGAATCCTGGAGCAGGGGCTTGCCTGTGTTTTCCAGCAGCTTCCTGCATGTCAAGAAAGGCGTCATGTTCGCCTTGTATCCCAATAACCTGGGACTAGGGCGCGACCTGGCCAGTTCCGCATTGAGCGTGCTTTCGGGAGAGTCGCGCAAGCGCGGGGTGTCGCCGTTGCGCGAGGTGCTGACGGCGGTCAACCTGCGCACCGCCAGCCACATCGGATTGAATCTCGATTATCAGCAGCAACGCAGTTTTGATTTTGTCTTTCCAGAGCCTTAGTTGACGATATTGCTCATGCAATGCAGATGCAATCCGCGCGGCCAGCCAGTATGTGATGCCTTTTTTCCCTCATCTTGACGAGTTCATCATGCTGCAATCCTATTTACGTCGCACCGGATTTCGCCGTCAATTGATGGCGATTGTCACCATCTCGATCCTGGGCCTGGCATTGTTTTCTTCCTTGATGAATTCCTGGCAAACCAACCGCAGCGTGCGGGGCTATCTGATTGAGCAAGGGCTGCATATTGCAGAGAATCTGGCGCGCCAGAGCACCCTGGCCTTGCTTTACCATTCCGCGGACAATGTCCGTGAAGAGGTCGCCACCACGCTCGCGTTTCCTGACGTGATCCAGGTGGAAATTACCGACACTGCGCACAAAGTCTTGTTGTTGGAAACCAAGGCGGGACGGACAGTCAAGCCGACCGAAAACCTGCGGCCTGGTGTTGTCCTGAGCAGGGCCACGCTGGAACAGGAAAACGATAAGGAATGGCGCTTCGGCGCGCCGGTCTATCAAGGCCGTGAAGCAGTCTCGCCGTTCGAGCTGCAGGAGAACAAGCCGCAACTCCTTGGGTATGTCTATATCGTGCTCGGCAAGGGAACCATGAATCAGCTGGTGTTCTCCTTGCTGATCGTCAATCTGGCCATTACGCTTTCCTTTGCGCTCATCTTGCTGGGAGTCATGCGCCTTTTGGCGCGCAATCTGTTGCGGCCTTTGAATGCCTTGTCCGAGCTGATGGGACGCGCCGAGGCGGGCGAATCCGGCATGCGTGCAGTGCGCGAGGGGCCGCGCGACATCATCGACATGGCCCAGGCTTTCAATAAGATGATGGCGGTGCTGGAGGAGCGCGAGCTCGAATTGAAGCAGTCGCGCGACCAGGCATTGCACGCGGCAATGATGAAGGCGCAATTTGCGGCCACTGTCAGCCATGAAGTGCGCACGCCCTTGAGCGGCGTGGTGGGAATGCTGGACATGCTCAGGGAAATGCGGCTCAGCAAGCCGCAAATGGAATGCGTCGAGGTGGCCTGGAGCTCGGCCCATACGCTCATCGATCTGATCAACGACGTCCTCGATTTTTCCAAGATGGAGGCGAACAAGCTGGTGTTGGAAGAGATCGATTTCAACTTGCGCAAGCTGGTGGAAGAAGTCCTCGAGCTGCTGGCCAGGCAGGCCCAGGAAAAAGGGCTGGATCTTGGTTATCTGCTGGCAGCCGATGTCGCGGACCGGATCAAGGGCGACTCGATGCGCTTGCGGCAGGTCCTGATCAACCTGGTCGGAAACGCGTTGAAATTCACCGGGACCGGCCAGGTGGCGGTCCGCATCTCCCGCAATCCGGATAGCGGCGAACGCTTCGGCCTGAGGATCGAAGTCAGCGATACCGGCATCGGCATGGACCAGGAAGCGATTCGCCATGTATTCGATTCGTTTGCCCAGGCCGACAGCGCCACCGCGCGCCAATACGGCGGCACCGGCCTCGGCCTGGCGATTTGCAAGCAGCTGGTGGAACTCATGGGAGGCGAGATCGGCGTGGTCAGTGCGCCGGGCCAGGGCGCCACATTCTGGTTCACGATTGTCTGCCAGCCAGGCGAGAATCCAGTCATGGTCGCACCGGAGCCGGACTTGCATGGGATGCGGGTCCTGATTTCAGCCAAAAGCGAGATCGTACGCAGCTTCCTGGAGCAGAGCCTGGCCAGTCGCGGGATCCATTGCCGCATGGCCGGCAGCGCCGCGGAAGTCCGGAAAGAACTGGCGCGGGCGGCGTCAGCGCCATATACGCAACTCATCATTGAAGGCAGCCAGGTAGAAGAGCAGGATGCGGACTTGTTAAAGCATATCCGCGCCATACCGGCGCTGTCGGCGACGCGCCTGTTGCTGTTGCAGCACCATGGCGCATCGAAAGGCGTGCAGTTCGAGGAGGTCGATGCCTATCTGGATAAACCGTTGCGCCTGCAGCGCCTGTTGGAAGCGATCCGGCAGCCGCGGGCAGATCGACAGCCAGACGCCGCCGGCGACCTGGTCGCACATTTGCCGGACGCGCTGCCTGCCAAGACAAAAAAATACAGCGTGCTGGTGGTCGACGACAATCGCACCAATCAAGTGGTGGCGACCGGCATGCTTGTCATGAGCGATTGTCTCTGTGAATGCGTCGACAACGGCTGGGAGGCGATCGACACGGTTCAGCGCAACCGTTTTGATCTGATTCTCATGGATTGCAACATGCCTGAGATGGACGGCTATGAAGTCACTGCGCGCATTCGCAAGATGGAAGAGCTTGAAGGACGGCATACGCCGATCGTTGCCATGACTGCCAATACCCAGAGCGGCGACGTGGAAAAATGCATGGCGGCAGGCATGGATGATTATCTGGCGAAGCCGATCACCCTGATCGAGCTGCGGCGCAAGCTCGAGCGCTGGCTGATGCAAGCGGCCGGAAGCAAGGCCGGGGAACCTGAAACGGCATTGGCGGCGGTGAACCTGGCCGAGAGTGAAGGCCGTCCTTTGGATCGCCTGGTATTCGACAAGCTGCGGGAGATACTGGGGCCGAGCCTGCAGCATGCGATAACGCCCTACCTGGAAGATACGCCGCTTAATCTTGAACAGCTGACGAAGGCGGTCGAACAGAAGGATGCGGAGGCCGTGCGGTCTTTGGCCCATACCATCAAGGGCAGCAGCGGCAACCTGGGGGCAACCAGCATGACCATGCTGGCCAAGAAAGTGGAGGAGCTGGAGCAGGCCGGACAGATCGATGACATCCACCCTTTGCTGTCGCAGTTGCGTTCCGCGTTCGATGATGTGGCAGCCTTGCTGTACAGCGAGGTGTCAAGCGAAAACTATTTCAGCACCAAGCCGACGGAAGGCAGCGCCCTGGTGCTGGTGGTCGATGATGACCGCAGCACCCGCAGCGCCCTGCGCTACACCTTGTTAAGAGACGGCTTCCGGGTGGCGGAGGCGGAAAATGGCGCCCAGGCATTGCGTGTCCTCAAGCGTATCAAGCCGGACGTCATACTGATGGATGCGGTGATGCCGGTGATGGACGGCTTTACCGCCTGCGCTCGCATGCAAGAGCTGCCCGGCCGCCAGCATATCCCTGTACTGATCATCACCGGACTGGAAGACAACGTGTCGGTAGAGCGCGCGTTCGCAGCCGGAGCCAGCGACTATATCCCCAAGCCGATCCACTTCGCGGTCCTGCCGCAACGGGTGCGCCGCATCGTCGAAGCCAATCGCGCGGAGAAGCGGGTGCGCAACCTGGCCTTCAACGATTCATTGACTGGCCTGCCGAACCGGGCCATGTTTTTCGATCAGCTGAAGCGCTGCATCGAGCAGGCACGGCAAAGCGGAAATGGCGCGGCGGTGCTGTTCCTGGATCTGGATCGCTTCAAGTACGTGAACGACACCCTAGGCCACGATATCGGGGATCAATTGCTGATTGCCGTGGCGCGCCGAATCCAGCGCAGCGTGCGTGTGGTCGACTGCGTGGCCCGCTTGGGCGGGGATGAATTCACCGTCGTGCTGGCGGATGTCATGACAGCAAATACAGCTACTATCGTGGCGCAGAAAATCTGCCAGGCCTTGGCAAAGCCTTTTCTGATCGCAGGCCACGGTATTGTCGTCAGCGCCAGCATCGGTATTTCGCTCTATCCTCAGGACGGCGCCGATGTGGGCACCTTGCTGCAGCATGCCGATACCGCAATGTACCGCGCCAAAAAGGCCAGTTCCGGTTTCATGTTTTTCGAAGCCTCCATGGAACATTCAATATCGGAACGCATGCGCTTGGAAAGCGACTTGCGCGAAGCACTGCATCGGAAGGAATTGGATGTGTTTTATCAGCCCCAAGTCCAATTCGACACAGGTCGCATCGTTGGCATGGAAGCGCTGATACGTTGGCATCACCCGACCCGGGGCATGCTGGCTCCCAAGGAGTTCATCCCGCTTGCGGAAGAAACCGAGCTGATCAACATCATTGGCGCCTGGGTCATGCGCACCGCGTGCTTTCAATTGCAGAGCTGGATCAAAGCGGGCATGCCGGCCATGAGGATGGCCGTGAATTTTTCCGTTAGGCAACTAAGATCCGATTTCACTGCAGCCGTGGAGCAGGTCCTGGTAGAAACCGGTTTGCCGCCGCACCTGCTGGAGCTGGAGATCACTGAGAGCACGCTCATGGAAAACGCCGAAGATAATTTGCAGGCCTTGCATCGGCTGCATACCCTCGGAGTGCGCCTGACTATCGACGATTTCGGCACCGGTTATTCCTCGCTTGCTTACCTCAAACGCTTTCCTGTCGATATCATCAAGATAGATCAGTCTTTCGTGCGCGACATCCCGCATGACCTGGACGACGTCGCCATCGTTAAAAGCATTATTGCGCTGGCGCATAGCTTACGTCTGGAAGTTGTTGCCGAGGGAGTGGAAAACGAATCCCAACTTGATTTCTTGAGAGAAAATTCGTGCGACATGATGCAAGGCTATTACTTTGGAAAACCCATGCCGGCGGAGCAGTTCATTGATTTTGTCATGGGACAGAACAGTCTTCAACGGACGGAACTCATCGATTCTGAAACAGGACCCTCATGAAAAATTTGCTGCAGCTACCCGGCGCGACAAAGAGGTCGAGGCGTATTTGCCAATCGTGAAGCAAGACTATATTGCTCTTGTGGCAAATGACGACAATGACGAAAATGATGATTTTGAGAGGAACGCGCTGCGAGCGGCTGGATTAAATGCAAAAAAGCCCATCGTCTGGATGGGCTTCGTTGTTAAATCGTGTTTTTCGTTGTGAATTCCACGATATGAAAATCAAGCAATCGCATAACTGGTTGATTTCATTGAATTCTATGGGGTGGCTGACGGGACTCGAACCCGCGACAACAGGAATCACAATCCTGGACTCTACCAACTGAGCTACAGCCACCATTGCATTACTTCTGCAACACCTCGCCGCTTGTTCAGCAGTAAGGCAGCTGGCTATTATACAAACTAACCTGCTGCCTGGCAAATCAAATAATGCAGAATTACGATATTCCTTCCGGCAGGGCGATCGTTGCCACTTGCGACACCGGGGGATGCAGCTGCAACAGGCTGGCAAATGTCGTTTTGATCATCGACAGGCTGCCGGTGGCAAAGGCGGCGACGCTTCCGGGACGTGCCTGCGCTTGCAGCAGGCCGTTTTCGTTCAAGACCCTGGCCAGCTGGCGGCAGACGGCGTCGCCGGTATCGATGATGGCTATCTGACCGCTGCCCAGTTCCTGTACTACATCTTCGATCAGCGGACGGATAAAAGGATAGTGGGTGCAGCCCAGCACCAGGGTATCAGCCCCTTGTTCCAGCAGCGGCGCTACATAGCGGCGCACCAGCAAGGCGGTCTGGGGCGAGCGCAGTTCGCCTTTTTCGATCTGGTCGACCAGGCCGACGCAGGGTTGCAGGATAAAGCGGACGCCGCTGGCGGCGCCGATCTGTTCCTGCAGGGCCAGCAGGCGGGCGCTGGACAAGGTGGCCTTGGTCGCCAGCACGCCGACGATCTTGCTGCGGGTTTGCGCCGCGGCCGGCTTGAGGCCGGGCTCGATGCCGATCACCGGCAGCGCCGGGTAGGCTGCACGCACTGCCTTGATGGCGGCGGTGGTCGCGGTGTTGCAGGCCACCACCAGCGCCTTGGCGCCGCTTTGCAACAGGAATTCCGTCACCGCCAGCGTACGCGCCGAAATCGCCGCTTCCGATTTGTCGCCATAGGGCGCGTAGGCGGAATCGGCGAAATATAAAAGGTCTTCGTGCGGCAGGTTTTGATGGATGTGGCGCAGCACCGACAAGCCGCCGATGCCGGAATCGAAAATGCCGATGGGCGCGCTGGGCGCCATCGGCATGGTGTTACTGCTTGCGGTCATGGATGTGACGGATCAGATAGTGGTCACGGGGATTTTCGACAGCGCGGCATGCGCGATCTTTTCCTGCCATTCCTTCGGCCCGGTGTTGTGCACCGAGATGCCGTTGGAATCGACCGCCACCGTCACCGGCATGTCCTTGACGTCGAACTCGTAGATCGCTTCCATGCCGAGGTCGGCAAAGCCCAGCACCTGCGCCGACTTGATCGCCTTCGACACCAGGTAGGCGGCGCCGCCGACGGCCATCAGGTAAGCCGACTTGTGCTTCTTGATCGATTCGATGGCAACAGGGCCGCGTTCCGACTTGCCGATCATCGAGATCAGGCCGGTCTGTTCCAGCATCATGTCGGTGAACTTGTCCATGCGGGTAGCGGTAGTCGGGCCGGCCGGGCCAACCACTTCGTCGCGCACCGGATCGACCGGGCCGACGTAATAGATGACGCGGTTGGTGAAATCGACCGGCAGCTTTTCGCCCTTGGCCAGCATCTCCTGGATCCGCTTGTGCGCAGCGTCGCGGCCGGTCAGCATCTTGCCGTTCAACAGCAGGGTCTGGCCTGGCTTCCATGAGGCGACTTCTTCCTTCGTCAGCGTGTTGAGGTCGACGCGTTTCGATTTTTCGGTGTCCGGCACCCAGTGCACTTCCGGCCATTCCGACAGCGATGGCGGTTCCATATAGGCCGGGCCGGAGCCGTCCAGCACGAAGTGGCCGTGGCGGGTGGCGGCGCAGTTCGGGATCATCGCCACCGGCTTGGACGCCGCGTGGGTCGGGTGCATCATGATCTTGACGTCGAGCACGGTGGTCAGGCCGCCCAGGCCCTGGGCGCCGATGCCCAGCGCATTGACCTTCTGGAACAGCTCGATGCGCAGTTCTTCCGTCTTGTTTTGCGGGCCGCGCTTGAGCAGGTCGTACATGTCGATATCTTCCATCAACACTTGCTTGGCCATCAGCATCGCCCGTTCGGCGGTGCCGCCGATGCCGATGCCGAGCATGCCTGGCGGACACCAGCCGGCGCCCATGGTCGGCACGGTCTTCATGACCCAGTCGACCAGCGAATCGGATGGATTGAGCATCACGAACTTGGTCTTGTTTTCCGAACCGCCGCCCTTGGCCGCGATCTGCACGTCCACAGTATTGCCGGGCACCAGTTCCATGTGCACCACGGCCGGCGTGTTGTCCTTGGTGTTCTTGCGCTCGAACTGCGGGTCCGCCACGATCGAGGCGCGCAGCATGTTGTCCGGATTCAGGTAGCCGCGGCGTACGCCTTCGTTGACCGCATCGGTGATCGAGCCCTTGAAGCCTTCAAAGCGCACGTCCATGCCGATCTTCAGGAACACGTTGACGATGCCGGTGTCCTGGCAGATCGGCCGCTTGCCTTCGGCGCACATGCGCGAGTTGGTCAGGATCTGCGCGATCGCGTCCTTGGCGGCAGGATTCTGTTCCTGCTCGTAGGCGCGCGCCAGGTGCTGGATGTAGTCGACGGGATGGTAGTAGCTGATGTACTGGAGCGCAGCGGCTACCGACTCGATGAGATCTTCTTGCTTGATCGTGGTCAGGGTGGCTAGAGTGGTCATGGCGTATCTCTTTAAGATGCTCTGTCAGAAATTGTCTGGTGTGACGATGGTGATGTTAGTGTTGCAACAACGAGCTGCAACAACCTGCTGCCACTACGATGCAATAGCGGCGAAATAGCTGAAGCGCGCTATTTTACACTTCTTGCACCGCTTTCACGGACTGCGGCCAGCTGGCTATCGCAATTCCGGTCAGCACCAGCACCAGCGCCGCGAAGTGCGCCCAGCCCAGGCTCTCGTGCAGGAACACCACGCCGATGAAGGCTGCAGCCAGCGGCATCAGGGCGGTGAAGATGCCCGCCACGTTGGCTTGCACATGCTTGGTGCCGGTCAGCCACAGCCAGAACACGATCACGCTGGCCGCTACCGCATACCAGATGATCAGCAGCCACATGCCGGCAGTGACCACGCTGAAATCGAAAGACAGGGCGGCAGTCAGGCCGATGGGCAGCATCAGCAGCAAGCCGAACAGATGGCTGTAGGCGGTGATCCGCAGCGGCGACAGGGTTTGCGTCAGGCGCTTGGACAGCACCACGTAGGTCGCCTCGCACAGCACCGCGGCGATGATGAACAGGTTGCCCACCAGCGGGGTGCTGCCGCTGTCGCCGCTATCGCTCTTGCTCAGGTTGAGCACGGCGATGCCGGCGATCGCCAGCAGGATCGAGACCAGCGTGCGCGCCTGCAGCTTCTCCTTGAGGATCAGGCGCGACAGGATCGCCACCGCCGCCGGCAAGGTGCTGGTGATCACGCCCGCGGCCGTAGCGGTGGTGTGCTGCACACCGTACAGCATGCACAGCGTGAACAGGAAGGTGCCGAAGAAAGCCTGGCCGAACAAGGTCAGCCATTCGTGGCGCGCCAGCCGCGGCGCGGCCTTGAAGAACTGCGGCGCCATCACGATCACGGCGATGACGAAGCGCAGCAGGGCGAACACCAGCACCGGCACGACGGCGATGACGGCCTTGCCGAAACCGATGTTGGCGCCTACCAGCATCATGGCCAATGCCAGGTAAACGTAGGATTTTGTATGACGCATGGGCTGTAGAAATAAGCTGAATGTGCGATGATATCTGATTGTGGCGCCCTGGTAGCGCTAGCATCGCTGTGCGTGAGAGCACGTAAGGCTTGAGTAAGTGTAAAAGTTTATGTTTAGCTTCAACTATTAAAGCAGGAGACAGCATGGCGAACATCGAAACCTTTGGCCAGGAAACCCGCATTTTCCCGGCCCCGGCAGAATTTTCCAAGACTGCGGCAATTTCCGGCATGGACGCCTATCGCGCCCTGGCCGCCGAAGCTGAACAGGACGAGCAGGGCTTCTGGGGCCGCCTGGCCCGCGAAAACCTGCAATGGCACAAGCCCTTCACCAAGGTGCTGGATGAATCCAACGCACCGTTCTACAAATGGTTCGACGACGGCCAGCTGAACGTCTCCTACAACTGCCTCGATATCCATCTGACTAACGGCAACGCCGACAAGGTCGCGGTCATCTTTGAAACCGACGGCGGCGATGTCAGCAAGATCACGTACCGCGAGCTGCACCAGAAAGTCTGCCAGTTCGCCAACGGCTTGAAATCGCTGGGCATCAAGAAGGGCGACCGCGTCGTCATCTACATGCCGATGTCGGTCGAAGGCGTGGTGGCGATGCAAGCCTGCGCGCGCATCGGCGCCACCCATTCGGTGGTGTTCGGCGGCTTCTCCGCCAAGTCGCTGCAGGAACGCATCATCGACGCCGGCGCGGTCGCCGTGCTGACCGCCGACGAACAGGCGCGCGGCGGCAAGCGCCTGCCGCTCAAATCCATCGTCGACGAAGCGCTGGCGCTGGGCGGCTGCGACAGCATCAGGAACGTCGTGGTCTACCAGCGCACCGGCGGCAACATCAACTTCGTCGCCGGACGCGACCTCTGGCTGCACGAACTGGTAGCATCGCAAGCCGATGTGTGCGAACCGGAATGGGTCGATGCCGAACATCCGCTGTTCATCCTGTACACCTCCGGCTCGACCGGCACGCCGAAGGGCGTGCAGCACTCCTCCGGCGGCTACCTGCTGTGGGCGGCGCTGACCATGAAATGGGTGTTCGACATCAAGCCCGACGATGTCTACTGGTGCACCGCCGACATCGGCTGGATTACCGGCCATACCTATATCGCCTACGGCCCGACCGCGGTCGGCGCCACCCAGATCATCTTTGAAGGCGTGCCGACTTTCCCGAACGCCGGCCGTTTCTGGGACATGGTGCAAAAGCACAAGGCCACCATTTTCTACACTGCGCCGACCGCGATCCGTTCCCTGATCAAGGCCGCCGACGCCGACCAGAACATCCACCCTTCCAAATACGACCTGTCGTCGCTGCGCCTGCTGGGCACGGTCGGCGAGCCGATCAATCCGGAAGCCTGGATGTGGTACCACAAGAACATAGGCCGCGAGCGCTGCCCCATCGTCGACACCTTCTGGCAAACCGAAACCGGCGGCCACATGATTTCGCCGCTGCCGGGCGCCACACCGCTGGTGCCGGGTTCCTGCACCTTGCCGCTGCCGGGCATCCAGGCGGTGATCGTCGACGAAGCAGGGCATGAGCTGCCGGACGGCAGCGGCGGCATCCTGGTGGTCAAACGTCCATGGCCTTCCATGATCCGCGCCATCTGGAACAATCCGGAACGCTACAAGAGCGCCTACTTCCCGTCTGAGTTCGGCGGCAAGCTGTACCTCGCCGGCGACGGCGCGATCCGCAACAAGGACACCGGCTACTTCACCATCACCGGCCGCATCGACGACGTGCTGAACGTCTCCGGCCACCGCATGGGCACCATGGAAATCGAATCGGCGCTGGTCGCCAACCCGATCGTGGCCGAAGCCGCGGTAGTCGGCAAGCCGGACGACACCACCGGCGAAGCCATCTGCGCCTTCGTCGTCCTCAAGCGCAGCCGCCCCACCGGCGACGAAGCCAAGCAGATCGCCAAGGAGCTGCGCGATTGGGTCGCCAAGGAAATCGGCCCGATCGCCAAGCCAAGGGAAATCCGCTTCGGCGACAACCTGCCGAAAACCCGCTCCGGCAAGATCATGCGGCGTTTGCTGCGGGTATTGGCAAAAGGCGAGGAAATCACCCAGGATGTTTCCACTTTGGAAAACCCAGCCATCCTGGAACAGCTCAAGGAAGCGCAATAGTTGCCGGGTTTGATGAGTTGGACGAAGTTGCCGGATGAAGCTGTTGCTTTGCCGGCAAATCCACAAAAATGAATGGCTTGAAACAGAAACCTCTACTTCTGCCCGATTTGTTGCTATAATACGCGGCTTCGTGAAATTCAAATTTGACGAAATGTTGTAAAGCAGGAGAGATGGATGAGTGGTTGAAGTCGCACGCCTGGAAAGCGTGTATAGGTTCATAGCCTATCGGGGGTTCGAATCCCCCTCTCTCCGCCAAGTATTTATAAGGCCTCCCGAGCGGAGGCCTTTTTATTTGCGCTATAGATTCAAGTTGCGCTATTCAACTCAGTGGTTTCACGATTTCAGGCTTGCGCCGATACACGCGTTCTGTGATCTTGCTGTCGGCATGTGATAGTAGCGATCTGGCATGTTCCAGCGTTTCAGCGTCACTTGCGCACTTCGCCCTGAGATCGTGCTCGGTGAATTTTTCGGTGACCTTGGTTTCGCTCATCACTCGCTCGAAAAAGCCTCTCCACATCGATTCCCAGCCGCCGGCTCGGCCAGTTTCCTCGTCAAAATATCCTTCGCCCAGTCTGTTGCAAAAAAGAAATGATGAGAATTTCCTCGGCCTGGCATCTTTAGCCATCGCCACGGCCGCGCGAACATCGTTTGTCCAAGAAATGATAATGCGTTTGCCGGTGGTGTTATCGGTTTTACCTGGCGTTACGTGAATGCCGTCTTCTTTTAAGTCTGACATTGTGATTCTGAGCATATCCCCGAGACGCATTCCGGTGAGTAGCTTCAAGCGAATGTATGCCTGTATGGCCAACACGCTGCCGAGCTTGCGTCGTGGAACGATCGACAGACATTCGACGATCTCCCAATCTTCAACGTAGCGGGTACGAGGCTTTTCACCACTGAATCTGACTTCGCCTTTGAATGGATGGCGATCGATATAACCCCATTCGACAGCCTTGGTGAATGCGTGAGAGAGGATTTCTATCTCGCGCCGCGCACCGGTACCGCCGCCGCGTTTCTCGACATACTGATAGACATGCCGCGGCTTCAGGTCCAGCAACGGCATGTCGCAGAAGACTGCACGCACTGGCTTGATGGCGATCTTGTTTTGGCGTTGGGTGGTTATCTTCTTCAGCGGAATGACTTGTAGCAGATAGCGATCGAGTAGCGCACCAATGGTGCTGGCGTTTGCAATGACCCCAATGCGATCTGCCCAAACGCGATAGGCTTCCGGCAGCGTTTTCCCGAGCCGGAATTTTACCTTTCCGTCCCAAGCTGACTCACTGCCGGCGGGTACCTGATAGTAGTACGCGCCATGCTCCAATCGCCATCGTTTTGGCAACCCTTTGTTTTCTGGCTTACGCGCGCGCGGCATTCAATGCTCCCCAGTTGGGTTCAATCATCTTATTCTGTTTTCTCTCAGTAGTGATACCCATGCTTTGCTCCACATGTTGCCGCAAAACTGCAACACTGCCGTCCGGTCGGACCTTGTGCTCGATGCCCATTGTGCAAAGGACTTTGACTTGGGAAGTATGGTGCACCCGCCCTGTAAGTGACTTCAATTCGTCAACAGTCAGAAACATCTGCGTTGGACCTCTCATCAGTTCGCCTCCTCTTCCGTTTTCTCAAGCATGTGCGCTATGTGTCGGGCGTAAGTCGAAACTGCTCGCCAGTAAGCTGCCATCGGTCCCTTTCGTTTTGCCCATGATTTTTCAGCTTCGGTGTTGGCCTGGCGCCGCAGGGCGCGCATTACCTTCGCGATGCGTATTCGATCCTCGGCCGGAAGCTGCAGCAAATCTCGGCCGGCTGGGAGTTGAAGGAGCGGGTTCAAATAGCCCATTACGTTACCTCCTGGGTTTGCATGGCTGTATCGATTGCTTTGCGTAGCGAGATTCCCTCGCCAAGTGAAACTCGGTTACGATCGTAAAGGGATGTTTTGATCGGTGTGCCGCGGCCACCGCTCTGCCACTGCAGCGCATGGATGTGGTCTTGCGCATCAAGCCAGTCAATACGCGCAGTGTCGTCATTACGCGCTGGCGCTGTTGCTGGGGGCGAAGGCGCCGTCGCGAGCATAGCGCGATAGTTCGCGCGATTGTTTGCGTAGGATTGCCCGAAGGTGCACGCCTCGTCCATCTCCTTGGTAGGTTCCTTCGGGACGAGTTGCCACTGTTCCAGGGGACTGGCCTGCCTGTCATCGTTAAATCCCTCGGAACTCTTGCTAGGGTTGATTTTGGTGGTGACCTGTTGCGACTCCGACATTGGGTCGAAGTCTCGATATTCGATCCGCTTCAGCAACTTCGATTCCCTGACTATCGCGACCGATAGCATAGTCCGAGTTAAATCTGGATCGGCGGCTGCGCGAATACACTCTGCGCACCAATACTCGTGCGGTATATCTTTCAGGATTGAAAGCATCCTCTGTTGGTCATTCATAAAATTGGCTCCATAGAAGCGTTGAATAGAAGGGCGCCAATGCGGCCATCGTGAAGATTACGATCAGCGTATCGATGGTTTGGCCTGCGGATGGCTGGCGGAGTCCGTTGCTCATAGTTGTCTCTCTGAAAGCTTTGCATGTAGTCCAATAGGCCACCACTGGATCACCGCACCTTCATACGCTTTATATGAAAGAACTCTGCCTTCCTGTTCAGCGGCACGTAATAGTCGGCGAGCGCGATCCACTGGCAGTCCGGCTAGTTCTGCAATGCTGAGCGTAACTGCGCCATAGCGAACGGCGTTGTTATCTGATTTGATCCAGCCCTTTAAAATTGGTTGGAATGCTTGGTATAAGTCACAGCATTCCGCCTCCAGTGCGAGCGTGATTCGGTCGTCTTTGTTGAGGGTTGTACTCATGCAATGCTCCCAGGGCTTGGCTGCGGAATGGTGCGAATGGCGCCGTACTGAACACCGTCGGTCGGATGGCAATTGCTGATGTGATGGGGTTTGTTGCCATCGAATACCACGCCGATATAGTGGCCGGCATCAGCGGCTATGACGCCGTGTTTGCCGTACACGGTGACGCCTCGGCCAAGCTCGGCCGGCACGCCGTAGTGCTCGCGGATATATTCGCAGGCCATTACAGGCCGCCTTCCTGAAGACCCTGCAGCGAGGTTTCGCTGATTACCCGCATCGGGAGATCTTCGTTGTCAACCCAATGGCCCCGGTCGTGGTCGTATCGGCGGACGAAAAGCGCGCGCTCGTGAAACTGCTCGGTCGGTTCGCCTTCCATTTCAGGAATGGTGTAGCTATCGTACGGGCCGCCGTATGTCGGTACCATCCCCAGCTCCGGATGCCCGATCACCATGAAAAAGTCGCGGCGCGTGATAGGGCATTTGGCAGGGAATTCCGCCCACTGTGCGGCGCAAGAGACCGTATCCGCTACGACTTTGGCGTGTGCCGCCTTGAGGGCATCGTGTTCTTCGTGCCGGCAGAACAGCATCATTGCGAAGTTGGCGACGTCGACGGGGTCGCCCTTGGCGACGGCACCGAGGAGCAGTTCGGCCAGGCCTTCGCCGGAGCATTGGCTGATGTCATGCCAGCCGCCGAAGCCCTGCTGACGCTTAATCCGCAACTTTCCTTTCATAGCTTTGGCGACCAGGTCGACGGCATGATCGTCTAATAATGCGGCTTCGTCGGTGTGCGTTATAGGGTTTGTGGTCATGGTAGGATTCCTGCAATAAGGGGCTCAATATGAAAAAAATAATTTGGATGCTTGTTGGTGGTTTTGTCGCAGGTGTGCTGGCCACGGCATTTTTTACTCATCCGCCTAAACAAAGTGCTGATTGGGCGGCTTGGGTGCAGGCATTTGGTGCAATATCGGCGATCGCTGGCGCATATATTCTCGGGGAGCGGCAGGCGCGCGCTGCCCTTATCAACTCGCTGAAACTGCAACGGCAAGCAGCAGCTGATAAGCGAAAAGCAATATTTGCGATATGTACAGCAGCGCACAATCGAGCAAAGACCATCCACGCAATTTACGAAGGCGAAAAAATCAATAGAAACTTGCGCTACGCGACCTATGACGAGTCGATTGTCGCCAGCATTGTTGGTGCTTTGAGCGCAATTCCTGTACATGAGATTGGAACTGCAGGAGCGGTGATTGCCTTGCTCGATCTTCGCGACCAGTTCGGGTTTGTTAGTGCCGCTATACGAAAGTATGAGCAAGATTTTGCGGACCCTGGCGTGCAATTTCCGACACCAGAGAGAATATTTTGCCAAAATGTTAGACAACACCTCGCTGTAATATTTTCTAATTATGACGTTCTCAATGTTGAGATAGGGACCCCGTGATAGCGCATTCATGCGATCCTCGCAATCTGAACCTCTTGGATGCGGTCATTCTTGGCTAGTGCGACAGCAGCTATGGCCTCAGGAGGGGCTTCTTGGAAGATGATGATAGTCACAGGCCCTTTTCGCATTTCACCGGTCATCCGACCGTGTAATTCTCGGATTTCCTCGTCGTCGATGTTGCGCCATTTCGGAATGTCGAAATCGCCGAACATCAATCCGCGAGGAAAATCCCGTTGGCTTCGCCCAACCGAGAAGCCACGTTCTTTGAGAAAGGATTCCGCTGATCTCATGGCCTTGAAATCACCGGAATCCGTAAATGTCCTGGTGAAGTTCATGTTGCGGTGACTCCTGCCAGAGCTTTGATTTTCCGTGTGTTCAAACCGGTGTACTCATGCAGTCTGACCAGCATCGAAGAACCGAGCGGCAGCGCACCGTTGCGGATTTTGCTGATGACCGGCGGGGCCACTTTAAGGGCGCGGGCGAGCGCTGCATCATTCTTGAGTTTGGTATGCTCCAGCACCAGGTCCAGCATGCGGGCGACAGTATGTTTTTGATTTTTGGCGTTCATTGCATTCCTTCTAGTGGGTTTTGATATTGGTAATTGGTCAGCTTGAGGTACTGGTTACGCGCCGATGATCGGTTCGCCGCCAAGTGCAAAAACCAGATCGGCGAACATCTTGTTTAGCTCGGCTGTCATCAGCATCATGTCGGCGTCGAAGCGTTCGTCTTCGTTCTTGCTGCTCGTATCGTTGCCTTCCTTGAGCACTTCCAAGGGCGTGATGCGCTTGATCGCAAGCGATTCAGTCAGCACGAACGAAATACGGTCTGCCCAGGTCATCGCCAAGCGCGTGCATTGCTTGCCGGACGCGATATGGCGGCGGGTGTCGTCCGCCTCCAAGGTGTGACGGATGTACCGCACCGTGGCCTTGCCTTCGCCTGCAGCGCGCAGCTCGGTGTCCTGATCGACGGTGAAGCCGTGGGGTGCTTCGTCGGCTGCCAACCAGTTTGTCATCGAGGACAACGGCGAATGGACAGTGCGCAGGCCGGAAATCTGCAAGCCATCTACGGATGCCAGCATCAGCTTCAGAACATCGTCGACGACCGATGCGCTGCCGGCGTCGATCACCAGCCAGCCGTTGACCGGATCGATCCAGACCCAGGTGCTTCGCTGGATGCCGAAGGCGCGCGGAAGCAGCTCATCGGTGACTTGCTCCTTGAGGTCTTTCAGCTGCTTGCGGCCAGGCGCATAGCCTTGCTGATCCTCGATCTCGGCGGCGCGTTCCTTGACCACCTGGTTAATGACGGAGGTCGGCAGCAGCTTCTTTTCCATCCCCAGCAAGATCATCATCTGGCGGTTGACGGTGTGCACCAGCAAGCCGTTGTCGCGCGGCGACAACCAGCCCTTGCTTTGCAGTTCCAGGCTGCTGCACTTGGCGAATGCGTGCGGCGCCAGGAAGGCTTCCAGCTGCGCGGCAGAAATAGGCCACGGCGCGGGAATGCGGTAGATCTGAAGATTTTTGAAGAACATTGAATAATCCTTTGGTGATGGCTGAGCGCGATTAGCCGAAAACGCGGCGGCGCGCCAGGTGGACTGCTGTAAAAATTGAGTTGCCCGCGCGGCGGTACACGCCATAGAAGCGGAAGAAGTCGTCGAGCTTCATGTGACCACCCGATAGCAGGCGGCTTTCATCGGGGAGGAGCGAGCCGGCGGGGCGGTCGCTGCCAGGTACAGCACGGCCAGAAACATGGTCAGTGCGCCGAGGGCGAAGCCGATGCAGTAGCGCTTCATGACAGCACCATCACAGTGACACCAAGGGCGCCGCGATCGTAGGCGGCCTGTTCGAGTTGGGCGGGCTGGCCGATGGCCTGTATCACCACCACGTTGTTGTTGCCGTAATCGGCGCGGAGGCGGCAGATCATTTGGCCACCTTTGCGACTACGCGCTCGACGATTTGCATTGCGGTCATTTCGGCCGTGAACCATTCGTCGTCCGAGAAGCTGATCTTGAATTCGGACTCGACTTCCATCGTAAGTTCGATCGCATCGAGCGAATCGGCACCTAAGGTGTTGATTGGGACATTGACATCCAGCGGTTCGCCCGGATGAGCCAGTTCGTCCGCCAGGATCGACAGAACGCGCTCGCGAATGCGTATGATTGTTGTGCCGGTCGCGCTCATCGTGCAGCCTCGATCATTTTGTCGAGCTTGGCTTCTAGCTGTTTGCGCGATGGTGCGCTGCCATCCCAGCACATATCCGTTAGAAATTGCTGCGCATCCTTGCCTGTAACCAGGTCGATCAGCGCTTCGTAGCGGAGGGCGGTCAAATCGACGGCAGGGGCGCCCAGCGCAGCCACGCGGCCGTCGATTCGGGAAACTTCGCCCAGCGAAATCGGTGCGCGCTCCATTGCGATGTCAACAGCCCGGCGAAAGGTCGCTGCACTATCGGATTCGCCGGCATGGTCTTCGATGACAACTCGTGTCCCAATCCAGCCGCAGTGATTTAGATTTGCCTCGCACCAGTCCAGGCGCGCCGTGTCGGCGTCGTTCCTTGAGTGCTGGACCTGTTTCCGCTGAAATTCAGCGATTTGAGTTACATCCAATGCCGCATTGCTCATGTGGTTGCTCCGTGGGTTTGTGTCTGGTATCAAGATCAGCCTCAATCAATTACAACCAAAGGTTACACTTAAAAAGTGTTGATAGCAACTTAAAGTTGTAATTCAATTTATATTGAAACCGGAAACAAAATGAATGGCGGAATTGTGATGTCACTTCCTGTAACTAGATTGGATCGAAGGAGGGCGAGGCGTTGCTAATACCGACCGATTCGGGGGAGGGCATAGAAAGATGAAAAATGATGGTCTATCTAGGAGCCGCAGACGTGTGTGAAGGCGAGCAGTGTAAAAAATGCGATTTAAGAGTGATCCTGCCTTTTGGCTATATTGTCCGTGGAGACTACTTGATCCGTGATTTACCTCAGACACCTTGAACAAGAGCCCCCCCCCCACACACACTTCGACTCTTACAGGGCGATAAATTTAGTGTTAATCTTTAGTTTTCGGAGAAAAAAGCCGAAAACGACGTTTATAGAGGATTTTGGAGTTGTTATGATTATTGATTTCACTATAGAGAACTTCCGTTCGATCAAGAACGAGCAAGTGTTCAGCATGCACGTGGAGAACCCTAAACGACACTTGGCGGACAATGTTGTCTTTCCTGCCGAGGACAAAATTGGTGTCCTTAGGAGTGCGGCTATCTACGGTGCCAATGCCTCTGGTAAGTCAAATTTCTTGCGTGCTTTTAGCGCACTGAGATATGTCGCTTGCAGTAGTGGCGATCTAAAAGATGGAGAAAAGATTCGTTGCTATGAGCCGTATCTTTTGTCCACGGATACTTTAGATGCTCCAATTAGATTCTCTTTAGAATTTATTAATACCGACAAGAAACGTTATCGTTATTCAGTATCATTCAACAATTTTGAAATTTTGGATGAGATTCTAGAATTCTTCCCATCTCGCTCTAAAGCGATTTTGTTCAAGCGAGAACCTCACGCCGACTGGAATGATATGTATTTTGGTGGCTTGTATAAAGCTAAGTCACGAAAAATACCTTTCTTTAAGAATAATTCTTACTTGGCAAAGGCCGGTAATAGTGCTGGGTCGTCTGAAGTTATGCGGTCGATATATGACTACATATGGAGCAACTTTATGTTCCATGGCAGCATGGAGGACGTTTTTGGTCCTTTGTATGAAGATCCGCGTGTTTTGCGACTGGCTTCTGATTTTCTTTGCAATGTTGATACCGGAATTAATGAGATTGAACAAAAAGATGGCGACCCATTGCCTACGGATTTAATTCCTGAGAATTTTCCCAAACATCTCCGAGATAGAATTATTGCGAGAACCAAAAAAGATTATTTTTTTGGCCACAAAATGGAAGATGGGGCAATCAAGAAGTTTAAGCGCAGCGAAGAATCGATGGGTACCCAGAAGCTTTTCACAATGTTGCCATTTTTGTTAAAAGCATTTCAAACTGGCGCTGTACTAATTGTTGATGAAATTGATGCAAGCTATCATCCACATATTGCAGAGCTAATAATTAAATTGTTCAACGATCCAGAAGTTAACATCAATAATTCTCAATTGATATTTTCTACTCATAGCTTCAATTTAATGTCGCCCAGTATTATGAGGCGGGATCAAATTTGGTTTGTTGAAAAGCACGAAGGGCAAAGTGAAATTTATAGTCTCAATGAATATGATAAAAATGTTCTAAAGTCAACAAGTCCCTTCGCTGACTGGTATGACGATGGCCGCTTTGGGGCTTTACCATCAGTGAACTATGGAGCCATTTCTCGCTTGCTTCGTGAAAGCAGTGCACTTCTTAATATTGAAAATCACGCTTCGGAGGCGTCTTAATGCCAAAAGAGCTAAATAAGCCCAAACGCAAGGTACTTCCGCAGATGCACATTTATTGTGAAGGTGAGAAAACTGAACCAACATATATAAAAAAATATCTAAATAAATTTTATGATGGGGATCGTCGTCGAGAACTAATCGTATTAGAGGAAACGAAAAAGAATACGCCAGTCCAATTGGTTCAGGAAGCTGTCGACCATAAAAATCGGAGAAATTGTCCGACTGATGACGTATTCTGGGTAGTTTATGATAGAGAATCGATTGCGAAGTATTCTAATGAATTACACGGAAAAGCTATGCGCTTAGCAAGGCGGCATGGGATAAATGTTGCAATTTCGAATATATGTTTCGAATTATGGATACTTTTACATTTTGTGCAGAACTCCGCTTCTTACGCAAGCTATACTGATCTGATGAATAGTAGCCCACTTAAAAAAGAGCTGACGAAGATCGGGATTCCAAAATATGACAAGGGAGAAAAGAAGATTTTTGACTTAATTGATGGAAATATTGGGATTGCAAAGATGAATGCCATAGATATGAATAAGCAGACCAAAGCTGCGGCTCAAGCAAACATGCTTGAGCCATATCTTCTCAATCCTTATACTGAAGTGCATATATTATTAGACGCAATTGATGCATTTGATTGACCGTCATCAACAAGTCAGTTGATCCGCCGTCATACTTATGTGCTAGACCTTCAGCACGTAGGTAGGCGTATCGTTTTAACACATCTATTGTTTTATACCCTGTAATTGTCGCTTACTCCATAACACTCCCCTTTTTTTGAAAAATGCGACGTGTAGCTTCGTGGCACAAGTCATGGAAACGGGTACCTTAGGGGAAATGTATTTGTCTTGGGCCAGTTGATGTAAAAATGCCCACCGATCTTGGTGGGCAGAATTTTTTCGACAATCCTAAATATTTTCTCGTTGCAGCAAGACGACCTTACCAATAATGATGCAGGTCCCAGTGCTGCACTCCTGACGATTGTATCGGCGTTGATCTGGGTTGTCTGAAGATAAAAACCAACGACCGAAATCACGCGCCATGCGTTTCACGACACCTTCTCCCTCATAATTAACGGCAAACGTCTCTCCGTTTTTAGGAATAGTGTCGGCAGTATTGATCACTACGGTATCACCATCGGACATGGTTGGCTCCATGCTGTCACCTTTGACATCAATCGCAATTAATTTTTCTGCAGAGTAGCCTTTCTTAATGAGCCATTCGCGCCGGAAACTGATTGGTCGACCGAAATCCTCCGCTGTTTCAGTTGCAAATCCCGTTATTCCAGCTGACAGTTTCAATTTCACTTTCCGAATTTCAACGTGATCTTGATTATCTGGATCGAAGACCACTACGTCTCTATAGTCCTTTGGGAACGCCTGACCCACTACGTCGCCAAATTTTAGCGTTGCAGGTAATGTACCCAAGAACTGCGCGGCCAACTCGAGATTCTTCCCTCTAGGTTCGGATTCGCCCGCAATCCATTTCTGAACTGCTTGAGGACTCACGCCGACGTATCTAGCCATCTCGGACTGATTCCCGCCGTTTTTCCTGTCAAGAGCTTCTGCAATTCTGTTGGCCATTGTGTTCATCTTCGCGAGATTACAAGCAAACGTTGTAACACGCACTGCAATTTTAAGTTGTAATTACTTTGGTATTTCTGTAACCTGTAGTTGTAAAATTTAATGGGCGAAATTATGGAACGTGGAATTGCTAAAGCGGTGCGTCTTGCCGGCAGCCAAACAGCTCTTGGCGAGCTCGTTCGTGTCAGCCCTCAAGCGGTTCAAAAGTGGGTTGCAAGAGGCATCGTCCCAGCACGACGCTGTAGGGCAGTTGAAAAAGCTCTATCAGGAGCAGTAACACGTTACGAACTGAACGAAGAAGCTTTTGGCCCGCCCGACAAATAGGAGTTTGATCAAACGCAAAATTTCACTGATGGGCGGCCACAAGTCCCTTTGTGACTAGTGCGTTCGCGCCGGTGTTCTGTTGTGCCTGGTCTTCAGTCAATTCTCAAGTTCTATAAGCGATTTCCCTTAACCAAAGTCTAGCTCCTGTAAGAGAAAAAATCATGTTCCTTGATCCACATGAAAGCGCGATTGCCTCCTTGTCCCGCCACATCAATGTATGGAAGAAGCGATCCGGTATGAGCAACGCGACGATTGCTGACGAGATAGTGAAAGCGCACGATCGCATCGGCGGTCCGATCCGTACTGGTGTCCGCTTTGATTCGCACAGCTCCGATGAGTACAACCGAATGAAGGCCAATGCGACACGGATCTGGCGCTGGCTGGACGACGTGACGGACGACAAGAACCTGCTGAACGCCAATTTCCTCCCGTCTGTGGTTGCAGCGTTGCCGGCCGATCTGAAAATCAGTTTCTGGAATGAGTACCTGGCGCACGACGGCCTGTGTGTCACAGGCGTGGATGCGGCGGAGCAGGGTGAGTTTCACATCAACGACCTGGCCAGCATCATCAAGGAAGATTCGGAGGCGCACCAGGCGTGTGCGAAGGTCATCGAGAATCCCGATCTGGTGACGCTCCAGCTGGCGAAGAAGGAAATCGATGAGGCCATCGAGATGAAGAAGCACGTTGGCCGCATGATTGGCGCCATGATCCGCGCCAAGTCGTTCCTCGGCAAGATCTGCCATCCACGTCGCGCGCGGGAGGTTCAGCGATGAGGGGTTTGCTGCATGTTCTTCGGGCCGCTGCGGCTTACGGTTTGTTATTGCTAATGCTTTGCATGGTGGCGCCAGTATGAGTAACTATATCCCACCGATCACCGACCCAATTGGCCGCCACTGGCGTCAGCCGGCAGCAACCTCGATTCTGCTAGATGACTCTCACGCCGTGATGAGCGCGGCCACATTCGCCGGCCTCGCCGAATATTCCGGATCGTTCCCGAGCGGAGTGTATGTCGGGAAAATGTGGCGCCGGTACGACGGGCTATGCGATTCGAAGTGTGCAGCTCCGGATCGGGTTTGGCTTCTGTGCTGGTTCGGCGAGTGCGATATTCCGACAAAGTGCTCGTTCAATACCCGACGGATATTGGTGGCCGAATGATTGGCGCGAACCCATCGAGCACATACCTGTTCCGACAGGCCACGGCCACGAGCAAGCCGCCGATTTCGCTCAAACGCAGACATTGCGTCTGCGGCAAGCGCATCACTGTTAAGCAATTGACCCAGTACGGCAAGTGTATTCAATGCCTGAAAGCAGTGGCCTTGACCGAGCAAAGGCGCGCATGAGTGGCGCATTTTTATGTTTCAAAATGCAGAGGCGCGCGGCTGCCGTGCCAGTGCTATTTCCTGCGTCGATATGTCGCTACGGGCTTTACAGGAGAAAACTTGCGCATGTGCATCTGGAACGTTACGCCGCTATCGGTCGTGAGTTTGCCGAGTGTCGTCAGTCGATTGCAATAGGGGCAGCTAAGCCGCTTTTCCTGTATAGGACGCGAACTGGTAGCGAGTTGAAGAACAGGTTGCCTGCATTTCGGGCAAGCCAGAGCGATCTGATCCATTTTCATACCGGCTTAGTTTGTCATGGTGCGGATGATTATAGCCAAGTGCCAGCGTCCGACAGCGCACGAATCAATTGTTCACATTCTTGGCAAATTCGCCTCATTTCCGACTGGAGTAGGGCGAATGAAGCGTAGCGCCATCAAGCCAAGCACCAAGCCCATGAGGCGGTCGCCGATGTCCCGCGGTATGACGGGTTTGTTGTCGCGGAATTCGTTCAAGCGATCCAAGAAGAAGCCAAAGCGGCTGAAAACTCACGCGAAGGTTACGAAGGCAATCGAACTGGCGCACTACAAGCGGGTTGCTACCTTGCCGTGCGCGCGCTGCGGAATTGAAAGTTTCTCCCAGGTTGCCCATAGCAATCGATACCAGGACGGTAAAGGGGCCAGAAAGAAGGCTCATTACCTTGCAACTTTTCCGCTCTGTTGTACGCGGCCCGGCATTGTTGGCTGCCATTTTGAACATGACCAATGCATCGGTGGCAGTCGGCAGGAGATGGACCGAAGGACTGTTGACTATATCGATGACACCCATCGAAAGCTTGGAATTCCCAAATAACGACCATTCAAAGGATGAACATGGAAATGAAACCAGCTGTATCCCTCAAAGTCATGGCCGAGAACAAGCTTCCCGGCGTGAGCAAGACTACAAATTTCGCAGTTGATCCGCGGATCATGGAAGTGGAGGAGGGTTTCAACGCTCGGCCGCTAGATCTTGATCGTGTCGCATCGATCGCTCAGGCATATCGAAACGGCACGACGCTACCGGCGCTAGACGTGCGGGTAGACGCTGGCCGCATTGTCGTGGTCGATGGCCACCATCGGCGCCAGGCTGCATTGGATGCCATTGCTGCCGGCGCAGAGGTTGTCGCGTTGGACTGCCGACAGTTCCGCGGCAATGATGCCGATCGTGTGGCGCACATGATCACAAGCGCCTCGGGTTTGCCACTTACGCCGTTGCAACTCGGGCGCCAGTATCGCAAGCTTATCGGGTTTGGTTGGACAGAGAAGGCGATCGCGGATCGCGTCGGGAAATCTGTGCAGCATATCAAGGACATGTTGGCCTTGGCCGAGTCCAATAGCGATGTCCAGGCGGCTGTTGACGGCGGCATGGTATCAGCGAGTAACGCAGTCAAAATCGTCAAGACACATGGCGAGAAGGCCGGCGAGGTGATTGCCGAGCATGTTCACACTGCTCAGCTGGCGGGGAAGAAGAAAGCGACCGCCAAGCATATTGAAGGCGCCACGCCAAAGAATCTGCCGGATGCCATTCGACTTGAGATGACTAGCGGTGGCTCGTTCCGGGCAGAGACGCTTGTTCCGAAATATGCCGACTTGATTGCATATCTTCGTGGAACGGCAGCTGCGCTATGAGTGTCGAGGCGATCACATGGGCGCTCAAGCTGAAGGTTGAGCGCTCCACAGCGAAGTTTGTGCTGGTCGCGATGGCGAACTGCGCCAACAACGATATGACCTGCTGGCCGTCGGTGCAGTATCTATCTGAAGCGACATGCCAGGATCGTAAGACCGTACTTGAGAACATCAAGCGCCTGAAGGAGGCCGGCTATATCGTCGACACCGGCCTGCGCCGTGGGCTAAGTGCGCAGGTGATCGTGTACATGCTGAAGAATCCCGAAAACGGGACTATCCCAAAAACGGGACTGTCTAACAGCCCAGAAAACGGGTCTGTCAAAGAGTCCCAAAAACGGGACGGTTCCGAAAACGGGACAGTCCCGAAAACGGATGACGACAGTCCCGTTTTTCCCGTTGAACAGTCCCGTTTTTCCGTGGAGACAGTCCCAAAAACGGGACACGGAACCGTAAGGAACCAAAAAGAACCATCAAAGAATCGTCAGGTGGCACGCGGTTCCCGCTTGCCCTCCGACTGGAAGCTTTTGGGAAAGCATGCCAAGGCAGCTCTGGAGATCGAGCCGCAGTGGTCGGAAGCCGAGATTCGGATGATTGGTGACAAGTTCAGGGATCACTGGATCGCGATTCCGGGGCAGAAGGGTTGCAAGAGCGACTGGGACGCGACATGGCGCAACTGGTGCCGCAACGAGCAGCAGCGTGGCAATGTTGCTAAGCCTGCGTCGCACGGTGCTTGGTTCGCCAGCGAGCAGTCGGTGGCAGCCAAAGGTGCTGAATTCGGGCTGAAGGCCTATCCGGGCGAGTCAGCTTTCACATTCAAGGCACGGGTGCAGGCGGTGATCGACAACGGGGGCGTCGTTCCCATCATTGTCTCTGGCCAAGCGGTCACATCGAAGCCGCCAGCGGTCTCCGAACCGAAAGCGCAGGTTTCACCTGAAAACAGGAAGGCCGCGCTGGACGCCGCCCGCAACATGAAGGCAAAGCGTCTGGATGGGCCAGCACCATGAAATTGCCGATCAAGATGGATCCAAAGGGCAAATGCCAATTCGCGCATCAGGCGCCGGCAGCCAACAAACGCCCGCGCCGGCCGCGCGCGCCATCCGCCATTGAGGAGCTGTTCAATTTTCAGGTGCGGGCACTGAAGTTGCCGACGACAACACGGGAGCATAAATTTCATCCAGTGCGCAAATGGCGAATCGATTTCGCCTGGCCTGGTCGGAAGCTGGCAGTTGAGATCGAGGGCGGTATCTGGACACAAGGTCGACATACCCGCGGCACCGGCGTACGTGCCGACATGGAGAAGTACAACGCGCTGGCGTGCCTGGGCTGGACGTTACTGCGATTCGACGGGTTTGCGGTGACGAGCGGCGCGGCAATCCAGCAGGTCAAACAGTTTCTATCGGAGAAAAGTAATGGCGGCCACGAAGAAGCGTAACAAATCCTATCGGGCCAAGCCGTTGGGCGACAACATCAAGCTGAAGATGCAGCCGTGGAAGGTTAGGGCGGTGTTCGATCCGCTGCTGGCCATTGTCGACCAGTTGGAGCAAGACGGCACCATCGACACGACCACCCGCGGCCAGGCTGTGTTCCGCGATCACAACGATGGGGTTTGGTACGACTCGCCGGTTGCCATCATGGGCGTCGTCGATGCGTACGAGATTCACGAGCGGCGCGCCGGTCGGCAGCTGGGCTTGGAACCGTTGCGCCAGCTAGCGAACAAGCTCAAGTATGCGGCGCCGGTATTCGTAGCTGATACCGAGGCGGCCCGGAGCTGCTTGATGCGCATGCGCGCCGAGACCATTGAGATGACGGCCGCCTATGCCCGCGACTTGATCAAGGACTTCCGGATCATGGAAGAACTGCAAAAAATTGCTGCGTAAGTCACCTGAACCAATATAGACAAGTACCGACCAATTACGAGGTAATCAATGAGCGACGCCACCCAATTATTCAAAAACAGCCATGAAGCGCTGATATTCGCATTCAATTATTCATCACAACAGTATGCGCTGTCGCCAATGTCGAAACTCATGAGGACTGGCATTGTTGGGTCAGGAAAGGGTTTGGTTTCAAACGATGGAGCAGGTCAGTCTGGAATGATTCGCGCGCAGGTCGAAAAAATCGACTCCCTGCATCGCGCATGTATCGTTGCGCGCTATTCGCCCCGATTCGAAGAATGCCAGTGTTGTGGCAGTCCAGGGAAGATGCTTCAGGAGTATCGAGAAGCGATTGCAACTCTGGGACAATGGGCGCTCTGTACCTTTACGGGGTTGTCGACCCGCATCGCACGTGAGATGGTCATCAGGTCGTATTTTGAGCGGGGAATGTCGATCAAAACTGTCGCGGAGAAAACCAATATCAGCAAAAGCACCTTGCACGACTACAAGGCAAAAATCATCACAAAGCTGAAAGATTTAGATCATTTCGCTCAGGTTGCAATCGATGAGTTGCTAATAGAGCAATTTTCAGCGGAGTGAAATTTTGCTTGGTTTACCAGCAATGATCTATGATGGTAGTTGCTGTAAGGTATTTCTTGCTTCGAATTAAAACAACAGTTTTTTTCGGGAGAATTACTATGAGTATTACACGTGTCCGAATCGCCATATTCGCGTTGCTTTTTTTGTTCGCCGGGGGAAGCAGAGCTGGCGACTACGGTGTCTTTATCGGAGATGTTGTCGCGAAATGGCTGGGCGACAATCGGCGGATGGAGTTGATGGAGCCCTTTGCGTACATTGATCAGACCTCAGTTCGATGGGATGCTCCAAAGGGATGGATAGTCGATGGCGCTTCGATTCCGCAAGCGGCGTGGTCGTTCATCGGTGGCCCATACGAGGGAGCGTATCGGCAGGCCTCGGTTATTCATGATGTCGCGTGCGATCAAAAAATGCGGCCTTGGCAACAGGTACATCTTGCCTTTTACAATGCAATGCTCGCTGCCGGAGTAGACCCTATCAAGGCCAAAGTGATGTATAGCGCAGTTTACTTAGGCGGCCCTCGTTGGCCACGGATTGAACAAATGAAGGATGCAAAATATGCTAATTTCAACAGCATTTTTGAGGGACTAAAATTATCACAGAAGCAGGATGAAACTGCCAATGCGACTCTTAAGATAGCTACTACGAGCGGGGGCATCAAGTCCTGGGAGGGGCCCATAGCCGCTGTGCCATCGACTGTCAATGCTAATACGCGGGTCGATGTAATTGTAAAATTTGAGCCAAAATCTCAAGTTCTCAAGGCGGAAGATTTTGATAAGCTAAAAGTCTACATCGAAAACAATAATCCGTCGTTGGCGGAGATTGAGCAGTACGTTCCATAAGTGGCATCAGCTCACTCCAAAATAACTTGACATGAATATCTCCGACAAGGCACCGAGTGTGCCGCCGCCTCAGAGACAGGCCCAGCTCACGTTGCGCTCTATCGATGGTGAGGTCCTTTGGGTTTCGCAGCGCCACTTGATTCGGGCAATATACACTTGGGCAGATGGGGCACCCATTGTTGGTCATCCTGTCACGTGGCAAATCGTACCGTCCGATAAGGTCCAGTTTTCCGCCAGTACGACCAACACTGACAGCAATGGCGTGGCAGCCAACGAACTGCTTTGCTCCACTACGTTTTCTGACATACTTCTACCAGCCACGATTACGGCGCATGCCTTCAACTCAAATATCGACGTAAACGATGTGGGACATCTAGCCGTTATCTTGTCAAAAGAATCGGTTTCCAATTGAAAATCGTTTGATTGCACTTTTACGGAGAGCGATGGATCCCATAACTCAGCTCGTTACAGCAGCGCAAAAGGCGTTGAGTTTTTTGCCATCTATTTATTATCATTATTTTCCGAAGAAATTTGGCTATCGGGCAGCGCCACGCAACATATTAGAAATGATTCAACCCTATACCTTCCAGGGTAAAGTTGTTGAGCTGCTGGGGCAACCTAATATGAAATACAGTAACGTAGCTGCCTATAGATTTCGAAATGCGCTTTTGCAGATCAATTATCGTGACGAGTATATCGAGTCTCTTTCGCTGGCTGCACTCAGTACAAATTGGCCAAATCGATTTACCGTCTTTCCATTATCGTATGTCCTTGGAAAACATAAATTTTCAGACGTCGACTGGTCTGAAGCAAATCATCTTTCTGGAATGCATAAAGAGATGAGTTCCAAATTTTACGCCCTGTATCGTCAGGAGTATTTTGGATTTCCCGGAAGATATTTGTATTTCAATTTTGGAGTCATTTCGGCAGCAACATTTCCTCAATTGGAACCTGCGAAAAAGCTGCCGGACGGAGTGCACGAAGAGGATCCAGTATCAATGTCCATGGTGTCTAGCTTGAAATTTAATATCGTTTCAATGAGCATTCAAGATTTGGAATACGTTCCCTTTAGCTGGAGTAATTTTACGTAGATTGGTCGGTTTGAATTCTATTGTTTGCACTTACTTTACATAAACTATAACGGCATCCGACAAAGTGAAAGGTCGGGGATATGGCAGCCTCTCAGAAAAGTGAGTCGACGCCCCCCTCACGTTGGAGTGCGTTCGCGCGCTGGTACCCAAAAATTTTAACTATGTATCCGTTAAGTTGGCAGCTCGAATCTCGTGCCATTTTGGCATAAAAATACCAAATTTACAGGGAATGAACTCGTGACAAAACCGCTCCCACCGGATTGCTGTGTCCCGCCCACCGACAACGTCATGCTGTGGCGATATATGGATTTATCCAAATTTGTGTCGCTGTTGCAAACGAAGCAGATTTTTTTTCCGCGCGCAGATCACTTGGGTGATCCGTTTGAAGGGTCTGTGGGCGCACTTAATGCAAACGAGGCCGATCGAATCCTCGCATTTCGGCAGCAATACCCTGACCTTGAGGGGTGGAGGCAAGTGCCGGACGACACAATACGCGAACTATTCAAGTTGAGGGCAGATCACCGAAGAACCGTTATCAAACAGGTGTATGTAAGCTGCTGGCACATGAACGAACACGAGTCAGCAGGAATGTGGAGGCTCTACAGTCAATCGAGTGAGGCGATTTGCGTTCAAACTCGATATGAACTTCTCAGGGAGCAACTCCCCGAATGGGTCTACCCCTCGATGGTGAATTACGTCAACTACGACGAACATTACATGTCGACTGCGAACGTGATAACGCCGTTCATTCACAAGCGCGCATCATTTTCTCATGAGCGTGAATTGCGTTTTATCGTCTGGCCGGCAAGGGTCGACGGTAAACTTGTTACTGATATTCGTGACGAGGGCCCTCCTGTGGTGCAAGTGAAAGTTGATATTTCAAAAGTAGTCGAGAGTATCCGTGTTAGTCCAACAGCACCAGAATGGTTCAGGAACGTAGTGCAAGGACTTGTCGAAATCTATCAACTTCCTGTTGAGGTTCAGCAGTCAAGTCTTAGTGCCTCGCCCCTTTACTGATAGCAGATCAGTGGCCATTGCAAATAGAGAGCAGCATGCAATATCCGAAAACGAAAAGACTCGAAATGCCGCAGAAGGGTAACCCTCACAGGCTCACGATCAATCAGCATATTTTTCCTCGAGCGAGCATGAATCGTTTCGTGAATGAGCGGAGCGGAGTCCAAGTGCGTAGATTGGGTCAATCTGGATGTGTTGAGTTCGGCACTAAGAATCCGTACTTTTGTGCGAGTCGAGTATGGGATCAAAAAGCAGAACATGGATTGATGGTAGATATAGAGAACAGATTTCAGGAAGTGGCTGAAAAAATCGTCGACCGATCTGTTATGAATTTGACCGACACCATGAATCAGGCAGTAACCGATTTATATTTGCTTTGGCATCTTAGGTTCAGCCGGAACGCCAATCCGATGCAGGATGTGCCCATCTATGGGATCCTGCCCGAGCAAGATCTGGGAAAGGATAGTCAAGAGATACTCGAATCTAAGGGAGTCGTATTCGTTAAGCCGGATGGTACCCTGCCAGGGCGCATGATGGCCGGGATTAGTATCACTATGGGAATGGATCGCGAACGGTTCAGAATGCGCGGAACTTCTTGGGGAATATTGACAGCTGAATGTGGAGAGTTTGTCGTGCCAGATAATTTCTCCAAATATTCGGTCTTACCCTTGGCTCCCACTATCTGTTTGGCAGCTGGTTTGACCAATCAGCGTATCGACTTGAAACTACTTGCCGAGATTAATGCCTTGGCGATTCAGGGAAGCAAGCGCTATTACTTCGCAAAGGACTTGACCCAATGCCCTGTAAGGAAGTGGATGCCGCTTCAATTGGATGAATGTATTAGGTTGGGCGGTTTTGATCAAAATCGTGGGCGACTTTGAGAACACTTCTAAAAATTTGATGTGAAAAATATGCAAAGCTCCTTGCGCCGGAAAATTCCGTCCGGTAGAATTCATTTCTAGATACACGTCATTACTGCGACTGCAGAATATTGATGGCGGATATTTGAGTAGATTCTTTCGCGGCGCGGTCACTTTGCAGATAGCACTGGAATGCGCGAATCTCCTCAAGTATCAGATGTAGTAGTTCCGACTTGATCGGACAGTAAGGCCTTGCCAAAGGGTGGGGTTACCCGGTTTGATAGAGGTGCGAATCTTTATTAAACCAGCGCGTAAGCGCCAAGGAGTAACCCCATGCGTAGTGTTCCTCAGAATGTCATCAAGCACAAGGTCGGCCTGCTCAATCTTGCTGCAGAACTTGGAAACGTGTCTCGTGCCTGCAAGGTGATGGGATTTTCCCGCGACACGTTTTATCGCTATCAAACGGCAGTAGAAACAGGCGGTGTGGATGCCCTGATTGATGCCAACCGTAGAAAGCCCAATCTCAGAAATCGCGTTGAAGAAGCCACTGAAGCGGCCGTAGCTCAATTCGCCCTGGAGCAGCCGGCGTTCAGCCAAGTCCGTGTATCGAACGAACTGCGTAAGCGTGGTATTTTTGTTTCCCCATCCGGTGTACGGTCCGTCTGGCTACGGCGCGACTTGGAATCGTTCAAGAAGCGTCTTTCAGCGCTGGAGCGGCACGTTGCCGAAACTGGCGAGGTTCTGACCGAAGCGCAGGTCGTCGCGCTGGAGAGGAAGCAGGAAGACGACGTGGCGCACGGAGAGATCGAGACGGTTCATCCAGGCTATCTTGGCAGCCAGGACACCTTCTATGTCGGCACCATCAAGGGCGTGGGGCGTATCTACCAGCAGACCTTCGTTGATACGTATTCGAAGTGGGCGGCGGCCAAGCTCTATACAACGAAGACGCCAATCACCGCAGCCGATCTATTGAATGACAGGGTGTTGCCGTTCCTGGCAGAACAGGAAATGGGCTTGATCCGCGTGCTGACCGACCGTGGCACTGAATATTGCGGCAGGCCGGAAGCGCATGATTACCAGCTCTACTTGGCCCTCAATGACATTGAGCACACCAAGACAAAAGTTCGGCATCCGCAGACTAATGGGATCTGCGAGCGCTTTCATAAAACCATTCTGCAGGAGTTTTATCAGGTCACGTTCCGGCGCAAGATCTATCGCTCGATTGAAGAGCTGCAAAGCGATCTCGACGACTGGCTGGTTTATTACAACAACGACCGCACACATCAAGGAAAGATGTGCTGCGGTCGGACGCCCATGCAAACACTTATTGACGGAAAGGAGGCCTGGCAAGATAAAATCACGACACTGAACAACTGAATTTGACCTGACAACTGCACACGTCAAACCGGGGAATGTCAGATCAGATCGCGACTACTACATATCAGAAGTTAGCAAGCCTCGTACCGTCACCGGTTCGAGGCTTTTTACATTTCAGTTTAATTCCGAACATGGTCAATTGCAGTTCTTCGCGGCTCACTCAGCCGGAATCTGCGAACGTCACCGATGGAGTCGTCGCAGGGCTGGCCTGAATACTCTGTTCCATTGAATTTCACTTCGACTCGAGCGTTTCGTTGGTCGGATGGTGCGACTATCGGTGTAGTAGCTCCCTGAGAGAAAATCGCAACATGGGTTGATGGGATGCCTTCATTATTCAGTTGGCGTTCAATATATAGAGCTCGTTTCTTTGAAAGTTCTTGAATCTCTTTCTGATTGCCTTCGCTTATATCGGCATGCCCGATTACGATTACTACCTCTAGCGGGCAGCTTCTAGATTTCCGGACTATGTCGACGTCGTCGAGGAAGCGTTGTAATTGTGTACTTGAGGCAGTTGTTGCCATGTGCTTGAAATACACATTCATGGCAAGTCGTTGGTCGCGGCCATCGATGTCTTGAGCATGCACGCTTTGAAGTAGAAGTGCCGTAAATATGAAACCAATTAACTGTGTCATTTTGTTAAATATTTGATTGGGATAAGTTGCTCTATCTCACGGGAATAATCTTGTGGCTGTAAGTTCAACAGATGAAGATCGATTCCTATAGCAGCAGGAATTTTCTCATGACCTACGTTGTCCAGTTTTCGTTTTTGACGCCTATTTAAATTGAATAGTGGCAGCGGCTTTTTTATCCGAGAGGTTTTTATGGTGATTGGCGTCCATGCCGCGTAGGCCCAAGTCGATATGCCGGCAGGGTTGCGGCGTGTTAGTTGATTCACCTGGCTTCTGTGCGAGGCATGCGGCCGCCAGACAAAAGGCGGATGCAGAGCGACGTGGCACCGCACACGAGCGAGGCTACACCAGCGCCTGGACGCGCGCGCGGGGGCATTACCTGCGGGCGCATCCGCTCTGCGCGCATTGCGCGCGCGATGGCGTCGTGACTGCCGCCACGGTCGTCGATCACATTACGCCGCCGCGGCTTCGAGACGCGCTGGATAGTGGCGACGCCGGGCTTATCGCCAGAGCAAAGGCGCTGTTCTGGGACAGTTTGCGCAACTGGCAGTCCTTGTGCAAGCGCCATCATGACATCAAAACCGCGACTGAAGACGGCGGGTTTGGACGGAAAGCAAAGCACTAATACATGGAAGCATGGAAACGGAAGCGCTGGTCGCGCAATGTTGGCGCGCTTGACGTCGTCGGGCGCGGTCGCCTATGTGCGATCTGCCGCGGCGGCGACCATCACGAAGAGCACTGCGAGGAAGCGCAAGAGCCGGTGCACGAACGGGCGGCTTCGGTGTCCCAGGACGGCGACGCTGACGCCGCCACTGACCCGTCGCAGGGGTAGGGGGAGTCAAAAGTATGGGGGCGAACGTCCGCCAGACCGTCAGCTTAGTATTTTTTTCATTTCCACAAAATAAAATTTCCAAAGGGGCGACTTATGGCAAGGCCAAGAACCCCATCTAACGTGCTGCAAATGCGTGGCGCATTCGACAAAAATCCCAAGCGCGGGCGGGATCGGGAGGGCGAGCCGGAGGCCAATGGCGAAATCGGCGAGCCGCCGGAGAGCCTGAGCGAGGACGCGAAGAAATGCTGGTTCGAAATTGAGGGCCTGCTGGCGCCCGGCGTCCTTTGCCGTTCGGATCGTCTTGCTCTCGAGATGGCGGCATCGTTGCTTGCCCAGTTGCGAGAGATGAAGTGGATGGTGCCGGCAGCGATGATTGCACGTTACGAGGCACAGATCGGTAAGTTTGGCATGACGCCCTCCGATCGGTCCAAAGTGTCAGTGCCGAAGACGGCGCAAGCGAATCCATTCGCCAAGTTCATCAAGAAAGGAAAGTAAGCGTGTTCAATGGCCAATCCACATGTAACGGCGGCAAATCGCTACGCGCGCGAAGTCGTGGCGGGAAAGATAGTCGCGTGCAAGTGGGTCCAATTGGCGTGCAAACGCCATCTTGATGACCTGGAAGCGGCGAAGAGGAAGACGTCCAAATACTTCTTCGACGCCGGCGCCGCGGACGACGTCTGCGCGTTTATCGAATTGCTGCCCCATACCAAGGGCAAATGGGCCAAGACTAAAGAGCTGATTGTGCTGCAGCCGTGGCAGAAGTTCATTTTCTGCGTCATTTTCGGCTGGAAGCTTCGCAAGAATGAGCGACGGCGCTTCCGCAAAGCCTATATCGCGGTTCCCCGCAAAAACGGCAAATCCATCCTGGCAGCCGGCATCGCGCTGTACATGTTCGCCGCCGACGGTGAGTTCGGCGCCGAGGTCTATTCCGGTGCGACTACCGAGAAGCAAGCCTGGGAGGTGTTCCGGCCCGCCAAGCAAATGATCGAGCGCACGCCGGAGCTGGCGGATGCCATCGGTGCCGAGGTATGGGCAAAGATGTTGCTGACGCCGGCCGACGGCTCGAAATTTGAGCCGGTGATCGGCAAGCCGGGGGATGGCACGTCGCCATCCTGTGCAATCGTTGACGAGTATCACGAGCATGACTCGTCCGAACTGGTCGATACGATGGAAACTGGCATGGGCGCGCGCGATCAGCCGTTGCTGGTGGAGATCACGACGGCAGGCTACAACATTGCCGGACCTTGCTATGACCAGGAGCTGGAGGCCAAGAAGATGCTGGAAGGCGCGTTGGAGCAGGATGATCTCTTTGCCATCATCTACACGGTAGACGAAGAGGACGCTTGGGACGACCCGAAGGCCCTGCGCAAAGCCAATCCGAACATGGGGATCTCGGTCGATCAGGATTTCCTGCTCAGCCAGCAGCGCCAGGCAGTGCAGAGTGCCGCGAAGCAGACCAGATTTAAAACCAAGCATCTGAATATCTGGTGTTCCGCTAAAACCGCCTGGATGAACATGATCGAGTGGGGTAAGTGCGCGGACCTGACGCTGCGCCGAGAACAATTTATCGGCGAAAAAAACTGGAAGGCGCTAGATCTGGCGTCCCGGTCGGATATTTGCGCAGATGTCGATTGCTTCACCCGTCAGATCGATGGAAAGACGCACTATTACCTGTTTGGTAAATACGCGTTGCCGGAGACGGCCGTCGAGTCCAGTACCAAGTTCAAGAATTCCTATATGAAGTGGGTAATCGAAGGATTCCTTGATCAGCACGAGGGCGCCGAGATCGATTTCGCCATAGTGCGCGACTTGGTGCTGGCAGATATGGATGTGTACGCGCCGGAAGAGGTCGTATTTGATCCCTGGCGCGCCGCCCAGCTGGCGCAGGAGCTCATGAAAGAGGGTGCGGTCGCTGTTGAATTTCGACAAACGGTGCAGAACATGTCGCTGCCGATGAAGGAGCTAGAGAGCGCAGTCAAGGCCGGCCGGCTCCATCACGATGGCAATCCGGTGTTGACCTGGATGATGTCAAACGTAGTGGCGAAGCTGGACGCCAAGGACAACATCTATCCGCGCAAGGAAAAGCAGGAAAACAAGATCGACGGCGTTGTTGCCGCAATCATGGCAGTCGCCCGCGCAATGGTCGGCGCCGAATCCTCTCAATCAATCTACGACCAAGGTGTGGGCATATGAAGTTGATCGATTACCTGACGGTTGTTGCGGGAATCCTCGGATTTTCCCTATGCGTGGCCGGCATTGCGCTGTTTTCAGTGCCTTGCGCGCTGATTGCGGCCGGCGCCGGTCTTTTGGCCTGGTCATATGTGGCTGCGCGTGCAGCGAGTAAGGGATAACAATGTTTTATCGTGGAATGTTCGATGGCCCGGCGTTTAGCGGAGGCGGCGGCTGGCATTCTGGGCTCGGCGGCACAAAATCCGATTCTGGACAGCTGGTGACGCCGACGAGTGCGCTGTCGCTGACGGCGCTGCAGGCTTGTGTGTCCTTGATCGCGGAGAGCATCGCCCAGCTGCCGCTGGAGTTGTACCAGCGCACCGGCGACGGCACACGCATTCCAGCAAGGAAGCATTCGCTGTATTCAATTCTTGCCGAGACTCCGAATGGGTGGCAGACGTCTTTTGAATACCGTGAGCAAAGCCAATTAGGGCTGGGCCTGCGTGGAAACAGTTTCAGTCTGATCGATCGCAATAGCGACGGGTCTGTGAAGAGCCTGTATCCGGTGAGTCCCGATTCGATGCAGGTATTCAAGGGGCCCGACCTGATGCCCTACTATCAGATCAATGGCGCCGAGCCGCTGCCGCAGCGGATGGTGCACCACGTCCGGTGGCTCAGTCTGAACGGATATGTCGGGTTGTCGCCGGTCCTGTTACATGCCAATTCCATCGGGCATGCGCAGGCTATTCAACAGTATGCCGGCAAATCGTTTGCCAACGGCACGGCGCTGGCCGGGGTGATCGAGCGCGCGCGAGAGGCGCCAGCGATCAAGGATCAGGCGTCAATCGACCGGATTGTCAGCGATTGGGAGACAAAATTCGGCGGCAGCGGAAATGCAAAAAAGGTCGCCTTGCTGCAGGAGGGCATGACGTTCCGCGCGCTCTCGATGACCAACGCTGATGCTGAGCTGATCAGCGTGCTGAAATTGATGGCACTCGACATTGCGCGCATCTACAAGGTCCCGCCGCACATGATCGGCGAGTTGGACAAGGCGACGTTCAGCAATATCGAGCATCAAGCTATCCAGTTTGTCATCTACACGCTGTTACCTTGGATCCGTCGTCATGAGCAGGCGATGATGCGCGATTTTCTGTTGCCGAGCGAGCGGTCTGAGTATTACATCGAATTTAACGTCTCGGGCCTGCTGCGCGGGGATCAGAAATCCCGATACGACGCTTACGCCATCGCGCGGCAATGGGGCTGGCTGTCGGTCAACGATATTCGGCGCCTGGAGAATCTGCCGCCGATTGCTGGTGGTGACGTCTACCTGCAGCCTCTGAACATGCTTGACGCCAGGGCAGCCCCTAGCGACAAAACTCCGCCGACCAAGGCACAAATCGCAGAAATCGAAGGAATTATCCAATGAGAGACTACTTCCGGACGGCCGGCCTGATCTTCAATCAGCCCTTGATGGTCCATGAAGGGATGCTGGACCGGGCGGCGCACTGGGCAAATCAGGTGATGAGCCTGAATATCGTCAACTTGAGCGTCCAGAACGGCGACGCCAAGATGATGGACGATGACTATCGCCATAGCGCCGACACGCGCGCGGCGCGCGCCGAAGAGCAGCGGCGCCAGGCAATTGCCTCTACCGGCGTGGCAGTCATTCCAGTGCACGGCGTGCTGGTGAGCCGCGGCACGCAGATGAACCCTTGCGAGACCATGACGAACTACGAGGATCTGCGCACGCAGCTGAATCAGGCGCTTGCCGATCCTGCGGTCGAGCACATCGCGCTGGACCTAGACTCACCTGGTGGGAGCACCAGCGGCGCCTTCGAGCTGGCGGACGATATTTTTGCCGCCCGGGCGATCAAGCCGATTACCGCCATTGTCAATTTTAACGCCTACTCGGCGGGGTACCTGATGGCGGCTGCCGCCTCGGACGTCGTCCTCAGCCGTACATCTGGCGTCGGCTCCATCGGCGTCATCGCGAAGCATGTCGATATGTCCAAGCGGCTGGAGCAGCAGGGCGTCAAAGTGACGACAGTGTACGCGGGCGCGCACAAGAACGACCTGACGCCGAACGAGCCGATCTCCGATCAGTCCATGGCGTTCCTGCAAGATCTGGTGCAAGGATTCTACGAGCAATTCGTCAACGCTGTGGCGCAATACCGCGGGTTGACGGTCGACGCGGTGCGGGCAACCGAGGCCGGAGTGTACTCCGGCCAGCGCGGCATCGATATGGGATTGGCGGACCGGATTGAGACGCCGCAGGCGGCGGTCAATCGGATCGCCGCTTCAGTTCAGCAGCGCCGGGCGGAGCGTGTACCACGCACAAAAATTACCGCAAGGGCCTCTGCGATGGCCATGCAAATCACACTTTAACCGCGTTCGCGGGAAAAGCAACCAAGCCGCCTACGGGCGGTTTTTTCATTTCAGGAGCACACCATGTCGAAAGTAAATGAGTTACGCAGCGAACGCGCCAAAGTCAATGACGCCGTTCAAGCCTTGGCCGCCATCGAAAGCGCCGGCGGCCAATTGTCGGTGGAGCAGCTGGCCGAGTTCGGCACGCTACAGGCAAAATTCGGTGAAATCACGGCGCAGCTGGATCGCGCCATCGCCGCTGAGCGCCTTGCCGCCGCATCCGCGGTGCCGGTGGACGCGCCAACCAATCCAGCTGCGCCGGCGCAGGGACCACCGGTCTACGCGGCGGTACCGAAAGCGAAAGAGCTGCCGGGCGCCAAAGTCGCGCAGATGGTCCGCGCACTGGCTGCCGCCCAGGGTGATGGCCGGCGCGCTGCACAAATCGCGATTGATCGTGGCTTCGGCGAGGAAGTCGCCATGTCGCTCAATACGCTGACTCCGGGCGCTGGCGGTATTCTGGTTCCGCAAAACCTTTCCAGCGAAATCATCGAACTGTTGCGCCCGAAAGCGGTTGTTCGCCGGTTGGGAACTCGCACGATGCCGCTGAATAATGGCAACGTGACAATCCCGCGCCTAAAAGGTGGTGCGATTGTTGGTTACATCGGCTCTGACGCCGATGTGCCGGTGTCAGAACAAAGCTTCGGCGACCTGAAATTGAGCGCCAAGAAGCTGGCCGCATTGGTCCCAATTTCGAATGACCTGCTGGCTTATTCGGGTACTAATCAGAATGTGGATCAGGTCGTTGTCGGCGATTTGACCAGCGCACTGGCGACGCGTGAAGACAAAGCCTTCATTCGTGACGACGGCAGCGCAGACACACCGAAGGGTCTGCGTTTCTGGGCATTGAACACAAACCTGATTCCGGTCTCCGACGGTGCTACCGTGCAAAAGGTTGACATCGATTTAAGCAAGGCAATTTTGGCGCTGGAAGATGTCGACGCAAATCTGGCAACCCCGGGCTGGATTATGGCGCCACGTGTATTCCGTTTCCTGGAAAGTCTGCGTGATGGCAACGGCAATCGGGTGTACCCAGAAATGGCGCAGAAGATGCTGAAGGGTTATCCGGTCGGCGTAACTACGCAAGTTCCGAAAAACCTTGGTGCTGGGGGCAATGAGTCTGAAATCTATTTCGTTGATTTTGGCGACTGCTTCATCGGCGAAGACGAAACGCTGATGATCGACTATTCGAAAGAAGCCTCCTACGAGGATGGCTCCGGAAAGACCGTCAGCGCCTTCCAGCGCGACCAGACGCTGGTGCGCGTGATCGCCAAGCACGATTTCGGTCCACGCCACGTGGAATCCATCTCGGTACTGACGAAAGTCACCTGGGGCGCGTAATCATTGATTGCGCCTCGTTGTCGCCGGCGCTCGTCGGCGGCAATTCTCACAATGCAGCACAACGCAGGAGTTACATATGGCAGATAAAAAAATCGTCACCTTCGTCAAGGCATGGAAGGCTTACAGCCCGGATGATGTAGCGGGCTTCGACGAGGCAACAGCTGACGCACTGATTGAAGGCAAGGTGGCTGTTGAATTCAGCGATCCAAGCAAGAGCAAGGACGGCAAGTCGCAGAAGGATCAGAAGTAACCCATGGCTGCCACCTTGTTGAATTGGGTCGATGACAAGGAGCCTGTCACCTTTGAGGATGTGCGGGTTCAGTGCTTTATCGATGCCGACGATGAGAATGCTAAATATCTGATCGAAACAAACATTATTCCGGCCGCGCGCCAGCTGGCAGAGACACGTACCGGCTCAGCGATCCGGAAGGGCAATTACAGGGAAACGTTGAAAGTGCTGCCGGCGGACGATTTCACCCTGTCCAAGGGGCGCGCCACCAAGATACTCAAAGTCACCTGTGGCGGGCGAGACGTCATCGTCAGCGATTTTCTGTTGCTTGATATTGGTGGCGACATGATTGTCTCTCCAGTTTCTGGGAGCGCCGGCACCGGACCGGCGTACATCGAGTTTGAAGCCGGCATCGACATTGCAGATTTTCCCACGGTGAAGCAATGGATTTTACTGGCTTGCGGGTGGGCATTTGAGCAGCGCGAGCTGTTGTTGGTCGGCCAGGCAATTCAGGAGATGCCCCCGTCCTATGTCGATTCGCTCCTTCAACCCATCACCACACCACCGAGGTTCTGATGCGATCAGGTCAATTACGCCAGTACCGAATCACCGTTCAAGCTCCCCCAGAAGGGCAAGACAATGACGGTAGCCCGCGCACAGAATGGCGGACGGTATGTCAACCCTATGCCAAGAAGGAAGACTTGAGCGGGCGCGAGCTGTTTGCCGCCCAGGCGGCGCAGAGCGAGGTGACAACGCGCTTTCGGATCCGTTACCGAACTGGCCTCAGTGCCAAAATGCGGCTGCTGTGCGATGGTGTGATTTACAACATTGAAGCCGTGCTGGACCGGGATGGCCGCAAACGCGAGCTGCAGCTGATGTGTTCATCTGGGCTGAACAATGGCTAAGATCCAATGGAGTGGGCTGGATCAGATCCAACAAAATTTACTCAGGCTGCCAGCCATGTTCGCGGATTCGTTGCGGTCGGCGGCCAATACCGGCGCCACGGTCATCAAGAACGAGGTGATGGCGCGCGCGCCGGAAGACAAGGGTATTCTAAAGTCTGCCATCTACCAGAAGCACATCGGAGAATTGTCCGGTACCGACAGGCAGGTCTATTACGTGTCCTGGCGCAAGGGAAAATCGTCCGAGCTGGACGCTTTCTATGGCAAATGGGTGGAATACGGTCACTGGTACGTGCCGCAGAAGCCCAAGGGCGTGCGCAGCAAGGACCATCGGGCGGCCAACCGTAACGTATTTGTGCCGGCGCATCCTTTCCTGAGGCCGGCGTTCGATACGCAGAAGGAAGCTGCGCTATCAGCCATGCGCAGCAAGCTGGCAGAGAACGTGCGCAAGGCCATCGCGGAGATCAACCGATGATTGAAAAACAAATATGGGGCGCGATCAAAGGCATGTTCGCCGGCGGCGTGCATTACGACGTGGCGCCGGACAGCAATACGCTGCCCTATGCCACGCTGCAGCAGGTCGGCGGCACCAGTGTCAACGACCTCGATGGTCCGGATACGTTAAAGAATCCCCGGATTCAGATTGATGTGTTCGCCAAAAGCCGTCTGGAGGCAAATGAGTTGCTGGAGACCGCCGCGGCGGTCCTCTGTAACGGCCCGCTGAAAGGGGTGCCGCTCGGCGCACCGATCAGCACCTATAACAACGATCTCAAAATATATCGGCGTAGTCAGGATTTCAGCTTCTGGCTGTGACCTGCGTTACACGATTTTCATTTTTTATTTTGCCACCTGCGGGTGGCTTTTTCTTTGGAGAACAGCATGACTTCGGTTGCAATATCCGCACAAGGTAGTAAGCTGGAAATCGGCGCCGCCGGCGCCGATCCCATCTTCACGCAAATCAAGGGCTTCAAGTCCTATACCGGCTTTGATGGTTCTGCGTCCGAGATCGACACCACCGATCTGAACAGCACGGCCAAGGAATACCTGCTCGGCCTGCAGGACAATGGCAATTTCAATTTCGAACTGCACATCAATCACGCCGATCCGGGCCAGCTGGCGCTCACCGCCGCCAGGAAGACCGGCGCGCTGACGCCGTTCAAGCTGACCTTGCCGGATGGCTCGATCGCCACCTGGAAGGGGCTTGTCAAATCCGTGCCGCTGCAGGGCGCCGTCGACGGCATCCAGTCCGGCAGCGTGACCACCCGCATCAGCGGCGACGTGGATTGGAAATAATGATGACCATGATCCTCAATCGCGATGCCATCCTGGGCGCCCAGGACATACCCACTGAAGATATTCCAGTACCGGAGTGGGGCGGGTCGGTCCGAATTGGCCTGATGTCGGGCGCTGCACGCGACCAGTTCCTGTCCGGCCGCGAAAAAAACACTTCCCTCAGCTGCTTTCAGGCGTCCATCCTGGCCGCCACCATCATCGATCCCGACGGCAAACGCCTCTTTACCGAAGCAGACATCGAGGCACTACAGCAGAAGAGCGGTCAGGTGTTGGGCCGGCTGGCCGATGCAGCTTTCCGGATTAATGCCGTTGGGCCGGCTGCGGATGAGGCTGCCACAAAAAACTCCAAGACCGACCAGAGCGACGCGTCTGGTTCCGGCTCGCCAGAGACCTCGGTAAAAGCGTCCGGCAAGTCCAGTGTGAAATAGATTCGGCGGAATTTGCTGAATGGAAGGCGTATTACGCAACAACGCCGGACCGGGAGCGTGACGACGATTGGCGGCACGCGGAGCTCATGAGCCTGCTGGCCAATATCAACCGCAACAGCAAGATGCGGCCGGAGCCATTTTCCACGACAGATTTTATTGCGTGGTGGGAGACGTCGCCGGCCGGCGCCGCGGCGAATGCGCCGGTCGACCTGGGCGATGCGAAGGCCCAATCCGACCTCATCAAGGCCATGATGTTCGGTAAAACGAAAGGAAATAGTGCATGAGCGATGACGTACTCGGTAAAGCCACCATCATGATGGTGGCCGATCAGAGCGGTTTTAATGCCGACATCGTCAAATCCGCGCAGACGGTTGCTCAATTCGCTGACACGGCTGTTGATGCGGCGAGTAAATCGTCGGTGGCGCTGACCTCGATCGGCGATGCGTCGACCCAATCTGCCAACACGATGAGCGCGTCGCAGAAGCGTTTTGTCGAGTCGCTGCAGCGGCAGGTTGTCGCGATGGAGGGCGGCAAGCTGGCGGCGCTGTCGCTGAAAGCCGAGCAGATGGGGTTGGCCGGCGCTGCCGCGCCGCTGATCGACCGCATGCGGCAGGTGGAGGCGACGCAGCGCGCCGCTGCCGCGGCAAACGATGCCGTGTCAGGCAGTTTTACGGGGGCATCAGCTGCTGCGACCTCCTTTGCTGAATCGGAAGATCAGGCGACCGCGCGTATCCGCGCCATGGTGGCCGCCTCGGTGGCGCAGGCGGAGGCGCTGAACAAGCAAACCGCCGCGGCACGGGAGGCGGCCACCGCTGCCAGAGAGATGAGCATGACCAGCGGCGCTGGATCCACTAGCGGCGCCAAGGTCGACTACTCGGCGCAGCAGCGTGGCATGCAGGCGACCGCCGACCAGATTGCCGAGGTCAACCGTGCGCTGGCATCGATCGGCCGCGGTGCCAGCTCCATGAAAGAGGTGCAAACGCAAACCGACAAGCTGTTCGGCTTGTGGCAGAGCGGCCGGATCTCGGCCGAACAGTATGATCTTGCGGTAAAACGTCTGGACGCCTCGGAGGCGGGGTTGGCCAAGTCGACGGCCGATGCGGCTGCCAAGGCGGATGCGTTTGTTGCCAAGCTGAAGGATCAGGCGGCCACGGCCGGCATGACGACCAAGCAGCTGATGGAGTACCGCGCCGCCCAGCTGGGGGTGACGGTGCAGGCGGCGCCATTCATCGAGAAGATTGGCGCCGGCGAGAAGGCGCTGCACAGTTTTAGCCTGGAGAGTGGCGGCGCCCGCCGTGAGCTGGGCGTGGTGGCGCGCGAGCTGGCGCGGGGCGACTTCGGCGCAGCCGCCCGATCCATGTCGATCCTGTCCGAGCAGACGGGCCTGACCGCCATGATGATGTCGCCGCTGGGGTTGGCGGTGGGTGCCGTGGCGGGTGTGTTCGCCGTGCTGGGTTACGAAGCGTATGCCAGCCATCAGCGCCTGGAGGAAGTGAATAAATCGATTGCGGCGTCCGGCAGTTTTTCGGGGCTCACCGCGGATCAGATCTCCGGCATGGCCACGCAGCTGGCTGGCAGCTCACGCTTCATCGGCCAGGCCAATGAAGCCTTGGTCGGCCTGGTCAATACGGGGCGCATCGGCGGCGACCAGCTGGGTAGCTTTGGCCAGGTGGCGCTGGAGATGGCCAAGGATACAGGCAGGAGCATTGCGGATGTCACGGCCGATCTTGGGGCGCTGGCGGACGATGCGGTGGCGTGGGCTGAGAAATACCAGAAGCAGCATCATTTCATGAGCGCCGCTCAATACCAGCTGGCTGTCCAGTACGCGGACACCGGGGACAAGGCCGGTGCCGCCAAGGTCGTGATCGATGCCTTGCACGATTCGCATCAACGCATGACGTCAGATGCCGGCAAGGACATCGGGCTAGTGATGACGATCTGGCAGGGCTGGAAGAATGTCATTATCCAGGTCGATCAGTTGCTCGGGCGCGCCACTGGCCCAAGCACCTACGCCAGCCAGATGGAGTCGGCACAAAAACGGTACCTGGGCAGCACGACGCGCCTGGAAAATCTCAAGGCGACCAAGGGCGGCGCTAATCAACAGCTCATTGAGCAGGTGCAAGCCGCTGTCGACGCCGATCAGAAAGAGCTCAGCCGCATCAACGACTTGATTCTGAAGGAGCATGCGAAGACCAAGGAAAGCCAGGCGCTGGGCAAGAGCGGCGATCAGGCGATGGCGCTGCGCAGCTACTTGAACGACACGAAATATGCGGACAAGGACAATCGCAAGCGTATCGACAAGGAAAAAGAGAAAAAGGATTTTAAGGACGCCACCGCCGGCCTGGTGGAGGGTTCGAAGGAATACGAAACCGCCTACGCACGCCATCAGGCTAACCTGAAAAAGATCGATGAGCAGTACCAGGACAAGAAGGCGGCCAGGCCGAAGGCGTATCACGATGATGCCGGCACCAAATTGCTCCAGTCCTTGCGCGAGCAGGAAGCGACGCTGCAGGCGCAGCTGGGCGGTGAAAATAAACTAACCGAGGCGCAGCGCGAGCGTGTGAAATTCGAGCAGCAGATCGCCGATCTGAAAGAAAAGAAGATCTTAACAGCCGATCAGAAGAGCTTGCTGAACGACGAAGCGGCCATCCGCGCACAGCTGGACAAGAACGTCGCGGTTGCCGAGGAAGTGCGCCTCAAGCAGGAAAGGCAAAAACTCAGCGAGCGATCGGCGCAAATTGGCGAATCGATCACCTCGCAGCGCGACGGCCAGCGGGAGCAATACGGCCGCGCGCTGGGTGCCTTCGGCATGGGCCGCGCCGAGCAGGAACGGGTTGCCGCCTACAACCAGATCCAGAAGGAATACCAGCGCTATCAGGAGCAACTGACCAAGGCGACGCCGAAGGATCTGCTCGGCTCGCAACAGTTTCAGGATGCGCAGGGTGCGATTCAAGCCGGCCTGGCCGGTTCGCTGAAGGACTACGAAGCCTATTACGACGAACTGCAGGCCAAGCAGGGCGACTGGCGCAACGGCGCCATGCAGTCCTTCTACGACTATCAGGATGCGGCCAGGAATGTCGCAGCGCAGGCCGGGTCGGCATTTACCAATGCGGCCAAGGGTATGGAAGATGCGCTGGTGAAATTTGCGACGACCGGAAAGTTGTCGTTTTCTGATCTGGCCAAGTCGGTGATCGCCGACATCGCCAGGATGCAGGCCAAGGCGGCGATCTCCGGCCTGTTCAATTTCGCCATGAGTGCTGTTGGGAGTTATTTGGGCGGCGGAGGCAGTTCGTTTGGTGCCGTCGACGGCGCGCAGGCGGCATCCGGTGGCGGCTTCAGCCTGAGTCCTCAGTTTAAGGCCGGTGGAGGATTCATCAGCGGCCCCGGCAGCGGTACGTCTGACAGCATCGCTGCTTGGTTGTCGAATGGCGAGTTCGTCAACACTGCTGAGTCGACCAAGAAGAACCGCGGTCTGCTGGAATGGCTGAACAATGGCGGCGACGGCTCCAAGCTGGGGCGTTTCGCCGCCGGCGGCCTGGTCGGTTCCAGTCCCGCAGGCGTGGGCATGCCAAGTCCTGCTACTGGTGGCGGCATGAACATCGTTACGCACGTGACCGTCAGCGACGCCGGCACCAAGACGGAGACGACCGGTGATAACAACGGGGTTGGCAAGCAGCTCGGCGCCATGATCACGCAGGTGGTCAAGGAGGTGATCGTCAAGGAATCGCGCGACGGCGGCTTGCTGTCGAAACAACGGATGGGATATGCCTGATGGCCATTGAAACATTTAGCTGGGTGCCGAAGATCGAATCGAGCGGCGTCGTGAAGTTTCGCGTGTTGAAAGCGCAGTTTGGCGACGGCTATGCGCAGACGGCGCCGGATGGCATCAACAACCGCTCCGGATCCTGGCCATTGAGCTTTATCGGTACGGCTGCCAAGGTCGGCGCCATTGCCGCATTTCTGGACCGGCACGCCGGCAGCCGCTCGTTCTACTGGACGCCGCCACTTGGCAGGCAGGCGCGGTTTAAGGCCGGCGAATACCAGCCGACGGACCACGGTGGCGGGATTTTTACAATTGCAGTGACTTTTGAGGAGTCTTTCAGCCCATGATTACAGCCGACATCCAATCCCTTGAACCTGGCGCCCGGGTGGAGCTATTCGAGCTCGATGCCACAGAAATTGGTGGTGACGTGCTGCGGTTTCACGGTTATCAGCAAACCGGTCCCATCTGGTGGCAGGGCAATGAATACACCCCCTGGGCGATTCAGGCAACCGAGTTTGAGATCACCAGCGATGGCCAGCAGCCGTCGCCGACGCTCGCCGTCGGTAATATCGGCATCGACGCCAATGGCGAGCCGGTTGCCGGCGTGATCTCCTCGATGTGCATCTATCTTGCCGACCTGGCCGGCGCGAAGGTGACCAGACGCACAACCCTCGGTCAATACCTTGATGCCCGCAATTTCGAGGGGGGCAATCCCAGCGCGGATCCGGCGGAGGAGTTCCCGTCCGACCTGTATTACATCGAGCAAAAGAAGAGCGAGACCAGTGAAACGGTTACGTTTTCCTTGCGCAACGCGCTTGATCTGAATGGCGAAATGTTGCCCGGTAAGCAGATTATCGCCGGCCTGTGCTGGTGGGTGCGCAACAACGGTTATCGGGGCGCCTATTGCAACTATACCGGTGCGGCGATGTTTGACAAGGATGGCAATCCGACCGACGACCCCGCCAAAGATGACTGCGGCGGTCTGACCTCCGACTGCAAGAAGCGCTTTGGCGAATTCGAGGTCATCAACTGGGGCTCGTATGCTGCAGCCGGGCTGGTGCGATCATGAATAGGGGGACTGAACGCGCTATGCGGGCGCATGCGGTTCGCGAGTATCCGCGTGAGTGCTGCGGCCTGGTCATCAGGGTTGGGCGGATGACTAGGTATGTTCCGTGTACCAACATCGCCAGGAACGATCAGGATTTCAGGCTGGCCAAGGAGGATTACGTGGCGGCCGCCGACGTGGGCGAGATCCTGGCGGTGGTGCATAGCCATCCAGACCGACCGCCGCTGCCGTCGCCGGCCGATCTGGACGCCTGCGAAGAAGGGGGCATACCGTGGCACATCGTCCATGTAAGCAAGGACGATGCCGGCGCCGTGGTCGCCGGCGAGATCCACACTTTCGCGCCGTCCGGCTATGAAGCGCCCTTGCTGGGCCTGCCGTTCGTGCACGGTGTCCATGACTGCTACGCGCTGATCCGGCGCTGGTACCAGCAGGAACGCGGCATTGTCCTGCCTGACTTCGAGCGGCGGGACGGCTGGTGGGATGACGGCGTCCAGAACCTATATCTGGACAACTACGCGAAGGCCGGGTTCGAGGTCGTGCCGGACGGCGTCGCTAATCTTCAAGTTGGCGACGTCATCCTGATGCAGATCCGTTCCAAAAATCACCCGAATCACGCCGGCGTTTATATCGACGGCGGCTGGCAATGGATGATGCACCACGAGTACGGTCAGCTTTCCTGCAAGGTCGTCTATGGCGGTCATTGGCTGCAGGTGACGCGCGCCGTGCTGCGGTATCGCGGCGAGATGATTTAGCACGCAATCCGGAATCAGTCCGCGCAAGCGGTTTTGTCTATAGCTAGCCACGCGCTGGCATTTTTTTTGGCTATGCAATGGGAAAAGTACGCACTATCCGGCTCTACGGAAAACTCGGTGCTCAGTTCGGTCGCGTCCATCGTTATGCAGTCAGCAGCACCGGCGACGCCATCCGCGCGCTGTGCGCGATGCTTCCTGGCTTCGAGCGGGAGCTGATGAGTAGCGCTGATCGTGGCATTGCCTATGCGTGCTTCATCGGCACGCGCAACATTGGCCTTGATCGGCTTAATGATCCGGCTGGCGCTGATGACATCCGTATCGCCCCCATTCTCCAGGGATCCAAACGCGGCGGCATTCTCCAGACGATTGTCGGGGCGGTGCTGGTCGTGGTCGGGACGTATTTCGCGCAGGGGTGGGCGGTCCAGCTCGGCGCCAGCATGATGCTCGGCGGCGTGATGCAAATGCTGTCGCCCCAGCAAACGGGACTCGGCTCAAAGGACAACATCAACAACGGGGCATCGTACAACATGAATGGCGCGGTCAACACGCAGGCGCAGGGGAATCCGGAGCCGCTGCTGTATGGCGAGGCGATCGTCGGCTCCGTGGTGGTCTCAGGGGGTATTTACGCAGAGGATCAACAATGACAACAATGGTACTGGAGCGGCGCGATATTATCGGCTCCGGAGGCGGTAAATCGGGCGGCGGTGGCAGCGCGCCAAGGGAAACGCCAGACAGCTTGCATAGCATTTCCAAGGCCAAGACCCTGGATCTGATCTCGACAGGGGAAATTGTCGGGCTGGTCAACGGCTTGCAATCGGTGTTCCTCGGCGGCACGCCGGTGCAAAATCCGGACGGTTCATTCAATTTCAGTAATGTGACGGTCGATTTCAGGCCAGGGACGCAGACGCAGGAGCCGATTGCCGGCTTTCCTTCGGTCGAGAACGAAGTTGGCATCGGCGTTGAACTGAAGTCGGAAACGCCCTGGGCCAGGTCGATCACCAATACCCAGTTGTCGGCGGTGCGAGTGCGCCTGTCGGTACAGGGGCTGAGCAAGACGGACACCAGCAACGGCAACATCAACGGCTATCGTGTCGAGTATGCGATCGAGCTGTCGACCGACAACGGCAGCTATGTGCAGGTGCTGCAGACGGCTTTTAATGGTAAAACAACCCAAACCTGTGAGCGCAGCCATCGGGTCGATCTGCCCAAGGCCAGTATTGGCTGGACGGTGCGTGTGCGGCGGATCACGCCGAACGCCAACAGCGCGACGGTCGCGGACCGGACGAATGTCGTGTCGGTGACGGAAATCATCGATGCCAAGTTCCGCTATCCGATGGCGGCACTGGTCGGCATTCAGATCGATGCGTCGCAGTTTCAGAATATTCCGGTGCGCTCGTTTCACATGCGGGGGAGGATTGTCCGGGTGCCAACGAATTACGATGCCGCAGCGCGGACCTATACCGGGATCTGGGACGGCACGTTCAAGGTGGCCTATACCAACAATCCGACGTGGATCCTGTACGACCTGATTTTGCATGACATCTATGGTCTCGGTCGGCGCATTACGGCTGCCCAGGTCGACCGGTACGAACTGTACCGGATCGCCCAATATTGCGACGTGCTGGTGTCCGACGGCAAGGGCGGGATGGAGCCGCGCTATACCTGCAACGTGTACCTGCAGCAGCGCGTGGCGGCCTATAAGCTGGTGCAGGATATTGCCGGTATCTTTCACGGTGTGGCCTACTGGGCCGGCGGCCGCATTGTCATCAGCGCGGATATGCCGGACGATCCGGTCTATACCTATACCGCGGCCAATGTCATCGATGGAAAATTCTCGCGCGCCGGTAGTCCGAAGACGCAGCGTTACACCGTCGCGCTGGTGAGCTGGAACGACAATACTGACGGCGGCCGGCAAAAGGTCGAGCCGGTGGTTGATCGCGATGGCTTGCGGCGCTATGGCATCCAGCAAATTGAGCTGGCGCCGATCGGCTGCACGTCGCAGGCGCAGGCACATCGGCACGGGTTGTGGGCGCTGCTGACCTCCAATACGGAAACCGATGTATTGACTTTTTCGACTGGACTCGAGTATCTGCGCGCCGCGCCCGGCAAAATCATCCGCATTGTGGACCCGGTGCGGATGGGGCGCCGTAATGGTGGGCGCATCCGTTCGGCGACGAACCGCTCGGTAACCGTCGATAAGGCGCCGGTGATTGCCATCGGCGACAAGATCACCTGCATGCTGCCGACGGCGGTGCCGGAAACCAGGATCGTGCAATCGGTGGTCGGCAATGTTGTGACGGTGACGCAGAGCTGGAGCATGGCGCCGGTGGCGGAATCAGTCTGGTCCGTCGACAACATTGATCTGGTGGCGCAGAAATTCCGCGTGCTGAGCGTCAAGGACAAGGGTGATCTGACCTACGAGATCACCGCGATACAGCATGAATCCGGCAAATATGACTATATTGACAACGGCACGCGGATAGAGGCGCCACCGATCACGGTGATCCCGCCTTCCGTTCAGCCGCCGCCGGCAAACGTCACCATTGGCAGCTTTCAGGTCATGCATCAGGGGATCGCATCGACGATGCTGTCGATTTCCTGGGAGGCGGCGCGCGCGGCGATTGCCTACCAGGCGGAATGGAAGAAGGACGATGGTAACTGGATCTCCTTGCCGCGCACTGGCCAGCTGACGGTCGAGGTGCCGGGGATCTACGCTGGCCGGTACAACGCGCGGGTGCGGGCGATCAATCCCATGGAAGTGCGATCCACGCCGGCCTATGCGCCAGAGACGCAGTTGACGGGTAAAACCACGCCGCCGCCGACGGTGACGTCACTGATCGCCACATCGCTGGTATTCGGCATTGGGCTGAGTTGGGGCTTTCCCGCTCAGGGAGCATCGGACACGCAGCGTACAGAGATCTGGTACAGCCGCACGCCGAATCGTGCCGATGCCATCAAGCTGTCGGATTACGCCTATCCGCAAAATGCGACCACGATGATGGGGCTGGCGGCCGGCACGTCATTCTATTTTTGGGCGAAACTGGTGGATCGCTCAGGCAATGAAGGCGAGTTCTATCCGGCTCGGGTGGGCGTCAACGGGCAATCGAGCAGTGATCCGACTGAATACGAAAAATATTTCCTTGGTCAGATCCATGAGAGTGCGCTGGGCCAGGCGCTGCAGAGCAAGATCGAGATGATCGGCGACCTACGCGACGAGCTCAATCAATATCCCGATGGCGCCGATGTCTGGAAAGCCATTGTGCAGCAGCAGAATGCGGCCGAAAATTTGGACGCCATTGCCGCGACACAAATCATCGCATCGATTGGCGCGGACAAAGCAACGTCAATCGTGCGGACCGTGCTGGGGGCGAAGGTTGCCGCCAACGAGGCGAAGATCGAATCGGTCTCGACGGCGACCGCGGACGCGCTGGGGGCCATGGCGTCGCAGGTGACAACCGTGCAGGCCACAGCCGGGCAGGCGCAGGCTGCCGCCCAGCAAGCCCTGAGCGCCACAACGTCGACCGATGGCAAACTGGCGGCGATGTACACCGTCAAGATGCAGGTGCATGCCCCGACCGGCGCCACCTATGCCGCCAGCTTCGGTCTTGGTATCGACAACAGCAGCGGCGCCTTTCAATCTCAGTTCGTGGTGGCGGCTGATCGGTTCGCGGTGTTGGATGTGAATGGCACGGTCAAGATGGCGCCCTTTGTCGTACAGGGTGGGCAGGTCTTTATGAACCAGGCGTTGATCGGTACCGGGTGGATTACGAATGCGATGATCGGTAACACGATCCAGTCCACTGCGGTGAACAGTTATACCGGACAGCCTGTGTGGATCCTGGACAAAAACGGAACCTTTCAAATGAACGGGACTGGGCAGGCGCGCCTGGTGATCAATTCCTCGCAGGTGCTGGTGTATGACGGGAATGGCACGCTGCGCGTGAGATTGGGCCTCTGGTAATGGCACAAGGACTCCAAATATGGGATGCCGCCGGCAACCTGACTCTGCAGGTGAGCGACCGACTTGCGCGGATCCTCGGGATCGTTCAAACCGGTGCTGTCGATGGCAGTATTGCGCATGCCGGCTTTCTGACCGGGACACCGTTCTTCATTCAACGGGCAACGCAAACGGGTGGTGCTATGCCGGCCAAGATCAGTATCGACGGGGCCACCCTGAGTTGGTCATATTCCAGCGGCGTACCAGTGCGGCTCAACACGATGATTATTTACGGGGTGTTTTAATGGCGGCAGGTCTGCAAGTGTTTGGCGATGCTGGCGTGGTTCAAATCGATCAGGACTATTTTAACTACGTATTTAAACAATCCGGGTCGCTGTCGTTTCCGGATGCGGTGACCGGCAGAACCGTGTCGATCACGGTGAACGGCAACTTTCCGATCGTGGTCATCAAGAGTCCGAGTTTGGGTATCGCCATCTGGAAAGTGAGTCAGTCCGGAAGTGCGTTTACGTTTGAGTTTGTCCAGGACGGCGCAAGTCCGCCAGGTACGCCGTTTCAATGGTACTTGTTCGATAAAGGGCCGCCGGCGCCGGGAAACTTTGGGTTGCAGGTATTTGGGCCGGATGGTTCATTGTCGTTTGACTCCAGCACCGCGAATCTGAAGATTGCGCATTTGTTGCCTGGCGTCGCATCAAGCGGCAATTCCAACAATGGGTTCTTCTATGCGAATGTGCCGTCGGGGAACTGGGGTTTTGTGATGACAAATCCGAGAATGCGCTATATGGGCAGCCCTAGCGGGGCCGGCTTCGCCCAGGTCGAGAGCTGTAGAGTCACAAGTGATGCTGTATACATTCACGAGGTAAGCATCGGCGTGGCCAGTCAGAACATGACCCAATCCGTCGGCGGAGATCTGTTGTTAGTTGACCTGACCGGGCTTTGAAGCTTTCACACAATCAGTAAATCGTTTCCCCACTTCCATGGCCACTTTCGAGTGGCCTTTTTTTCGTCTATAGGATTTATATGAGCTGGTACAAAACAGGAAAAATTGCCGTCATCAATGGCAAAAAGGAGATCACCGGCAGCGGGACGGATTTCGTCACCAACGTCAAACAGGGCTTCGCATTCTTGGGCCCGGATCTCCAGCTGTACGAGGTAGATGCCGTGGTCAGTGCGACGTCAGCAACGCTTGCGACCGCCTATCGTGGCGCAACGGCAGCCGCGGCGGACTATGGCATTTTCCAGACGCAAGGCATCATTGCGGATCTGTCGGCGCAGGTGGCTGCATTAATCAATACCTACGGCGGGATTGCGCTGCAGTTCCCTGATGTTGTGGCTGCTGTCACGGCGGCACAAGCGCGCGCTGATGTCGGTGTGAAGAATGCAGCCGCCGCACAAGTTGCGGCGAATGCAGCCGTACCCAAAGCAAACGGATCTGCCAGCAACCTGACTTTGTCGGGTGTCCTTCAATCGACAGATACGGCATATGCTGCGACTCAATACACTTACCGGCTAGCTTTTGGCAACACCTGGGGGCCGGAAATTCAGGCGCGATGGGATGGCGCAACGGTCAACCGATGGATGCAATGGGGTTATCGCAACAATTCGCAGGCCTATACAACCATCATGATGATGGACACCAATAATCCAGGAATCATCATTTCGCCCAACGCGACCCGCGTGAGGGGCGACAGTATGTTTGAAGTACACAACACACTCGCCGTAGTGCCGGCAACGCAGTCGGGGATTGGTGGCGCCAACCAGTCGGCGGCATGCCTGTATGTCGGTGGCAGCGGCGGGCGGTCCATTAATGCAGCGATGTCCATCAACGCGTCCGGCTTGGATTACGCCGAGTACATGACGAAAGCTGACGATTTTTTCCTGGAAAAGGGCGATGTGACCGGCGTCAGCGCTACAGGGCAGTTGACCAACAAGTTTGCCGACGCCGTCACTTTTTTGGTGAAGTCGACTGACCCGGCATACGTTGGCGGGGATACCTGGGGGCATGCGGATATAGTTGGCGCGCCGCCGTTACCGATCTTCCGAATGGGGGGAGCCGAGGCGACAGTCGACACGCCAGCCATAGAAGCGGAGACCGATATGGAGTGGGGCGCGCGGCAGGCTCAGTACGACAAGGCGATGGCGGCTTATCAGGAGCGCTTCGAAGGTGTTCGGAAGCACGTGGATCGGGTCGCTTTCTGCGGTCAGGTTCCGGTCAATGTCCATGATGCCAAGCCTGGCGATTACATCATTCCTGTCGCCGATGGTGAGGGTATCAAAGGGATCCCTGTCCGTTATCCGAATATCGATCAGTACATGATCGCCGTCGGAAAAGTCATTGCCATTGAGAGTGATGGCCGAGCCCGGATTATCGTCAAAACCGTGTAGTTCAATTGCTGCAAGCACACATCGCCACCTCCGGGTGGTTTTTTTTTAAGGAAAGACATGCCAGAACCAACTAGCTTTGCCGCGGGAGCGTGGGTGGCGGTGACCAAGTACCTGTTGCCGCTATTGCCCGGCGCCGTGGGATCTGCCGTTGCGCTGAAATTTTTAGGCGATGGCCTCAATTGGTGGCAGAAGCTTTCGAGCTTTACGGCCGGCCTAGCCTGCGCCATCTATATTGCGCCAATTCTGATCGAGTGGTTTGCGATCACGGGCAGCCGGACGCACTCCGGCATCGAATTTCTGGTCGGCCTATTTGCACTTGCCACGGCGCGCGAAGTGTTCAAGGAAATCAACGAGGCCGACATCATCGGCGCGCTCAAGCGCCGTTACCTGGGAGCGAACAATGATCCAGCTAATTAACACTGCGGCCAATCTGGTGCTGGTGGCCTTTTGTCTCTGGGCGGTACTGAACAAGCGGCTGGAAACGCGCGTATTCGGGACTTTCGCATTGTCGCTGGTGGCGATCACTTCGTTTGTGAACATTATGCGGCCGGACGCCTTTGGCTTCTGGGCGGAGCAATCCGAGGTGATGTCGAACGTCGCCGTAGCCATTCTGGCGGCGTGGTTCTGGTTCAAATGGCGCAAGTGCAACTGCGACAAGGGTGAAGGGGAGGGGCGGCTATGAAATTATCCGCATCTCAGCTGGCAGCATGCCTGCAAATTCCCTTGGAGCGGGCCGCCGCATGGATCGACCCGCTCAATGCGGCCATGGTCGAGTTCGGCATTGACTCGCCGGCGCGCCAGGCGATGTTTCTTCCGCAGATCGGCCACGAGTCCGCGCGGCTGACGCAGCTTGTGGAAAACCTGAACTATCGGGCTGATCGTATCCGCACCATCGGCAACGCCTCGCCGGCCGGATCGCGCTGGCGATCGCTGGTCCCGCGCGCGGATGAGCTAGCTGGCAGTCCTGAGCGCCTTGGTAATGCTGTATATGGCGGGCGGCTGGGGAATGGGGTGGAGGCCACTGGCGACGGATACCTGTTCCGCGGACGCGGGCTGATTCAAATCACAGGCCGAACCAACTACATGGCGCTGATGATGGCGCTTGGCATTGATTGCGTAACGCATCCGGAGCTGGTCGCGCAGCCATCTGGTGCCTGTCGGTCCGCTGGCTGGTTCTGGCAAACCAATGGCCTGAACAGATGGGCGGATGCTGGCGACTTCGATGGTGTTTGCGATCTGGTCAACCTCGGGCGCAAGACGGCGGCGGTCGGCGATGCGAATGGCTACGCGGGTCGTCTTGCGCTGCGCGAGTGCGCGCGAAGGGTGCTGCTATGACGCTGATACTTGCTGCAGCGTGGAAGGCATTACGCGCGCTCCCTGCGTGGCTGTGGGGTTTCTTGTTGGCCGTTGCTGTAGCGGCATCGCTGATCTTTGTGGGAGACCAGCACGGCGCACGCCGTGTACGCGCCGAATGGGTGGTGGAGACGGAGCGGCGAAGCGAAGCTGACCGGGAGGCCGCGCGCGCCAACAGGGCGATTGCCGTGAAAACGGAGGTCGTTTATCGGGATCGCATCCAAAAGATCTACGTCAAGGGAGATGAAATTGAAAAACAAGTGCCGATCTACATTACGGAAGTTGACAGCAGCCGTTTCGCTGTCAATGCTGGTTTCGTGCGCCTCTACGATGCCGCCTGGTCAGGGGAGTCTGCCGGACCTGCCGCCGAGTCTGACCGCGAACCCGCCGGAGTTTCGCTTGCTCAGGTCGCTGAAACAGATGCCTTCAACGCCACGGCTTGCCGTGCCTGGAGAGAGATAGCGCTGGGACAGCGCCAGTTTTATGACGAACTGCGCAGCGCTCACAATAAAGATGGTGCTCCGTGAATATTTGAGCGCAATTCTTCGGGGCATATTTTGGCGCAGCTTATCGGTGGCAATGAGCAACCTCTTCAAACACTGTCTCTTCGGGGGCGAGGGCAGAGAGGTTAAATTGAATCAGCGTCAGCTTGGCAGAACATGCTGTATTTGTATGGTGTTTGCGAGTGTGATAATTTTGTTTTTGCCAGTTTTGTGACATAGCTCAACTGGAATTGTTGCGCGGACGCAACTGGCATTAATGTAGTTCCTTTATAAAGTGTAACTTTTTGAAACAATAGGCGTAATGACAATTTTTAACATTGAAATATTGACTAGAATCACTTTCTCGTGGGCGTGCATAGAAGGCAATAAAAATGGTGGAGCGTATCTTGTCCGGCGAAGGCGAAGGGCGGCTGCCGGGCGGTGCGCAGGACAGCGGTATTGCGTCGCTGACGGTGGTAGCGCAGCTATCGGGCGTAGCGGCGAGTGCAGAACGGCTCAAGCACCTGTCCGGCAGCTCGGATCGCGTCGATGCGATCACCTTGGTACGTTTGGCGCGCCAGATTGCGCTCAAGGCCAGACTAGTCAATAGTCAGCCTCATCGGCTTGCCCAGACGCCGTTACCGGCCATCGCTGAGCTCAAGGACGGCAGTTTTATCGTTCTCGCTAAATGCGCCAACGGCGTGTTGTTGCACGATGAGGTCAAGCAACGTACTTTCCAACTCCCTCTGGCCGAATTCGAGCAGCTGTGGTCCGGCCGGCTGATTCTGATCACGTCGCGCGCCATCCTATCGCAAGGCGGCGGCAAGTTCGATGTGTCCTGGTTTATCCCATCGATCGTCAAATATCGAAAGCAATTGTTGGAAGTGCTGGCCGGCTCCTTCTTTCTGCAATTGTTCGGTCTGGTTTCTCCCTTGTTCATGCAAGTGGTGATCGACAAGGTGTTGGTGCATAAATCGATGTCGACGTTGGATGTACTGGTGTTCGGCCTGGTCACGATTTCTGTGTTCGAAGCACTATTGGGTGGCCTGCGCACCTATGTCTTCAGCCACACCACCAACCGGATGGATGTTGAGCTGGGTAGCCGCCTGTTCAATCATCTGCTGAATCTGCCACTGGCCTATTTCCAGGCCCGACGCGTCGGTGACAGCGTGGCGCGTGTCCGCGAGCTGGAAAACATCCGCAATTTTCTGACCGGTAACGCCTTGACGGTCGTCATGGATTTGCTGTTCACGCTGGTGTTCTTCGCGGTGATGCTGTCCTACTCGGGCATCTTGACGCTGGTGGTGTTCATCTCCTTGCCTTGCTATATCGCCTTGTCGGTGCTGGTGACGCCGGCATTGAAATCCCGCCTCAACGAAAAATTCCGCCGTTCCGCGGAAAATCAGTCCTTCCTGGTGGAGTCGGTGACCGGTGTCGAAACGATCAAATCGATGGCGGTTGAGCCCCTGATGCAGCGCCGCTGGGAAACGCAGCTGGCCGGCTACGTGTCGATCGCCTTCAAAGCCTCCAATCTCTCGAATGCCGCCAATCAGGTGGCTTCCCTCATCAGCAAGCTGACCACGGCCGCATTGCTATGGTACGGCGCCAAGCTGGCCATTGACGGCAGCCTGTCGGTCGGCGAGCTGATCGCCTTCAATATGTTGGCCGGCCGTGTCAGCGCGCCGGTGCTGCGTCTGGCGCAACTCTGGCAGGATTTCCAGCAGGTGCGGTTGTCGATGGATCGCTTGGGCGACATCCTCGACAACAAGGCCGAGTCGAACACGTCCGGCGGGCAAACCTCGATGCCGACCGTCAAAGGCGAAGTCGTCTTCGATAAAGTGGTGTTCCGCTATCGCCACGATGGTCCGGAGATCCTGCGTGGCCTGTCGCTGACGGTGAAGCCGGGCAGCGTCACCGGCATTGTCGGTCCTTCCGGTTCCGGTAAAAGCACCTTGACTAAGCTGGTCCAACGCTTGTATTCCCCAGAGCGCGGGCGGGTGCTGATTGACGGCATGGACCTGGCAGTACTCGATCCGGCATCGCTGCGCCGGCAGATCGGGACCGTGCTGCAAGAGAACATGCTGTTCAAAGGGACGGTGCGTGACAATATTGCGTTCGCCTCGCCCGGTATGGCGTTCGATAAAGTGGTCGAGGCGGCGACGCTGGCCGGCGCCCATGAGTTCGTGCTGGAACTGCCACAGGGCTATGACACGGAGCTCGGCGAGCGCGGCACTGGCCTGTCTGGTGGTCAGCGTCAACGCATTGCGATCGCCCGGGCGCTGGCGACCGATCCCAAGATCCTGATCTTCGATGAAGCGACCTCGGCGCTGGATGCTGAATCCGAAGCCATCATCCAGGGCAATATGCGGCAGATTTGTGCTGGCCGCACCGTCTTTATCATTGCTCACCGGTTGTCAGCAGTGCGGATTGCCGAGCGCATCATCACCGTCGAAAAGGGCGAGATTGTCGAAGAAGGCACGCACGACGAATTGATTCAGCGGCGCGGCGGCCGCTATGCGTCCTTGTGGCAGCATCAGACGGGGTATCTCCATGTTGCTTGATACTTTGCGCCATTACTGGGAAATCGCCCGTGCGTCGCTTGCCGAAGAAAGGGCGCAGGGCGCACCGGCCAGGCGCCAGCGGGATGAAGTCGAATTCTTGCCGGCGGCGTTGGAGGTGCTGGAGACGCCCGCATCGCCGGTGGGGCGAGCGCTGATGTGGGCCTTGATGATCTTGTTCGCCATTGCCTTGATCTGGTCGATCATCGGCAAGGTCGACGTGGTCGCCGTGGCACAGGGTAAGATTGTTCCCAATGGGAACAGCAAGGTGATCCAGCCGCTTGAGGCCGGTATCGTCAAAGCGATCCTGGTGAGTAATGGCCAGCATGTGACTGCCGGTCAGTCATTGATCGAACTAGATCCGACCGACGCCACTGCCGATGTCGGCAAGTCGCGCACTGCACGGATTGACGCGATGCTGACGGCCAAACGTGCACAGGCGCTGCTGGATGCGCAACGCGATAACACGCCGCCACAACTTCCCTCGATACCCGATGCGACCCCCGAGCGGCAACACGACGTGCAACGATTGGCTGAAGGTGCCTTCATCGAATATCGCAGCAAGTTGACGTCGCTACGGGCCGAATTGCAAAAGCGTGAGCACGAGTTGCAAACCACCCTGCATAAAATTGACGGGGTGCAGCAGACGTTGCCGATTGCGCGAGCAGAGGAAGCCGACTATCAATCGCTGCTAGAACAAAATTATGTGCCGCGTCATGCCGCGTTGGAAAAGCGGCAGACACGCATTCAGGCGGACCAGGATCTGGCTACGCAACAAAGCTATGCCCGCGAACTCACCGATGGCATAGCCGAACAGCGACAGGATATTGAGACCGCAATTGCGCAGTTCCGGCGCGAGCAACTGGACGCTCTCAATCAGGCCCAACAGCAGTTGGCGCAAGTGCAAGGCGATGAGGCCAAATCTGAGCAACGGCAAACGCAAACGCATCTCACCGCGTCGGTTGCCGGCACGGTGCAGCAATTGGAGATTCACACGATAGGCGGCGTCGTCAAACCAGCGCAAGAGCTGCTGGTGCTGGTGCCGGATGATGCTGGCCTGGAAATTGAAGTGCAGATTCTGAATCAGGACATCGGCTTTGTACGACCTGGTCAGGAAGCGGCAATCAAGCTCGATGCTTTTCCCTATACCCATTACGGCACGTTGCCGGGTAAGGTGATCTCGATCTCGCGGGATGCAGTCAAGGACGACAAGCTGGGATTGATTTATCCGGCGCGCATCAAGCTCCTGAAAGCTACCATCATTGCTGACGGGAAGAATGAATCCCTTTCGCCAGGGATGGCGACGTCAGTGGAAATCAAGACCGAGCAACGACGGATTATTGAATATCTGCTGACACCATTGTTGAAGTATCGGAGTGAGGCGTTGAAGGAGCGTTAATCTATGGTGACCCAAGTATCTCTGCAAACTGAGGACGCTCATAAAAATAGAGACGTATTGTTTGATAACTTAATCCGCGCGGCTGCTTCTGTTCAAACGATCGACGACTTCAAGCATTGGACGCGTGAAGCAATTCGCCCTATTTTTCCTCACGAAACATTGGGTTGCGGATACGGTCGTATTCATGCCGGCGGAGTGGGAACCGATGGGATCATCGCGGTCGACTATCCCATTGAGCATTTGAAAGATATTTGTAATAAAGCTGGCGGTCTTGATACGCCAATTTTGCGCCGCTGGCTGATGACGCGCGAGCCTCAACTGTTTGACGGTGATCTGCCTTGGCCAGACATACCCCAACATTGGTTTGAGCAGTTTCAGCGACATGGAATGAAAAATGTTGCCGCACATGCGGTCTACGATACCGAGCGCTGCATCGGTACCTATCATAGTTTTCATCGTATTCCGGGCGTTTTAGGCGAAACGCATATCGCTATACTGAGGCAATTGGCCCCGATCATGCACGAAGTGCTGTGTCGCGTGATTGAGAATCTGAATAATGCGAATGCATTTGAAGCTCTTCTATCATTACTGTCCGTACGTGAACGAGAGGTTTTGCGGTGGGTTGCCCAAGGCAAAACAAATCGAGAAATAGCAAACGCGATTTTCTTAAGTGAAATGACAGTCAAACACCATCTGATGAGCATTTTCCAAAAGCTGGAAATGGAAAATCGGACACAACTGGTGCGTCGACTTTCCGAGCACGAAGCGAGTGTGCAATCTGGATATGGTGTCAAAATATTTTAAATATTCTGGCAAAAATTTTCCCCTTACTTACCGGTACGTGGTTCCGCAATCTTTTGAGATTATCGCTTGTACCATATCGATGGCGTGCAAAAAGGAACTAAAGTTCTATGTACCGCGGACTAAAGATGCGCTACTTTTGCGTATCTGTAGGAAATGTTGTAAGAGCGTATTTCATTCAATTTTGCGCATGAAATTTCTGAATCGCCAAAATTTTTTATGAAAATTTTTAGACTCTCTTGCTACAACACCTAAAATTTAACCTTGTGAAGGAAAAATGAAATGTCATTTGTCAATGAAAGAATCAGTGTCGAAGATAGTGCGAAAGTCCATTGGGAGCAATACCCGGAGTATCAGAATCAGTGGAAAATTCATCCCTCTTTGTGGACTATTGATCGTGATCGTGATGTGTTTTTTTGGCTTATTAAGGGGCGTATTCCCGAGTGGCCTAATCAAATTTTCGGGCTGTACTGGAAAGGAAGCGGGGAAATTCGTATCGAGGCGATAGAAACGCTAAAAGACACTCCAGGAACAGCAGGGAAATTATGTGATATCTCGTGGGAGATTGTAAAAATTAGCCTTCCAGAATTGTTCGAAGCGGAGCGAAATCTTATAAAAGATGTCATTAAAGAAGCCTTCGAGGTTTTTGCACGGCGACTTGGTGATGACGGTATTGGCAGTCTTTTAATTTCGATTCACTGATTTTTCGACGTGTTCTACATACTTGAGGTAACTTGGAATGGCTAATTATTCGTCTAGTGAAGCTATAAATATATTAAACAATTTATCTAATTATCCCCAATATCAGGGAGTCGCAGGGTTGACGCAATTACTCGCTGATACTTCAATCTCTGTTCCTGGTGCCTCTGCTAATGCGACCTCGTTATTTTATGCCGGCATGGTCGGGACTACTCATTCATCTACTTTTGCTACTGCTATCTCGGCCGCAAGTGGTGGATCAATTATTACAGTTGATCAAACACCGCAAGGAGAATTATTGAGCAGTCTTACATATCAAGACGCTTTTAAGTTAGCAGCAAAAACGGCGGGCTATAGCCAAGCTGATGCAAACGTACTGATCAACGGCGGGGTGTTATCTAACGGTACGCCGGTGTTGGGTGGTTTATGGAATAATGTATCGATAGATTTTGCTGGTGACGCTACAAACGCAATGAGTATTTCCTCAACTGCAGGAACTGGTAGTGTTTGGTATAACAGCGAAATTCCGACACTAATTGCTAAAGGTACTCCTATCAACGGTTTGCCAGCGTCGGACTTTCAAGGACTATCAAATGCAGATATAGCAGCCAAGGTGAACGCTGAATCATACGGGCTGATGAATCAGCTTCAAGTTGCATATGATACGTCGGGGAAGATTCTTGGTATTAACACCGGATCTATTTTTTCAAATAGTACGGTTAACTCCTTAAGTAACGCACCAACTGGATCAAGTACGACAACTATATCTGATCTGCTCTCAGGTAAGACCACAATTCCGACCGCTACTAGTAATACTGTACCTGATCCCTTTGTGTCACCAACCGATGAGGGATTTCTGACAGGTCAGAATCTAACCACTTTGCAACGTGGAGCTTCATTACTCGGCGCAGACTCCAGCACGCTAATATCAGTTGCGGGAAAAGGGCTAAGTGCCTTTGGTGTTGCGGCAATTGGCGCCTCATATTATCAAGCCGTTCAAACTGCTCAACAACAAGCTGCCAGTGGGAATAGTCTTGCTGCTCAAACCACCATGCTAGATTGGACTGCCAGTATGGAAGGCGGGATCGCAGGAGGGGCGCTGGCCGGTGAATATGCGACCCCACTATTGGCCGGCGGGCCTCCTGGGTGGGCTGCCTATACGGCGATTGTACTTGGCGGAGGTTTGGTCGGCAGTGCGTCCCCAGGCGCAATGCGATCTCTCCTTAATGCGCTGACAGACTCCCCAGGTTCGGCTACCACTACTTCAGCTACCCACTCAGACGGCAGCGTTTGGAATACGACGACTTATGCCAACGGAACTCAAGTTGCACAGCTTGCGTCATCACCAGCGAATTTGATATTGGCATACAACAATGTCGCGACGGTTCCTGATAGTAATGGGGATGGTGGCTATACACAAATTTCAACGTCGATGTCCAGCACGAGCATAAATACGCGAACAAACGTTTATGCACTGGTGAATGGGCAGCCCATATTGCAAAGCACAACGACATCTTCTGCGGATGCTTTGGGCAACACTCAACAAACTATAACTGACGGATCTGGTAAGTTAGTGGAAACGATTGCAGATACACCGCAAAACAGCGGCGGTGATATACAAAATCAATTGAACTTGAGTAGCAATGGACAAGTAGCTAATTCACAAAGCACTGATACGCAAGCTAATGGTCAAGTTTCGGCCACCATTTCAGGTACTGGTGATGTGGCCTATCTCAATAATGCTATCGTCAGTCTTGCCGCCGGTGCGCAGGCGACAATTAACGGTAATGGGAATGTAGCTAGTGCCGCAGGAAGCGATAGTATCTGGTTCACTGGAATTAACAACAGCCTGTCTGGTTCAAGCTGCACCGTTAATGGGGGAGGCGGTGCTACGTTGACACTCGCGGGTAGCAGTAACAATGACGTAGTTACATTGGGCTCCAATGGAGCGGTCAATATTGCTGACGGTGATCACGGTGAAGTAGTCAATGCCAGCAATGATAAGGTCACTTTGGGTAAGGGCGTAAACGTCACTGTGAATGGGCCAAGCGACACTGTTAACACGTCAGCGAACGATGTTATTACCGCCGCAGGCGATACGGTGCGAGTTGGTGGCAACGGTGGTGGCAACACTGGTAATACGACGGTCGCGGGTAGTAACGACTTCGTTGACGATCTGGGCAGTAATAACACGCTGTCGGTGATAGGAACAAATCAGACCGTGCAGAATGATGCGCAAGGTAGCATTTACCTTGGTAGCAACACGTCGGTGACCGACAAAGGAACAGGCGACATTTTCAACACGGCCGCAGGAGATGCCATTACAGCTGCAGGCGATACCGTCCGCGTTGGTGGTAACGGCGGCGGCAATACTGCGGTGACAACGGTCTCTGGCAGCAATGACTTTGTCGATGACCTAGGCTCCAATAACACGTTGGCCGTGGTCGGAACGAATCAGACGGTGCAGAACGATGCGCAAGGTTACATTTATCTTGGTAGCAACACGTCGGTGACCGACAAGGGTACCGGCGATACTTTTAACACAGCCGCTGGAGATGTTATTACAGCCGCAGGCGATACTGTGCGCGTTGGTGGTAACGGCGGCGGCAATACTGCGGTGACAACGGTCACTGGCAGCAATGATTTTGTCGATGACCTAGGCTCCAATAACACGCTGGCCGTGGTCGGAACAAATCAGACGGTGCAGAACGATGCGCAAGGTTACATTTATCTTGGTAGCAATACGTCGGTGACCGACAAAGGGACAGGCGACACTTTCAACACGGCAGCTGGAGACGTCATTACAGCTGTGGGCGACACTGTGCGCGTTGGTGGTAACGGCGGCGGCAACACCGCTGTGACAACGGTTTTTGGCAGTAATGATTTTGTCGATGACCTGGGCTCCAATAACACGCTCGCCGTGGTCGGAACGAATCAGACGGTGCAAAATGATGCACAAGGCAGCATTTACCTTGGTAGCAACACGTCGGTTACCGACAAAGGAACAGGCGACACGTTCAACACGGCAGCTGGAGATGTCATTACAGCTGCGGGCGACACTGTGCGTGTTGGTGGTAACGGCGGCGGCAACACGGCTGTGACAACGGTTTTTGGCAACAATGATTTTGTCGATGACTTAGGCTCCAATAATACGCTAGCCGTGGTCGGAACGAATCAGACGGTGCAGAACGATGCGCAAGGTAGCATTTATCTAGGTAGTAATACCTCGGTTACGGATAAGGGTACGGGCGACACCATGAACACCGCAGCTGGGGACACCATCATGGCTTCGGGCGACACCATACGGGTGGGTAACAATTTGGCGGCAGGCCAGTCAGCTGGGAACACAATCATAGAGGGCAATGACACTATCTATGGCGGTACGGGCAATACGTTGCTAGTGCAAGGCAACGATACAATCTACGGCAATTCCGATACCGTGTACGAGTTCAATTCGGCAGCGCAGGAAACCGATCAACTCTACCTAGATACTGCCGGCAAGGAAAGCTTCGACGCTAAATTCACAGCAGGTGCCGCTTATTCTTACGAGGAAGATAAATTCAACGACAGCGGCAATCAGATCGAAGCCGATAAATTCAATGCGGGTAATGGCCAATTGTCGGAAACCGATGTGTGGAACGGCACCAGTCCGTATGTTGCCTGGAGGGAAATCGCCAACGGCGGCAGCTATTACTCTGAAATTGATAGTTTTAATGCCGCCGGTAATGAAATTCAGGCTGAAAAATTTAATCAATCAAGCGGTCAATTGTCTGAAATTATTTCGTGGGATGGGACTCACCCCTACGCCACCCAGGAAGAATTTTCTAATGGCGGTTCCTATTTTTCAGAGATTGATAATTTTAATCCGACCACAGGCGCCGAGACCAGCGGCGGCGAGTTCAATTCCCAAACGGGGAGCGAGGTTGACTATTACAACAACGGCTCCTGGTATGCCGGCAATCAGAACTACAGCGATTCCTCCGACTCCGGCTATACGGACAATGGCGATTCGGGTTATGTCGATTCAGGATCTGAATGCGAGGGGAATGACCCTGTCATTCTGAATCTGCAAGGGGGTAAGGTTCAAACCACATCGCTGTCAGGGTCGAATGCTTACTTTGACATGACGAATGATGGTCAGAAGGTACAAACCGGTTGGGCCACTGCGGGTGAAGGTATGCTGGTCTATGATCCGAACAACACCGGTACAGTAACGAACGACTCCAATCTGGTGGCTGGTTTTGCACAGCTGTCGATGTTGGCGAAGCAGACCGGTGGGGTATTGGATGCCAGTAATCCATTGTGGAATGAACTAAAGGTGTGGGTAGACCCGACCGGCACCGCCAACTTCCAACAAGGGCAGCTGGAGACACTGAGTCAATTGGGTATCACTTCTATCAATTTGAATTCACCTGCAGAGAAGGTCAATAACAACGGTAACACGATTCTCAACGACAGTACGTTCACGTGGAAAAATGGCGTCACTGGGGATATCGCTGGTGTCAATCTGGCGTTCAATCCCATTGCCGCGACAACGTCCCCAACAACATCGGGAAGCAGTTCAGGTGGCTCGTCGTCCGGTTCGTTGAATCATTTGATTCAATCCATGGCCGCGTTCACTGATGGCAACACGGGGATTGATCAGACATTTTCATCAAGGAATGCCATTGCCGACACCTTCCATCTAGCTGCATCTCATGTAGTTCAGCACGCCTGACGGATGCCGACAATTTTTCATCAATTCGGCGTTGGTATCGCCGGCTTAAGCCAATCATGTTGAAGGAGATGATTGGCTTGACCGGCGGTTGCTTATCCGGTGGCGTTCGTACAGTATGGCGAGCGCCATCGCGACACCGTGCCAGTAAATGGGTGTTGCTGGGCTTGTTGACGAGCACTCAGCTTTGTTTCGGATTTGAGCTGGCGCCGCATGATCCGCTGTTTCAGCTTGGTAGCGTGCCGGCGAGTCCTGCCAGTGCGATGATGGCTTCGTCGGTCGCGTCTCATGGATGCACGGAAGGGCCGGAAGCGACCTATACCCTGCTCGACATTGTAGAAAATGCGCTCTGCCACAACCCGAAGACAAGAGCGGCCTGGGCCAATGTGAAGGCACAAGCGGCGCAGGTTGGCGTCGCCAAGGCGGCCTATCTGCCGACCCTGAGCGGCTCAGTGCAAGCAATCAAAGATAAGTCCACGAGCCAAGGCACCAACGTCGTACCGTTTTATGTAAGATCAGATAGCAGTTACCATAACGACACGCTGACTCTTAATTGGATTCTATACGATTTCGGTCTGCACTCAGCTACAGTAGACAATGCAGAAAAGATGCTGACCTCTGCCATGGCAAGTCAGGACAACGTATTGCAGACGGTATTTGCAACAGCTGTCAAAGATTATTACGCGGCGCTCGTCGCGCAAAAGAACATTCAGGCGACGATCGATATTGAAGCCGACGCCAAACATGTGCTGGATGCGGCGGTAGTGCGTGTAAGTAAAGGTGTTGCGGCGGTCAGTGATCAATTACAAGCCAAGACCGCATACTCACAGGCGGTGTTCAATCGTAACAAAGCTGAAGGGGATTGGCAGTCTGCATTGGGTACGCTGGCAATCGATATGGGGCAACGTCCGGATGCTTCTGTCGTCTTGATCGAGTCGGATGGCGCCGCTTTGCCGGAGTCGGAGCTTGTACGGTCAGTGGGGGAATTGCTGCAGTCGGCCCAGAAAACGCATCCCTCGCTGATTGCTGCGCAGGCGGATGTGGAGGCGGCACAGGCCAACGAGCAGTTGGTGCGTGCACAGGGACGACCTTCGATCAGCCTGGTTGGTCGCTACAACGCGAACAACCAGTCGCAAAGCTCGGGAGTCGGTCAACCGTATATTGGCGCCAACGGGCGCGATCGGTATGTCGGGGTGCAGGTCGACATTCCCTTTTTTGAGGGATTTAGCAGAACCTACAAAATTCGTACTGCACAGGCGCAAGTGGAGGGAAAAGAAGCCAATCTTGCCGATGTCGAGCTACAAGTCGCAGTGACTGTCTGGACTAGTTATCAGAGCCTCAAAGTCAGCGCGGAGAATTTGCATGCCTCGCAGGACATTCTGGATAGTGCGCATGACGCCTTCAAGGCCGCCGAGAGCCGCTATCAAAAAGGTGTTGCGAATATTCTCGAAGTGTTGACCACTCAGACGGCGCTGGCCAATGCGCAGCAGCAGCGTATTCAGGCAATAGCGACATGGCAAAATGCGCGGATTCAGCTTGCTGCGAGTATCGGCAATTTGAATCTGTCGCAGATTCATTGAAAGCGGAATTCCCCACCATGTTCAAAATGTGACAGCAATGAAAAACATCGTTTCTTACTTGCGTATCTTTCTCTTGCTTGAGATGGGACAAATGATCGCTGCGCAAGAAATATATGCGCAAACCAATGCCGTGGCCGACACCGCCCAATGCCTGTTTGTTGCGGAAGCAGAGTTGCCGATGAGCGAAGTGCATGGTCAATTTGTAACGACCATCAGCATGAATGATCGAACTGTGTCCATGCTCATTGATACGGGAGCGGGTCAGACCACCTTGTCGCCGCGATTCGCCGAGGTACTGGAGCTGCCGCAAGACCCTCATAAATTGGTTCGCATCCATGGAGTCGGAGGGGTAGCAGCAGCACAACACGCGCTGATAGTACGTTCGATCAAGTTCGGCCCACTCGAACTGGAAAACTATGATGTAAGTACATCTAATATTGTTCGCCCCGAACTGGAAGCCGACCCGGCATCGCCGGTCGGCTTGATCGGCACCGACTTGCTCGCGAAATACGATGTTGAGCTCGATTTCCCAAACCACAAGATGACGTTGTATACCTTGTCGCATTGCGACGAGCACTTTGCACCAAAATGGTCCGGCCACTTTCAATCGTTCCGTCCGGTACGTACCCCGCAGAATGCTTTCATTATTCCTGTTGAGTTGAATGGGCGTCCAGTGCGAGCACTTCTTGATACAGGCTCAAACACTTCCAATATCACCCGCGAAGCGGCTCTGGTTACAGTAGGCATCGATGGTGCTGCGTTGGATCAGGAGCCGGCGAGTTCCTTAGTTGGGTCGAATGGGGTTGCGATAGCAGGGCACCGCCACAGTTTCGAGACTATGCGTATCGGGAGCGCCACTATCAAGAACGCACCGATGCTTGTTCAAAACTCCATGCTGCACAACATGGATATGCTGCTTGGAATGGATTTTTTGCGTTGGCGCAAGGTGTGGATTTCTTACAAGACGAATCAGGTATTTATTCAATTCAACGCAGATCAACATAAGCGTCCTATCACTCCTCCATAAAGGTAAAGGGGAGGACAGGAAATTTTAGAACATCACGCTGTTTCATTCGAATTTTTATCCGTTGTTTGTATGCGCATTTTGTGTAGTTTAAGACCGGCAAGTGTAGGGGTCGTTTTTTTGCACCTTTATTTGAGCGACAGTTGGCTACCATTCAATTCTCATCGGAGTTTAATAAATTATGCGCCGTTTTTTTTTATGCCTATTCTGTCTTTTTTATTTTTCTGCCACGTTGACATGGGCTGATCAAGAGCCTTCTAATTTACAGACTCCCTCGAAAGAGGAGGCTCAGCAATTTCAGTTGCTGAGTGATGGTGTCGCTTTACTAAAAGGCGGTAACGCTCAAGCGGCGATAGATGGCTATTTCGATAAAATTATTGATTATTACCAAGCGAAATACAAAGGCACAGAACAAAAACTATTTAGTGCGCGCACGCTTCAGGAAAGTCTTATGTATCTTGGCGAGGGGGCAAATAAACATGTGAACACCCTAGTGATTCCTTCTACTACTTGGGTAACGGCGTATTATACGAAGGCATATGCCCTAGGTGAATTAGGTCGCATTTCTGAAGAGAAAGAAGTCCTGGAACGCGCGCTTGCACTTTCACCGCGAAATTCTCAGTATCTCTCTGAACTAGGCAACATATACCAGCGACAAAAGAACTGGTCGATGGCCATTCAAACGTTCCAGCTTGCTGAAGCGGCTGCTCGTGAATTTTCGCCCGCGGACCTTAAAAATATAGAACTATCGAGAGCATGGCGAGGCTTAGGTTATGCGTATGTCGAACAGAATCGACTGGATGATGCTGAAAAAATATACCAGCAATGCATTGACCTTGATCAAAATGACTCAAAGGCTAAAGCAGAGCTGCGCTACGTGCAGCAGTTACGCGCCAAGCAATCTGTTGTGCCTCCAACCACTCCTAAACCACAATAAGTAATAAAGGATTGATCGTGGAAGTGCCATCAATTAATGCGACAAGTAACAGTACGTCTAATTATTGGGCCATATTGGTCATTGCGAGCTTTACTCTATTGCTCACGCTTCCAATTACGTTATCTCTGATACTACGCGTACCAGATAAAGCCAATGTCTGCTCAGTATCCGGGTCTGGCGAAGTGATCGCCGATAAGTTTGTTGATGGTGTCCTTGTTCGATCCGGCCCGTCGATATTTGCGCGTCAGATTGGTGGGGAAATTCCGAACCAGATTCGCCTTGCTGGATGTGGTGGGAGAGGTGGATGCGAGGGGCCGTATATGGAACTTGAAAAACATATCGGGCAACCTGTCCACGCGTACTTTTGTGGCAATAGTTTGATTCGTGTGGATTTGTCAGGGAGGTTGGTCTTTAGTTCAATTCCGCCGAATCAGGGGTTTCTGAATAAAATAAATAGCAGGCGGAAGATGTTCAGCTACGGAGTTATATTTGTCCTCTTGGTCCCAATAGTATGGGCAGTAGCGGGTATAAGGCGTAGACGTTTAATTGGTTAAGTGGCTAGAGAGTCTTTGCGTCGTTTGTACCTTTGTACGAGGAGGAATTAGGGGATTTTAGGGATATGTATGGAATTTCGTTATAGAAAAATTGGTCCTACAATACCCCGATCTACTTGGTTCGAATCCAACCACATTGATGCGTTTCTTACCTATAAAACTGCGATATTGGTAAATACAAAAATCAACTATATCAGTGAGTTATATAGATCGAAAATTACATCTAATATCGCAAGCAGCTTCATGGAAACGCTTGATTTCTAAGAAAAATACGGCAATGGATGGGTAGCTTCATAGCCTATCGGGGGTTCGAATCCCCCTCTCTCCGCCAAGAATACAAGTCGTTGAAATTAAATGACTTTCCAAGAAAAGCCGCCTTCAGTTTTGGGCGGCTTTTTCTTTTGGGTTAACTCTGGGATAGTTTTCCCTAAGGACTCTTCAATTTTATCCATTTCGCGGTCATGCTTATCGGCGCAGACGATGAGCGGCCCGCCTGGGGCGACATTGTTCGACCCAGAGGTTGGGACGAGGATATGTTTTGTTCTCGATGGCGCGATAGACGGGGTCTTCGAAGGCATCTATAGCCCCGTTCTGGTCGAATGGACCAATGAACATGGTTATCACATAGAGTTTTTAGTCGCATCTGCATGACGATCGTAAAGCTCGCTGATCCATGCGATCATAGATTGCGACGAAAGTAGATACGCTCGCGCCGCTGTCACTTTATAGATAAGCGCGAAATTTCATCATCTTCTGTATTGCAGATCAAAGCCTCGTACCTTCATCGGTTCGGGGCTTTTGCTTTTCTCTTGGAATACATCTGCAGTCTGGAGAGATTGCGGATGTGGCCGACCTATCATATTTGACAGGTGTTATTCCAATTTATTGAACTACTCTGTATTGGTTACATCGTGCATTGCAATCTCCCACCGTGATCGAATAGTCGCGATCTCAAGGCGTGCGGGGAGTATCGGATCACGATGCAACGGTTAGATCTCGCATTGTCGCTACGGCGACAATTTATTTTATTCGGCCACACTTAAAAAATAACTGGGAGGAAATTGCGATGACTGTTCTTACCGTAAAATTTGCTGTGTATGGTGCCCTCAATGGTGGGAATCAAGACCAAAGTCAGGTTGTCAATGTGCAGGAAGTACTGCAAGCGGCCATCAATCGAAATCAAGGGATTGTGACCATCAACAACGCAACCATGGGGGGAGATCCATCCTTTGGAAACGGGAAGCACTTCGGTGCGACGGTCACTCTTGATTCAGTTGATCGTTATTTTGCCTGTGCCGAAGGTCAAACGATCGACTTCTTCCATACAAAAGCCGCCGGGCAGAATACTCGTAAAGCTGCTTTGAGCGAGGTGACAGGCTAGTCAGCTGGCCGGACGCTCGGATGAAAGGTATATCGAAGCCTCGCGCCCCCATCGGCCCGGGGCTTTTTCATTCTCGGGTTGTAAGGAACTATTGCTGCTGTAATGAGGGTGTAATTAGTTTTGTGTAAACGGTCATTTGGCAAGACACTGCCACCATAGAGGAAAAAATGACCTACGTAAA
>NZ_JBWKVC010000016.1:0-128243 GCF_059421505.1 Collimonas sp. GW821-FHT02H07
TTGGTGACGCCGCCTGTGACTTGCTGCGTGATGGCGCTGGCGGCGCCGCCGGCGGAGGCGCTGTTGCCGAAGCTCGATAGCTGTTCGGCCAGGGTTTGCTTGAGCTTGTCGTCCCTGGTGTCGGCTGCGGCGTTGTCAACTCCGACGGTAGTGTCGGCGGCGCGCGCACTGCCGGCATAGAACGGTAGCAATGCTGCACCGATCTGGGCGGCGATCTGGATATGGACAACTGGCCTGAGCCAGCGGCTTCGTTGGATATTCATTGGACATTCCTCGATGTTTTTTAGGATCTGGCAGCGCCTGATTTTTTTTGGGCTACGCTCGGGTGCTGCGGCAAAGCTGCTTTGGCAGCAGGCGGATTATCACTGACTTATTCATTGGACATTCCGCTATGCTTCATTGGACATTCCTCGATGTTTTTTAGGATTTGGCAGCGCCTGATTTTTTTTGGGCTACGCTCGGGTGCTGCGGCAAAGACACTTTGGCAGCAGGTGGGATGATCACTGACGAAGAGAAATTTTTATGCAGGAATATCCTTGTGCATCGCAGGATTTATCCATTGTTCTTTTCTACGAATGTCGATTTTTCGTGAAAAAAAATGACCGCAACCTGTCCTTGCAGAGGGCATTTTCTGGGCGAAATCGAGGCAGGCACGGCTGATGTTTTAGTTTCAGAAATGCGGGACGGCCTGCGGATCTTGGTTCGACCGGCCGTTGGCGAGGGCGGACAACGATGGCCGTTGTCATTGTTGGGGATTGAGCTTGCGCAAGGCGTCGCCGTTGCGGAACGGCGCTGCGCTCCTTGCCGCGCTATTGCCAGCTTGGCCAGCAGATCAGGCGGTGGATGTAAAACGAAACCCGGACAAAAACCGGGTGAGAAGGTCGTGGTTACCGATAAGCCCGCTGCGGGAAATCATTATCCGTATGGGCACGGATGTGCCCATACGACAGGATCAGGCAGCCGCGTTGCTATTCTGATCCAGGCCGACATCGCTGTTGGCCGCATTGTAGATTTCCAGGTCCAGCAAGCCTTCTTCCTTGGCCACCAGCACCGGCACCAGCATCTGTCCGGTGACATTGGTCATGGTGCGCATCATGTCGAGGATGCGGTCGATCGCCACCAGGTAGCCGATGCCTTCCAGCGGCAGGCCGGCCGAGCTCAGCACCAGCGTCACCATCACGATCGCCGTGCCGGGCACGCCGGCGGTGCCGAAGGAGCCGAGCACGGACGCCAGCATGATGATGAAATATTGCGACATGTCGAGATGCAGGCCGAAATACTGGGCCACGAAAATCGAGGCGATCGCCGGGTAGATGGCGCCGCAGCCGTCCATCTTGATGCTGGCGCCCAGCGGTACCGCGAACGCGGCATATTCCTGCTTGACGCCGAGGTTATGCACCACGCTGCGCAAGGCGATCGGCATGGAAGCAAAGCTGGACGAGCTGGTGAACGCCACTTGCATGGCCGGGAAGGCGCCGCGGAAAAAACGGATCGGATTCAGGCGATGGGTCAGCAGCAGGCCGCCGTACACCACCACGATGTGCAGCGCGCACGCCAGGTACAGGGTGAAGACGAAATTCCCAAGCGGCAGCAGGCGTTCGAAACCGTAGGAGCCGACCAGCGCGGCGATCAGGCCGAAGGTGCCGAGCGGCGTCATTTCCAGCACGAAGCGGGTGATCTGGATCATGGCGCTGCTGGCTTCGCCCATCAGTTCGCGTATTTGCTTGACCTTGTCGCCCAGCTTGACCAGCGCCATGCCCAGCAGGGCAGCGAAGAAGATCACCTGCAGGATCTTGCCTTCGGAGAGCGCCTTGAACGGATTCGACGGCACTACGTCCAGCAGCACCTGGATCGGCGTCGGCACTTCGCGCACCGTGTAATCGGCGGCGATGGCCAGCTGGCCGAGGTTCTGGCCGGGATTGGTGAAGCTGGCGACCGCCAGGCCGACGCCGACCGCCAGCACGGCGGTGACGGCGAACCAGAGGAAGGTCTTGCCGCCCAGCGCCGCCACGCTCTTCATGCCGTGCAGGCTGGAGATGCTGTTGGCGACGGCAAAGAACACCAGCGGCACGGCGATCATCTTGATCAGCGTGACGTACAGTTTGCCGAGCGGGCCGAACCAGGTTTCGGCCGGCGCCCCTACCAGCCAGCCGGCCAGCGCGCCAAGCACGAAGCCGCCCAGCACGCGCTGCCAAAAGGGAATGCGGAACCAGAGAGAAAAAATATTCATAGAGTAATCGAGAGGTAAGGAGCGTCTTGCTGCAACGCGAATGGCGAGAGTATGGCAGGCCTGCGGCAGGCGCGTAAACCAGGCAAGCCCGGAGTATCCGGGCTTGCCTGGTTCGCGTCCAATATTTTTTCGCACTATCTATATGCCTGGTTGTTCTATTGATATCTACAATATCTACATTGCGTGACGAGCATTCTAGTCATCCGAAGCGCGGCATATGCCGCCAGTCCGTGCCGGTAACCAGGTCGTAGCAATGCTGCTGAGGCAGGCCGGTGCGCAGCACGTTGAATCGCCATGGCGTCTACGGCGTTGTCGGGCAACGCCGCTGCGATGCGACGGCAGTGCATCAGTATCGATGCATCGATTCCTGCCGGTTTTCCGACGGCAGCGGTTGCGCTGCCCGCGGCCCCATGCTGCGAGCAGAAAATGCGACGTTAAATGGCAACAACATCGGTAAAAATGGCCCGATCCGGAGCATTTCTGACTTGTCCCATATCTCATTGGCTTGCTTGTTTATAAAATTTTCCGTTTTGTAATTCGAGCAATCCATGAGGGTAAATACCCCAGATCAAAGCCTGTCCGGGATCATCAAGGGAATGGGGGCGGCACTGCTGCTTGCTGCGACTATTCAGGAGGTGTACGCACAGGCTGCGCCTGTGCCGGGCGATGAAGCATGGCGCCGCCCCCTCTCTGCGGAAGTGATTCAAACTCCCGCAAGCGAAGAGCAGCGCCGCCGCAACCAGGCGCAAGCGCAAGAGCGCCAGCGGCAGCAGCAGGCGCCGAATGTGAATCTGCAAGGCGCAGTCCCGGCAGAAGCCGCGGACACCTGGACGCTGCCGGCCGAATCTCCCTGCTTCACGATCAAGCAATTCGTTCTCGACGTGCCTGGCCAGTTGCCGCCGGAAATCCGGCTGGCTGGCGCCAGCGATCTGCCGCACGATCCCTTCCGATTTGCTCAGAATTATCTACATCGCTATGCGGGGGCCTGCATCGGCAAGGAGGGCTTGAATCTGATCGTCAAGCGCCTGACTAAGCAGATCCTCGGCAAAGGCTACAGCACCACGCGCGTAGGCATTCCCGAGCAGGACCTGGCCAGCGGTACGTTGACACTGGCATTGGTGCCCGGTGTGATCCGGACGATCCGCTTTGCCGATCCCAGCCTCTACGGCAGCTGGCGCAACGCATTCCCGACAAGTGCCAGCGCGCTATTGAACCTGCGCGACCTGGAGCAGGGGCTGGAGCAGATGAAGCGAGTACCCAGCCAAGACGTCGACATGCAAATCGCACCCGGTGAAGTTCCCGGTGAGAGCGACGTGGTGATCGACGTTAAACGCAGCGCGCCGTGGAAGCTGACCGGCACGCTCGACGACAGCGGCGCCAAGGGCACCGGCAAGCTGCAAGCCGGCCTCAATCTGGCCGTCGGCAATCCGCTCGGCCTGTCCGACATGTTCAGCATTGGCGTGAGCAGCGACGCCGACCGCAAGGCCGGTCAGCGCGGCACCAGCGGCAACAATGTTTATTACGCGATCCCTGCCGGCTACTGGAATTATGCGGTATCCGGCAGTACCTACGACTATCATCAGAAAATCGCCGGCAACAACGAGGATTTCGTCTCCAGCGGCAAGTCGCGCAATCTGGAATTGACCGTTGCGCAATTGTTCCAGCGCGATCAAGTACAAAAGAACAGCTGGCAATTCAAGATCGGCAAGCGCTGGAGCCATGCCTATATTGACGATACCGAAATCGCCGTCCAACAGCGCAACACCACCTTCGCTGAACTAGGCTGGGTGCACAAGCATTATTTCGGCGATGCCCAGCTCGATCTGACCCTGGCCAACCGCTGGGGCGTCTCCTGGTTCAACGGCCAAGCAGATCCAGATAATCGCGAACCCGGTTCACCGACCTTCCGCTACACCCTGCAAACCATCGATGCCACCTTGCGCCTGCCATTCGGGGCTGCCGGCCAGACGTTGACTTACATCGGCACCCTGCGCGGCCAGAATACCCGTTCGCCGCTGTACCTGACCGATCAATTGAGCATCGGCAATCGCTACACGGTGCGCGGCTTCGACGGCGAACTGACGCTGGCCGCGGAACGCGGGTTCTTTGTGCGCAATGAACTCGACATCCCGCTGGCCCAAAGCGGCCAATCGGCCTATGCCGGCATCGATTACGGCCAGGTATATGGCCCGAGCGTGCAATACCTGATCGGCAACAAGCTGGCCGGCGCCGCAATTGGCCTGCGCGGCGGCCTGCTCGGCTTCACTTACGACATCTTTTCCAGCTGGTCGCTGTACAAACCTGCGGAATTCAAAACGGCGGCGCCTGCGATTGGCTTCAGCCTGACCTATCAATACTGACTGTGAGACCTGATCGTCCGTCATTTAGCCGCCGATTCACCGTATCCGATTTGGAGCAAGCATGAACAAGCAAGCCTACCGCGTCATTTTCAATAAAGCCCGCAGGATGTTGATGGTCGTTGCAGAAAACGCGTCGCGTCAGAGCAAAGGCACAGCAGGCGATAGCGATGCGCGCATCAGCGCGGCGCCGCTGATGCGCTTTGCACCATTGGGCCTGATGGTGGCGGCGTTGTTCGGCCACGTCACGGTAGTGCAGGCGCAAATGGTGGCGTACAAGAACGGCGGCCCGCGCCCAACCATCGACCAGAGCGCCAATGGCCGTCCGCTGGTGCAGATTGTCACGCCCAATGCGGCAGGGGTGAGCCATAATCGCTACGATCAGTACAACGTCGACAGCAACGGCGCCATTCTCAACAACGCCCGCACTGCCACGCAGACCCAGCTGGGCGGCTATATCGACGGCAATGCGAATCTGGCTGGCGGCAGCGCCAGAATCATCCTCAATGAAGTCATGGGCAGCGGCCGCAGTCAACTGAACGGCTACACCGAAGTGGCTGGACAGCGCGCCGAGGTGATCATCGCCAATCCGAACGGCATCACCTGCTCCGGCTGCGGCTTCATCAATACCAGCCGTGGCGTACTGACTACCGGCACGCCGGTGTTCGGCGGCGATGGCAGCCTGAGCGCTTTGCGCGTCACACGCGGCGACATGCAAATCAATGGCATGAATGCCGGCAATACGGACCAGACCGACCTGATCGCCCGCAGCGTCCAGGTCAACGGCCAGCTATGGGCCAATAACCTCAACGTTGTCACCGGCGCGAATCAAGTCAACTACGGCGATCTGGGCGTGCAAGTGATCCAGGGAGAAGGCGCCGTGCCGTCGGTCGGCATCGATGTGGCGGCGTTGGGCGGCATGTATGCCGGCAAAATCATGCTCAAGGGAACCGAGCAAGGCGTCGGCGTGGTCAGCGCCGGCAATATCGCCGCCTCCGCAGGCGATGTGACCATCGACAGCGCTGGCCTGGTGAGACTTCACGGCGCCACCAATGCCAGCGGCAACATCGCGTTGCGCAGCGATGCCGATGTCAGCAATGACGGCGCCTTGTACGCACAGCAGACGATGCATATCGAGAATGCCGGACAAATGCGCAACAGCGGCACCATCGCTGCCGGAGCAGATGTCAACGTGCGTGCCGGCAGTATCGATTCGCGCGGAACGCTTGGGGCCGGAATCGATGCCAACGGGGCGGCCAACCAGCCCGGCAGTCTCGCCCTGGTTGCGGACGGCGCGGTTGCCGCTGTGGGACAGAACATCGCTGCCGATCACATCGGCATCCAGGGCGCCAGCCTCCATCTGGCGGGAGCGCGCACCACTGCCGGCGGCAATGTCGACCTGACCGCCACGGCCGGGGATATCGATCATGCCGGCGCCAACCTGCTTGCCGGCGGCAGCAGCAATGTCAGCGCGGCCGGCGTGCTCAATAACAGGCAAGGCGAGATCCATGCCAATCAGCTGAACATCCATGCCGCCAATCTGGACAACCAGCAGGGCCGACTGATCCAGACCGGCGCGGCTGGCGGCAGCGTTGATGTTGCCAGCACGCTCGACAATCGCAACGGCGGCTTGTTGCAGACCAACGGCGATGATCTGACCCTGACACCGCAAACACTGCTCAACGACAGCGGGACCATTGCCCATGCCGGCAAGGGTGCGCTGACCATCGGCGGCAGCGGTATCGGCACCCTCTCCAACCAGGGCGGCAGCATTGGCAGCAACGGTCAACTGAAGGTGGCGATGGCCGCCGTCAACAACCAGTCGGGCAAGCTATTCGCCGCGCAGCAGGCAGAGATTCGGAGCGGCAACCTCAATAACAGTGGCGGCTATATTGGCGCTGCCAGCCTGCATCTGGAGAGTGCCACCATCAATAACCAGGGCGGTACGGTCGAGAGCAGCGCCGGTGATGTCACAGTCAGCGGCACTGACTTTGCCAACGATGGCGGCACCTTGCAAAGCCTGGGCGGCAATCTCACGCTCGACAACAACGGCAAACTGAGCAACCGCAGCGGTGGTTTCATCGGCAGCAGCGCGGTACTCACCGTGCACGCCGGCAGCATCGATAATGCCGGCGGCGCGATCTACGGCGCCGCCGGCGTCAGCCTGGCCAGCGCAGGCGAATTCAACAATGACGGCGGCGCCATCCAAAGCGATGCCGATGCCGACCTCCAGGCCGGCGGCGCCCTCAGCAACCAGGGCGGCCGCATCGAAGCCAACGGCAGCACGGCGTCGCTGTCGCTTGCGGCAGGCACGCTCGACAATAGCGCTGGGCGCATCGCCAATGCCGGTACCGGGACGACGTCGATGCGCAGCGCGCACATCGGCAACGCCGGCGGCGTCCTCGGCGGCAACGGCGACGTCACGCTCACCGCCGGCGCTCTGGACAACAGCCGTCAAGGTCAGATCATTGCAAGCGGCAATCTTGCCCTCCAGATCAGCAATATGTTCAACAACAGTGCCGGCAAGTTGTACGCCGGCCAGTCGCTGGCGTTCGATCAGGCCGGCGCTGTCATCGACAACAGCAACGGCAGCATCAGCGCAGACGGCAACATCATTCTGCACAGCGCCAGTATCGACAACAGCAGCGGCAGCATCGTCACCGGCAACGGCAATATCGATCTGCAGCAAAGCGGCGTGATCGCCAACAACGCCGGCCAGATCGCTGCCGCTACGGATCTGGACCTTGCCGCCGGCAGTCTCACCGGCGACGGCACGGTCCTGGCAGGGCGCGACGCCGAACTGCGCCTGCAAGGCGACTACACCCATAGCGCAGCCAATCGCATCACGGCCAACCGCAACCTGCGACTGAACGCCGCCGGCACATTGACCAACAACGGCGCCTTGCAAGCCGCAAACGGCCTCACTCTCGCCGCCGGCAACATCACCAACGCCCAGGGCGCGCTCATCAACAGCGGCGCCACCGTCCTGCTGGCGCAGCAGAACCTGTTGAACCAGGGCCGCATCTATGGCGACGACATCGCCCTGTCGGCAGCGGCGCTGACCAATGATGCCGACGCCGTCATCGCCTCGCGCAACACGCTCCACATCGGCGCCGGTACTGTCATCAACCGCGAGCATGCGCTGCTGACCAGTGCGGGCGACATGGCCATCGGCGGCGCGCTCGATGTCAATCAGCAAGCCACCGGACAGAGCGCCACGATCACCAACAGTTCCGCCGCCATCGATGCCGGCGGCAATCTGTCGCTGCAAACGGCCAATCTGCTCAACCAGAACGCGCACTTCAGCACCGAAGAGCAGGTCGATCCCGCCAAGACTGTGCGCGTTACCGAATACCGATCCTGGGACAGCGATACCTGGTACCGCGCCGATCAGATCAGCTGGAGCGACAGCGGCAACGGCGGCATCGTGCTGGTGCTGCCGGACGGGAGTCGTTACGAGAAATTCTACAAGCGCGACTACACCCTGACCGTGTCCCAGACCGTGGTCAAGAACAGCGATCCCGGCAAGATCAGCGTTGGCGGCAACCTGCTCCTGTCGGGCAACGTCACCAACGATAAAAGCGCCATCATTGCCGGCGGCACGATCTCGGGCCAGACCGGCGACATCACCAACATCGGCGCCACCGGCAGCATCAACCCGGTGCAGCACATGACCGCCGGCGAGAACTACTATCACTGGGTCAGCGGCAGTTCGCACGACAACCATTACACCTACGACAACAACGGCCAGGCCTATGAGGTTGCGCTGCCGGCGACGGACATGGCGCTGCCGGTCTGGTCGCTGCAGGAGAACACCCATCCCGGCCATAGCGACAACCCGGCCGCCGGCCAGCAGGTCGATCCGGGCCGGCTGCCCGGCGCCACGGGCGGCAGCCTCGGCAGCAATCAAGGCGGTCCGGGCATGAGCGGCACCGGGCAAAGCGTCGTCGGCCCTGACGGCAAGCTGCCGAATCTGCAATTGCCGACCAACCAGCTCTATCAACTGCACCCGCAGCCGGGCCAGTCGTACCTGATCGTGACCGACCCGGCCTTCACCAATTATCAGCAGTTTCTCAGCAGCGACTACCTGCTGGGCCGGCTCGGCATCGATCCGCAAGCAGTGCAGAAACGCCTGGGCGACGGCTATTACGAACAACAGCTGATCACCAGCCAGGTCGCGCAACTGACGGGACGGCGCTACCTGGACGGCTACCGCAGCAACGAAGACGCCTACCGCGCACTGATGGATGCCGGCGTGGCCGCTGCCCAGCAGTTTCAGCTCACGCCCGGCGTCGCCCTGACCGATGCGCAAATGGCGGCGCTGACGTCCGATATCGTCTGGCTGGTGACGCAGACGGTCACGCTGCCGGACGGCAGCAGCACCGAAGTGCTGGCCCCGGTGCTGTACCTGGCGCGGGCCAATGCCGGCGATGTACGCGCCGACGGCGCCCTGATTGCCGGCCAGAACATCGATCTGAGCATCAACGGCTCACTGGCCAACGGCGGCACGCTGCAGGCCGGCAGCAACCTGATCGTCAATGCCAGCGGCGATATCAGCAACAGCGGCCGCCTGCAAAGCACGGCCAAGGACGGCAACGGCACCGTCATCCTGGCTGCGCAAAACGACGTGCGCAGCAGCGGCAGCATCAGCGGCAACCGGGTCGGCATCCTGGCCGGGCGCGACATCGACCTCGCCAGCACCACCAGCTCTGCGACCAGTAAAAACGGCAGCAACGTGGGTCTGAACCAGATCGCCAGTGTCAGTGCCGATCAATTGTCGATGCAAAGCGGGCGCGATATCAATTTGAATGGCGCCGCCATCAATACCACGGGTGATGCGGCCTTTGTTGCAGGACGCGATATCAATCTCAATACCGTCACGACGCAAGCGACATCGAACGTCAGCTATGGCAATCAGAATCATTTGAACGAAAGCCAGACCATCGCCAACGGCGCCAGCATGCAATCCGGCGGCAATATCACCCTGGCTGCCGGTCAGGATGTCAATGCCAATGCGGCGTATGTCAATGCGGATCAAGCGTTAACCGTTGCTGCCGGTCGTGACGTGAATATCACCTCAGCGCAGCAAACCTATAGCAAGGATCAGGAGATTTCCACCACCAGCAAAGGCATGCTGTCGTCATCGACTTATCACTACACCGATCAGCAGCAAGGTACGCAAGCGGTGGGTTCAACCTTCTCAGGTGATAGCGTCCAAGTCGTTGCGGGTAATGACATCAATGTCAAAGGTAGCAACGTGGTCGGCACGCATGACGTGACAGTTGCTGCCGGCAACAACGTCAACATCGTCGCCAGCCAAAACACCGCTGCGCAGAGCACCAGTTCAGAAGACAAGACTTCGGGCATGTTCAGCAGCGGCGGCATTGGCTTCACAGCGGGAAGTAAAGAACAGCAGAATACGCAAACCAGTCATCAGCTGACGCACAACGTCAGCATGATTGGCAGTACAGACGGCAATGTCGTGATTCAGGCCGGGAATGCGTATACGCAAACCGGCAGCAATGTCCTCACGCCCAAAGGCGATACCACGATCGTCGCCAGGTCGGTCGATATCAATGCGGCGATTGATACGGCTAGTGCGACGCAAGATACCAAGTTTAAGCAAACGGGTGTATCAGTCACGTTGACTAATGCGGTGGTATCAGCCGTCCAGACGGGGCAACAAATGCATCAGTCATCTCAACAAATTGATGACTCTCGCCTGAAAGCCTTGGCTGCGACAACTACGGGCATTGCAGGCGCGAATGTGGCTGAAGCACTGTCCAATGGCACTGCTAGCGCTGTCAATGTGAGCATCGGCTTGGGTTCCAGCAAAAGCGAAAGCCACAGCGAACAAAACAGCACGACAGTCCAAGGTAGTAACGTTTTTGCGGGCGGAAACGTCAATATTATTGCTACCGGCGGTGGACAGGCCAGCAATATCAATGTGACTGGCTCGAATATCCGTGCGGGCAACAACGCCAATCTGATCGCCGACAACAATATCAATTTACAAGCAGCACAAAATACCGCTGAGCAGCACAGTACCAACAGTTCATCTAGCGCTTCAGTCGGCATTGGTTTCTCAGTAGGTGGGCAATCCAACGGTTTTACGCTCAACGCCGGTGTTTCCGGTGGTCGTGGGAATGCTGATGGTAATGATGTGGGTTATACCAATACCCATGTCACAGCAGGCAATCAGCTCAATCTGGTATCCGGGGGAGATACCAACCTCATCGGTGCCGTCGCCAGTGCCAATAAAGTTCTTGCTGACGTCGGTGGCAATCTGAATATTCAAAGCCTTCAAGACACCAGTAACTACAACAGCAAACAGCAAAGCGCTGGGGTTGGTGTGAGTTTATGTATTCCGCCGTTCTGTGCAGGGGCTAGCAGTGTCAGCGGCAATGTTAGCAAGACCAACATGAACAGTAATTACGCCAGCGTCACCGAGCAATCTGGCATCAAGGCTGGCGACGGCGGCTTTGATGTGACGGTGCAAGGGAATACCAATTTAGTTGGTGGTGTGATTTCCGGCACCGATAAAGCGGTCAATGACGCTAAAAACAGCTTTACCACAGGGTCATTAACGCAGAGTGATATCCAAAACCACGCCAATTACAGCGGCCAGAGTGTAAGTCTCGGCGGCGGGTACAATTTCGGCGGGCCAACTGGCAATGCCAATGGCGTTGGCACCGATCAAAAAGGATATGTCCAAACGGGTTCTAACCAAACGCCCGGCACTACTCTACCGAGTAAAAATGGGCTTGCTGTCGGTGCGCCTATTGCTATGAATGCCAAAGGTGACGCTAATAGCACTACCCAAAGCGGCATCAGTGGCATTGCTGGAAACGCAGCAGTCAGAACCGGTGATGCTGAAACAGGTATTGTACCGATCTTCGATCCTCAGAAAATCCAGGCTGGATTTGATATCACGCAAGCGTTTGGTAATCAGGTCAGCACCTACGTCAATACCAAAATGTCAGAAGCCGATGCCAAGAAGCAGCAAGCCAATGACTCTAATAACAACCTGACACCTGATCAACGCCAGCAATTGTTGGACGATGCTAGCTTGATAGAAAATAGCTGGGGTGCAAACGGCACGTATCGTCAGATCGCCACGGTCTTGACTGCTGCGGCCAGCGGCAATGTGGCCGGTTCAACCACGCAAATGGTACAGGCGGGACTGGTCAACTATGTACAGCAGCAAGGCGCAAGTTACATCGGCAAACTGGTCGCTGACGGCACGTTGACCGAAGGTTCGCCAGAGCATGCGGCATTGCATGCCATCGTTGCCTGTGCTGGTGCTACTGCCAGTGGCCAGAGTTGTGGTGCGGGTGCGATGGGTGCGGCGGCAAGTAGTCTGCTCACGAATTTATTTATCGATACGCCGAATGAAACTAATGCAGAAAAAGAGGCTAAAGGTAATTTGGTGACTAGCTTAGTGGCAGGCTTGGCAGCGATGACGGGGAATGATGCATCAACAGTGAGCAGTGCGGCTACCGCGGCGGTAGATAACAATTGGTTGACACCGAAACTGCAGATAACAAAAGCTATCGCACAACGTGACTGCGATGGCGGCAATCCGAAGGCATGTGGCTACGTAGAGGAACTCAACAAGTTTGATGCAGAAACGAAAAAGCAGCTAGATCAAATGGTTGACGCCTGTATAAAAGGCGCTGCTGATGCATGTGCACAAGCAAAGCAAGTTGTCGCAAGCCGTACTGAATTAGCGAAAGGACAAATCGATTCCTGCGACAGCGCCTCTTATAGTTGCATTGGCATGTATCAGCCAAGCGCAAAAGAAATTGCTGATGCTTTGCGGCAGTTACCAGGTGCCGGGAGTGGTGCGGTTGTGGCAACGATGGATCCTGTGACAGCGGCCGTATTAATTCGGACGGGGATGGTGTCTCCTTCAGTGGCTGCTGCTGGTGCAAGCGTTGGTAGTACCTCTGAATGGCTAAACCAAACTCTTTATGGAGATGGAACACTTAACTACGAGCGGATTGCTAATGCTGGTTTAATTTCTTGGGCATCCGGCGGTATCGGCAGCACGTTAAATAGTTTGGGTTCTGTAGCAGCATTTGGTGGGGCCACCAATGCTGCAATTACCGCCTATAACAATAGTCAAACTGGTAGTAACGACTCCATAGCATGGAGTGCCCTTATTGGCGCGTCTTTTTCCGCGGGCGGTAAAATTATAGGCGATGCAGGTGGCCTGTACTTAAATAACGCAATGAACTACACGAAAAAATTAGATCCTAAAAAAGCCGCGCTACTTCAGCCTCCAGGCGGAGTTATTGTGCCGGTTTCAAATCCGAGCAATCTTCCGTGGATTTTTAGAAATATTGGAAACACGTGGTTTCCTGGTTCGTCCGGAGCAATTCCATCTGTTCCCGTCAATGTATCTGGGAGCAAAAAATGAGATGGAGGTGGAAGATGTTCTGGTTAATGCTCCTTACCTCAAAAAGCTGGGGTAATGGAACAGGACTTGGTCGTATTGTAGGTCCATTATTAATGGCGGATATAACCTGGATTGGCATCATGATTTATAAAGTCCACTACAAAGGTGAGCCATGGAGTAACAATTATTTTTTCTCAATGCTTTACATGCATGGAGCAATTCTACTAATGCTTTTTTTTCTTTTGATTTACTCAATTTTTAAAGAAAGGATGCACAGAGAATTCTGGACGTTGGCGAAACAAACTCTCCGAAGAAAAAAATGAGGGGGATACCACAACCAATCCGCTTTGCTACCTTCGTAGCATTCTTAGATTCATTAAACATGCCCAAGAAACTAAGCGATGGCGATAAAAAATGAAACAACAATATCATCATTCTCGCTGGGCACGTTATGCCGAAATATTTTTTGGTGGAGTGGCGATTGCAACAATGGCGGTTGTTGCATTCGCTGGCGTTATTCTCGTTTTGTTAAGTGGTGATCTTAGCGGAATTGGCGCACCGACATCTCGCAAGGATTTCTACATTTTTTTCTTGATAGGGCTACTTATGTTATTGGTCGCAGGCCTTGTTGCTTACTTTCATTGGCCGTCCTTCAAAGTCTAATTAATGAGGTTCTGTAATCTGTCATCCACGATTGAGACCGACTGCACGCTGAACGTGGCGGTCATGTCCGGGCGCAATATCGATCTGAGCATCAACGGCTCACTGGCCAACGGCGGCACGCTGCAGGCCGGCAGCAACCTGATCGTCAATGCCAGCGGCGATATCAGCAACAGCGGCCGCCTGCAAAGCACGGCCAAGGACGGCAACGGCACCGTCATCCTGGCTGCGCAAAACGACGTGCGCAGCAGCGGCAGCATCAGCGGCAACCGGGTCGGCATCCTGGCCGGGCGCGACATCGACCTTGCCAGCACCACCAGCTCTGCGACGAGCAAAAACGGCAGCAACGTGGGTCTGAACCAGATCGCCAGTGTCCGTGCCGATCAATTGTCGATGCTGGCCGGGCGCGACATCAACCTGGCCGCCGCCGATATCAACACCACGGCAGAGGCCAGCCTGACAGCCGGACGTGATCTGAACCTGACGACAGTGAAGACGCAGAACGCCTACAACGTCACCTACAATGCCGACAACCATCTCTATGAGAACCAGACACAGGTCAACGGCACGCAGATCCAAAGCGGTGGCAACCTGACCCTGGCCGCCGGTCAGGATATCAATGCGGCGGCGGCTTATGCCAGCGCTGGAGGCCAGTTGACGGCTGTTGCCGGCCGCGATGTCCATATCGGTAGCGCGCAGCAGGAAGCCAGCCTGGACCAGGCGATATACACCACATCCAAAGGCATGATGTCGTCGTCAAGCAGCCGCTCGCAAGACAACGTCAACACCAGCACGGCCATCGGTAGCACGCTCTCTGGCGACAGCGTGACGGTGGCAGCAGGACGCGACATCACCGTCAGCGGCAGCAACGTTGTCGGCAGTGGGGGCGTCGCGCTGATGGCTGGCAACAACGTCAGCATCACGACATCAGAGAACAGCGCCAGCCGCAGTTTCACTGCCGAAGAAAAGAAATCTGGTTTGATGAGCAGCGGCGGTATTGGCGTGACTGCGGGTAGTCAAGCGCAACAAAACGCCCAAACCAGCCAACAGATCAGCCACAGCGCCAGTACCGTTGGCAGCACGGATGGCAATGTGGTGATTCAGGCAGGGAATGCCTATACGCAAGCTGGCAGCAACGTGGTGGCATTAAAGGGGGATATTGGTATTGCAGGAAAAACGGTTGATATCGTGGCCGTGCAAGACACCGCAATACAAACCAGTGAAGCACATACCCAGCAAAGCGGTTTAACCCTAGGCGTATCGGCTCCCATCATCAGCGCGGTGCAAACCGTTCAGCAGATGAATGCAGCTTCCGGAAAAACAGACGATCCGCGCATGAAGGCCTTGGCCGCGGCCACAGCAGTTTCTGCCGCCGGCAATGCTGCAAGTGCAGCACAAGATCCTTCGCAAGGCGTTACCGTCAGCTTAACGGTGGGTTCCAGCAAGAGCGATAGCCAAAGTAAGCAAACCAGCGGTACCGTGGTTGGCTCTAACCTGAATGCAGGCGGCAACGTTGCCATCATCGCCACTGGCGCGGATAAAGACAGCCATATCAATGTCATCGGCAGCACAATCAACGCCGGCCAAAACGCCTTGCTCAAATCTGATGGCGATATCAATCTGCAAGCGGCGCAAAGCAGCAGCGATCAGCACAGCACCAGTTCCTCCTCCAGTGCGGCGATAGGCATTGCGGCGACATACGGCTCCAACGGCTTTGCCTTCGGTATCACTGCCAACGCCGCCGGCAGCAGGGGCAATGCCGATGGTAGTGATGTCACGAATGTCAACACACACGTCAATGCAGGTAATACGCTGATACTCGAATCCGGTCACGACACCAATCTGATTGGCGCAGTCGCCAGCGCGAATCAGGTATTAGCCAATGTCGGCACATCAGGCCAAGGCAATCTGAACATCACCAGTTTGCAAGACACCAGCAACTACAACAGCAAAGATCAAAACATTGGCGGCAGCGTCACGATCGGTTACGGCGCCTCCGGCAGCTTCAGCGCCGGGCAAAGCAAAGTCAATGGCGACTATGCAAGCGTAGGCGAGCAATCCGGCATCAAGGCCGGTGATGGTGGATTTATCGTCAACGTCAACGGCAACACCAATCTCACCGGCGGTGTCGTTGCCAGTACCGCCGTGCCGGGCGGAAATCTGCTGGTGACGCAAACCTTGACGCAAAGCGATATTGAAAACCACAGCCATGACGATGCCAGCAACACCAGCGTCGGTGGTGGTTACGGCAAACAAGCCAATGCCGACGGTAAAATCCACACCTTCACTGGCGGCGCAACGGGCACCGCCATGGGTTTCAGCAGCACCGATGGCCATGCCAGCGGCACCAGCAAGGGCGGTGTCAGCGCTGGAACCATCGTTATTACCGATGATGCCAAACAGCAGCAACTGACGGGGCAAACCGCAGAACAAGCCGTTGCCAGTGTCAATCATGATGTCAGCACAGAGAATGCCGGTTCGATCACGAAGGATTGGGACGCACAAAAGCTAAAAGACAAAGTCACGGCAGAATCGCAGATAACGGCAGCGTTTGGGGCAGCGGCGGCCAAAGAAATCGGCAGTTATGCGGATGCTAAACAAAAAGAAGCCTCTCAAAATGGTGATGAGGACGAAGCTGCAAAATGGGCAGAACGCGGCGCTTACCGTGTGGCCTTGCATACCGGCGTTGGTGCCTTGACCGGCGGCATCGAGGGCGCTGCTGGTGCATTTGCGTCAGCGGAGTCAATGAACCTGATAGCCGGCGTCATCGATCATATGGGCTTGCCGGATGTGGTCAAGCAGGGATTGGCACAAGTGACCGCAACGGCGATTGGCGCTGCGGCCGGTGGCGGTGCCGGGGCTGCGGCGGGATTGAATGTGGAGGCTAATAATCGGCAGTTGCATCCAACAGAAATTGACCTTATTAAAAAGAACGCAGCACGTTATGCAAAAGAACTCTATAACACTGATAATCCAACTCCAGAACAGGTGCAAGGTGCGTTAGCAGCACTTGCCAACACAGCACAAAATTTGGTGGATTACAACTTGGGTTATGACGTTCCTTATTCAGCTCAAGCAGAAAAATTCTTGCATACACTACAAGCTGAATATGCAGTCACCAGCCCTAATTTGTCTATCGGTAATGGACAGTATCTGTTCTACGCCACCAACGATCAGAAAAATTCGCCATATATCAATAGTGGTACAGTGGATAAAGAAATTGCTGGTGTGATTATTAAAGCGCCGATTAAGCAACCTGAAACAACACAATCAAGTGCAGAAAAACGCGACCCTGCAACTAATTTTCTACTTGATGATCAAGGACGTTACAGTCAGCAGATTGTCGTTGATGGCAAAACTTACGTGCCAAAATATTTCCCATGCCCTGTCGCTTCTGCTGGTTGTGGAGGACAAAATCTGGATATGTCTGATCCACAGACGGTCGCTTATGTAAAAGCGTTAGATAAAAAAGCTCTTAATGATATGGGAACAGGAGTGACATTAATTAGCATTGCAAATCCTGTCGGTGCTGGAGGAGCTGTAGCGGGCTATCTTGGGCCATTACTCTCAGTAATAGGGGGATTTTCTGATGGGAACGTAACATCAGCCGCATCTAAAGAAATAGTTTCGCGTGCAGCTCAAGAGTATTTGCAAAATGTGCTTAAGGTTCCAGCGGCAGCAGCAGCTCAAATAACTGCATTAGTGGATTTAGGTGGTGGTTGGCAAGCTTTTACAGATAGAGTGCAAGGCATAATATCTAACAAAAAGGATGACAGTAAATGAAGATATGGGCATTACTAATCATCGTCTTATTAACAATTGCGAAAGCAATTTTAATGTTGCTTGAAAGATCGACTAGCCATATATTTTTCCTTATTCTTGCTGGGGCTTTAATTTTCTGGCTAACTTATGCAATGCTTTATAACCGCGACTTATCCGGGCCATTGGCCTACAAAGAGGGAGGAAATCAGGTTGCACGTTGGATAAATTATTTTGTCTTCTTAAGCATATTTTTAATATTATTTTTCACTCTGTAATTTTGATGTGTGACCATTGATTATTTTATAAAAAATAAAAATGAATAAAAAAAATTTTAAAATTTCTCACTTCAGAAAAATAGTGCTAACAACATTCATCTCTGCTTTCATATCTGGCTGTGCATCACAAAAGCCATATGTAGCACCAGAAGGGATACCCCATGCGACGATCTTTTTCAATCCGTTTTACGAAGGATCATTGTTTCTGATTGGGCCAGTCATTTGCTCAAGCCAGTTTGGTACCAAGAGAAATTATAGAGAGACTACACAAATCGCAAATTTTAGAAAGCGGTCAAAACCTACGACTGTAAACATCGCATCTAGCAATAGTGTTTCTTTTAGAGCGGAATACTATACATCTAACATAGCTGCAAATATCACCATGTCTTTAGATTGGGAAATGCCTGTTGATGCTAACGCTGTCTATGAAGTTCAATACAGTCCGATCTATGGCACATTTGGTACGTTTGGCGGAGCAAAATCACTCAAGGTTGAAGTCAAAAAAAATGGAATACCTATTTCTATTAACTTACTACCAAAACCTAATGATTCACCATGTGCGAATCCAAAGTAATAGTTTTTTTAAACCTGAATGAAATTCCCCCAAAATCAATTGCTGACAATTAGCTGTTGCATCCCAAAGAAGCCTATACCAGCAGTTAAAGCCGAATCCTGTCATTAACCAACCGAACGCAAGCAGGCGGCACGTAACACGAATGCCTTTGCAAAATCTAACAAAGGCAATTCCGTGAAAAACTCTCTAAAACTGTCCATCATTACCAAAAACATTGCCTCGACCTTGCTATTGGCCGGTGCCATGTCTGATGCTTACAGCCAGACACCACCTCCCATCACCGAAGAACAGCGCCGCCGTGCTATTGAAGACGCAGCACAACAAGAGCAGTTGCGCCGTAATCAATCCGATCAAATGCGCAACAGCGGCACCATCGCTGCCGGAGCAGATGTCAACGTGCGTGCCGGCAGTATCGATTCGCGCGGAACCGCTTGGGGCCGGAATCGATGCCAACGGGGCGGCCAACCAGCCCGGCAGTCTCGCCCTGGTTGCGGACGGCGCGGTTGCCGCTGTGGGACAGAACATCGCTACCGATCACATCGGCATCCAGGGCGCCAGCCTCCATCTGGCGGGAGCGCGCACCACTGCCGGCGGCAATGTCGACCTGACCGCCACGGCCGGGGATATCGATCATGCCGGCGCCAACCTGCTTGCCGGCGGCAGCAGCAATGTCAGCGCGGCCGGCGCGCTCAATAACAGGCAAGGCGAGATCCATGCCAATCAGCTGAACATCCATGCCGCCAATCTGGACAACCAGCAGGGCCGACTGATCCAGACCGGCGCGGCTGGCGGCAGCGTTGATGTTGCCAGCACGCTCGACAATCGCAACGGCGGCTTGTTGCAGACCAACGGCGATGATCTGACCCTGACACCGCAAACACTGCTCAACGACAGCGGGACCATTGCCCATGCCGGCAAGGGTGCGCTGACCATCGGCGCCACGGGCGGCAGCCTCGGCAGCAATCAAGGCGGTCCGGGCATGAGCGGCACCGGGCAAAGCGTCGTCGGCCCTGACGGCAAGCTGCCGAATCTGCAATTGCCGACCAACCAGCTCTATCAACTGCACCCGCAGCCGGGCCAGTCGTACCTGATCGTGACCGACCCGGCCTTCACCAATTATCAGCAGTTTCTCAGCAGCGACTACCTGCTGGGCCGGCTCGGCATCGATCCGCAAGCAGTGCAGAAACGTCTGGGCGACGGCTACTACGAACAACAGCTGATCACCAGCCAGGTCGCGCAACTGACGGGACGGCGCTACCTGGACGGCTACCGCAGCAACGAAGACGCCTACCGCGCACTGATGGATGCCGGCGTGGCCGCTGCCCAGCAGTTTCAGCTCACGCCCGGCGTCGCCCTGACCGATGCGCAAATGGCGGCGCTGACGTCCGATATCGTCTGGCTGGTGACGCAGACGGTCACGCTGCCGGACGGCAGCAGCACCGAAGTGCTGGCCCCGGTGCTGTACCTGGCGCGGGCCAATGCCGGCGATGTACGCGCCGACGGCGCCCTGATTGCCGGCCAGAACATCGATCTGAGCATCAACGGCTCGCTGGCCAACGGCGGCACGCTGCAGGCCGGCAGCAACCTGATCGTCAATGCCAGCGGCGACATCAGCAACAGCGGCCGCCTGCAAAGCACGGCCAAGGACGGCAACGGCACCGTCATCCTGGCTGCGCAAAACGACGTGCGCAGCAGCGGCAGCATCAGCGGCAACCGGGTCGGCATCCTGGCCGGACGCGACATCGACCTCGCCAGCACCACCAGCTCTGCGACCAGCAAAAACGGCAGCAACGTGGGTCTGAACCAGATCGCCAGTGTCCGTGCCGATCAACTGAGCGTGCAAAGCGGGCGCGATATCAATTTGAATGGCGCCGCCATCAATACCACGGGTGATGCGGCCTTTGTTGCAGGACGCGATATCAATCTCAATACCGTCACGACGCAAGCGACATCGAACGTCAGCTATGGCAATCAGAATCATTTGAACGAAAGCCAGACCATCGCCAACGGCGCCAGCATGCAATCCGGCGGCAATATCACCCTGGCTGCCGGTCAGGATGTCAATGCCAATGCGGCGTATGTCAATGCGGATCAAGCGTTGACCGTTGCTGCCGGTCGTGACGTGAATATCACCTCAGCGCAGCAAACCTATAGCAAGGATCAGGAGATTTCCACCACCAGCAAAGGCATGCTGTCGTCATCGACTTATCACTACACCGATCAGCAGCAAGGTACGCAAGCGGTGGGTTCAACCTTCTCAGGTGATAGCGTCCAAGTCGTTGCGGGTAATGACATCAATGTCAAAGGTAGCAACGTGGTCGGCACGCATGACGTGACAGTTGCTGCCGGCAACAACGTCAACATCGTCGCCAGCCAAAACACCGCTGCGCAGAGCACCAGTTCGGAAGACAAGACTTCGGGCATGTTCAGCAGCGGCGGCATTGGCTTCACAGCGGGAAGTAAAGAACAGCAGAATACGCAAACCAGTCATCAGCTGACGCACAACGTCAGCATGATTGGCAGTACAGACGGCAATGTCGTGATTCAGGCCGGGAATGCGTATACGCAAACCGGCAGCAATGTCCTCACGCCCAAAGGCGATACCACGATCGTCGCCAGGTCGGTCGATATCAATGCGGCGATTGACACCAGCAACGCGACGCAAGACAGTAAATCAAAACAAAGCGGCATCACTGTTGCGGTGACCAATCCGATCATCTCTGCAGTACAAACCGGCCAACAGATGAGTCGTGCATCGGGCAACACGGACGATGCACGCATGAAAGTATTGGCTGGGGCTGCCACAGCGTTAGCCGGTTACAACGCCGCCAACGACATCGCGGCCAATCCCGCCACTGCCGGTGGCGTGACTTTGAGTGTCAGTGCAGGCACCAGCAAAAGCGAAAGTCATGCGCAACAACACAGCAGCACGGCCCAAGGCAGCAACATTGCCGCTGGCGGCAACGTCAATATCATCGCTACCGGCGGTGGACAGGCCAGCAATATCCATGTGAGTGGCTCGAATATCAGTGCGGGCAGCAACGCCAATCTGATTGCCGACAACAATATCCATTTACAAGCTTCGCAAAACACGTTCGAGCAGCACAGCGACAACACATCGAGCAGCGGTTCGATAGGCATCAGTGTCGGCACCAATAGCGGTTTCGCTGTTACCGCCAGTGCAGCCCAAGGGCGCGGCAATGCTGACGGCCAAGACATCACCAACAACAATACCCACGTCACCGCAGGCAATCAGCTCACCCTCGTCTCCGGCGGCGATACCAATCTGATCGGCGCCGTCGCCAGCGCCAATAAGGTGCTGGCCGATGTGGGCGGCAATCTGCATATCGAAAGCCTGCAAGATGCCAGCACCTACAACAGCGCACAGAAAAACACCGGCATTGGCGTCACGATTCCAGTTGGCGCAGGGGCAGCTGGCGTCAATATCAGCACCGGCAACAGCGGCGTCAATAGCCATTACCAAAGCGTCACCGAACAATCGGGCATCAAGGCAGGCGATGGCGGCTTCGATGTGAAGGTCGCAGGCAACACCAACCTGGTCGGTGGCGTCATTGCCAGCACCGACAAGGCTGTGCAAGAGGCGAAGAACAGCTTTACGAGCGGCTCACTGACGCACAGCGATCTGCAAAACCAGGCTGCTTACGATGCCAAATCCACCAGCATCAGCGCCGGCGTTGGCACCCAACCGGCAGGCAATCAAGGCGCAGGCGTTGGTTTAGGCAGCGAGCAAGGCAGCGCCAACAGCACAACGCACAGCGGCATCAGCGGCATGGCCGGCAACACCGCCGTGCGCAGCGACGATGCAGAAACCGGCATCGGCAAAATCTTTGATCAGGACAAGGTGCAAAAGAACATCGACGCCCAGACGCAGATCACGTTGGCGTTTAGCCAGCAGGCGCCGAAAGCGATTGGGACGTTTGCAGGAAACCAAGCCGATCAGCTCAAGCAGCAAGCCAACAACGAAAGCGATCCTGATAAAAAGGCAGCCCTGCTTGCCGATGCGGCGAAATGGGAGGAAGGCGGTATCTACCGTGTTGCCCTGCACACGGCTGCGGGAGCGTTAGGCGGCGGCGTCGGTGGGGCATTAGGTGCAGGAGCAACGGCGAGTGCCGCCCCACTCCTCGGTGAACTGCAGGCCAATGTGACACAAAGTCTGATTGCCTCCGGCATGAGCCCGGAAGCGGCGCAATTGGCTGCACAGACGATTGCCATGGGCACGGCGGCGGGATTGGGGGCGGTAGCGGGTGGCGGTAGTGCGGCTGGGGCGGGGATGGGGTTGGTGGTTGACGCTAATAATCGGCAGTTGCATCCGACAGAAACTGATCTGATTAAGAAAAATGCAGCGCGATTTGCGAAAGAAATCTACGGTACAGACAATCCGACGCAGGAACAGATTACTGCTGCTACGTCGCTGCTTGCCAACACCGCGCAATATCTGGTCGATTACAACCTTGGTTACAACGTCCCGCATTCTGCACAGGCCGAAGCGTTCTTGCATACGTTGCAAGCAGAATACAGTGCGACCAGCCCGAATCTGTCTATTGGGAATGGTCAGTATTTGTTCTATGCGACACCTGACCAGATGAATTCACCATATATCAACAGCGGTAACGTTGACCCAAGCATTGCTAATTTGATTGCTAAGAATCCGATCACAACGCCATCGACTAACCCTGTGTATTCGGCGAGCAATCCTTACACGCCAGCTAATGCTTGTATTTCTGCTGAGTGTATTCCGGTGGGAAAACCGGGGACTGGCCTAGATTATTTGTCGGTATCAGCTAACTTCTATTTGTTCTCTGGTGGTGGTGTAGTTAACTTGCACAATGGTGATATGTTTGGGCAATGGGGATTGGGGCGGTCTTATCCGGGGTACTCAATAAAACCGGGTATATCAATTGTTGCCGGAAATATTATAGGTGGAGCTAGCGCGCAATCGACAAGCAATTTTTTACAAGGTGCGGGAGCTTCAGGAGCATTCTATTACCCCGTCCCTGCCTTTCCAGTAATTGGGGCTGGTGGTGGACTAAATCATGGTTATGGTGGGCAAACATCTATTGAAGGTGGATTTAGCTTTCCTCCCGGAGCTGGTGTAACTCCCGTAGGCTATGGATTTGAAATCAATAAGAAAAAGGAGCAATGATATGGCAGGTCCAAATCTCAGCGATGAACAATACAAAAAATTACCTCAATGGGGAAAAATAATTTACTGGATTATTGTTGCACTCATTCTTTCTATTTTTGTATATTTTTGCTTAAGAAATTTCAATATTGTTTAATTGTTTTTAAATACAAAAATCCCCCTTCATCACCCAGTGGTAACTGGATGTCTGGTGTAGCTAACTCGGTTAAAAACGTAGCGACATTGCCCGGATTTGTGATCCGTTTTAATAGTTTGGTGTTCGGTAAAATCGTCGGTAGTGCTGCGCAAGCTGCAGTCAATTCACCATCTAAGCAATAATCGGAGAACACTATGCTTGACGGTTTTTGGTATGGGATATTTGGAGGCTTGTTCGGCCCTGTAATTGCTCAATGGCTGAGTCGGTTTAAATATTGGGTGATTTTTTTAGTAGGGACGATGGGTATGTATTTGGGGCTATTTATAGCGCTACTTTTCTCAGAAGGATTGCAATTTACTATTAAAGCGATGTTAAAAAATATCTTCACTCCTGCTGGGATTTTAGTTCCAATGGGCGCAGGTATCTTTGCTGTCTTCGTAGCATTCTTAGGCTCATTGAATTCCCCGAAGAAAAGTGATCATGGCAAAAATTGATAACGCTTTACGTTATAACCACCATGCCGGTGTCGGTACGCAGTCGGCAGATAATTAGGGCGCAGGCGTTGGTTTAGGCAGCGACAAAGGCAGCGCCGACAGCGTCACACAAAGCGGTATTAGCGGCATTGCAGGCAATACCGACGTGCGCAGTGACGACAAGGAAACCGGCATCGCCAACATATTTGATCAGGAAAAGGTGCAGAAGAACATCGATGCACAAACGCAGATCACGTTGGCGTTTAGTCAGCAGGCGCCGAAAGCGATTGGGACCTTTGCGGGTTGAGGTTTCCCTGAAATTTTGTCTTCCACACCAAGTTTCCCATGAATCACAATTTCACTTAAGGAAAAGAGTAATCCCCAATGAAGAAAATAAAATCCTTATTATTCCCGATGTTTCTATCTCTATTTCTTCTCGGCTGCGCCACTGCACCGCCTCATCTCGTACAAAAGCAGGCCAACCGATCTGCAATTGAAGCAACTCAGCGCATCGAGATTTTCTATCACCCCGATCAGGATTACCCCGTGATCGACGCCGGGGGATCGAGCTATGCCGGCCTGTCTGGCTTGTTAGGACCTATTGGCATGATTGCGGGATTGGGGGCACAAGTTGCGAGCAAGACTACGATGGTTGATCGCGCTCGCAGTCGTAGCGCTGATTTCACGAAGGCTGTGCACGCCGCTTCCGGTACGCATGACTTTACAGAGCAATTCGCTCAAAACCTGGCGGAGCAACTTCGTGTAACCGGGCGGGAGGTTAAGCTGACTAAGATCGAGCGTCCTCAGGGCGATGCTGCGTTATCCAAGAGCATGGCCAAGGATATGGTGTTCACACTAGGTTACACAGCACTTGTATTACGTACTTCAAAGAGCTATGTGGCAGAAAGCGCTACCAGCAGTTATCGACCGGTCGTCATTGTGGAGTTCGCTCTTATGAGCACTCCTCAGAAACCGTTAATTGAGAGCCGTCTGTCGAACATGCTTGATAAGCCAACATATATCACTTACAGCGGTCTTTTAGCTGATGCCAAGCAGGCGGCAGAAGCGCTGGACAACGGGCTGCTGGCACTGGTACCACAAGTTCAACGCGCGGTTTTTGACATGAGCGAACTCTCCAGCCGCTAACAATCGGCGGTTGCATCTGACTGAAAAGAGTTCATCAAAAACAATGCGGCACGCTATGCCGCCCGAAAGGGCATTTCGGTTGAGCAGGCTGTGCAGGAATTGACGGATCAAGCGAATCGTCGGGTGCATTCCGGATCGCCAGGAGCATGGGATCAAAGTGCAAAGGAATTTTTATCGGAAATCGGACATGGCATGTTGCCTGCGGAAGGCAATAGTGGCCCCAGCTACATGTTCTATGCTACACCGGATCAGACGGCCAATCCGAATAGGTACGCCGAATATGGCAAACAGAACACGCGATAATTTTCTAAGGCATTAACCGAAGCAGACCGCATAAGCCGGCGGCAGGTTGCTGCTTAGCGATTGCCAGGCATCGCCGCCATTTTCGGACAGCCAGACGCCGCCGGTGGTCGATGCCATCAGCAGGGTGCGGCCATCGTCCGCCACCGCCAGCCCGTGCCGGTATATCAGGTCGTAGCAATGCTGCTGAGGCAGGCCGGTGCGCAGCACGCTGAACGATTTGCCGCCGTCGACAGTGCGCGTGACTGCCAGCGCTGCATCGACCGGGATGCGGGTCTGATCTGCCACGGCAGGGACGAACCAGGCGGTGTCGCCATCGTTCGGATGGACTGCCACCGCGAAGCCGAAATTCGATAACGGTACTTCGTTGATTTCCTGCCAGTCGGCGCCGGCATTGGTCGAGCGCCAGATGCCGTTGTGATGCTGGCACCACAATTTATCCGGTGCGCCGGCGGCCCGCACGATCCGATGCGGGTCCTGGATGCGTTGGTCGTCGGCCCGTTCCGGCGGCATGTAGGTGGCGCGCATGCCTTTGGCGCTGGGGGACCAGCTGGCGCCGGCGTCATGCGTGACCCAGGCGCCGCCGCAGGAAATGCCGACCAGGATATGGCGGCTGTCGCGCGGATCGACGCAGATGCTGTGCAGGCCCGGCACATCGTAGCCGCCGCCGAACCATTCGCTGCGCTCGGGGGCCTCCCACAAAGACTGCACCAAGGTCCATGAAGCACCGCGGTCGGGTGAACGAAACAAGCCGCCCGGCAGGGTTCCGGCCCAGAGCACGCCAGGCTCGTCGGCGCCGCCGCAAGCCAGCGACCAGATGAATCTGAGCGTCCAGTCAACCGGGTCCGCACTGTCTGCCGGCTTGATGGGATAGCTGGGAGCGGCAATTTCCGTCCACTGCTCGGAACCGGCGTCGCGGCGATGCAGTTTCACGCCGAAGTGGCCGAGATTGAGCGCCGCGTAGACCGATCCGTCGCGTGGATCCGGCAACATCATCGAGACCGGCTCGCCGAGAAACGCAGTGGCCGCGAAGTCCCATTTTTCTGCGCGGCGCAGCAATTCGAATAATCCCTTGCGAGTGGCAATCCAGGCGCGGTCACTCATGATCAACCTCCGGAAAGTGCTTGCAGAACGTGAACCGTACTCCCGGTCCCGAGCGGGACGTCAAGGTGGATACGGTCACGCACGGTATGGCCGTCGATGAAAACGGCGACATTCGGCCGCAGCCGGCCCTGGTCGTCGAGCACATAGCTGCGCAGGCGCGGATTGGCCGAGAACGCACTCTCCAGTCCGGCACGCAGGGTGGCGGCGTCGGTGTGAATCTCCGGCGCGTCGGTAAAACGCGCCAGCTGGCTGGTAAAAATAAGAGTCGCCATGGCGTCTCCAGGGTTGTCGGGCGAGGTCGTTTCGTACTCGAACTGTCGAGCAGACGGGGCGTCCGCAGGAAGAATATTTTGATATGAAAAGCAGAAATAAGCTATCTCAATTTCAGATTCGACTCATACACGCTCCCTCGTTTATCTCTTAGCATTTTAGCCATATAGCAGAGCGCTTCCGATCCAGCCGGGATCACAAGGCGCCACAAAAAGATCTGCACTGCACCCGCAGGCTGTGCGGATGTTCACAAATAAAATACTACCTTAGGAGTAAAAAATGAGAGAACGCATTGCCACATTTCCAAAATTGATAGCTTTTTCCGTCATTGCAGCATTGGCGGCGCCTGTGATGGCGCAGCAAGCCGGTGATACTGTCATCAGTGCCGGATGGGCGCATATTGCACCGCAAGACTCCAGCGAGCCGCTGAAAATCAGCGGCAATGCGATCCACGACTCCGGCGCCAGTGTCGCCAACGCCGATACCCTGGCTTTGCAAATCACGCATTTCCTGACCGATCATTTCGCCGTCAGCGCTGATATGGGAATTCCGCCGACATTCAAGCTTGCCGGTGAAGGGGCGTTGGAGAGAGTCGGGCAAATCGGCACAGCCAAGCTGTGGAGCCCGGCTTTGCTGGCCAAGTATTATTTCGGCGATGCCCGGAGCAAATTCCGGCCCTTCGTTGGAGTCGGGGCAGCCTACGTCTGGTACTCCGATATCAGGACCACAGATAAATTCGTCCAGGCTCTCAGCGGAATGACGGCCGGTAATACGAGCAGCCCTACCAGTGTGAGTCTGAGCAATTCGCTGGCGCCGGTCGCCAATATTGGTCTCGCTTACAATTTCGACAAAAACTGGTCTGCGAATTTTTCAGTGTCGTACGTGAAATTGAAAACTGCGGCCGAACTGACTACGCAAACCCCCGCTGGCCCGGTGTACAGCACGACCAAGCTGACGCTGGATCCGATCGTCACGCTGTTGACTGTCGGTTATCGTTTCTGATTTTTCTGCTTTCGGCTCGGCACACGGATAAATAAAGAGAGCGTCCTTTTCTATCTGAAGGCGTTCGCGCTGCATTTTTCCGGTCGAGCCTGAGGCTGAAACTTACTCTTCCGCTATGGCACGTCATCGGCATTGCCGATGGGGCGCTCGCCGGGATTGATTGTCACTATAATGAGGCGGTCATCGATCCCTGCGAGCGCCCCGCTTGAAAACCTCCCGCCGCCAACCGCTATACCAACGCCTGGCCGAGCAGGTAACTGCTTCCGTGCACAGCGGCGTATTACGGCCCGGCGATCGTGTCAGTTCGGTGCGGCAGGCCAGCCAGCAGCATGGGCTGAGCATCACGACCGTGGTGCGCGCCTATGAGTTGCTGGAGAGCAGCGGGATCATCGAAAGCCATCCGCAGTCGGGTTATTTTGTGCGGCCGCAGTTTGGCCGCATCGGTGCCGCACCGGCGCCGGTGTCGTTATCCGGGCAGGCTTCTCCGGCGGAGCCCGGGCGCTCGGAGCCGTTGCCGGTGTCGGCTGAAGTGGATGTCAGCCGCCATGTGCTGGCGACGCTCAAATCGATACATCAGAACGATGCGATTCCGCTCGGCTCGCCGTATCCCGATCCGGCCCTGTTCCCGGCGCGCCGCATCAGCCAGTACAACGGCGCGATCCTGCGCAGCGGCGGCCCGCTCGGCGTGCTGGACGATTTGCCGCCCGGCCATCCGGATTTGATCCGGCAGATTGTCAGGCGGCACCTGGAAACCGGGCTGAGCGTCGATGCCGGCGATGTGGTGGTGACGGTCGGCGCCACCGAAGCCATCAACCTGTGCCTGCAGGCCGTAGCGAAAGCCGGCGATACGATTGCCGTGGAATCGCCGACTTTCTATGCGATGTTGCATGCGATCGAACGGCTCGGCATGCGCGCCATCGAAATACCGACCGATCCGCGGCAAGGGATGGATATCGGCGCATTGAAAACCATCATGCAAACGCAGCCGATTGCCGCTTGCATGGTGATGCCGAATTTCCAGAATCCGCTGGGCTTTGAAATGCCTGAGGAAAACAAGCGCCAGCTGGTCGAACTGGGCGCACTCTACAACATGCCGATCATCGAGAACGGCGTCTACAACGAACTGTATTTCGGCAATGCGCACCCGAGCGTGCTGAAGGCCTACGACAAGCGCGGCATGGTGCTGTACTGCTCTTCGTTTTCCAAGAGCCTGACATCGGCCTACCGCATCGGCTGGACGCTGCCGGGGCGTTACCGGGCGCAGGTCGAGAAACTGAAATTCCTCAATACGCTGAGCACTTCAAGCCTGCCGCAGCGGGCGATCGCCGCCTATCTGACTGCCGGCGGCTACGACCGCCACCTACGCCGGGTGCGCCGCACCTTGCAGCAGCGCTGCGACATCATGAGCGCCTTCGTCGGCCGCTTTTTTCCGGCCGGCACCCGCATCACGCGGCCCAGCGGCGGTTATGTGCTGTGGATAGAACTGCCATCGGCGATTGATTCCATGGTGCTCTACCGGCAGGCGCTGGCGGAGGGGATCACGATTGCGCCGGGGCGGTTGTTTTCAACTTCGGATGCCTATCGCAGTTTCATCCGCCTCAATTACAGCTACAGTTGGACGCTGCAGATCGAGCAGGCTTTGCGCCGGCTGAGTGAGTTGGCGGCGGCTATGCCGGAGTGATGTCCGCCAGCATCTCGCCCAGCCGGCGCATTGTGGCGTTGCGCTATCAGAGTCATCTGGGGTCAGAGTCGACTTTCGCGGCGTTTTATCGCGAAACTCGACTCTGACCCCACATGACGGATTCGGAGAAAAACAGGGTGTGCAGAGCGGCTTTTTTAACGCGACACGGCATATACTCCGTGGCCCGCTAAGTGGGGTCAGAGTGAAGTTTTTGCAAAAGGCGCGCAGAAAATTCACTCTGACCCCAGTTAGCTGCATAGGTTAAGCGCCACGAAAACCGGGTGGCGGTTTGTCGTGTTTTATGAAATTTCAAAAATCTACGTTGGCGCTCTGACTCTCATCCAGCGCATCGAAAATCGCCATGCCGTAAGGCGTCAAGGCGGCGCGTCCGGTGCCATCTTCGTTGACGGCGACGCCGACAATTTCCGCATCTTCCAGCGCACTCAGATGACGCCGCAGCGTGCTCATGCGCAGTTCGGTGCGCTTGCTGAGCCTGGCCAGCGACAGGCCGGGCTCGCCGCGATGGCTGTCCTGATCGCTGGCGTCGGCATGCAGCGCCGACAGGATCAGCAGCACGGCGTCGTCGATTTCATTTTCCAGTATCAGCATCGGATCACGCGGCCAGCTGCAAGGAGCGGCGCAGCAGCACCGGGATCGACTTGGACGTCGGCGTGCGCGCCTTGTCGGCAAAGCTGTTGAGCGGCACCAGCGGATTGGTTTCCGGATAGTAGCTGCTGATGCAGCCGCGCGGGATGTCGTATTCCACCAGCAGGAAACGGTCGGCGCGGCGCTCGATGCCATCCTCCCAGACGCCGATCAGATCGACCCAGTCGCCGGCCTTGAAGCCGAGCATGGCGATATCGAGCGGATTGGCAAACACCACGCGGCGCTGGCCGAACACGCCGCGATAACGGTCGTCCATGCCGTAGATGGTGGTGTTGTACTGGTCGTGCGAACGGGTCGTCATCAGGATCATCAACTCGGGGCCATGCTGGCGCCGCGCGCGGTGGATCGGCGTGTCCTTGGGAATCGCCAGGGTCTTGAACTGGGCGCGCCCGCTGGCGGTCTTCCAGACCCGTTCGCGCGAAGCGACACCCAGGTGGAAGCCGCCGGGCTGGGCGATGCGCGCGTTGTAGTCCTTGAAAGCGTCGTACACTTTTTCGATATCGTCGCGGATCAGGGCGTAGTTCTTGACATACTCCAGCCACTGGATGCGGCTCTCCTTGAGCGTCGCGTGCGCCAGGCGCGCGACGATGTCGATTTCCGACAAACAGGTCTTGGCGACCGGCTTGTTGATGCCGTACGAAACGTGCACCATGCTCATCGAGTCTTCCACCGTCACGCCTTGGGCGCCGCTTTCCTGCATGTCGATCTCGGTGCGGCCCATGGTCGGCAGGATCAGTGCATCCTTGCCGTGGATCAGGTGGCTGCGGTTGAGCTTGGTGGTGATGTGCACGGTCAGCGCGCAGGATTGCAGCGCCTGCCAGGTGTGCGGCGTGTCCGGCGTCGCCATGGCGAAGTTGCCGCCGAGGCCGATGAAGACCTTGACCTGGCCTTGCAGCATGGCCTCGATGGTGCCGACCACATCCAGGCCATGCTCGCGCGGAGGCTTGAAGCCGTACACCTTTTCGATGCGGTCGAGGAAAGCCGCGGTCGGCTTTTCATCGATGCCGACCGTGCGGTCGCCCTGCACGTTGGAATGGCCGCGCACCGGGCACAGGCCGGCGCCAGGGCGGCCGATATTGCCGCGCAAGAGCATCAGGTTGGACACCATCTGGATGGTGTCGACGCCATGCTTGTGCTGGGTCAGGCCCATGCCCCAGGTCGCGATGACGTTCTTGCCGCGCACGTAGACCTGCGTCAGCTGTTCGATATCGTCGCGGCTGACGCCGGATTCGGTGATGATGTCGTCCCAGCTCTCGGCGCGGATATCGGCGGCGAACTCGTCGAAGTAAGCAGTGTGTTCGGCAATGAACTGGACATCGATGACGCGCTCTGCGTTGTTTTGCAGCGCCAGGTCGTCCAGCTCCAGCACGCGCTTGATCACGCCCTTGACCAGCGCCAGGTCGCCGCACAGGGTTGGGCGGATGAACATGTTGCTGATGGTGGTGCCCGCCCGCGACAGCATGTCGGACGGATGCTGCGGGCTGGAGAAGCGCTCCAGCCCACGCTCGCGCAAGGGATTGATGGAGACGATGGCGGCGCCGCGCTTGGCGCATTCGCGCAGCTCGCCCATCATGCGCGGATGGTTGGTGGCGGGATTCTGGCCAAAGATCAGGAAGGTGTCGGCCAGGTCGAAATCGTCCAGCGTCACCGTGCCTTTGCCGACGCCCACGGTTTCCGGCAAGCCGACGCTGGTCGGCTCGTGGCACATGTTGGAGCAGTCGGGAAAATTGTTGGTGCCGTACTCGCGCACGAACAATTGATAGAGAAACGCCGCTTCGTTGCTGGTGCGGCCGGAGGTGTAGAACGAAGCCTGGTTCGGGTCCGGCAGCGCGTTGAGATGATTGGCCATCAGCGCGAAGGCGTCCGGCCAGGAGATCGGCTGGTACTTGTCGCTGGCGGCGTGATAGACCATCGGCTCGGTCAGGCGGCCATGTTCTTCCAATTCGTAATCCGATTGCTGCAGCAGTTCAGCGACGCTGTGCTGGGCGAAGAAGGCGGCCGTGACGCGCTTGGAAGTGGCTTCCGCCGCCACCGCCTTGACGCCGTTCTCGCAGAATTCAAAGGTTGAGGCATGGTCGCGGTCCGGCCAGGCGCAGCCGGGACAGTCGAAGCCGTCCGGCTGGTTTTGCTTGAGCAGGGTGCGGATGCCGCCGCCCGGCACTTTTTCCTTCAGCAAATGCAGTGCGACATATTTCAGGGCGCCCCAGCCGCCGGCCGGATGGTTGTACTGCTCGATCTTCTCGTTGCTCAATGTTATTCCTTGTGACGCTGCCGAAGCCACGCGATGCCGATTGCGCAAAATGCGCAGGATAGGGTGGAGTGTAATTGGCGGTTCTCTACCCTGGCATATACAGTCAGCACGGTAGATTCAAAGCACAGTTACATTTTCAATTATATCTGTACTTGTTTATTGCATTAGAGGAAAACCTGAGGCGGGCACATGGGTATTGGGCGGATTTTGTGAATACTGCATTCAGGAATTGTGTCTATTTTTTGCTTTTGATTAACTTAAAATTAATGCGCCGCAGCCAGACAGGCGGCTCACAAACGATTGGCCGTCCAGGCTTATTCACAGTGCACGATCAACGGGGAGCGTGATGACGACACTTCATATCAACGGCAAGGCACACCAGGTAGATGCATCGCATCAAAAGCCGCTGCTGTGGGTCTTGCGCGACGAACTGGCCATGACCGGCACCAAATTCGGCTGCGGCGCGGCGCTGTGCGGCGCTTGCACCGTGCATGTGGATGGCTTGCCGGTGCGCTCTTGCGTGACGCCGGCAGCGGCGCTGGAAGGCAAGCAGATCACGACCATCGAAGCCATAGGCGCGCATCCGATCGGCAAGAAAGTGCAGCAAGCCTGGGAAGAATTGAACGTGCCGCAATGCGGCTACTGCCAGTCGGGCCAGGTGATGGCGGCGGTAGCCTTGCTGACCAGCATACCGAAGCCGAGCGACGCCGATATCGACCAGGCCATGTCGGGCAATATCTGCCGCTGCGACATGTATCCGCGCATCCGCGCTGCCGTGCACAGCGTCGCCGACAGTGGAGCGAAAAAATGAGCGTGACCAATCCTCCCTCTGATGCCGCTGCCGATTCGGTTTCCATCTCGCGCCGTGGATTTTTGCAGGTCAGCGCCCTGGTCGGCGGCGGCTTGCTGGTCGGCTGGCACATCAGCGCCACGATGCGCGGCGCCATGGCGGCCACGCCGGCTGCGGACGCCGTATTGCAGCCGAATGCCTTTGTCCGCATCACCCCGGATAACCTGGTTACCGTGATCGTCGGCCATACCGAAATGGGCCAGGGCGTGTCCACCGCCTTGCCGATGCTGGTGGCGGAAGAGCTGGACGCCGACTGGAACCTGGTGCGCTGGGAGCAGTCGCCGACGGCGCCGGCCTACGCCCATCCGCTCATGCACACCCAGCTGACCGGCGGCAGCATCACCACCATGGCGCAGTATGAGCCGCAGCGCAAGGCGGGCGCCGCGGTGCGCGCCATATTGCTGGCGGCCGCGGCCAAGCGCTGGAATGTCGACAGCGGCAGCCTGCATACCGACAAGAGCAGGGTGCTGCATGCGGCCAGCGGCCGTAGCGCCAGTTATGGCGAGCTGGCCTCGGAAGCGGCAGGACTGGCGGTGCCGGACAATGTGGCGCTGAAAGATCCGCGCAACTTCAAGATCATCGGCCGCCCGGTGCGGCGCCTGGACGGCAAGACCAAGTCGGACGGCAGCGCGAAATTCGGCATGGATGTCATGCTGCCCGGCATGCTTACCGCATTGATTGCACGGCCGCCGATTTTCAAGGGAGAGGTGCACAGCTTCGATGCCGGCAAGGCGCGCCAGGTTGCCGGCGTGCTGGGGGTGTACCAGGTGCCGGCCGGCATCGCGGTGGTCGCCAAGGATTTCTGGGCCGCCAAGCTGGGACGCGATGCGCTGGTGATCGAATGGGACGCGGTGGCCGGCGAGCGCGTGTCCTCGGATATGCAAGGCATCGTGTACCGGCAGCTGATGGAGGTCGCCGGCACGGTCGCGCGCAATGACGGCAATGTGGCCGATGCGCGCAAGGCTGCAAAGCAAAGCTTCACCGCCGACTATCAGTTTCCCTACCTGACACACGCCACCATGGAGCCTTTGCATGCGGTGTTCGATGTCCGCGCAGACGGCTGTGAGGTGTGGCTGGGCACGCAATGGCCGGGCGGCGACCAGCTGGCGATCGCTGGCGTGCTGGGGCTCAAGCCGGAGCAGGTCAAGCTGAACACCATGTTCACCGGCGGCGGCTTCGGCCGCCGTTCCAGCCTCGGCTTCGACGTCGTGGTCGATGCCGCGCATGTGGCCAAGGCGGTGGCCCAGGACCTGAAGCAGCCGGTGAAAGTGGTGTGGACCCGCGACCAGGATATCAAAGGCGGCTACTACCGTCCGGCGTCCTACTGCCGCCTGAGCGCGACCCTGGACGAGCAAGGCCAGGTGAGCTCCTGGACCGACCGCATCGCGGTGCAGTCGATCGGCGGCGGCACCATCATGGAACCGTTCATCGTCAAGGACGGCATCGATTCCTTGTCGACCGAAGGCGCCCAGGACATTCCCTACGCGATCCCGAACGTGATGGTGGACCTGCACACCACGCACTACCAGGTCCCGGTGCTGTGGATGCGCTCGGTAGGGCATTCGTTCAACGCCTATGCGGTGGAAACCTTCATCGACGAACTGGCGCATGCGGCAGGCAAGGATGTCTATCAGTTCCGGCGCGCGCTGCTGAAAAGCAAGCCGCGTCACCTGGGCGTGCTGGATGCGGTGGCAAAAGCCTGTGCCTGGCCGCAGCCGGCTGCAAACGGCGCGCATAGAGGCATCGTGGTGCACGATTCCTACGGCAGCTTTGTCGCCATGGCGGTCGAGGCCAGCGTCGGCAAGAACCGCAAGCTCATCGTGCACAAGGTCTGGTGCGCCATCGATTGCGGCGTGGTGGTCAACGCCGACCTGGTGCGGGCGCAGATGGAATCGAGCGTGGTGTTCGGTTTGTCGTCTGCCTTGTTTGGCGAGATCACTTTGAAGAACGGCATGGTCGAGCAGAGCAATTTCGACGACTACCCGGTGCTGCGCATGTACCAGACGCCGAAGATAGAGGTAGTGCTGGTGCCGAGCAGCGAGCATCCCGGCGGCGTCGGCGAGCCGGCCGTGGCTTGCGTTGCCCCGGCCTTGGCGAACGCCATATTTTTTGCGACCGGCGAGCGCATACGTTCGCTGCCCCTCAAGAATCACCAGTTCCAGATCGCATAGGGTGGCGTGATGAAATATCTGAAAATATTCGGCGTCCTGCCAGCCTTGCTGCTGGCCCTGATCTGCGTTCCGGTGTTTTCCCAGCAAACACCGGCGCCGACCGGTCAGCAATTGTTCGAGCCCATCGCCAGCGTGGTGATGGGGCCGCGCTGCCTGAATTGCCATCAGGTGCAGGCGCCGCATCAAAAGGATATCGGCATCGAGCATGCGCAGCTGGTGATGCGCGGCCCGCACGATAGCGGCGTCGCTACCTTGCAGTGCGCGGCCTGTCACCAGGCAAGCAATAGCGCCGACGGCAAGGTGCCGGGCGCGCCGCACTGGAAAATGCCGCCGCTCAGCATGGCCTGGCAGTCGCTGAGCAAGGTGCTGATCTGCCAGTCTATGAAAGATCCGGGCAAGAACGGCAACCGCAAGACCATGGATGAAGTGATCGAGCACATGAAGACCGATCCGCTGGTGCTGTGGGCCTGGAACCCGGGCGCCGGCCGCACCACGCCGGTGATTTCACATGAAGAGTTCGTGCAGAAACTGCAGGCCTGGGCTGACGCTGGCGGACCATGTCCCGGCGATCCGGTCAAGCAGGCCGCAAAATAGAACAGGATCGCTGCGCGTTAATGGTGCCGCCGCAGCAGGATTTCGATCCAGTCGATAAACACCTGCACCCGGCGCGATAAATGCCGCCGGTGGGGGTAGAGCGCGAAGACGGGCATGGCGCTGGCGCGCGCCTGCGGCATGACTTCCTGCAGTTCGCCCGTGCGTATGTGGTTACGCACGTCATAGGCCGGTATCTGGATCAAGCCCAGGCCGGCCAGGCAGCAGGCGATGTAGGTTTCCGCATTGTTTACCGCCACGCGGCTGCGCATTTCCAGGATCTTGAGCGCATCATCTTCTACATATTCCCAGGGCGCGCTGCGGCCAGTGGTGGGCGACAGATAGTTGATGGCCCAGTGCTGTCCCAGTTCGGATGGCGTGGCAGGCTCGCCATATTGCCGCAGATACGCCGGGCTGGCGCAATTGACGAGTTCAAACTGACCCAGCGGACGCGCCACCAGGCTGCTGTTTTCCAGCTGGCCGACGCGGATCACGCAATCGACGCCTTCCTGGATCAGGTTGATGGAGCGGTCGGTGCAGCGCAGTTCCAGTTCGATATCGGGATACAGTTTGAAGAATTCCGGCAGGGCCGGCGCTATCACCAGCCTGGCGAGGCGGCTCGGCACGTCCACCTTGAGCTTGCCGCTGGCCTGCGCCGGGGTTTGCCTGAACAGCCCGGAGATTTCTTCAAAGTCGGACAGCAGCTGATAGCAGCGTTCCAGCAGGGCGCTGCCGTCCTGCGTCAGGTGCACGCGGCGCGTGGTGCGCTGTAGCAGGCGCGCCCCCAGGCTGGCTTCCAGCTGCTGGATAGCGGCGGAAACGGTGGCGCGCGGCAGCCCAAGGCCATCGGCGGCCTTGGTAAAGCTGCCGGTTTCGGCCACGCGCACGAATACCTGCATGGTTTCTACTCTGTCCATCGTCGCTCTTTGCTATGCGGATGTTGGACAGTCTAGTGAATCCTTGATGGTTTGTATGGAATTTATTGCACAATGCGCTTGGTTTTGACTTTTGTTAACAAACCGGGCCAGCTACTTATGGCCGCCGCCGCCATGACCGCCGCCGCTGGTAAAGTCGCCGCCATGGTCACCCCCGTGACCGCCGCCATGACCGCCGCCATGACCGTCGCCGTGATGGTGGCCATCGCCGCCACCGGAATATAGGGGATTGGCGGCGACATAGGCTATGACCCGGTGATCAAGCATTCCTGGCGGCGCGGTCTGATTCAAATCGAATTTTTCAAGATAATCGGCGCCGTCAAAATTCCAGGCAAATGATTTGTCGCCCACAACGAATTTGATGATTTCGCCGCCGGTTACATTGACGTAGCTGGTTTCCGGAGTGATAACGATGGTGCGTGTGGCAGCCGTCGCTACCGCCGGATCGCCCAGCAGATCGATTCTAGGCGGCAATGAGCATGCTGCGCATAAGGTGGCCGCAGCAACGGCCGGGATGAGCAATTTGGGGTTCATGGCTCCTCCTCAAATAGAGGTGGCGGGAAGGCAAGGTGCGAGTGTCGGACCACATCTTCTTAGAGTGCATGGCGCGTGGTTTTGTTCATCCACGTCTGATAGCGAAAAAGCCCGGCGCTAATCCCCAATTTGCAGGGAGAGAGCCGGGCTTCGTCGTGTCTTGCGTTTGCGGGATGTCTGTTCGACATGCACCAAAACTCAATACGGGCAGTCAATACGCCTATGTGCCGAACGGAGGCTTAGACGTTAAACAGGAAATTCAGCACGTCGCCGTCCTTGACTACATATTCCTTGCCTTCGGCGCGCATCTTGCCGGCTTCCTTGGCGCCTTGCTCGCCCTTGTGGCTGATGAAATCTTCGTAGGCGATGGTCTGGGCGCGGATGAAGCCGCGTTCGAAATCGGTGTGGATCACGCCGGCTGCCTGCGGGCCGGTGTCGCCGACGTGGATGGTCCAGGCGCGCACTTCCTTGACGCCGGCGGTGAAATAGGTCTGCAGGCCGAGCAGCTTGAAGGCGGCGCGGATCAGGCGGTCCAGGCCGGGTTCTTCCATGCCCATGTCGGCCAGGAATTCGTGCTTGTCGGCTTCGTCCAGGTCGGCGATTTCCGATTCGATCGCTGCGCAGATGGCCACGATGGGCGCGTTTTGCGAGGCCGCGTAAGCGGTCAGCTGATCCAGCAGCGGGTTGTCGGTGAAGCCGTGGTCGGAAACGTTGGCGACGTACATGGCCGGCTTGGCGGTGATCAGGCAGAGCGGCTTGATCAGGGCCATTTCTTCGGCGTCGAGGCCGCAGGCGCGCACCGGCTTGGCCTGGTCCAGTTCCGGCATCAGGCGTTCCAGCAGGGCCACCAGCTTGGCGGCATCCTTGTCGCCGGAGCGAGCCTTTTTGTTTTCGCGATGGATGGCTTTTTCCACCGTGCCCATGTCGGCCAGCGCCAGCTCGGTCTGGATGACGTCGATATCGTCCAGCGGATTGATCTTGCCGGCGACGTGGATCACGTTGTCGTCTTCAAAGCAGCGCACCACGTTGACGATGGCGTCGGTTTCGCGGATGTGCGCCAGGAACTGGTTGCCCAGGCCTTCACCCTTGGAGGCGCCCGCCACCAGGCCGGCGATATCGACGAACTCCACGGTCGCCGGCAGGATGCGTTCCGGCTTGACGATCTCGGCCAGCGCCTTCAGGCGCGGATCCGGCACCTCAACCATGCCGACGTTCGGCTCGATGGTGCAGAAAGGATAATTTTCCGCCGGAATGCCCGCTTTGGTCAGGGCATTGAAGAGGGTAGATTTGCCGACGTTGGGTAGGCCGACGATGCCGCATTTGAGACTCATGATTTGGACTTTACAGAGTGAAGTATTGAATTAACCCGCTATTTTACCGGAAGCTGCTGCCAAGGCCCTTAAACCGTAAGCAATCGTATTGACGGCAGAGGCGATTTTATTTGGCGGTATGCAGCTGCATGGTCGCCGCTTCGAATTTGCCTTCGCACAGCAGCGGAATGATCCTCAGGCTGTCGGCAATCGCCTCTTCGATCGGCGCCTGCTCGTCCTTGCGCGGCCGGTGCAGCACAAAGTCGGCTACGACCTGCTGCAGGTTGAGCGTGCGCGGATGGCCTATGCCCAGCCGCAGGCGCCAGTAATCCTGGGTGCCGAGCGCGGCCGTGATGTCTTTCAAGCCATTATGGCCGCCGGAGGAGCCGCCTTTTTTCAGCTTGGCGCTGCCGGGAGGCAGGTCCAGCTCATCGTGCACCACCAGGATTTCTTCCGGCGCGATCTTGTAGAAACGCGCGATGCCGCCCACCGACTGGCCGGAGCGGTTCATGAAGGTCTGCGGCTCCAGCAGCCAGACTTCCTGGCCGGCGATGCTGGTCTTGGCGACGAAGGCGTTGAAGCGCGCTTCCCTGGCCAGCCGGCAGCCGAGATCGTTGGCCAGGTTGTCGACCAGCCAGAAACCGGCGTTGTGACGCGTTTGTTCGTATTCCGGACCGGGATTGCCGAGGCCGACGATGAGGCGGATGGACATGTTTGCGTGATTTTCGTGTGAGGGCTAGCGCAGATTATAGAAGAAGCAGTGGCCAACAATAAAAAACCCGCCACGAAGGCGGGTTTTTCGACCAGAGCAAAAACCTTCTGGTAAATGCAGCGACTATTACTTCTTGTCGGCAGCGTCGGCAGCAGGAGCGGCTGGAGCAGCAGCTTCGGCTTCAGCTTCAACTTTGCCGGCTGGGATCGATGCAGTAGCGATAGTCAGGTTTTCTTGCGACACAGCCGAAACGCCCTTAGGCAGCTTCAGGTCGGCCAGATGGATCGAGTGACCGACTTCGATGCTGGTCAGGTCGACTTCAACGAACTCTGGCAGGTCTGCCGGCAGGCAAGTGATTTCCAGTTCAGTCAGCACGTGGCTGATGATGGCGCCGGACAGTTTCACTGCAGGAGCAATTTCTGCATTGATGAAGTGCAGCGGCACTTTGACGTGGATTGCCTGTTTGGCATCGACGCGCTGGAAGTCAGCGTGCAGGACCAGTTGCTTGTATGCGTGGACTTGGAAGTCGCGCAGCAGAACTTTCTGTACCTTGCCGTCGATTTCGAGGTCGAGGATCGAGGAATGGAAAGTTTCTTTTTTCAGTGCGTGGTACAGCGCGTTGTGGTCCAGCGAGATATTGACCGGCGCGTCGGAACCACCATAAACGATACCTGGTGTCTGGCCAGCATTGCGCAGGCGGCGGCTCGCTCCGGTCCCCTGCTCTTTGCGTACAAATGCGATTACTTTCATTTTGAAGCTCCAATGTGTGCCGGATAGAAGTCCGGCGGTAAAAACCCTCCGCGACCAGAGGGTTTTGTTAGCCTGTTACGTCTGCTTTTCGGCTGGCGCAACAGGGAATACGAATTCAGAATGCGAAATATTTATTCAGCAAACAGCGACATCACCGAATCGCCCTTGGTAATACGCTTGAAGGTTTCAGCCAGCAAGCTGGCGCATGTCAGCTGGCGGATCTTGCCGCAGGCCTTGGCTTCCGCCGACAGCGGGATGGTGTCGACGACGACCAGCTCATCCAGCGGCGAATTGACGATGCGTTCGAGGGCGGGACCGGACAGGACCGGGTGCGTACAGTAAGCAACCACTTTCTTGGCGCCGCGCTCTTTCAATACTTCGGCTGCCTTGGTCAGGGTGCCGGCGGTATCGACCATGTCATCCATGATCACGCAGTTGCGGCCTTCGACTTCACCGATGATGTTCATGACTTCGGAGACATTCGCCTTCGGCCGGCGCTTGTCGATGATCGCCAGGTCGCAGTTCAGGCGTTTTGCCAGGGCACGGGCGCGCACCACGCCGCCGACGTCCGGCGATACGACCAGCAGGTCGTCGTAGTTCTTGCTTACCAGGTCGCCCAGCAGAATCGGCGATGCGTAGATGTTATCTACCGGAATATCGAAGAAACCTTGAATCTGGTCAGCGTGCAAGTCCATGATCAGGACCCGTTCGACGCCGGCTTCCTGCAGCATGTTGGCAACTACCTTGGCGGAAATCGCAACCCGCGCCGAACGCGGGCGACGGTCTTGCCGTGCATAGCCATAGTAAGGGATCGCAGCGGTGATACGGCCGGCGGATGCGCGCTTGAGGGCATCGACCATCAGCATGATTTCCATCAGGTTGTCGTTGGTCGGTGCGCAAGTCGATTGCAGCACGAAGACATCCTTGCCACGTACGTTCTCGTTGATCTCGACCATGACTTCGCCGTCGGAGAATTTAGTAACGTTGGCTTTGCCTAGCGGAATACCGAGTTGCTTGACAACTCCAATAGCTAGTTCCGGGTTTGCGTTGCCGGTAAAAACCATCAGGTTTTCGTTTGCCATGGAGTTCCCTGGATACTGTCGTTAAAAAGTTGAAAAGCCGACAATGCCAGACTGTTCCAGTCTTGCGTTGGCGGCTTATGTGTTCGCTGTGTGCAGTGTTGTATTTCTGATGCGGCGTATCTTGCTGCCGCTATAAGACTAATTGCTGCTGGACATCATTGTCCGTATTTAATGGCAGGGGAACAAGGATTCGAACCTTGGAATGCTGGAATCAAAATCCAGTGCCTTAACCAGCTTGGCGATTCCCCTACGCAACTTGTTGTCTACCATAAATCCGCGCCGGCACTATCTGCTGCGCTTGAATCTGATGCTAAACCGAATTCTGTGCAACTCAACTAACTATCCAACAATCCGGCGAGAGGATGTTCCTGCATCGCCTTGGCTTTCCATGCTTTCCACTGGGCAGGCACCGATTTCAGCACCTCGTCAGCGTCGTGTTCTTCGGTAAAAGCACAAAAAACACAAGCACCTGAGCCGGTCATCCTGGCGTCTCCGTAATTGCCTAGCCATTTGATGGCTGCTGCAACTTCCGGGAACTTGCTTGCCGCCACGGTTTCCAGATCGTTTTTTCCGAAAAGTTTTTTAGTACCTATCGAAAAGTCCGTCATTTTGACGGGTTTCGTATTCCTTGTCAATTCCGAAGATGAAAAAATTATTTCTGTCGGAATTGTTACGCCGGGCTGAATTATAACGAACCATAGCCCCGGGGTGTCAAGCTTTTGCAGCGATTCTCCGATGCCTTCTGCAAATGCGTTCCGCCCGAACAGGAAAAACGGTACATCCGCTCCCAATTGCAGGCCCAAAGCCATCAATTCCCGGCGCGACAGGCCGCCTTGCCAGAGGTGGTTGAGCGCCATCAGCGTGGTGGCTGCATCGGAAGAGCCGCCGCCAAGACCGCCGCCCATCGGCAGGTTTTTTTCAATGCCGATATTCGCGCCCATGGGCGCCGGCGTCGCTACGGCAAGCGCGGCAGCCTTTTGCCGGATAGCGCTTTGCAGCAGCCTGGCGGCGCGCACAATCAGATCGCTTTCCTCAGGCACGCCGGGAATATCGGTGCTGCGCCGGATCTGGTCGTCGTCGCGCAGTTCGAAGTGCAACAGGTCGTTGAAGTCGACCAGCTGAAACACGGTTTGCAGCAGATGATAGCCATCCGGCCGGCGGCCGGTGACGTGCAGGAATAAATTCAGCTTGGCTGGCGCGGGGCAGTTGTTCAGCGTGCGTGTCATTGCGAAGTTCTGTATGCGAGGTTCAATGCGATTGGCGGCTGCTGATGGCGATGCGGATAGCCACTTCGCCAGCCTGCGCGGTATTGCGCGCCAGGTCTATCCGTTTCGGATAGCTCTCGGCGCCGCTGTCTTGCCAGTTGCTGTACTGGATCAGCCACTTGTCGGCGGTGGTGACGCTGAAGCTGTCGTCGGCGTTCGGGGTCGCCGTAAAGCGCTGGCCGCCGGCATCTTCGCCAAAGCCCTGCAGCCAATCGCGCAAGCCGGCGATCGGCAGCGGCCAGCCCAGCGCCTGCACCGTCAAGGCATCGACGTCGCTGGCGATGCGCGGCGGCTGGCCGGCTTGTTTGAGGGTGGCCTGGCCGGCGCCGATATTGATGGTGGCGAGCGTTTGCCCCAGCGGCGAAAGCAGGGTGATGGCGGTTTCCTGCTTGCTTTGCGACCAGGTGAAGCTGCCGTACATGGCCTGCTGCTTGCCGTCCTGCTGATAGCGCAGGGACAGCCGGCCGCTGACGTCGATGGCCTGGCGATACTGGCGCGCGGCGGCGCTGCCGGCGCCGGCCGCCGCAGTGTCGCCCGAAGACGGCAGGGTGCTGCAGCCGCTCAATGCCATGGCGGCCAGCATCAGCGCGCCCAGGCCGGCACGGCGCAGCGCCGACGGCTTCGTGGTGTTGCGGACGGTGCGCATCATATGTTCGCGCGCAGTCGTGCCAAGGTATTCTTCAGGGCGTCGTTCTGTGGATCCTTCTGCCGCACTTCGCGCCACAGTTTTTGCGCATCGGTCTTTTGTCCCTTGACCCACAGCACTTCGCCCAGGTGCACGGCGATTTCAGGATCGGGCAGCAAGCCGTAGGCAGTGCGCAGCCGCGTCTCGGCTTCGTCCAGGTTGCCCAGGCGGTATTGCACCCAGCCCATGCTGTCGACGATGAAAGGATCTTGCGGCGCCAGGGTCAGCGCTTTCTGGATCAGGACCAGCGCTTCCGGCAAACGGATATTGCGTTCCGCCAGCGAATAGCCGAGCGCGTTGTAGGCCTGCTGGTTTTCCGGCGCGATCGCGATCAGCTTGCGCAGCGCGCTTTCCATGGTGCTCAGGTTGTCGAGCTTCTCCGCCATCATGGCGTAGTCGTACAGCAGGTCGGCGTTGTCCGGCTGCGCCTTGAGCGCGGTTTCCAGCACCTTGAACGCTTCCTGCGGATGGTTAGCTTCGCGCAGCAATTGGGCTTCGACCTGGGTCACCTGGGTTTTTTCACGCTCGCCGTTGGTGTCGATTTCAGCCAGCACCCGGCGCGCGCCATCGAGGTCGCCGCGCTTCGACAGCAGCTGGGCTCGGCGCAGCTGCGCATCCAGGTAAGCATCGCCCGGTTCGACTTGCGACAGCCATTTGAGGGCGGTGTCGGTGTCGTTGCGGTCGGCTGCGATCTGCGCCAGGATCAGCAAGGCCTGGGTGCTGTCGCGCGCTTCGTCCGGATGCTTGGCGAGCTGGTCGAGATAGCTGGTCAGGTAACGCTCGGCTGCCAGGGTGTCGCCGATCTGCGCATTCAGCAGGCCGAGCGCCAGCAAGGTGGTGGCGTCCTGCTTGTCGCTTTTCAGCAGGATCTCGAACTGGCTGCGGGCCTTCTCGTACTGCTTCTGGTCGATCAGGGTGCGCGCATAAGCCACCCGCACTTCACGCGAACCGGGATATTTTTTCAGGAAATCGGTCAGGATGCGCTCGACTTCCTTGCTGTCTGCCGCCACTTGCGCGCTGGTCAGGATCGCCAGTTCTGAATCCGGTTTCAGGTTCAGGGCGATTTGCGCTTCTTCCTTGGCGCGCGTGGCGTTGCCGATGCTGAAGGCTTCCTGCGCCAGCGCCAGGTGGGCTTCCGCCATCGCCGTGTAAGGTGCCACCAGCTGTTCCAGCAGAGCGAAGGCGCCGGGTTTGTCCTGCGCCCGCATCAGCAGGCGCTGGATTTGCAGCATCATGACGCCGCGCGCCTGGGGCGGCGCGTCCAGCAGGCGCTTTTCCAGGATCGGCCTGGCTTCGGCCAGGTTATTGCTGAGCATGATGAAGCCAAGATAGTACTGGGTCGCTTCTTCCGAATCGGGCGCCAGCTCGCGCCACAGGCGGATCGCCACCAGTGCTTCGGCGGCCTGTTTGGCGCCCAGCGCCATCTCGGCCGCGCGGCGCGCCAGGCGCGGGTCGCGCGTCTGCTGCGCGGCGCCCAGCAAGGTCACATAGGCGGATTGCCAGCTGCCGCGCTGGAAAGCGATTTCCGAACTGAGCACCTTGAACAGGATTTCCTTGGTCAGCGGCACGGCCGGCAAATGTTCCTCGGGCGGCTTGACCGGCATGGCGCGGGTCGCCAGCTTGCGCGCCTTGAGTTGCTCCGGACTGGCCGCCGCGCTTGCTGCCGGCGTTGCGGCAGGCTGGGCATCAGCGCTTGTGGCATCGTTGTTGCTTGGCGTTACAGAGGCGCAAGCCGACAGCAGGGTGGAGAGCGTTACAATGGCAAGAGCTTTTTTCAAGGGACATATCCTAGCTTGTCAGCGGTGAGTTCTGAATTTCAGAGGTAATCCTGATTTTACGCCCAACCAGAAGGCAATGCGCGGCGGCGGGCGGGAGTTTTGTTTCAAAAAATGTATCGGGCGGCGCCATGCAATTGCCGCCCTTTGTAATTGCAGATCTTATTTATCTGCTTTTTAACTATTTATCCGATCAGCCTGGAGCAGGAGAGTTCGCGACAGATTTTGTCAGTTGCTGCTCAAGCCTGTCTCCGGAATTAAAGACCTATGCCAGAACTACCTGAAGTAGAAGTGACCCGCCGCGGCGTTGCGCCGCATCTGGATGGCCGTGTGGTCACCGCTGTCGTTTTTCGTCACAGCGGTTTGCGCTGGCCGTTCCCGCAAGACTTGCCGGCGCTGCTGGTGGGCCGTCCCGTGCTGCGGGTCGAGCGCCGCGGCAAGTATCTGCTGCTGCGTTTCGATCACGGCACGCTGCTGATCCACCTGGGGATGTCCGGCCATCTGCGCATCCTTGAGCTCGGCACGGCGCCGCAAAAGCATGACCATTTCGACCTGGTGGTCGGCCAGCAGCTGCTGCGGCTGACCGATCCGCGCCGCTTCGGCGCCGTGCTGTGGCATGCCGACGCCGACGGCCCGCTGGAGCAGCACCTGCTGCTGGCCGGTCTCGGGCTGGAGCCGCTGGAGCAGGTTTTTTCGGCGCAGATCCTGTATAAGGAGACGCGTAAGCGTAGCGCGCCGATCAAGCAAGTGCTGCTGGCGGGTGATATCGTGGTCGGGGTCGGCAATATCTACGCTTCCGAGAGCCTGTTCCGCGCCGGCATCAATCCGAAAACGCCGGCGCACCGCATCAGCCTGGCGCGCTATGAGCGGCTGGTTGATGCCATTCGGATAATTTTAGCGGCGGCGATTGAGAAGGGCGGCAGCACTTTGCGCGATTTTATTGGCGCCGATGGCCAATCCGGCTACTTCCAACAGAGTTATTTCGTCTATGATCGTGCTGGGTTGCCATGCAGAAATTGCGGAGCGCTGATTTCGCAGATCAAACAGGGGCAGCGGTCGACGTTTTATTGCAAGACGTGCCAGAAATGAATTCCAGAAATAATCATCAAAAATATCAGAAACGATAGGCGAGAGCGACAGTGAGTAATCTAGTTCAGAAATTCCAGGAATACAGTGAGTGGCGTACCGGCGTGGCGGGCGCACTGCGGCGTTACCAGACTTGGGCGAGCGCATCGAAATTGTCGGATATCGCCAGCGAACAGCGCATAGAGCGCGCGCTGGCGCGGCTGACCGACGATAAACTGTCGATCGCCTTCGTGGCCGAATTCTCGCGCGGGAAATCAGAGCTGATCAACGCGATCTTCTTCGCCGACTACGGCCAGCGCATCTTGCCGTCGGCCGCCGGCCGCACCACCATGTGCCCGACCGAGCTGCTGTACGATCCCTCGTTCCCGTCCTGCATCCGGCTGCTGCCGATTGAAACCCGCGCCGAATCGCAGTCGACCAGCGATTACAAGGGCGTGCACCACGTCTGGACCGTGCTGCCGCTGGACATCTCGTCGACCGACGGCATGCTGGAAGCCTTCAAGCAGGTCAGCCTGACCAAATGGGTGCCGGTGGAAGAGGCCAAGCTGTATGGCTTGTACGATGAAGACGATCCCGACGCCGCGGTCGCGGTCGACGTCCTCGGCCGGGTCGAGATTTCGCAGTGGCGCCACGCCATCGTCAACTTCCCGCATCCCTTGCTGAAGGAGGGCTTGGTGATTATCGACACGCCGGGCCTGAACGCCATCGGCACCGAGCCGGAACTGACGCTCAACCTGATTCCCAATGCCCACGCGGTATTGTTCATCCTGGCCGCCGATACCGGCGTCACCAAGAGCGACATCGATGTCTGGCGCCATCATATCGGCAGCGGCGCCGGCCGCATGGTGGTGCTCAACAAGATCGACAGCATGTGGGATGAGCTGCGCTCGCCGTTCGAGGTCGAGCAGCAGATCAGCAAGCAGGTGTCCAACGTGGCGCATACGCTGGGCTTGTCGGAGGCGCAGGTCTATCCGGTCTCTGCGCAGAAGGGGCTGGTCGGCAAGATCAACGGCGAGCCCGACCTGTTGCGCCGGAGCCGCTTGCCGACGCTGGAGAACGCCCTGTCGCGCGAGCTGATCCCGGCCAAGCGCGACATCATCCGTTCGCAGCTGATCGCCGACATCCATGACCTGACCGTCACCAAGCAAGCCCTGATGTCGGCGCATATCCGCAGCGTGGTGGAGCAGTTGCTGGAGCTGAAGAGCCTGCGCGGCAAGAATACTTCCATCATCAGCCATATGATGAAGCGCATCGATATCGAGAAAAAGGAATTCGACGAGAGCTTGCTCAAATTGCAGGGGACGCGCACGGTGTTTGCACGCCTCTCGGCCGGCGTCTTCACGACGCTGGGCATGGGCTTGCTGAAAGAAGAAATCCGCAAGACGCGCGAAACCATGGAGGGCAGCATGTTCACTGCCGGCTTCCGTCACGCGGTCAAGGAGTTCTTCGACAATTCGCAGGAAAACCTGATGCTGTCGGGCCAGAAGACCGATGAAATCTCGGAAATGATGACCATCATGTACCGCAAGTTTTCGACCGAACACGGCCTGGCATTGTCGACGCCGATGCCGTTTTCGCTGGATAAGTATCGCAAGGAAATCGGCGTGATCGAAGCCGCGTATCATCGCCAGTTCGGCACGGTGACGCTGGTGAAGACCAGCCAGGTGGTGCTGATGCAGAAATTCTTCGATTCGATCGCCTCGCGCGTCAAGCAGAGCTTCCTGCAAGCCAACCGCGATGTCGACGCCTGGCTCAAGGTGGTGATGGCGCCGCTGGAAGAACAGATCCGCGCGCACAAGTCGCAGCTCAAGCAGCGTACCGATTCGATAGAACGGGTGCACGTGGCGATCGACAGCCTGGAAGAAAAAATCCAGTCGGTGGAAATGCTGCAGAATGAATTGACTGCGCAAAGAAACACCCTGATGGCGTTGGAGAACGATTTGAGAAATGCGCTGGGCAGCGAGCTGGCGCCGATGAAAGTTGCCGTATAAATGAAACGTGTAGTCAGTAGCAGCAGTATTCCGTCAGAACAGATAGCCGCGCAGTATGCCGATCCGTCTTTTTCCGCGGCGGTGATCGCGTGGCAGAAGCAGCATGGCCGCCACGCCTTGCCGTGGCAGCAGACGCGCGATGCTTATCGCGTCTGGCTGTCTGAAATCATGCTGCAGCAAACACAGGTGGCGGCGGTGATTCCCTATTACCAGAAGTTCCTGGCCAGCTTTCCCGATGTGCAATCGCTGGCTGCCGCACCGAGCGAAGCCGTGATGGCGCACTGGAGCGGACTGGGTTATTACACCCGCGCCCGCAATCTGCACCGCTGCGCGCAGCGCGTAGTGGCCGAGCATGGCGGCATCTTCCCGCGCGATCCGGCGCTGCTGCAAGACTTGCCCGGCATCGGCCGTTCCACTGCCGCCGCCATCGCCGCCTTTTCCTATGGCGTACAGGCCGCCATCCTGGACGGCAACGTCAAGCGCGTGTTTGCGCGGGTATTCGGGATTGAAGGCTATCCCGGCGCCAAGCCGGTGGAAGATGCGATGTGGCAGCGCGCGGTAGCGCTGCTGCCGCAGCAGGGCGTGGAGTCATATACGCAAGGCTTGATGGATCTGGGCGCGACCCTGTGCACGCGCAGCAAGCCGTCTTGCCAGACTTGCCCTCTGGCGCAGCGCTGCGTCGCGCTGGCCAGTGGCCGCACCGCGGAACTGCCGGTGCGCAAGCCGAAGAAAGCCATCCCGGAAAAGCATACCGGCATGCTGGTCATCGTCGACCAAGGCCAGGTCTTGCTGGAGCAGCGTCCCGACAGCGGCATCTGGGGCGGCTTGCTGTCGCTGCCGGAAGTGGCGCCGGAAGGCGATGTCGCGACAGCGCTGGAGCGCGCCACGGCAGCCTTCGGCAACATTGCCTCGTATGAAGCGCTATCAGGCTTCACCCACGTGTTCACCCATTTCAAGCTGCATATCGCGCCGTTCCAGATTACGCTGGCGCAGCGGCTGGACGGCATCGCCGAGTCCGGCCACGTCTGGTATCCAGCCGACAGGCTGGCGGACGCGCCGCTGCCGGCGCCGGTCAAGAAACTGTTGCTGGAAGTTTTCCGCGAGGCTGACCTGTTTGCCTGAGCCAGGCGCGCAGGCCAGGATTTGCTAGATGATGTTGTGCTGCAGGAGGTACTGATGAACGATGCCCAGCCGCTCGCGGCCGTCGGTCAGCTCCAGCAGTTTTTGCCGCGCTTTCAAAGGAATCGGCAGGATTTCGCACCAGCGGTTGGCTACCCAGCCGGCATTGTCGAATTGCACCGGCAATGAAAACGGACTGGCGTAATCCACGCCGTGCGTGGCGCGTCCCTTCTTGTTGATATCGTCGATCACCAGCTTCAGCGTGCCCGCGCATTGCAGGTGCACTTCATCCGGCGTGGTCGCCGGATCGGCGTCGATTAATTCTATCTGCGCCTCCAGGCGCTGGTCCGGCAATACCCGCTGCTGCAGGATGCGGAAGCGCTGGCTGCCTTCGGTGCGCAGCATCATCACGCCCAGGTCTTGCATGTCCCATTCGGTGATGCGGGTCAGGCAGCCGACGTTTTCTGGCTCCGCCGCCATCCCCACCTCCTGTCCGGACTTGATCAGCACCACGCCGAACTGCTGCCCGCTTTTCATGCAGGCGCGCAGCATGTCCAGGTAGCGTGTTTCAAAAACCTTGAGCGGCAAGACGCCGCCGGGGAACAGGACGGCATTCAGGGGAAATAACGGAATCCAGGAATTGTTTTCGGGCATGGAAAAAGAAGTGAACGGCTGAGAGGATGAACTGCGGCTTTGATTAGCGGTCGCCGGCGTGCTTGGCCAGTTCGCGATGGCGTCGCACTACGCGTTCCGACACCTGGAAATACTCCGCCAGCTGTTCCACCATATATACGGAGCGATGCTGGCCGCCGGTGCAGCCGATCGCCACCGTCAGGTAACTGCGGTTGTCGTCCTTGAATTCAGGCAGCCATTTTTCGACAAAATTGCGGATGTCGCCCAGCAGGTCGCTCACCTTGGGCAAGCCTTCCAGGAAAGCGATCACAGGTTGGTCGCGTCCGGTCAGCGGCCGCAGCTTGATGTCGTAGTGCGGGTTCGGCAGCATTCGCACATCGAACACCAGGTCGGCGTCCAGCGGCACGCCGCGCTTGAAGGCAAACGATTCGAACAGCAGGGTCAGCGGCGCCGGTTCGGTATCGACCAGCTCCTTGATCCAGCTGCGCAAGCGGTTGGCGCTCATGTCGGAAGTATCGATGGTATGGCCGATGCTCTCGATCTCGACCAGCATCTCGCGTTCGATCAGGATGCATTCGGTCAGGGTCAGCCGGTCGCTCGGATTCTGGCCGGGGCGCAGCCGGTGCGACAGCGGGTGGCTGCGGCGGGTCTCGGAAAAACGCGCGATCAGCGATTCAGTCTGCGCCGTCAGGAAGAATACCTTGACGTCGTGCCCTTCGGCCCGCAGTTGCTGGATATCGCTTGGCAGGCCGGCCAGCGAATCGGCGCTGCGGGCGTCGGTGGCTACCGCCAGCATCTGCGCGCCTTCATGCTGGCGCGCGGCGACCAGCTCGCGCAGCAAGACCGGCGGCAGATTGTCGACGCAAAAATAACCCGCGTCTTCGAGCACCCGAAGAGCGACTGATTTGCCGGAACCGGAGATGCCGGTGATAAGAATAATGCGCATTGGAGAATGATACCGTAAGTCGCGGGTTTTACAGGAAGTGTCCGGATTGAAAGGGGCATGGATCGCATGCCGCCGAATCTGCAACTCCGTATTTTATATGTGACGGGCAGGAATCGTGCGTCGGCTGCGCCTGCGGCTTTGTTTCGTTATGTACTTTCTGTCTAGTAGCGTAGGGTGGGCAAGTTTTTCTGCCCACGCGTGACGGCCGATACAGTTTGGACGGTAGATATGCATAGGTCACGCGTGGGCACAGACGGCCATACCTCTTGGACGGCAGATGCGCATAGGTCACGCGTGGGCACAGGTGCCCACCCTACAGATCGCTATCGCTGTCCATCGCAATCCGTTGCCGCGCGATGAAATCCTTGAGTGTGTCGATGCCGCGCAGCTGCAGTATGGTATTGCGCACCGCGGCTTCCAGCAGCACCGCGATGTTGCGGCCGGCGGCCACCGGGATGATGACCTTGCGGATCGCCAGTCCCAGCACTTCCTGGGTATGGGCGTCGAGCGGCAGCCGTTCGTAGTTTTCTTCCAGCGTCGCGCGGCGCACCAGGTGGACGATCAGCTTGAGGCGCATCTTGCGGCGCACCGCGGTTTCGCCAAAGATGGTCTTGATGTCGAGCAGGCCGAGGCCGCGCACTTCCAGCAGGTTCTGCAGCAGATGCGGACAGCGTCCTTCGATCATGTTGGGCGCGATGCGCGCGAATTCGACCGCATCGTCGGCCACCAGGCCGTGACTGCGCGAAATCAGTTCCAGCCCCAGCTCGCTTTTGCCGAGGCCGGATTCGCCGGTGATCAGGACGCCGACGCCCAGCACATCCATGAACACGCCGTGCATGGTGATGCGCTGCGCCAGTTTCTTCGACAGGTACACGCGCAGGTAATCGATCACCTGGGCCGCGGGCAGCGGCGTGGAAAACAGCGGGATATTCTTTTCGTCGCAGATTTCAAGGATGTCGGGCGGCGTCGCCAGTCCTTGCGCAATGATGAATGCCGGCGGCGCGCCTGCCACCAGTTCGGCGGTCTGGTAGACCCGTGAGGTAGCCGACAGGCGCTGGTAGTACTCGGTTTCCTGATGGCCGAAGACCTGGATGCGGCCCGGGTGGATCAGGTTCAAGTGACCGACCTGGTCGGCGGCCGAAGCGGCGTCGCCGGAAATCAGGCGTTCGCCGCCGGGGAAACCTGCAAACCAGCCTAGTTGCAGCGACTCGCGGTTTTCGTCATACAGTTGCTGGATCGAGAGGGGCGTGGAAGCTGGCATGGTTGGCATCTGACATGGTAATTGGGCGGGCGGTTGCCCTCCTGTCAATTATGTCGCATTTTCCGTGCCCATGGGCTGCCAAGAGACAATGTGGGCATGCACCGAGGCCGGATCGGGATCGCTGGCGAGGATCTGGCGGAAGGCGTCGCTGGAAAACATTTCGGCGATTTCCGACAGGATTTCCAGGTGCTGCTGGGTGACGTTGTCTGGAATCAGCAGGAAAACCAGCAGGCTGACCGGCTCGCCGTCCGGCGATTCAAACGGAATCGGTTCGGCCAGGCGGACGAATGCCGCCAATGGCGCTTTCAAGCCCTTGACCCGGCCGTGCGGCACGGCAACGCCGTGGCCCAGTCCGGTGGAGCCGAGGCGTTCGCGCGCAAACAGGTTATCGGAGACGGTAGAGCGGGCAATGCCGCAGTTGTTTTCGAAGAGTAAACCGGCTTGTTCGAAAGCGCGTTTTTTACTGGAGACTTCCAGATCCAGCGCCACATTTTGTGCGGGCAGGATTTTTGCAAGATTAGTCATAATACAAATTGGTATGCGGTCCAGTATGGATGGTTTGTCTTACTCAGCAGAGCCGCCATCGCTAAAAACCTGCCGCAGCATGTCGAAAACATGCCAGGTTCGGGGGGTAGGCTGCGGCTCCCTGTTACGTGAGCGCAGATTTTACTACACGCCTCCCCCGGTCTGGTCCAAGCCGGCATGGCTCGGGCTACGGCGCCGATGTCGTTTCTATTGGCGACACCCAATCCGAATTATAGACTTGATTCCGGCCAACAACATCAACTTGCAATGATGCCTCTCGCTGAAAAGCCTGGTGTTTTACTTAACTTCGAAGCGCGCGAATACCAGCCAGACGTCGCCATTGCCCTTGTTCTGGGACAGGCGCGGCACGTAAGAACCCATCAGCTTGGCGCCCTTGACGCCCAGCGACAGGACCGGCAAGGCAATCGGAAACGGGAAGCCGCCGAAGTAATCCTGGCGGCTCATCAGCATGGCGGTGTAGCCGGCGCCGACTTCGACCGGGGTCTTGGGCACGTTCCAGATCCACTCATAGGCATAGCCGGCCATGATCTGCGGCTTGAAGTGGGAGTCGCGGATGGCGAACAGGTACAGCGATTCGTCGTTGCCGTCGGCATTGCGGATGGTGCGGCCGCCGCCCAGGCCCCAGGCCTTTTCATTCAGCTCCCGGATCTTTTCTTCGGTATAGGTATGGCGGCCGTGGTAGGCGTAGCCTGACAGATACACTTCCATATCGCCATTGTTGGCGATGTTGCTCAGCCTGTCCTGGGTTTGGGTGAGGGTTTTGCTGAACCAGCCGGTGGTGTCCGGGGTTTCCTGAGCGTGGGCCGGGGCGCACACGGCGGCGATTGCAGTCATGCCGGAGAATATCGCGGTCCTTTTGACGGCGGTGAAGCGAGAAAAAATTGTCATGAAATATAGAGTCCTTTACAGCGAGGTGGTACGTTAGACGTATAGTGACAACACGTCAATATCCCCGCCAATTTAATGCCTATTTATCTGCTTAAGTGCGGTCTTTTTGCTACAAATGTAACGAATTGTGTGCTACTGCCTTGCCTGACGCCAATTCGAAGGGGGCTGCCCGGTGGAGAAATTACTGCGCCAGGGGTTGATGTCCAGGCCGCCGCGGCGGGTATAGCGGGCGTATACAGACAGTTTTTGCGGCGCACAGTTGCGCATGATGTCCATAAAAATGCGTTCCACGCATTGCTCATGGAATTCGTTATGGTCGCGGAAGCTGATCAGGTAGCGCAGCAGGCTTTCCTGGTCGATGGCCGCGCCGACATAGTGGATCTGCACGCTGCCCCAATCCGGCTGGCCGGTCACCAGGCAATTCGATTTCAGCAGATGCGAGACCAGCGTTTCTTCAATGACAATCTTGTTCGGATCCGTCTTCAGCAGCGAGGGATTCGGCTGGTATTCGTCGACTTCGATATCCAGCCGGTCCAGCAGCAAGCCCTGCGGTTCTTGTATTTTTTGGCTGGCAAAGGCATCGGCCGTGGTCAGCGTGACGTGCACCGGCGCGCCGAAGCCGGCCGACAAATCGTTGCGCAACAACTGCAGCAAGGCATCGGCATCGGCCAGCTTGGTTTGATTGAAGGAGTTCAGGTATAGCTTGAACGACTTCGACTCGACGATATTCGGGGAATCGGCCGGCACGGTAAACGTGGCGATGGCAACCTGGGGTTTGCCGCGTGCGTTAAGCCAGGACACTTCATACGCATTCCAGATGTCGACGCCGAAAAAAGGCAAGGTGCCGCTGACGCCGATTTCGTCGCGCTTGCCCTGGCGGGCGATCGGAAATAGCAGTGAAGGCTGGTACTGCGTCTGGTAGGCGGCGGGTTTGCCGAGCGGCGAGGCGTCGGGTGTATTTGGTGTGGTCATGGCTTTTGCTTGTACTTAAAAGCAGTATTTTGCCAGATAAGCATGATGTTCCTGATATGAGCCGCTTAATTGCTGGTATTTGCGCTTGTCAGAAACCATGATGCCCGCTTGCGGCCTTGCGCCGCAAGCGAGTCGTGCAACTTAGCCGAGGAACAGCTTGTAGACCGGATTGCTGCTCTCGTCCCAATAACGATAGCCGAGGCTGGAAAGGAAAGTACGGAACGCTTTCATTTCCTTTTTCGGCACCTGCAGGCCGACCAGGATACGGCCGACATCGCCGCCCTGGCTGCGGTAATGGAACAGGCTGATGTTCCAGTTGGGCGCCATCGAATCTAAAAAGCGCATCAGCGCGCCCGGCCGCTCGGGAAATTCAAAGCGGTACAGCAATTCGTCCTGCGCCAGTGCGCTCTTGCCGCCCACCAGGTGGCGTACGTGGACCTTGGCCAGTTCGTCATGGGTCAGGTCGAGCGTATCGAAGCCGTGCTTCTCGAAGTTCCTGGCGATCTGGCTGGCTTCGTCGCGGCTCGACGTCTGCACGCCGACAAACACGTGGGCGGTTTTTTCATCGCTGATGCGGTAGTTGAATTCGGTGACGTTGCGCGGCCCGACCAGCTCGCAGAAACGGCGGAAACTGCCGCGCTGTTCCGGGATGGTGACGGCGAACACCGCTTCGCGCAACTGGCCGATATCGGCCATTTCCGCGACAAAGCGCAAGCGGTCGAAATTCATGTTGGCGCCGGAGGCGATGGTGACCAGGGTCTGGTTCTTGATGGCCTTGCGCGTGCCCTTGACGCGTTCGACATAGGCTTTGGCGCCGGCCACCGCCAGTGCGCCGGAAGGTTCAAGAATGCTGCGGGTGTCCTGGAACACATCCTTGATCGCGGTGCAAACCGCATCGGTATCGACCAGGATCACTTCATCGACATACAGGCGCGCCAGGCGGAAGGTTTCTTCGCCCACCAGCTTGACCGCGGTGCCGTCGGCGAACAGGCCGACATCCGGCAGCGTCACGCGGCGGCCGGCCTTCAGGCTGCGCGCCATGGCGTCGGAATCGGTGGTTTGCACGCCGATGATCTTGATCTCGGGGCGCACCGCCTTGACATAGGCGGCGATGCCGGCGATCAGGCCGCCGCCGCCGATCGGCACGAAGATCGCATGGATGGGGCCGGCGTGCTGGCGCAGGATTTCCATGCCGATGGTGCCCTGGCCGGCGATCACGTAAGGATCGTCGAAAGGATGGACGAAGGTCAGCTTGAGCTTTTTCTCCAGCGTCAGCGCGTGGTTATAGGCATCGGTATAGGAATCGCCGAACAAGACCACTTCGCCGCCGCGCGCCTTGACGCCGTCGATCTTGATCTGCGGCGTGGTCTTCGGCATCACGATGACCGCGCGGCAGCCGAGCTTGGCGGCGGACTGCGCCAGGCCCTGGGCATGGTTGCCGGCCGATGCGCAGATGATGCCGCGCTTGAGCTGCGCCGGCGTCAGGCTGGCGGCCTTGTTGTAGGCGCCGCGCAATTTGAAGCTGAACACGCTTTGCATATCCTCGCGCTTGAAATAAATCTGGTTTTCAATTCGCTGCGAGAGCGTTGTCGCCAGTTCAAGCGGGGTTTCGACCGCGACGTCGTAGACGCGGGCGGTGAGGATTTTTTGCAAATAGTCTGTGGTCATGTCGTTAGTCAGTGGTGGGTGAAACGTGGTCGGCAACAGGATCAGGCTGCGGGAAACAGCCGGTCATTATAATGGAGGGCTTTTTCAGCGCCACCAGGTTTTCTCGGCCGCACCGCAATCCGTCTCATTTCGAGCCGCCATGCGTGGCCGGTCTGCCGTCTTTATGAATTGCTTTTATGATCGAATCCGCCGTTTTATGGCTGCTCAAGACCCTGGCCGTGCCCAGCGTCGGCCTGACTTCCGTTTTTATCATCAGCTTCGTCGCCGCCACCTTGCTGCCGCTGGGCTCAGAGCCGGCGGTGTTCGCCGTGGTCAAAGCCAATGGCGCGCTGTTCTGGCCGGTGATCTTCGTCGCCACGCTGGGCAACACCTTGGGCGGGGCGGTCGATTACTGGATGGGCTACGGCGCCAAGCAGGCGTTCGCGCGCGAGCGCGGCAGCAGCTGGTTCGGCTGGCTGGAACGCTATGGCGCGAAAACCATGCTCCTGGCCTGGGTGCCGGGCGTCGGCGATCCGATCTGCACCCTCGGCGGCTGGCTCAAGCTGCCGTTCTGGCCCTCGCTCATGTACATGGCGATCGGCAAATTCCTGCGCTACATCCTGGTGGTCTGGCTGCTGCTGAATGTGCCTGACGGCTTCTGGCGCGAGGTCGCGAGCTGGCTGGCGTGAGCTGAAAATAAGCCGTGTTTTTTGCAGTGCGCTACGATCAATTTCCCTGAATCAACGCTGGTTTGCATGTTTCTTTGAAATTCGTTTGGATCAGATAACTATCAAATTATGGAAATTAATTGTATTAATTAATTTCATATGAATAGGCTATAAGTCAACCGAATGTTGTAGTCTGTATCTTGCACTGCACAAATCGACTGCTTGCCGTCGCGAACGGGCGCAATCAGCTAAAATGCTGATTCAGCAGCAGTAGCCAACTTCTCAAGACCAATGAACGCCCCAGTCAAAATCCAGGCATTATTGTCAGATGCGCCACAAGGCGCCACCCCTACGCGATTGCGCGAGATCCCCTATAACTACACCTCGTTTTCCGATCGCGAGATCGTGATTCGTCTGTTAGGCGAAGCGTCCTGGCGCTTGCTCGACGAATTGCGTGGCAAACGCCAGACCGGCCGCTCCGCCCGCATGCTGTATGAAGTGCTGGGCGATATCTGGGTGGTGCGCCGCAATCCGTATTTGCAGGACGACATGCTGGACAATCCCAAGCGTCGCCAAGCCCTGATTGACGCGCTGCATCATCGCCTCAGCGAAGTCGACAAGCGGCGCATCGTCACCGACCAGGCCGACAGCGGCGACGCCGTCAACGATGAAGAAGCGAAGAAGCGCAGCGAGAATGTCGAAGCGCTGCTGGCTGCCGCCCGCAAGGCGATTGCCGCTTTCGCCGACGAATTCCGCCAGACCTACGATTTGCGCAAGCGCGCCAACAAGATCCTGGGCCGCTATACCGCCAAGGACAACATCAAGTTCGACGGCCTGTCGCGCGTTTCGCACGTGACCGACGCCACCGACTGGCGCGTCGAGTATCCGTTCGTGGTGCTGACGCCGGACGGCGAAGACGAGATGGCCGGTCTGGTCAAGGGCTGCATCGAACTCGGCCTGACCATCATCCCGCGCGGCGGCGGCACCGGCTATACCGGCGGCGCGATTCCGCTGACGCCTTTGTCGGCAGTCATCAACACTGAAAAACTGGAGCAGCTGGGCGCGGTCGAAATGGCGGTCCTGCCAGGGCTGGATAAAGAGTACGCCACGATTTATTCGGGCGCAGGCGTGGTCACCAAGCGCGTTTCCGACGCCGCCGAAAAGGCCGGCTTCGTGTTCGCGGTCGATCCGACCTCGGCCGAAGCGTCCTGCGTCGGCGGCAACATCGCCATGAACGCCGGCGGCAAGAAAGCCGTGTTGTGGGGCACTGCGCTCGACAACCTGGCAAGCTGGCGCATGGTCGACCCGAACGGCGACTGGCTTGACGTCACCCGTCTCGACCACAACCTCGGCAAGATCCACGACACGCCGCTGGCGCGCTTCCAGCTGGAATGGCGCCATCCGGCCGAAAAAGGCCGGCCAAGCGAAAAGCCGTTCAAGACCGAGATCCTGGAAATCGCCGGGCGCGTGTTCCGCAAGGAAGGCCTGGGCAAGGACGTCACCGATAAATTCCTGGCGGGTTTGCCTGGCATTCAAAAAGAAGGCTGCGACGGTTTGATCACCTCCGGGCGCTGGATCCTGCACAAGATGCCTAAGCACACGCGCACGGTCTGCCTGGAATTCTTCGGCCAGGCGCGCGATGCGATTCCATCGATCGTCGAGATCAAGGATTTCCTCGATGCCGAGACCCTGAAGGGCGGGGCGATCCTGGCCGGCCTGGAGCATCTGGACGAGCGCTATCTGCGCGCAGTCGGCTACACCACCAAATCGAAGCGGGGCGTACTGCCCAAGATGGCCCTCTTCGGCGATATCGTCGGCGATGATGAAAACGCGGTAGCGCAAGCGGCCTCGGAAGTGGTGCGCATGGCCAACAACCGCGTCGGCGAAGGTTTTGTCGCGGTGAGCCCGGAAGCACGCAAGAAATTCTGGCTGGACCGCGCCCGCACGGCCGCCATCGCCAAGCACACCAACGCCTTCAAGATCAATGAAGACGTGGTGATTCCGCTCAACCGCATGGGCGAATACACTGACGGCATCGAGCGCATCAATATCGAACTGTCGGCCAAGAACAAGCTGCAGCTGCTGGACGAGCTGCGCGAATTCCTGCTCAAGGGCAATCTGCCGCTGGGCAAGGGCGACGACGCCGACGGCGACGATATTCCCGCCGCCGAAATCCTGGAAGACCGCGTGCACCAGGCCGAGCAGCTGCTCGACAACGTGCAGGCGCGCTGGACCTATCTGCTGGAACACCTGGATACGCCGCTGCAGGAGGCCAAGCCGCAATTGTTCGCGCTCGGCCTGGAAAAACTCGACCTCGTGTTCGAGCAGCGCCTGCTGCAGCAGCCGGACGCCAGCGTGTTCGACGTAGTGCAGGACCGCACCATCCGCGTTTCCTGGAAACAGGAAGTGCGGGCTCTGCTGCGGCAGATCTTCAACGGCGCTTCCTTCAAGCTGATCCTCGACGAGTGCAGCGCGGTGCACAAGCGCGTCTTGCGCGGCCGCGTGTTCGTCGCCTTGCACATGCATGCGGGCGACGGCAACGTCCATACCAATTTGCCGGTCAATTCCGACCACTACGAAATGCTGCAGGATGCGCACGCCGCGGTGGCGCGCATCATGACCCTGGCGCGTTCGCTGGACGGCGTGATTTCGGGCGAGCACGGCATCGGCATCACCAAGCTGGAATTCCTGACCGAAGACGAGATCAAGGATTTCCGCAGCTACAAGCTGCGCGTCGATCCGGAAGGCCGCTTCAACAAGGGCAAGCTGTTGAACCTGCCCGGCTTCGAAGCCGATCTCAGCAATGCCTATACGCCGTCGTTCGGCCTGATGGGGCACGAATCGCTGATCATGCAGCAAAGCGATATCGGCGACATCGCCAACAGCGTCAAGGACTGCCTGCGCTGCGGCAAGTGCAAGCCGGTGTGCGCCACCCATGTGCCGCGCGCCAACCTGCTGTACTCGCCGCGCAACAAGATCCTGGCCACTTCGCTGTTGGTGGAAGCCTTCCTGTACGAAGAGCAGACCCGGCGCGGCATCTCGATCAAGCATTGGGAAGAATTCGAAGACGTAGCCGACCATTGCACCGTCTGCCACAAATGCGTGACGCCATGCCCGGTCGATATCGATTTCGGCAACGTCTCGATGAACATGCGCAACCTGCTGCGCAAGATGAACAAGAAATCGTTCAATCCCGGCACTACGGCCGCGATGTTCTTCCTCAACGCGACCGATCCGGCCACCATCAACATGACGCGCAAGGTCATGACCGACTGGGGTTTCAAGGCGCAGCGCTTCGGCAACGACATGCTGAAGAAATTCGCCAAGAAGCAGACCAAGAAGCCGCCTGCGACCGTCGGCAAGGCGCCGATCAAAGAGCAGGTGATCCACTTTATCAACAAGAAGATGCCGGGCAACCTGCCGAAGAAGACCGCGCGCGCCTTGCTGGATATCGAAGACGACAAGATCGTGCCGATCATCCGCGATCCGAAGAGCACCACCGCCGATACCGAAGCCGTGTTTTATTTCCCGGGCTGCGGTTCGGAGCGGCTGTTCTCTCAGGTGGGCCTGGCGACGCAAGCCATGCTGTGGCAGGTCGGCGTGCAAACCGTGCTGCCGCCGGGCTACCTGTGCTGCGGTTATCCGCAGCGTGGCTCGGGCGACTACGATAAGGCCGAAAAGATCATCACCGACAACCGCGTGCTGTTCCATCGCATGGCCAATACCCTGAACTATCTCGACATCAAGACCGTGATCGTTTCCTGCGGCACTTGCTACGATCAGCTGCAGGGCTACCAGTTCGACAAGATCTTCCCGGGCTGCCGCATCATCGATATCCACGAATACCTGCTGGAGAAGAATCTCAAGCTGGAAGGCGTCAGCGGCACGCGCTATATGTACCACGACCCTTGCCATAGCCCGATGAAGCTGCAGGATCCGATGAAGACGGTCAATGCACTAATTACGACAGACAACGGCGCCAAGATCGAAAAGAACGAGCGCTGCTGCGGCGAGTCGGGCACCTTCGGCGTCAGCCGTCCGGATGTCTCGACGCAGGTGCGCTTCCGCAAGGAAGAGGAAATGAACAAGGGCGCGGACAAGCTGCGCGCCGACGGTTTTGGCGGCGACGTCAAGATCCTCACTTCCTGCCCGTCCTGCCTGCAGGGTTTGTCGCGCTACAACGACGATTCCGGCACTACCGCCGATTACATCGTGGTGGAGATGGCGCGTCACCTGCTGGGCGAGAACTGGTTGCCTGACTATGTTGCGCGCGCCAACAACGGCGGCATCGAACGGATCCTGGTGTGATCATGAACATGCATTCAGCTGATTGCGAACTGTGCAACGGCGACGGTGGGGAGGTGCTCCATTACGCCAAGCAATTCCGCGTGGTGCTGGTCGATGACGCCTCTTATCCAGGTTTCTGCCGTGTCATCTGGAATGATCACGTCAAGGAAATGACCGACCTGCCGGTGGCCGATCGCAGCACCTTGATGGCCGCGGTCTGCAAGGTGGAATCGATAGTGCGCGCCGTCATGCAGCCGGAGAAAATCAACCTGGCCAGCCTCGGCAACATGACGCCGCACCTGCACTGGCATGTGATTCCGCGCTATGCGGACGATGCGCATTTTCCCAGCCCGGTATGGGCCGAGGCGCAACGGCGGCCGTCGCCATCCACCCTGGAGCAACGGCAGGCATTGCTGGTCGCATTGCGTTCCGCCATCTCCGGGCAGTTTTAATCCTCTCTACAGGCAATCTCCATGACCGGCTCCAAGCAATCAGCCCCGGCGCCCGCGCCGGTGTCCTTCGTAGTACACAAGCAGTCGTGCAAGCTGGAAGTCGCCTTCGACGACGGCGCCGTGTTTTTGCTGCCGTTCGAACTGATGCGCGTGTATTCGCCGTCGGCCGAAGTCAGCGGCCATGGCCCCGGGCAAGAAGTGCTGCAGACCGGCAAGCGCAATGTTGAAATGGCGGCGCTCGATCCGGTCGGCAATTACGCTGTCAAGCCGACCTTTTCCGATGGCCACGTCAGCGGCATCTTTACCTGGGCCTATCTGTACAAGCTGGGCCGTGATCAGGAAGCGATGTGGGAGGATTACCTGCAGCGTCTGGATGCCGCCGGCCATGGCCGCGAGGCCGGGCGCGACCTGCCGATGACCAGCAAGACCGCAGGCGGCCACGGCTGCGCATAAAAAAACGGATTTTGCTTTGGCAAAATCCGCCGGTCTGCCACTCCTTCAGGAGTTGGCCGCACTTCTGGTCTTGATTCCCATCTCCCGCAGCGCATCGGCGATCGCATGCACCGCCTGCTGCATTTCTTCCGCGCCGATCGCGCCTATGCAACCGACGCGGAAAGTCTCGGCCCGTGTCAGCTTGCCCGGGTAGAGAACGAATCCCTTGTCGCGCACCCGATTGTAGAAATCCTTGAATTCATAATTGGCGCTGTTCGGCGCGTGCATCGTCACGATGATCGGCGCCTGGATTTTTGCCGGCAGAAACTGCACCAGTCCCAGCTCGCGCATGCCGGCCATCAGGGTCTCGTAGTTTTTTGTGTAGCGCGCCAGCCGCGCCGGCTGGCCGCCTTCCGCAAAGAATTGATTGAGCGCCTGATGGAAGCCCACCACGATATGTGTCGGCGGGGTGAAGCGCCATTGCGTGGTCTTTTCCATGTAGGCCCATTGATCGTGCAGGTCCAGCGACAAGGAGCGCGAATTGCCGGTGGATTTTTCCAGCACGCATTTGCGCACGATGACAAAACCCATGCCCGGAGGGCCTTCGATGCATTTGCCGCTGGCGGCGATCAATGCGTCGAACGGGATTTTGGCTGCATCGATGGCCAGCGCGCCGAAGGAACTCATGGCGTCGATGATCAGGCTCTTCTTGTGCGCCGCCGCCACCTCGGCGATGTCTGCCAGCGGATTGAGGATGCCGGTGCTGGTTTCGCAATGGATCACGCCGACATGGGTGATGCTGCGATCGTTGCTCAGCACGCGTTCGACGTCGGCGCCGGTGGTCGGCACATCGTCGGCGGTTTCAAATACCGAGACCTGGCGTCCCATCATTTCGACGATCTTGGCCATGCGCTTGCCGTAGGCGCCGTTGATCAGCACCAGCATGTGGCCGTTGCGCGGCAGCAGGGTGTTGATCGCCGCTTCTATCGAAAACGTGCCGCTGCCCTGCATCGGCACGCACACATGGGATTCATGTGCATTGGCGATATCCAGCAGCTGCCGGCGTACCTTGGTGGTGATCGCATTGAAGGAGGCATCCCATGAACCCCAGTCTTGCAGCATGGCGCTCTTGGTGGCGAGCGAGGTGGTCAATGGTCCGGGGGTCAGCAGAATCGGGTCGCGGCTTTGCAGGCTCATGATATTTCCTTTGGTCTGGTGCGGATGTCAGTTGTCGTTTGAGTATGTTCAGGTCTGGCGCCAACTCTGCGTCCTCTTCAGCAGCACGCGTGTGATAGGCGCACACAAAATGCAGGCGGCGGCAAGAGCGGCGTTTCCATTGCGTCGCCACGCTTTTTATTACATCATGTTTTATGTATTTTGTTGACAATCTACACCTTGTTAAATTAAAGTGCAATCACCAACCCGAAAAAAAAGAAATGCCATGACAACCAACCGCACAATGAACACCATCGCCCTGGTCCAGAAAAATTCGCTGCCTTCATTGGTGCAGAAGGAGCTGGAGCGCATGATCCTGGCCGGCGACCTGGTTGCCGGCGACAAGCTCAATGAAGTGTCGCTAGCGGAAATGCTGGGCGTTTCGCGCGGCCCGGTGCGCGAAGCGTTCCGCGCGCTGGAAGAGGCTGGCTTGGTGCAGCAGGAAAAGAATTGCGGCGTCTTCGTGCGCCAGATTTCGGTCGAGGAAGCCGACGAGATCTATGAAGTGAGGGCAGCGCTGGATGAGCTGATCGGCCGCAAGCTGGCCGCCGCCATCAAGCCGGCCCAGGTGCAGGAGCTGCGCACGCTGCTGGAGCGCATGGATGGCATGGTCGCTCTGGGCGATGTCGACGGCTACCTGAAGCTGAACCTGGCCTTCCACGATGCCTTGGTGCAGTTCAGCGCCAACAAGAAGCTGTTGCATACCTACCGCCGCCTGGTCAACGAACTCAATCTGTTCCGCCGTTCGGCGCTGGCGCAAAAGGGCAGCTTGCCGACTTCCACTACCGAACATCACCAGATCGTCGACGCCATCGCCGCCGGCGATGCGCAGGCCGCAGGCGCCATCATGCGCGAACACGCCGAAGCCGGCCGCCATCGCATGCACAAGGCGCAGGAAAAGATGGCCGCCGCAGCGGCAGCCGAACAGATCACCTTGAAGTAACAGGTCCCTCAGACTCACAGCAAAGGCAAGCACATGTCCACTACCAACACCCTTAGCGGCTCTTTCAACGTCAATGGCCGTAGCTATCAAGCGATGCAGCAACCGCTGGTGGTGGTCTGTGTTGACGGCTGCGAGCAGGAATACATCAACCAGGCGATCCAGGCCGGCGTCGCGCCGTTCATGAAAAAAATGGTAGAGCAGGGCACGGTGCTGAGCGCCGATTGCGTGGTGCCCAGTTTCACCAATCCCAACAACCTGTCGATCGTGACTGGCGTGCCGCCGTCGGTGCACGGCATCTGCGGCAACTACTTCTACGATCTGGAAACCAAGCAGGAAGTCATGATGAACGACGCCAAGTACCTGCGCGCCGCCACCATCCTGGCCACCTTCGCCGACGCCGGCGCCAAGGTGGCGGTGATCACCGCCAAGGACAAGCTGCGCGGCCTGCTGGGCCACAAGATGCGCGGCATCTGTTTCTCGGCGGAGAAGGCTGACCAGGCCACGCTTGAGTTGAACGGCATAGCCAATCTGCTGGAGCGGGTCGGCATGCCGCTGCCGTCGGTGTACAGCGCCGACTTGTCGGAGTTCGTGTTCGCCGCCGGCGTCAAGCTGCTGGCGAGCGAACGGCCGGACATCATGTATCTTTCCACCACCGACTACATCCAGCATAAGTACGCGCCAGGTACGCCGGGCGCCAATGCCTTCTACGCCATGATGGATCACTACCTGACCCAGCTCGATGCTTTGGAGGCGGTGATCGGCCTGACCGCTGACCACGGCATGAACGCCAAGACCGACAGCGCCGGCAAGCCGAACGTGATCTATCTGCAGGACGTGCTGGATGCCAAGTTCGGCGCTGAGACCAGCCGCGTCATCCTGCCGATTACCGACCCTTACGTAGTGCACCACGGCGCGCTGGGTTCCTACGCCACGGTGTATCTGCCGGCTGCCGCCAATGCGGCTGAAATCGCCGACCAGATCCGCGCCATTCCCGGCATCGAACTGGTGCTGACGCGCGAGCAGGCGGCCCAGCGTTTCGAGCTGCCGCCGGACCGCATCGGCGACCTGGTGGTGGTGAGCGAGCGCCTGACCGTGATCGGCACCGCCGCCAGCCGGCACGACCTGTCCGAGCTGAAGCTGCCGCTGCGCTCGCACGGCGGCATCTCGGAACAGCGGGTGCCGCTGATGTTCAACCGCAAGCTGAGCGCTGCATTTGCCACATTCGCGGCCGATCACCGGCTGCGCAATTTCGATGTGTTCTATCTAGCCATGAATCATGCACAGCATCATGCAAAATAGGCACGCGCAGTAAGCAAGAAACCACAATCATCGATTGATTCGAGGACATGATGCTGACCGAACTGAGCAAGCTCAAGCAGGGCGAACCTTTACATCAAGACATGCGGATTGCCGGCAAGCTGGTCGGCAACCCGCGCCGCATAGAAATCCGCAACCCCTTCAACGGCGCGCTGGTCGGTTCGGTGCCGAAGGCCACGGTGGACGACATCCGCCATGCGTTCAAGACGGCGCGGGCGTTCCGCTCGCCGCTGACGCGCTTCGAGCGCTCGCGCATCATGCTGCGCACCGCCGAACTGCTGCGCGCCAATACCGATGCCATCTCGGACCTGATCACGGCGGAGGCCGGCCTGTGCAAGAAAGACAGTCTGTACGAAGTCGGCCGCGCCTGCGACGTCTTTGTGTTTGCCGCCAACCAGGCGCTGGTGGACGACGGCCAGGTGTTTTCCTGCGACCTGACGCCGCATGGCAAGCAGCGCAAGGTGTATACGCTGAAGGAGCCGCTGCTGGGCGCCATCTCGGCCATCACGCCATTCAATCATCCGCTCAACCAGGTCGCCCACAAGGTCGCGCCATCCATCGCCACCAACAACCGCATGGTGCTCAAGCCGACGGAAAAGACGCCGCTGTCGGCCTTGCTGCTGGCCGATATCCTGTATGAAGCAGGCTTGCCGCCGGAAATGTTCTCGGTGGTGACCGGCGATCCGGCCGAAATCGCTGACGAGATGCTGATCAATCCGGATGTCGATCTGGTGACGTTTACCGGCGGCGTGCCGGTCGGCAAATACATCGCCGGCAAAGCCGTGTACAAGCGCCAGGTGCTGGAACTGGGCGGCAACGATCCGATCATCGTGATGGAAGATGCCGACCTGGAAGAGGCGGCAACGCTGGCGGTATCCGGCTCCTACAAGAATTCCGGCCAGCGCTGCACCGCCATCAAGCGCATGATCGTGCACCAGGCCGTGGCCGATGAATTCGTCGATCTGCTGGTGCGCAAGACCAAGGCGGTCAAATACGGCAATCCGATGGATCTGCAAAACGATATGGGCACGGTGATCGACGCCCGCTCCGCCAGCGCTTTCGAAGCCAAAGTCAACGACGCCTGCCAGCGCGGCGCCAAGCTCCTGTTCGGCAACCAGCGCGATGGCGCGGTGTATTCGCCGACCGTGCTGGATCACGTGCCGGCCGATTGCCAGCTGGTGGCGGAAGAGACGTTCGGACCGGTATCGCCGGTGATCCGCTGCGCCGATATCGCCGATGCGATCCGCATCTCGAATTCGACGCCGTACGGCTTGTCGTCCTCGGTCTGCACCAACCGCCTCGATTACATCACGCGCTTCGTGCGCGAGCTCGAAGTCGGCAGCATCAATGTCCGTGAAGTCCCGGGCTACCGCCTGGAGCTGACGCCGTTCGGCGGCATCAAGGATTCCGGCCTGGGCTACAAGGAAGGCGTGCAGGAAGCGATGAAGAGCTTCTGCAATACCAAGACCTATTCCTTGCCCTGGAACTGATCGGGCCGCCAACATGCTTACTATCCCGCAAATCTGCGACCTGTTTGAACAGGGCGGCCATGAAATGTACAGCGGCGAGCCGGTCAACCAGCTGCAGCATGCCCTGCAATCGGCGACCCTGGCCGAGCAGGCCGGCGCCACGGACGAACTGGTGTGCGCCGCCTTGCTGCACGATCTCGGCCATCTGCTCAATCCGCAAGGCGAAACGCCGTCGGCGCGCGGCGTCGACGACACCCACCAATATTTTGCCATCCCCTATCTGCGCGGCTTGTTCAGCGCGGCGGTGCTGGAACCGATCCGTCTGCACGTGGACGCCAAGCGCTACCTGTGCGCGACCGACGTCGCCTATTGGGGACGCTTGTCTGAAGATTCCAAGCGCAGCCTGGAATTGCAGGGCGGCGTGTTTTCTGCAGCCGACGCTGCGCAGTTCATTGCCCGGCCGTACGCTGCCGATGCCGTCAGCCTGCGCCTTTGGGACGACCAGGCCAAGGTGGCGGGAATGCAGACGCCCGATCTGCAGCATTTCGCCAGGTTGATGTCGGCCTGTGCTTTTACCGCTGCTTAGTCACTGTTTAATCGTTGCTCACCTAGGATTGATTCCCCATGCGCCCATTCTGGCTGGAAGATGCACTATTCGCCGACGGCGAGCTGGCTCCCGCGCTGCAAGGCCGGCAAAAAGCCGACGTGGCGATTGTCGGCGGCGGCTTTACCGGCTTGTGGACCGCGATCCAGCTGAAGCGGCAGAATCCCGCGCTGGACATCGCCATCATCGAAAGCGACCTGTGCGGCGCCGGCGCCAGCGGCCGCAACGGCGGCTGCCTGCTGACCTGGTCGACCAAATTCTTCACTTTGCGGCGTCTGTTCGGCGAGGCCGAAGCGATTAGGCTGGTGAAGGCTTCGGAGGCGGTGGTCGAGCATATCGGCAATTTCTGCCGCGAACACAAGATCAACGCCGAATTCCGCCGGGACGGCACGCTCTACACTGCCACCGCCAAAGCCCAGCTGGGCGTGCTGGATCCGGTGCTGGATGAATTGCAGCGCCAGGGCATCAGTTCCTATCATTCTCTGCCGGATGCAGAGGTGCGGCGCCGTTCCGGTTCGGCGCGCAATTTGTCCGGCGTGTTTTCACCGATGGCGGCGACTGTCCATCCGGGCAAGCTGGTGCGCGGTTTGCGCCGCGTCGCCTTGCAGATGGGGGTGCGGATTTATGAAAGAACGCCGATGCTGTCGTTCACGCCAGGCGCCAGCGTTACCTTGCAAACGCCCGCTGGCAGCCTGCAGGCCGGCAAGATGGTGCTGGCGATCAATGCCTGGATGGCCAGCCGTTTCCCGCAGTTCGAGCGCACGCTCGCGGTAGTGTCCAGCGACATGGTGATCACGGAAAAATGTCCCGAACTGCTGCAGCGGATCGGCCTGACAGACGGTGTCTCGGTGCTCGATTCGCGCACCTTCGTGTTCTATTACCGCAGCACCGAAGACGGCCGCCTGATGCTGGGCAAGGGCGGCAACACCTTCGCGTGGCGCGGCCGCATCCTGCCCGTATTCGACCAGCGTTCCCCCTATGAGCAGCAACTCAAGCGCAGCCTGCACGAATTCTTCCCGGCGCTGGCTGGCGTGCCGATTACCGCCAGCTGGAACGGACCGTCAGACCGCTCGGTCACCGGTTTCCCGTTCTTCGGCCGGCTGAACAATATGCCGAATGTGTTCTACGGTTTCGGCTATTCCGGCAACGGCGTCGGCCCCAGCTACATGGGCGGGCAGCTGCTGTCATCGCTGGTGCTCGGCCTGGACAACGACTGGAGCCGCAGCCCGCTGGCGGCCGGCCCGCGCGGACAGTTTCCGCCGGAGCCGGTACGCTATCTCGGCTCGCTGGTGGTGCGCAACGCCATCCGCCGCAAGGAACTGGCGGAAGACCACGATTGCAAACCGTGGCTGCTGGACCAGATGCTGAGCAAGCTGGCCAACGCGGCCGGCAAGGCTGACAAAGCCTAGCGTAAGACATTACTTAATTTTTAATTAAGTGTCGTCTTATCCCATGCTTATCGCTATGATTTGACTCAATAGATTGTCAAATTGATATTTGCGAGGATATAGATGAGATCTGCCATTTCGCGTGTTGCTGCTACTTTGTTTTTTGCCATTCCGGGGTTCATGAGCAGTGCCAGCGTTGTTGCCGCGGAAGGCGGCGGCGCGGCGGCTGCGCTGAGCGTGCAGTTTGGAAAACCGACACACATGCAGCGGCTTTATTACAGAAAACTGTATGAAAAAAAGCCGTTTCATGACGCCATCTTGTTTTATTACGATAACGGTCTGTATAAGATCATCTCGCCAGGCGAGGAGCACTATGGCAGTTATGTTGTCGATGGCAGTTTCAGCGCAGAAAAATACACGGTGCACTTCATCGCTTTTCCTTCCGCGGACTGGAACAACACCAGCGCATACCATGTGCTGGAGTTCGATAACGCCACGCATAAATTCACGCAACGCGCCATCGTGCCGATTGACGGCAAAATTGCGCAGCAGCACGGCGATTTTTCGATAAGTCAAAACAAGGTGATCAATCCGCTTGGCGCCAACTGGGAAAATGGCAAAAATCTGGCGCCTGCGCCTCAGGAGGAATGATGGTCCGGCGCAGTTTGTCGACGGTGCTATTGCTCCTTCTGTCAACAATCCTGGGCGCTTGCGGAAACGCCACTGCGCCAGTCTCGGCGGAACAGTGTTTCTCTGCCAGCGGCCAGCAATTCAGTGAAATACTTGCTTGCTATAAAAAGGCTGGAGCCGGGGAGCCATTGTCTTATTCGGCGAAGAAGGTAGAGCAATTCCCTGGCGTCGAGAAGCGCAGTTTCGATCTGGTTTCACAAACCTGGCCGGGCAACGGTCTGGCCACGCCGGCACAATGGATGCATGAGGTCAATATCTATATCCCGGCTGACCCGAGGCCACAACGCGCCTTGCTGGCGGCAAACAACGGCACCAATCATGCCGGCCCGGCGGGAAGCGCCAGCGCGCCCACCGATCTGAGCGAAAGCATGCTGCTGTCGGTCGCCAGAAAAACCCAGACCATCGTCATCTCCGTCAGCAACATCCCGAATCAATATCTCGTCTATGACGACGACGGCATCGCCAGGAAAGAAGATGACAGCGTGGCCCACAGCTGGAAATTGTTCCTGGATAGTCCGCAGACGCGGCCGCTCATGTCGCTGCATATCCCGATGATGGAGGCGATAATCAAAGCCATGGACCTGGCGCAGCGGGAGTTGCAGCCGTGGCAAGTGCAGCATTTTATTGCTACCGGCGGCTCCAAGCGCGCTTGGGCAGCCTGGCTGGCTGCCATTGCCGACCAGCGCATCGATGCCATCGTGCCATTTGTACTCGATTTCCTGAATATGGATCGGGCGCTTGAACATACCTTCAACAGCTATGGCGGCAGCTGGCCCTTGGCATTTTCGGCTTACCATGCGGAAGGAATCACAGGTCAGTTCCGCAGTGAAAATTTCGATAAGCTATTGCGTATCGAGGATCCCATGCGTTACCTGCAAAGCGCTTATGCGCAACGGCTGTCGATCCCGAAATATATTGTCAACGCCAGCAGCGACGATTTTTTCGTGCCGGACAATGCAAGGTTTTATTTTGATCAGCTGCCAGGACCGAAGGCCTTGCGCGTGGCTCCCAACGCCAGTCACTATGGCATCAGGGAATTCATTGAAACTTCCCTTGTGACAGCGGTCAGACGCCTACAGCAAAATCAGGAATTCCCCGCGATCGACATGCGGCCGGACCCGGATGGCGGACTGTCGCTGCATTTTTCCGAGCCGCCGCGCAAAATCACGCAATGGAGCGCGCTCAATCCGCTGGCCCGCGATTTTCGCTATCCTTGCGGCATTCGTTACCAGCCAACGGACATCGTACCTAGCGCTGCCCAGAGTGCGAAAGCCGTGATAAAAATGCCCGCGCAGGGCTGGGCGGCGACTTTCATTGAGGCGGAATTTGCCGATGGCTTTGTCGCAACCACCCCGGTGATCATTGTGCCGGACAATTATCCTACGGCGCCGCCGCCAAGCGTCGAGCCGGCCTGCAAAAGCCTGGCGGCTATCCCATAGCCGGCAACAGAAAAACAGATTTCCATGGATTATTTGGCAAGCCAAGCATCCGCTGGCCGGACTTGTATAATGTAAGACTGCCAAAACAAGCTTGCCACCATGACCAACACCACCCATTTCGGTTACAAAACCGTCTCCGAGGACGATAAAGTCCACAAAGTCGCCGAAGTTTTCCACTCGGTTGCGCCTAAATACGACGTCATGAACGATCTGATGTCGGCCGGCCTGCATCGGGTCTGGAAGATTTTCACCATCGCCCAGGCCGCCATCCGCCCCGGTTTCAAGGTGCTTGATATCGCCGGCGGCACCGGCGACCTGGCCAAGGCGTTCGCCAAGCGCGCCGGGCCTACCGGCGAGGTCTGGCTGACCGACATCAACGAGTCGATGCTGCGCGTCGGCCGTGATCGTCTCTTGAATAATGGATTGTCCACCCCCACCTTGTTGTGCGACGCCGAGAAATTGCCGTTCCCGGACAATTATTTCGACCGCGTCTCGGTGGCCTTCGGTTTGCGCAACATGACGCACAAGGATGCCGCACTGGCGGAAATGCGCCGTGTGCTGAAGCCGGGCGGCAAATTGCTGGTGCTGGAGTTTTCGAAAGTATGGGAGCCTTTGAAAAAGCCCTACGACGTCTACTCGTTTTCCGTATTGCCGTGGCTGGGCAAGCAGATTGCCAATGATTCTGAAAGCTATCGCTACCTGGCGGAGTCGATTCGCATGCATCCCGATCAGGACACCCTGAAACAGATGATGACGGACGCGGGCTTGGCGCGGGTTGAGTATTTCAATTTAACTGCCGGTGTGGCGGCCTTGCATACCGGCATAAAACTGTAGGAGCTCGCATGAAGAAGTTTTTGCTGATGTTGCTGATGGTCGCAACCACCTTGTCGATGACAATCTCGAATGCCGACGCTCGCCGGCTCGGCGGCGGCGGCTCGTTCGGCAAGCAGTCGTCCGGCATTTCGCGCCAGGCGCCAAGCGCGCCGTCGCAGAATTTCGGCAGCGCCAACCAGGCCAAGCCGGCAGCGCCCGCTGCCACGCCGTCTTCGGTTCCGCCTAAACCGGCCAGCCCATGGAAGGGCATCCTCGGCGGCGCCTTGCTGGGTCTCGGCCTGGGCGCCCTGATGTCGCATTTCGGCATGGGCGGCGCTTTCGGCTCATTCCTGATGATGGCCTTGCTGGCGGTCGCGGTGATTTTTGTTGTGCGATTGGTCATGCGCAAGAACAGTCCTGCGCCGGCGGCATATTCCGGTCCAGGCTCGGCGCCTAACCTGGGCGGCAATCTTCCCGCGGCCAATTTTGATGGCAATTCGTCCAGTTTCACGCCTGAAATCGGTTCCCGGGTCAATTCCGCTTCATCGTTCCAGTCCTCAGCCGCTCCGGTTGCCGCGGCGAACAGCGCTCCTTGGGGAATTCCCGCGGATTTCGACGTGCCCGGCTTCGTCCGCAGCGCCAAGACTTACTTCATCCGTCTGCAGGCCGCCTGGGACAAGGCCGATATCAACGATATCCGCGAATTCACTACGCCGGAAATGTTTGGCGAACTGCGCCTGCAATTGCAGGAGCGCGGCGCTTCGCCGAATAACACCGACGTCGTGCAGTTGGATGGCGAGCTGATGGGCATCGAAACCGTCGGCAACGATTACCTGGCCAGCGTCAAGTTCACCGGCCTGATCAAGGAAGTGCCGGAAGCCTCGGCCGAGCCGTTCACTGAAGTCTGGAACCTGTCCAAGCCCTTGTCGGGGCAGGGCGGCTGGGTTCTGGCGGGAATTCAGCAAGTGGCTGCCTGAATGGCGACATGAGCAGACCGATTTGCCGTGTCAGAGCATAAATAGGCTCTGATACCGACAAACTGATAAACTTGGACCGCCCATGAATAATCATGGGCGGTTTTATTTTATGACGATGACTTCACCACTAAACTTCAAGCCGATTACCGCGTCCGTCAATCACCTGCTGGCGCAAGAACCGTGGGCGCAGCGTATCCTGGCGTCGCACGCCGGCAAGGTCGCCTGTTTCGATGGCGGCGCCGTCAAGCTGAGCTGGCAGGTCAGCGCCGACGGCTTGCTGCAGGCGCCGCCGCCGGATACGGATGAAAAGGTGGTGAACCTCCCCAACGTCACCATCCGCGTCAATCTGGCGGATTTGCCGCTGATCGCGCAGAACCGCGAGCGCGCTTTCTCTTACGTGAAGATCGAGGGCGACGCCGATTTTGCCAATGCGATTTCCCAGGTCAGCCAGGGTTTGCGCTGGGATGCCGAACACGATCTGAGCAAGCTGGTCGGCGATATCGCCGCCGTGCGCATCGTCTCCGGCGGCAACGCGCTGATCGCAGGCGTCCTCTCGACGCATAAAAAGCTGGCGGAAAACCTGGCCGAATATTTTCTGGAAGAACAGCCGATGCTGGTGCGGCCGCAGGCTGTATCCGATTTTACGAATGATGTCACCAGGCTGCGCGACGATATGGAGCGGCTGGCGAAACGCATCAACAAATTGAAAACCCCATGATTCTGAAATTTTTGCGAGTTCTTAAGATCGTCCGCGTTGCGGTGCGTTATGGCCTGGACGATATCGCCATGTCGGGTTTTGATACGCCGCGCATTTCCAAGCTGATCGATACCCTGATTTTCTGGCGCGATATTTCGGCGCCGCGCGGCGAGCGTTTGCGCATGGCGCTGGAAGAACTGGGGCCGATTTTCGTCAAGTTCGGACAAGTGCTGTCGACCCGTCGCGATTTGGTGCCGGGCGACATGGTCGACGAGTTGGCGCGCCTGCAGGACCGGGTGCCGCCCTTCAGCTCGGACCTGGCGATTGCCCAGATCGAAAAATCATTGAAAGCCCATCCGGATGAGTTGTTCGCCAGCTTCGAGCGCGAGCCGGTGGCCTCGGCCTCGATTGCGCAAGTACACTTTGCGACACTGAGAAACGGCAAGGAAGTAGCGGTCAAGGTGCTGCGTCCCGGCATGAAGAAATCCATCGATGAAGACGTGGCGCTGATGCATATCGCCGCCGGCCTGGTCGAGAAACTGTGGGCCGACGGCCGCCGCCTGAAGGCGCGCGAAGTGGTGGGCGAATTCGACAAATATCTGCACGATGAGCTGGACCTGATGCGCGAAGCCGCCAACGGCAGCCAGTTGCGCCGCAATTTCGCCGATTCGGATTTGCTGGTGGTGCCCGAGATGTACTGGGAATACTGCTCGCCGTCGGTGATCGTGATGGAACGCATGCACGGCATCCCGATTTCGCAGCTGGACCGCCTGCGCGATGCCGGCGTCGATCTCGGCAAGCTGTCGCGCGACGGCGTCGAGATTTTTTTCACCCAGGTGTTCCGCGACGGCTTTTTCCATGCCGACATGCATCCCGGGAATATCCTGGTGTCGGTAGCGCCGGCCACTTTCGGCCGCTACATCGCGCTCGATTTCGGCATCGTCGGTACCCTCAACGATTTCGACAAGGATTATCTGTCGCAGAATTTCCTGGCGTTTTTCCAGCGCGATTACAAGCGCGTGGCGGAAGCGCATATCGAATCCGGCTGGGCGCCCAAGGAAACCCGGGTGGACGAACTGGAGTCGGCAGTACGTGCCTGCTGCGAACCGATCTTCGACCGGCCGCTGAAAGATATCTCCTTCGGCCAGGTGCTGCTGCGCCTGTTCCAGACTTCGCGCCGCTTCAATGTCGAAGTGCAGCCGCAGCTGGTGCTCCTGCAAAAAACCTTGCTCAATGTCGAAGGCCTGGGCCGCCAGCTCGATCCGGACCTGGACCTGTGGAAAACCGCCAAGCCGCACCTGGAGCGCTGGATGAGCGAACAGATGGGCTGGCGCGGCCTGCTGCAGCATCTGAAAATCGAAGTGCCGCGTTACAGCAAGCTGTTGCCGCAACTGCCGCGGCTGGCGCATCAGGTAATGACCAAGGCCATCGAGCCGCGCGGCGAACGCAGTAATGAACTGATGTGGCAGCTGATTGCCGAGCAGCGCAAGACCAACCACTTCCTGGGCATCGTGGTCTATCTCGGTGGCGGCGTCATCGCGGGCGTGTTGCTGACGCTGCTTTATCTTCGCTTCGCGCACAGAATCTGGTGGTAGCCATGCCGGCTCCCGATCTTCCTCCCAAGTTTGCCAGCCGCGATCCCTCGCAGCCCGATTTCTGGAGCGAGCGCTTCGAGCGGGACTTCAAGCCATGGGATACCGGCGGCGTTCCGCTGGCGCTGCAGCAGTACGTGAACCGTAGCAAACCGGCATCGACTCTGATTCCAGGTTGCGGCACCGGCTACGAGGTAGCCTATCTGGCCGAGGCCGGCTGGGACGTGACCGCCATCGATTTTTCCGACGCTGCCGTCAGCGCTGCCAAGGCGGTATTGGGGAAGTGGTCCGGGCGCGTGCTGCAGGCCGATTTCTTTACCCATGAAGCGCAGCAGCCGCTCGGCTTTATCTATGAGCGTGCCTTCCTGTGCGCTTTGCCGCCCGCCCGGCGTGCCGATATCGCCGGCCGCTGGGCAGAGCTGTTGCCGCCTGGCGCCACGCTGGCCGGCTTCTTCTTTTTCGATGAGTCGCCCAAAGGACCGCCGTTCGGCATCAGCCGGGCCGAACTGGAACGCTTATTGCATGCCGATTTCGAGCTGGTCGATGAGCAGGATGTGACGGATTCCATCGCCGTATTTGCAGGCAAAGAGCGTTGGATGGAATGGCGCCGCCGCTCGTAGGGTGGGCACGCCTTTGTGCCCACGCGTGACCGCGATAACCGGAGTATTAACCGACCCGGCAGCGAAATGGCATGTACATGGAGGGAATTCACGCGTGGGCACGATGTGCCCACCCTACATGGCTTTTTTCACATAAATGACGGACGCCTTGCTACAATTGGCGGTTTTTCGCCCTTCTGGAAATGACTAAATATGGCGCTGCTAGAAATCCGTAACGTCAGTCGTCGTTTTGGCGACTTTGCCGCAGTTGACAATATCAGCCTGTCAATTGAAGCCGGCGAATTCTTTACCCTGCTGGGCCCTTCCGGCTGCGGCAAAACCACCTTGCTTCGGATGATCGCCGGTTTCGATCTGCCGGATTCCGGCCAGATCCTGCTGGATGGCGTCGACCTGGTGGGCAGTCCGCCCGAGCACCGGCCGGTATGCACCGTGTTCCAGAACTACGCGCTGTTTCCGCACATGACGGTGGCGGCCAACATCGCTTTCCCCCTGAAGATGGCCAAGGTGCCGGCGGAGCAGATCCGCAGCCGGGTCGAGGAGGCGCTGGAAGACGTGCGCCTGACCGGCTTCGCCGCGCGCTTTCCGCATGAGTTGTCAGGCGGTCAACGGCAACGTGTCGCGGTGGCGCGGGCGCTGGTGTCGCGTCCCAAGCTGCTGCTGCTGGACGAGCCTTTGTCGGCGCTGGACGCCAAGCTGCGCGAGCAGATGCAGATCGAGCTGATCAATCTGCAAAAAGAAGTCGACATCACCTTCGTCTACGTCACCCACGATCAGGGCGAGGCGCTGGCGCTGTCGCACCGGATCGCAGTCATGAACCGCGGCAATGTCGAGCAGCTGGATGAGCCTTCGCGCATCTACAGCTATCCGCGCACCCGTTTTGTCGCCGATTTCATCGGCACCTGCAACCTGCTGGACGGCGCCATCGCCAGCATAGACGGCGCCTCCATGCAACTGGAGGTACCCGGCCTCGGCCTGGTGAAAAGCGCCGTGCCGCCGAATGCGGCCGCCGGCCTGAAAGGCACGCTGGCGCTACGCCCGGAAAAGATCCATATCAGCGCCGAGATCAGCACCGATACCGCGGAAAACCATTTCAAGGGCTTCGTCAAAGAGCTGCTGTACCTGGGCGATGTCACCGTGTACATCGTGCAGACCGAAGGCGGCACCACGATCGAAGCCTTGCTGGCGAACTCGGCCGCCGGCCGCGCCAAATTCTTCGAGGTCGGCGACATGGTCGACATCGCCTGGCAATTCGACGCAGGGCATTTCTTGTATGAGTAAGATTGCAAAAAACGACGCAGCCAAGCGCGGCCGGCTGGCGCGCCGGCTGATCAGCGGGCCGCCGCTGTTCTACCTGCTGCTGTTCTTCGCCATCCCCAGCCTGATCATGGTGTTCGCCTCGGTGCGCTATGCCGGCGACTACGGCGGCCTGGCGCCGGTGTTCGACGAGGCTGGCAAGCTGGACCTGACGCTGGAAAATTTCCAGCGTTTCACCTCCGATTTCATCTATACCGCGATCTTCCTGAAATCGCTGATGTATGCGGTGATCACCACTTGCTGCTGCCTGCTGATGGCCTATCCGCTGGCGCTGCTGATTGCGCGCAGCCCGAAGAAATACCGCGACCTGCTGATCCTGCTGGTGATCCTGCCGTTCTGGAGCAACTTCCTGATACGCGTGTATGCCTGGATGATCATCCTCGGCCCGCAATCCGGCCTGACGCAGGCGGTCAATTACGTGCTGGGACTGGCCGGCATCGAGCCGGTGCGCCTGTTGTTTACCGCGTTCTCGGTGATTGTCGGCCTGGTCTACGTGCACTTGCCGTTCATGGTGCTGCCGCTCTACGCCAACCTGGAAAAGCATGACCCGGCGCTGGTTGACGCCGCTCAGGACCTGGGCGCATCGGCCTGGCAGCGCTTCTGGCGCATCACTTTCCCCTTATCCCTGCCCGGCGTGTATGCCGGCGCGGCGCTGGTGTTCATTCCGGCGCTGGGGATTTTCGCGGTCTCCGATATCCTCGGCGGCACCGGCAGCGACATGATCGGCAACGTCATCAAGCAGCAATTCCTGGAAACCCGCGACTGGCCGTTCGGCAGCGTGCTGTCTATCGTCCTCACGGTAGCGGCGCTGATCGCCGCCGGCATTGCCGTGCTGGTGGCAAGGCCAAGGAGAGAAGTCCATGGCTAAGCTGAACCGGATGCGGCGTCCGCTCGGCCTGTGGCTGGTGGCGCTGTTCGTATATGCGTTTTTGTACGTGCCGCTGATGATCGTGGTGGTGTATTCCTTCAACGACTCGCAGCTCAATGCGGAGTGGGTCGGCTTTACGCTGGACTGGTATCGCAAGCTGTTCCATAACGAAGAGATGCTGCGCGCCGCCGGCAATTCGCTGATGATCGCGCTGGTGGCCAGCGCGGCTTCCACCTTGCTGGGCACCATGGCCGGCTTCGCCATGCATCGCTACAAGCTCAAGCTGCTGCCCTTGCTGGTGCTGACGCCGATTGCGATTCCGGAAATCCTGGTCGGCGTATCCCTGCTGATTTTCTTCGTCATGCTGAACATCACGCTGGGGCTGCTGTCGATCACCTTGGCGCACATTGCGTTCTGCATCGGCTTTGTCGCCATCGTGGTGCGTTCGCGCCTGTCCGGCATGGATGAAAGCCTGACCGAAGCGGCGCGTGACTGCGGCGCCACGCCCATGCAGGCATTCCGGCTGGTGACTTTGCCGCTGATCATGCCGGGCGTGGTGGCGGGAGCCTTGATGGCGTTCACCCTCTCGATCGACGATTTCGTGATCACCTTCTTTACCGCCGGCGCCAACGCATCCACCTTGCCGCTGCAGATCTATTCGATGATCAAGATTGCCGTCACGCCGGAAGTCAATGCGGTCTCGACCTTGTTGATGGGCCTGACCTTGCTGCTTATAATCATCGCGTCCAAGCTTGCGCCCAACGCCCTACGTTCCTCCTAATCGCCTATCAGGACAGCCATGAAAAAACTGCTCGCCATTGCTTCACTTCTGTTTGCCAGCGTCTCCGCCCAAGCCGCCGACGAACTGCACCTGTACAACTGGAACAATTACATTGCGCCGGAAACGGTGGGGCGCTTCGAGGCTTTGTGCAAATGCAAGGTGGTGCAGACTTATTACGGCGACAACGAGGAAATGCTGGCCAAGCTGGCGGCCGGCGCCAAGGGCTACGACATCATCGTGCCGACCGGTAACGCGCTGGACGCCCTGATCAAGCAGCAGGCCTTGCTGCCGCTCGACAAGGCGCAGTTGCCGAACCTGAAGAACATCAACCCGGCCTACCTGAACACGGATTTCGACAAGGGCAACAAGTATTCCGTGCCTTATGCCTATACGGTCACCCTGATGGGCTATAACGACCAGAAGATGAAGGAACTGGGCATTCCGGTGGATAGCTGGGCGGCGATTTTCGATCCGAAGATCCTGGCCAAGATCAAGGGCAAGGTCACCGTGCTGGACTCGGCCAACGAATTGATGGGCGCCGCCCTGAAATACCTGGGCTATTCCGCCAACGACACTGATGAGAAGCATTGGCAGGAAGCCAAGGACGTCATCCTCAAAGCCAAGCCTTATTGGGCGGCGTTCAATGGCAGCAGCTACATCAAGGAATTGACTGTAGGCAATATCTGGCTGGTGCAGGGTTATTCGAATGACATTTTCCAGGCGGATGTCGATGCCCAGAAAGCCGGCCGCAAATTCCGCATCCGCCACGGCATGCCGAAAGAAGGCGCGGTTCTGGCGCTGGACAGCATGGTGATCCACAAGGCGGCGCCGCGGCCGGATCTGGCGCTGAAGTTCATCAACTTCATGCTGGATGGCAAGAATGCCGCCGAGCTGAGCAACCTGATCGGTTCCGGCAATCCTAACGCCGACGCTGCCAAGTACATCAAGCCGGAGATCGCCAACAACCAGGCGATTTTTCCGGACAAGGCCGGCTTCGCCAAGCTGGAAATGCTGAAAGACCTGAACAGCAAGCAGCGGCGCGCCGTCAACCGCATCTGGACCGAGATCCGCGCGCGCTGATTTGCTTGATGTGAAATTGGCAATAACTACGCCAAATCATGGCGCCGCCGCCACAAGCCGCTGGCCAGGTCCGTATATACTGGAAAAAACCTTTATAATTCAGGGTTTTGTAAGATATTTGCGGAGTTTCACCATGCCGATTTATGCGTATCGCTGCGAAGCCTGTGGTTTTGCCAAAGATGTGCTGCAAAAGATGTCCGATGAGCCGCTGACGGTTTGCCCGTCCTGCAGCACAGCCGCGTTCAAGAAGCAGGTTACCGCAGCTGGTTTCCAGCTGAAAGGCAGCGGCTGGTATGTCACCGATTTCCGTGGCGGCGCCGGGGCGACCGTGCCGCCGGCAGGCGCAGCAGAAGCGGCGGCGCCCGCAGGTACCGTAGTCACCGCTCCGGCGACGACGCCGGCAGCACCCGCCAGCAGCCCGGCGCCGGCAGCGGCCAGCGCAGGCGGCACGGCAGCGGCAAGCTAAGGTCGTCGCTTAGTCAACGAGTTGAACCCGGCGCAGCTGCATGGCAGCTGACGTCCGACAAAGAAAGCCATGCGTAAATATTTCATCACCGGTCTGCTGGTTTTAGTGCCCCTGGCAATCACGCTATGGGTGCTGAATCTGATCATTGGCACGATGGACCAGTCGCTGCTGCTGCTGCCTGAGCAATGGCGGCCCAAGGCTTTGCTGGGGCACGACATTCCCGGCCTCGGCACCATCCTGACCCTGCTGGTGATCTTCCTGACCGGCCTGGCGACGCGCAACTTCATCGGCCGCCAGATCGTCTCGATGTGGGAAGCGGTGCTGACGCGGATTCCAGTGGTCAGCTCGATCTATTCCAGCGTCAAGCAGGTTTCGGACACCTTGTTCTCGTCCTCCGGCAATGCCTTCCGCAAAGCCTTGCTGGTGCAGTATCCGCGCCAGGGATCGTGGACCATCGCGTTCCTGACCGGGATTCCGGGCGGCGACGTCAAGAATCATCTGGCCGGCGATTACGTCAGCGTGTATGTGCCGACGACGCCGAATCCGACTTCGGGCTTTTTCCTGATGCTGCCGCGCGAAGACACCATCGAACTCGACATGAGCGTGGACGAGGCGCTGAAGTATATTGTTTCAATGGGCGTGGTGGCGCCGGAGCAGCTGGCCGGCAAGAAGCTGATCATCGATACGCCGCCGGGCAGCGGCAACAAGTCCGGCGCATAAGAGAAGCGGCGCCGACAACGCGCCAGCGATCTCCTTGCTGCAAGCATCAACACTAATTTAAAACATCCGTACAACATCTGAACTGCGAAAAACTGAATATGTCCATGCGAACCCAATACTGCGGCCTCACTACTGAGGTACTTCTCGGCCAAACCGTCAGCCTGTGCGGCTGGGTGCATCGTCGTCGCGATCATGGCGGCGTCATCTTCATCGACCTGCGCGACCGCGAAGGCTTGGTGCAGGTCGTATGCGATCCGGACCGCGCCGAAGTATTCAAGAACGCAGAAGCGGTACGCAATGAATTCTGCCTGCGCATCACCGGCGTGGTGCGCCTGCGCCCTGACGGCACCGGCAACAGCAACCTGAAGTCCGGCAAGATCGAAGTGCTGGCGCACGACCTGGAAGTGCTGAACCCGTCGATCACGCCGCCGTTCCAGCTGGACGACGACAACCTGTCGGAAACCACCCGCCTGACGCATCGCGTGCTGGATCTGCGCCGTCCGCAGATGCAGAACAACCTGCGCCTGCGCTACAAGGTGACGATGGAAGTACGCAAGTTCCTGGACGCCAACGGCTTCATCGATATCGAAACGCCGATGCTGACCAAGTCGACCCCGGAAGGCGCGCGCGACTACCTGGTGCCGTCGCGCGTCAACGCCGGCCACTTCTTCGCGCTGCCGCAATCGCCGCAATTGTTCAAGCAGCTGCTGATGGTGGCCAACTTCGACCGTTACTACCAGATCACCAAGTGCTTCCGCGACGAAGACTTGCGCGCCGACCGCCAGCCGGAATTCACGCAGATCGACTGCGAAACTTCCTTCATGTCGGAACAGGAAATCCGCGACATGTTCGAAGGCATGATCCGCCTGGTGTTCAAGAACGCGCTGGACATCGACCTGCCTAACCCGTTCCCGGTCATGGACTTCGCTACCGCGATGGCGCTGTACGGTTCGGACAAGCCGGACATGCGCGTCAAGCTGGCGTTCACCGACCTGACCGCGGTCATGAAAGACGTCGACTTCAAGGTCTTCGCCGGCGCCGCCAACATGGACAACGGCCGCGTGGTCGGCCTGCGCGTGCCGGGCGGCGCCGCCATGCCGCGCTCGGAAATCGATGCCTACACCCAGTTCGTCGCCATCTACGGCGCCAAGGGCCTGGCTTACATCAAGGTCAACGAAAAGGCCAGCGGCCGCGACGGCTTGCAATCGCCGATCGTCAAGAACCTGCACGATGCAGCGCTGGCGCAGATCCTGGAACTGACAGGCGCGCAAGACGGCGACCTGATTTTCTTCGGCGCCGACAAGGCCAAGGTGGTCAACGATGCCATCGGCGCGCTGCGCGTCAAGATCGGCCACAGCGAATTCGGCAAGAAGGCCGGCCTGTTCGACGACACATGGCGTCCGCTGTGGGTGGTTGACTTCCCGATGTTCGAATACGATGAAGACGGCGACCGCTGGAACGCCTTGCACCATCCGTTCACATCGCCGAAAGACGGCCACGAAGATTTCATCGAAACCGATCCGGGCAAAGCCATCGCCAAGGCCTACGACATGGTCTTGAACGGCTGGGAACTGGGCGGCGGTTCGATCCGTATCCACCGCGCCGACGTGCAGAGCAAGGTGTTCCGTGCTCTGAAGATCGATGCCGAAGAAGCGCAGCTCAAGTTCGGCTTCCTGCTCGACGCCCTGCAATACGGCGCGCCTCCGCACGGCGGCCTGGCTTTCGGCCTGGATCGCATCGTCACCATGATGTGCGGCGCCGAGTCGATCCGCGACGTCATCGCCTTCCCGAAGACCCAGCGCGCGCAATGTCTGCTGACGCAGGCGCCATCGGAAGTCGACGAAAAGCAATTGAAAGAATTGCATATCCGCCTGCGCATGCCGGAAGCGAAAGTCGTCTGATTTCAGATAGCAAGCAGCAATCGAAAAGCGCGGTTTTCCGCGCTTTTTTTACGCCCGCCGAAACCGGTTTATAGTAGTGCTTTGCGTAGCCGGGCTCGGTACGGCGCGATCTCGCCCGGCAAGCTAAGTACGGCTGCCCGCTCAGTTCCGGCCGCTGATGGTGTAGCATGGTTTGCCTGATCTTGCGCTCGCCGGATTACGCTAACGCAACCTCATTTTTTGCTTATTTGCATGTATAAAATTCCCGAATCGGTATTGGTGGTTATTTACACGGAAGACTTGCAGGTGTTGTTGATGGAGCGCGCCGATAAACGCGATTACTGGCAATCGGTGACAGGTTCCAAGGACTTTCCTGACGAGGCGCTGGAAGTAACGGCGATGCGTGAGGTGCGAGAGGAAACCGGCATCGTGGTCGCCGCTGAGGGTGGCAGCGTGCCGCCCGCCAATCTGAGCGACTGGCGGGTGGCTAACGTCTACGAGATTTATCCGGTGTGGCGTCATCGCTATGCACCGGGGATTACAAAGAACACCGAACACGTGTTCGGCCTGCTGGTGCCGGCCGGCGTCCCGGTCACGCTGGCGCCGCGCGAGCATTTGCAGTACAAGTGGCTGCCTTACCGCGAGGCTGCCGATGCCTGCTTTTCACCGTCGAATGCCGAGGCGATCCTGCAGTTGCCGCACCACTTTAAACGACAGTAAGCCGCACCCTCCATGAAACTGCGCATTGCCACCTACAACATACACAAGGGCGTTTCCTCGCTCGGCAGCCGGCCGCGCGTGCATGCCCTGAAGCAGGCGCTGACGCGGATGCAGGCGGACGTCTTCTTCCTGCAGGAAGTGCAGGGGCGGCACGACTTGCTGGCGGCGCGCCACGCGGCGCATTGGCCGGACCAGCCACAGCACGATTTCCTGGCCGGCGATTCGCATCACGCGGCCTACGGCATGAACGCCGTCTACGACCATGGCCACCATGGCAACGCCTTGCTGAGCCGCTTCGAAATCGCCTCGCAAAGCAACCAGGATGTATCCGACCATGCTTACGAGGCGCGCGGCATCCTGCACTGCGTCCTGAAGACCCCGACCGCCGATGTCCACTGCTATGTGGTGCACCTGGGCTTGTTCGGCGGCGGCCGCCGGCGCCAGACCGCGGCCCTGATCGAAGCGGTGCGCAGTTCCTCGCCGCCGGATGCGCCGCTGATCATCGCCGGCGATTTCAATGACTGGGGCAATCGCCTGAGCGATTTCCTCAGGGTGCGGCTGGATGTGAGCGAGATCTTCGACGAACGCATCGCCACTACCGGCATGATGCAGGGCGTCGGTTCCTACCTGCAGCAACTGATAGGGCGCACGCCCAAGCTGAAGCCGGCGCGGACTTTTCCCGCCGCCTTTCCCTGGCTGCGCCTGGACCGGATTTATCTGCGCGGCTTTACGGTAGAATCAGCGGAAGTCCTGCATGGCGCGGAATGGGCAAAATTGTCGGACCATGCGCCTATCGTGGCGACGCTCAGATTGCGATAAACGCCGCTGGCGGCGCCAGCCTCAACCATGATTTCAGAAAGACCATCCGGATGCCGTTTCTCCTCTTGTCCGTTTTGTCCGCTTTGTTTATGACATGCGCGCGGTAAGCTTTAGCGCAGACAACCACATCACGCTGTTGCACAACGGCGCTGCCTTTTTTCCGGCGTTGATTGCCGCCATCGATGCCGCCCGCGCCGAAATCTACCTGGAAACCTATATCTTCGCAGCCGACGCTACCGCGTCCTCGGTGCAGCAGGCTCTGACGCGCGCGGCGCAGCGCGGCGTCACCGTGCGCGTGATCGCCGACTGGCTCGGTAGCGGCCACCAGCGCTCGCTTTCGCTGCAGCAGGAGTTCGAGGCCGGCGGCGTCATGTATCGCGCCTTCAATCCCTGGTTCCAGCGCGGCGTGGCAAGAATGCATCGCAAGATGTGCGTGGTCGATCGCGATATCAGCTTTATCGGCGGCTTGAACATCATCGACGACATGGTGTCCGACGACGACCTGCGCCTGCCCTTGCCGGCGCCGCGCTGGGATTTCGCGGTGAGCATCAGCGGCCCGCTGGTGGCCACCATCCATCTTGAACTGGAAGCGCAATGGATGCGGCTGGGCGAAATGAAACTGCTGGCGCGCTTGCAGCAGTTCAAGCGCAGCCGTGCGCGCCGCCCGGGCAGCGCGCACGGACCGGCGCTGGCCGGCCTGGTGCTGCGCGATAACCTGCGCAACCGCCGCACCATCCAGCGCGCCTACCTGCAGGCGCTGGGACATGCGCGCCAGAGCGCCTTGCTGACCAGTCCCTATTTCGCGCCAGGCCGGAAATTGCGGCGCGGCCTGGAGGAGGCAGCGCGGCGCGGCGTCCAGGTCACCTTGCTGCTGGGGGTCGGCCATTATCGCCTGCAGGACGCGGTCAGCCAGTCCTATTATCCGAAACTGATGAAGGCAGGGGTCAGGATTGTCGAGTATCGCAAAACGACCTTGCACGCCAAAGTTGCTGTCATCGACGACGATTGGGCCACGGTCGGCTCCAGCAATTTCGACGGCTTGAGCCTGCTGGTGAACCAGGAGGCCAACGTCGTGATCAGGGATGCCGATTTTTCGCGCGCGCTGCGGCGGCAGATAGAAGTCGGCATTGCCGACGGCGATGCCGTTGCAGCCGACGCCTTTGACAATCTGTCGTGGCGCGCGCGCGCCTGGCACGGCGTGGCTTTTTTTCTGTATCGCTTGCTGATGCGGGTGATTGCTACCGGTAACCGCGAATGAAGGCTGCTTGAGCGGGGCTGATAAAGTAGAGGAAATGCAAAGGGCCGCGGCATCATCTGCAGCGGCCCGTATTGGAAACCACCATCAGCGACTAGATTTGCACCCAGGCGCCCTTGAAGACGATAGGTCCGGTCGGGCCGTTAGGATTCGGCGATCCACCCTTCGGTTCCAGCGTCACCGCCAGCAGCGGTATCGACTGCGGTGTAGCGTTGGCGGGCAAGGCCAGGCTGACGCTGCCGTCGGCGGCCAGCAGGCCGAGCGAACGCGGCGGGCCTTCTTTCGGCACAGCCCACAGTTCCAGGCTCTTGTCGGCGGCGATCGTTTGCGGCGCCACCAGCTTGACGGTCAGGCGGCCGCCTGGCGCATCGCCGGTCACTACGGCAATCGGCTGCGCCTGATCGTTGCTCAGCATCGCAATATACGAGCTCGCCGCAGGCGTCGGCACCGGCTGCAATTGCTTGGTCAATAACAGCGAGGTCAGAATCAGGGCTGCGGTGGTCGAGAACATGCCCAGTCCGCGCCAGAAGCTGATGTCTTCGCGCAGCTCGAACCAGAAGGGGCGCTTGTGCTGCGGCTTGGCGGGCAGGCCAAGTTTGGCTTCGATGGCCGGCCAGAGCGCCGCCGGCGGCGACACTGTCGGCGCCAACTCGGCCATCGGATGCAGCCGGTCCTGCCATTCGGCTACCGCCAGGCGCAGCACATCGTGACGCCGCAGCAGACTCTCGAAACGGCGCCGCGCGCCGCCCTTGAGCGTGCCCAATACATATTCGGCCGCCAGCTTGTCTACCAGGGCAGGCTTGGTCTGGATGTCCATCAGACGCTCCCCAGTTTGCCGAGGCAGGCTTTGAGGCGTTCCAGGCCGCGCCGTATCCATGTCTTGACGGTGCCGATCGGCAGCTGCATTTGCTCTGCCACTTCGCTATGCGACAGGTCATGATAGAAGGACAGGGCAATCGCCTGCCGATGCAATCCCTCCAGGCGCCCCAGGCATGTCGCCAGCGCCTTTGCATCGTCGGTGAGTTGCAGCGCTTCCAACGGTGTCGGACCGGCGCTTTCCATTGCGTTCATGACTTCCTTGTCAAATGTATCGGCATCGATCTCGACGGCGCTGTCGGTGCGGCGCAGGAAGTCGAAGGCCTTGTTGCGCACGATGGAGGTCATCCAGGTCATCGGCGCCGCCAGGCTGGCCTGGTAGCTGTCGGCGTTGTTCCAGATGTTGATGAAGCTTTCCTGCAGAACCTCTTCCGCCCATTCGCGCTTAACTAGTATACGCAGCGCGAAGCCAAACAGTTTCGGAGAAGCCGCGTCATACAGAGCGCGGAAAGCGGCAGCGTCCTTGCGCATGACGGCTGCAAGCCAGATTTTCAATTGTTCCGGTTGCAGGTCTGTAGAAGGCAATTCGGCTTCCTTTTGATGTGGACTGCATTCGCATTACCGGCGGGGCCGGATTTTGTTGTTGCGCAACCAAGCATCTCAATCTGCAGATTACCGCATGGGAACATGCGGCGCAACCGGCAAGCGGCGATCGCCTTGTCTCCTGCTCAATCGGCTTAGGCGGCGGCCATAAAAAAGCCCGCTGTCTGGAAGCGGGCTGTTGATTGCTGGCTGCGGCTGTGCTGCCATGTTGCATGGTGGCGCTATTTTTTCAGGGAATCGCGGATCTCGCGCAGCAGCACGGTATTTTCCGGATCGGCCGCCGGTGCGGGCGGCACTTCGCCGCGCAGCTTGTTGATGATGCGCACCATCTGGAAAATCACGAATGCCAGGATGACGAAATTCAAGGCGATCGTGAGGAAGTTGCCATAGGCCAGCACGGCGCCGGCCTTTTTCGCTTCGGCCAGGGGCAGGCCTGCAGCCTGGCCGTTCAGCGGGAAGTAGTGGTTGGCGAAGTCGAGGCCGCCGAAAATCTTGCCGACCACCGGCATGATGATGTCCTGCACCAATGAATCGACGATCTTGCCGAAGGCGCCGCCGATGATGACGCCGACCGCCAGATCCATCACATTGCCTTTGAGTGCAAAGGTCTTGAATTCTTGCATCATGCTCATATCGCTATTTCTCCATACTAATGTTGACAGTCGGGAAGATACTGCGATCGCGACCGGATTAAAAGGACAAAATTGTCAATTCTTGTTATTTTCCACCATCTTTTCCCGATCGTTTAGACTTGCTGCAGTGCAAGAGTGAGGCTCTGACGGGAATTGTGCCAGATTTAACGGCAGATTCCACACAATTAGCTGATTTTGTACTTGACTGTACGTATTTCCTTTAAAACAGTCTCCGGCTTCGATATAATCTAGGGTTGCTAGAAGTTCCGTGCAATTTTCGTATTTTGACTGATTGGGGTTGGTATGAGTATCGAAAAGCAGGTCGATTCCGGTCGGCGTGGTTTGCTCGTCGCTACATGCGCGGCGGGTGGCGTGGCCGGTCTGGCCACGGCGGGGGCTTTTGTGTCCACGTTCCAGCCGTCCGAGCGCGCGAAAGCAGCAGGAGCGCCAGTAGAAGTGGATATTTCCGGCATTAAACCAGGCGAGATGCAAGTGTTCGAGTGGCGCGGTAAGCCCGTCTGGATCATGAAACGCACCCCCGAGCAAATGAAAGGGCTGGAACATACAGCCTCTGAAGTTGCCGATCCCGAGTCGCTCAAGCCCTACACCATGGACTTGCCCGACTACTGCAAGAACAAGTCGAACAACCGCGGCCACGTCGGCCACGAGGAAACCCTGGTGCTGGTCGGTATCTGCCCGCATCTGGGCTGCTCCCCATCCTCGAAATTCGCGCCAGGCGCACAGGCTTCGCTGCCGGATGACTGGCAAGGCGGCTTCCTCTGCCCTTGCCATGGTTCCACCTTCGACCTGGCCGGCCGTGTCTTCAAGAACAAGCCAGCGCCAAACAATCTCGATGTGCCACGCTACATGTACCTGTCCGATACCAAGATCGTCATTGGTAAAGACGAGAAAGGTGAGGCTTAAACCATGGCATTCCACGAAAAACAGCTGCCGGCCGATGCCCCCATCGCCGAGAAAGCCTTGAACTGGGTCGATGCGCGTTTCCCCGTGACTTCCACCTGGAAGGCGCATCTGTCGGAATACTACGCGCCAAAGAACTTCAACTTCTGGTACGCCTTCGGTTCGTTGGCGCTGCTGGTGCTGGTGATCCAGATCGTCACCGGGATTTTCCTGGTGATGCACTACAAGCCTGATGCCGCCCTGGCTTTCGCCTCGGTGGAATACATCATGCGCGACGTCCCTTGGGGCTGGCTGGTGCGCTACATGCACTCGACCGGCGCTTCGGCCTTCTTCATCGTGGTCTACCTGCACATGGTGCGCGGCCTGCTGTACGGCTCTTACCGCAAACCGCGCGAACTGGTATGGCTGTTCGGCGTCGGCATTTTCCTGTGCCTGATGGGCGAAGCCTTCATGGGCTATCTGCTGCCTTGGGGCCAGATGTCCTACTGGGGCGCGCAGGTGATCGTCAACCTGTTCGGTGCGATTCCTTTCATCGGCCCTGACCTGTCGCTGTGGATACGCGGCGACTACGTGGTGTCGGACGCTACCCTGAACCGCTTCTTCTCGTTCCACGTGATCGCGATTCCGCTGGTGCTGATCGGCCTGGTGGTAGCCCACATCATCGCCCTGCACGAAGTCGGCTCGAACAATCCGGACGGCGTTGAAATCAAGGAAAAGCTGGATGCCAAAGGCGTGCCGCTGGACGGCGTGCCTTTCCATCCTTACTACTCGGTGCATGACGTGATGGCAGTTGCAGTCTTCCTGATCGTCTTCAGCGCGGTGGTGTTCTTCGGCCCGGAAATGGGCGGCTACTTCCTCGAGTACAACAACTTCGTGCCGGCCGATTCGCTGAAGACGCCGCCGCATATCGCACCGGTCTGGTATTTCACGCCTTACTATTCGATCCTGCGCGCAGTGACTTCGGATTTCATCATTTATCTGCAAGCCGGCGTTGCCGCCTTTATCGCGCTGCTGTGGTTCAAGTCGAAGCTGAGCAGCATGATCAAGATTGCCGCCACCGTCGTCGGCGTGGCGATCATCGGCGCCATGTTCATCTTCGACGCCAAGTTCTTCGGCGTCGTCCTGATGGGCGTTTCGGTCGTGATCCTGGCCGGCCTGCCTTGGCTGGATCATTCCAAGGTCAAGTCGATCCGCTATCGTCCGAGCTGGCACAAATATGTCTACATCCTGTTTGCGATCACCTTCGTGGTGCTCGGTTACCTTGGCGTGCAGCCGCCATCGGCAATCGGCGGCTATGTGTCGAAGGTCTGCACCTTCATCTACTTCGGCTTCTTCCTGCTGATGCCATGGTGGAGCGCCGCCGGTACCTTCAAGCCGGTGCCGGACCGTGTTGTTTATCACCCGCACTAAGCCAGAGGATAAGAACATGACATTGCTTAAAAGCGCATTGATAAAAAAATTAATGGCGACTCTGGTGCTGCTGCCGGCGCTTGCCTTTGCCAGTGAAGAGGGCGGGTATCGGCTGGATACCGCGCCGCCGCAGGGCAACAACCTGTCGGCGCTGCAGAACGGCGCCAAGCTGTTTGTGAATTACTGCCTCAACTGCCACTCGGCATCGTCCATGCGCTACAACCGCCTGCGCGATATCGGCCTGACAGAAGAGCAGATCAAGGACAACCTGCTGTTCACCAGCGACAAGGTCGGCGGCCTGATGACCATCGCCATGGCGCCGAAAGACGGCAAGGAATGGTTCGGCGCCGCGCCGCCGGACCTGTCGGTGATCGCCCGCGCCAAGGCATCTGGCGCTGGCAGCGGCCCGGACTGGCTGTACACCTACCTGCGCACCTTCTACAAGGACGACACTCGTCCGAGCGGATGGAACAACATGGTTTTCCCTAACGTCGGCATGCCGCACGTACTGTGGGAACTGGAAGGCATTCGTACTGCCAAATACGAAGACGTAAAAGATCCTCACGAAGAAGGCAAGATGGAGCACAAGTTTGTCGGTTTCGAGCAGCTCAAGCCAGGCAAGATGAACAAGGTCGAATACGACGTTGCAGTCGCCGACCTGGTTTCCTATCTTGAATGGATGGGCGAGCCTGCTCAGAATACCCGCAAGCGCCTGGGCGTCTGGGTACTGCTGTTCCTCGGCATGTTCTTTGTTCTGGCATGGCGTCTCAACGCGTCATACTGGAAAGACGTTAAGTAGTTCATATCCGCGATTTTGCGGATATGCGTTTTGGGGTGAGCCGTATGGGTCTCACCCTTTTGTTTCTAAGGAACTATAAAAATGATGGTTCTCTATTCGGGTACAACCTGCCCATTTTCACAACGCTGCCGTCTCGTTCTGTTCGAGAAAGGCATGGACTTTGAAATTCGCGATGTCGACCTGTTCAACAAGCCGGAAGACATCTCGACCATGAATCCTTATGGTCAAGTGCCGATCCTGGTCGAGCGCGACCTGATTCTGTACGAGTCCAATATCATCAATGAGTACATCGACGAACGTTTCCCGCATCCGCAGCTGATGCCGGCCGATCCGCTGATGCGCGCCCGTGCGCGTTTGATGCTGTTCAACTTTGAGAAAGAATTGTTTATCCACGTGCACACGCTGGAAAACGAGAAAACCAAAGCAGCAGAAAAGAGCCACGACAAGGCACGCTCGGAAATCCGTGACCGTCTGACCACGCTGGCGCCTTTGTTCCTGAAGAACAAATACATGCTGGGCGACGAATTCTCGATGCTGGACGTGGCGATTGCGCCATTGCTGTGGCGTCTGGATCACTACGGCATCGAGCTGTCGAAGACGGCTGCGCCGCTGATGAAGTATGCTGAGCGTATCTTCTCGCGCCCGGCCTACATCGAAGCGCTGACGCCGTCGGAAAAAGTCATGCGCCGTTAAGATGTTGCTGTTCGCTGTCCTGTATCGCCGCCGGCGATGCGGGACAGCCCTTGCTCAGTTGTTTCTCAATCATTTGTACCGAACCAAGTAGCTGCCATGTCCGAAACCTCTACCAAACCGTATCTGTTGCGCGCCATTTATGAATGGTGCACCGACAATGGCTACACCCCCTATCTGGCGGCCAGGGTAGATGCGCACACGCGTGTGCCGATGCAGTTCGTCAAGAATGGCGAGATTGTATTGAACATCAGTTTCGAAGCCACCAGCGGCTTGAAAATGGATAACGAGTTCGTCAATTTCAGTGCCCGTTTCGGCGGCGTGTCGCGCGACATCTCCGTGCCGGTCGACAATGTGATCGCCATCTATGCCCGTGAAAACGGTCAGGGCATGGCCTTCGAACCATCGGCCCCGGCCGAGTCCGATATCAGCGGCGTTGCGCCCGAACCCGAGCTCAGCACCGAGCCGTCAGCCACGGTGACGCCGATTTTGACTTCCGTACCATCGCCAAGCAGCGATGCCAAACAGAATGCGCCTGAAACAGACCCGGAAAAAGATCCAGAACCACCAAAAAAAGGTGGAAGACCTACCCTAACGCGAATTAAATAGGTATAATTGCGGTCTTCGCAGTTTAGCTGGCTTAGCTCATCTGGTAGAGCACCTGACTTGTAATCAGGGGGTGGCGGGTTCAAGTCCTGCAGCCAGCACCAATATTTAAAAGGCCCACCGTTCGGTGGGCCTTTTTCTTTTGCGGAATATACCGCCGGCAGCGCCACGGCATTATCAAAATTGCCTTCGGGCGACAGCAAGATAACCTGTTCGCCCTCGGACGGCGGCCACCACGTTTGCGCGGCGCCGGCGCGATAGACGGCCCAAGGGCGCCAGGCGGTGATATTTTTCCCGACCTGAACGCGCACGAGTTTTGCAGCGTGATCGATTTCGGCAATCGAGCCGATCAGTGCGCTAACACTGACCACAATGGCTCGGCTGCGAATGTTCATCGCACTATTGGGATGTCGCCAACGCCAGGCTAAAAGCGATTAAGGATTAAGCGTGTGCGGCATGCTCCAATGCTTCGCTGGCCCATTGGTTCAAACTCTTGCCTGATGCCTGCGCCGCGATGGAGGCGGCGGCATGCACTTCTGGCGGTATGCGCAGCATGAGCTTGCCCGACGCTGGCTTTTCCGGCTGGCGTCCAGTCGCCTTGCAATCGGCGAGATAGTGATCGACCGCTTGATGAAAATCAGCCGTCAATTCTGCAACCGTCTCGCCGTGGAAACTGATGGTGTCGATGATGCCAAGAACGCGCCCAACAAAAATATTGTCGCGTGGATCGTATTCAATGCGTGCGGTATAACCGCTGTAGGTCATAGTGTTGTTCATGGTGTGATTCCTTGTGACGTCAACAATTCTCGGAGTTCCTCAACTTGATAACGCTTTGCTTCTTTGCCGGGGTGCGGACGATGCGGATAAAGGCGCTTCCCGTTCAACTCAAACACCACGCGGGAATCTTCGCCCTCGCGCACTACGCCGCCAACTGAAACAAGCAACGCTTCGAGGTCCGCAAAGACGATTCCCGCTAATGTTGGCTTGGTAAATACCGCTTGCAGTGTTTTTCTGTGCTTGGATTTCATGCATGAATGATAGCATATTTTGATATCACGTAAAATGGTTTGATATCATATTTTGATAGCGTATCCGGCAGCATTGAAACATGCCCAAATGTCGCAATAGCGAATCCCGTATCAACGCCTGATCCGTTGCACTGAAACCAAGCAGAGGCCGGGCCGGATATTGATACTCCAGCCCTTTTTTAGACACCTTGTCTTTCAGCCCTTCCTGATGCACGCGGGCGATCCGCGCCACGCGACCGACGAACCCGACCGATATTTGATTCGCGTCCTGTTGGGTCTTGAGATTCTTCTGTGTGCGTATTTTTTCGAACATAGCGGCCTTCTGGCGCTTGATTCTGCCTTTCTTCCCGCCCAGCTCTTTGCGTTCCTTGCGCGCCGTGTGGGTGGCGCCGTCCGGCTATGCGCCGCGCCTGACTGCGGCGAAGGTCCTGTGCAATTTTGTGATTGACGACCCGGCGTTGACCGGGTTCCAGCCTGGCCAGCAGTGCACCGGCCCAGGTCTCAATGGCGCGCATGTCGTCACTCATTCGGCTTTACCTGGCGTGTGCCACTCGGCGATCAAGGTGTCGCCAGCGTAAGCCTGCCAGAAATCGTCGGCATATACCGGCGTGGCTTGCGGCTCGGCCAGGTGCTGCACTTCCAGCCGGCCGGCGCCGGCATCTTTGACGACGACGCGTTCGCTCAGGCCCACACGTGCCGCACGACGACCTTCACCCCATTGGCGCTGCTAGTGCATTGTGTGCGCACAGGGCAGCGCTGGCAGATGGCTGCGTTCGATTTGTACTCGCGATAGCCGATCCGGTTAGTCGTGCTGTGGAGTAGCGCCTGACCTTGCGGACATAGGTACTCGTCGCGATACGCGTCATACTGGTATTGGCGTTTATAGAAAGTCCCTGGCTTGTGATTGGGTGTGCGATACCCCATGATCCCGGCAATGCCACGCTGTTCCAGCCCTTGGCATACCGCCGGCGTGAAGTAGCCGGCGTCCAGGCCCACCGCACTGACAGGAAAGCTGAAATGACTGCGCTGTCGATCCAGCCGCCCCAGATACGGCATGCTGTCGTGTACCGATGCCGGCGTCGCAAAGGTATCGGTGATGATCGCGTGCTTGGCGTCGACTGTACGGTGATCCAGGTAAAAGAATCCTTTGGCGCCCTAAAATACCCATTTTCTGCCCAGCTCTTCAAGCCCGGCCCTCTTCAAGTCCTCTGGCGTCATGACCACTCTCAACTCCACATTGGCATTAAAAGTCAGAAACCATGGCTCGGCAAGCATGGGGATTTTCGAAGGGTCATCGAGGTTGACGATCAGGAGGGCTGTTCGCTGCCCGTGTTGTTCGGTGAAGTAAGCCGCCTCCGGTTTTAACTCCTCCAGAATCTGGCCCATTTTCTTGCTGGCCGAACCGTCCCTGATCGCTGCGTTGAATTCGGTATTGGGAAATTTGACGTTCAATAGCATCCGCACGATTGTCTCCTTAGAGATTTGAATGACTTCCCTGCCAAAGATCTTGATTCACTCCTGTAAAGCCTTTTCATTGTAGGTTTACTGGTCAATTTAGCCACCCGTCATTTCGAACTAATCTAGTTGCATTCAGGAACTGTCCGGTTTGGGTCGAGGCTGACGGCTGCGCCGTCCGATTTGTTGACATGATTTCTTAGCTCATCGATGAACACCCGCGTCTTCTTCGGCCGATGCCGCGCCGCCGGAAACACCGCATGAATCCCGCCGTCCGATAATTCCCACTCCGGCAGCACGCGCACCAGGCGACCGGCCGCAACATGCTCAGCCACCGCAAAATCCGTCAAGACCGCCAGCCCGGCTCCCGCCAGCGCGGTGATGCCGGCGGCATAAGCGGTGTTCGCGGAAAACGTCGAATTGAAGCGTACGGTTTGTTCGGTCCCGCCTTGTGTCTTGAAGGTCCAGTTCAGCGGCTGCGGCAATACCGATAGCGCCACAAACGGCAAGTCTTTCAGATCATCCAGCGTCCGCGGCATGCCAACCCGTTCAAGAAACTGCGGACTCGCCACCAGCCAGTGCTCGAAGCTGCCGATGCGGACTGCCTGGTGGCCGGAGTCGGTCAGCCGTCCTATGCGTATCGCCACGTCGATGCCGTCCGTGATCAGGTCGAAGAAACGGTCGCCGGCCAGCAATTCTATTTTGAGGCGCGGGTAGCGCTGCTGCAGGGCGACAGCCACCGGCGCGACTACCGTCGCGCCATAGTCGACCGGCGCAGTGATGCGCAGGGTGCCGCGCGGCTCTTCTGTATCGTGTCCGGCGGCGGAGATCGCGGTCTCGGCGTCGCTGACGATGCGGCGGCTGGCTTCATAAAAGGCTTCGCCGGCGTCTGTCAGGTTAAGGCGGCGCGTGGTGCGCACCAGCAGGCTGGCGCCGATTTCGCTCTCCAGGCGCTGCATGTGGGTGCTGACCATGGTCTTGGTCAGGCCCAATCGATTGGCCGCGGCAGTGAGCGAGCCGGCTTCCACCACCGTGACAAAGATCAGCAGACGATTGAGATTGACTGAGGAAATATCCGCCATATTGGGTGCCTGTTTATTGTCCATTAATGATGGACATTGTTTCAGTAATTACCCATCTTATCAGTGCCAGTGGATGCAGGTATATTTCTCCCGTGGAATATTTGAAAGAAGTGAAAAACTACCGGTCCACACTCATTTCCCTCAGGAGAGATTCATGAAATCGACATTAATCGGACTATGCATCGCGCTGTTTTCCTCGCTGGAGGCGCAGGCCGCGACGCAAGTGGCTTACCGCACCCAGGACGTGGACGGCATCAAGATTTTCTATCGCGAGGCAGGCAATCCGGCCAATCCGACCATTCTGTTGCTGCATGGCTTTCCATCGTCATCGCATATGTACCGCGATCTGATTCCTGCGCTGATGGGGAAATTCCACGTGATTGCGCCCGACTATCCGGGCAGCGGCTACAGCGAAGTGCCGGAGGGCGTGCCGTTCACGCCGACGTTTGACGGCCTGGCCGATGTCATGACGCGTTTCTTGGAAAAGAAGGGGCTCACGAAATTTGCGCTGTATGTCCAGGATTTCGGCGGACCGGTCGGCTTCCGCATCGCGGCTAAACACCCTGAGTGGATTTCCGCCCTGGTCATCCAGAACGCCAATGCCTACAAGGAAGGCTTGTCCGCCCAGGTGGCAAGCGACATCAAGCAGCTCAGCGTCGGCATCAATGCCGAGACCGAGCAAGCCATGTCGCAGGTGCTAAGTCCGCAAGGCGTGCAATTCATGTACAAGACCGGCGCCCGCAATCCCGAGCAGCTGAGTCCCGATGCGTGGATGCATGACCAGGACGGCTTGAAAAACGCATGGAATCGCAAGATCCAGATGGGTCTGCTGGTCGACTACCATACCAACGTAGAACAATATCCCGCCTGGCATGCTTATTTCCGCAAGAGCCAGCCGCCGACGCTGATCGTCTGGGGCAAGAACGACCCCTTGTTCATCGAAGCCGGCGCCAAGGCTTATCTGCAGGATATCAAGAACGCCGAGCTGCACCTTCTCGATAGCGGCCACTTCGCGCTGGAAGAAGACTCGGCAGAGATTGCCAGCCGCGTCACCAGCTTCATCGAGACTCGCGCAGCGTTATCAAGGTAATTGCATCATCGCTTCGTTTCAAAAATTCCGATAAAAGAGAGAAGAGAGAGAGAGAAGAAAATGAAAGCCAGATTCAACCAGTTCGATGTTAAAAAAATCGCTGCACTTGCATTGACCGCCGCGATGTTTGCCTGGCTTCCCGCCAGCGCGCAGACTCAGGCCGGCCCCGAGGCGTCCGCCAAGACAGGCATAGAGATGCATGGCAAAGGGCAGTTTGCTCCTTCAAGATACGGCAAAATCTATTATGAAACCGAGGGCTCCGGTTCGCCGGTCTTCCTGATCGCCGGCGGCCCGGGCTCAAGCCACGCGTCGTTCCATCCGTGGTTTTCCCGGCTCGCCGCGGAGCATACCGTCGTCTATCTGGATAACATCGGCAGAGGCCGTTCGGATAGGCTCGATCCGAAGCGCGCCTCGGAATATACGGTTCAACGCGACGCCGAGGACATCGAAGCATTGCGCATCGCGCTGGGCTACGAGCGCATCTCGCTGCTCGGCCATTCATACGGCGGCATGCCAGCGCTCGCCTATGCGCTGAAGTATCCGCAGCATGTCGCCAAGCTTGTGCTGTCTAGCACGATGCTCAATGCGCACAGCTGGCAGCAGAATATCGACAGCGTCAATTTCACTGCGCGCAACCAGTTCCCCGAGATATGGCAGCAACTGATGCAGCTGCGCGCACACGGCGTCAAGTCGAGCGCGCCTGAATATGGAAAGCTGTATGGAGAGACCGAGCTGGACATCTACTGGCGCGATCCGGATATGGAAAGCAAGCTGTATAGCTCCGGCGATCCGACCGACGCCGCCAATTCCGATGTCTACCTCAGTTTCATCGGCCAGGATCCGGAGTGGCTGGTGGGCGGCACCATGAAGCACTACGATCCGCGTGCGCGCATGCAATCTTTCACAGTCCCGACCCTGGTCGCCGCAGGACGTTACGACCGCGTCGGCACGCCCAAGATCGCCAGCGAAATCAAGGCAGCGCTGCCTGCCGCCAGCAGCAGGATGATGGTCTTTGAACGCAGCGGACACCGGCCATGGGTGGAAGAAACGGATGCGTATTTCAGTTTGCTGAAGGAATTTTTCCAAGGCGACGATGATCGTGCTGTGCAGAAGGTAAGCGCGCAATAGCAAGCAGCGTTGCATGCGGTTGAGCGGGTATTCAAGGATTGCGGCCTGCGGGGCCGCAATTTTCTTGTGTTCATCGCGCAGGGAAACCGCCGTCTATCGTCCGCTATGCTCGCTTAAATGAACTGCATTGTTCGGTACGAGGGCCTCTTGGTTTTTGCCGTCCCGATAAATTTCGCCAGACTAGTTTATTGTTACGTGAGCTGAATACATAGTCACGACCAACACTTACTGGAGGAACTGCACTCATGATGCATCGAGAAATTTTTCTGAGAACGTATGAAGCGCCAGGCCCTGCCAGTAAAACATACAGCCTCAATGCGCGGCTTTGCCGCTTGTGTGCTTTTCCGCTCCTGCTGGGATTGGCTCTACTGTCCGCGGGATGCAGCAGCGAGCTGCAAGCCGGCGCTGAACCGCTCAGTTGTACCCAGCTGAACGGCATGGCAATCTCTGCTCAAACCATCGGCTTGCCGACCACCGGCGCCATCGTGACCGATGCGCACAGCGTACCGCCTGCCGGCGCTGGCGTGGCGGCGACGGGCGAGTATTGCCTGGTGAAGGGCGAGATCAACCCGGTCGATCCGGCCGCGCCGAAAATCAAGTTCCAGCTCGATCTGCCGACCGTCTGGAATCACAAGGCGCTGATGTTCGGCGGCGGCGGGTATAACGGCACTGTTCCCGATGTCGGCGGCAACGTCTCGGCCGGCCCGCTCGACAAGGCCAAGCCGCTGGCGCGCGGCTACGCGACCTTTGCCAGCGATTCGGGGCACCAGGCCAACCAGATGGGCAGCCGTGACGGTTCGTTCGGACAGAACGACGAAGCCTTGCAGAATTTTGCCGGCGACGCGCTCAAGAAAACACGCGATGTGGCGATTCATCTGATCAGGCAGTATTACGCCAGCGGGCTGCCGCAAAAGTCCTACTTCGCCGGCGGTTCGACCGGCGGCCGCGAAGCATTGGCGGTGGTGCAGCGCTGGCCGCAGGATTGGGATGGCGTGATCGCGCTTTATCCGGCCTGGGCCGCGGCCAGCCTGGACCTGCAGTTCGGCCGCATCACGCGCGCTTTTGCCATGCCGAATGCCTATTTGAACCTGGCTAAGCGCAAGACGCTGTATGACGCGGCGATGGCAGCCTGCGATGCGCAGGATGGCGTCAAGGACGGCTTGATCAGCAACATGCAGGCATGCAATAGCGGCTTCGATCCCGCCAGCGCAATGCTGAACGGCGCGCCATTGCGCTGTGCCGGCGGCGCAGATACGGGCGACAATTGCCTGTCCGATGCGCAGATCGCGGCGTTGAAGATCTATAGCACTGCAATCACGTTCGACCATCCTCTCGGCAGCGGCGAAACGCAGTTTCCCGGCTTTAATGTATGGGGCGCCGATCTCGGCCTGGCCGGCGACTCTGTGGCGCAGAAGACGGTAAGGCTGCTGGCCTTGGGCGACAGCCAGCCGGCGCAGCCCATGCCGGCCGACGCGCCATACTGGGCGACGTTCTGGGATCAATGGGCGAAGCATTTCATCACGCGTGATCCGGCATTCGATTCCCTGTCGTTAGACCCGCAGCATGCGGGCGCATGGCAGGCGCGCATCGATCAGCTCACGCTCATGCAAGACATCAACAAGACTGATTTGTCGGCATTCATGGCCAAAGGCGGGAAAATCCTGATGGCGCACGGCATGTCGGATGCCTTGGTCAGCACCCGTTCCAGCGAGGATTATTTCCGCCGCCTGCAGTCGACCATGGGCAGCGCTGCGGTTGATGGCTTCGTCCGCTACTACGAAATCCCCGGTTACGGCCATTCGCTGTCGACGGTCTTCAACGCCGCCTGGGATTCGCTGACGGCTCTGGAGAGCTGGGTGGAGCAGGGCAGCGCGCCGGTAGCGCAGATTGTCTCGGATACGGCTGGAATCCCTGGTCGCACCAGGCCGCTATGCGAATTTCCGGCATGGCCGAAATACAAGGGCGCGGGCGATATCAACCTGGCTGCGAGTTTCAGTTGCGCTACGCAGTAGCGGATTCAGCGCTGCCCAATTTCCTGAGAAAGCGATGCATATGCGGATCGCTCCGCTCTAACGGAACCTCGGTAAACGGGAACCAGCGCACAGCATTGAATTCTCTTTCGTCGAAATCGATTTTCTGAGCGCGGCTGGCGCGCACGACATACCAAAGCGAGACGTCAGTGTGGCCAGCGGTGAGTCCGACGGTTGTGGTGGCGGTCAGCAGCACAGGCGCTTGAACCGCGTGTGAAGCGCTGAAGCCCAGCTCTTCTGCCAGCTCGCGCAGCACGGTGGCGCGTGGATGTTCGCCCGGTTCGACGTGGCCGCCCGGCGGCAGCCAGAGTTGGGCATTCCGATGATCGACCAGCAGCACGTGGCCATCGTCCACCACGACAAAGTACGACACCAGGTGTTGCGGCGGCGTTGCCGGCTTGGCCAGGCGGCACAACTCCGCGCCAGAATCAAGCCATTCGATGGCCTCGGCGATATGCGCTTGCTCCAATGCGTCGAGAGGCTGGATGGAGGAAAATTCAGCGCGTATCTGGCGGCGCAGATCGGCTGCGTTTGTATCGACGCGCGCCTTGATTTCTATGTTGCGTGGCATAGCTATGTGTAGGCAGCAAAAGGACCAATTTAACATAGCCGCCGCTCATATCGGGAGGTCAAAGTGCCGGCGATATATTGCCAAGAATTGGCAAGAGTCGCGGCATGAAGATCGGCGTTTGCGCCTTCGGTCAGCGGCGATACCTGAATCCCGGGCCAGCCAGCGTGGGGTTCAATCGTCCCGGGATTCAGGCGCCGGGCTGGTAACGCTAACTGTCCGGCGCCGGCAATTCAGTTACTGGCCTTCTTGGTGCGCGCAATCGATCCGCTGCTGGCATCTTCCTTGTACGCATACGCTACCTTGCCGTTGCGAATTTCACCCATGACGATCATGTTCAGGTCGATGGCTTCATGGTCGGTCGGCGAGAACGGCTTGAAATAACGCGAAACAATGGTGGAGGTGGTGTGCACCTGCAGGTTCTCCAGCGCATCCTTGACCTTGACGCCATCCACCGAGTTGGCCTGGAATATCGCCAGCGTGATCAGGCGCAAGGCGTCATAGGTTTGCGCCGCGGCCACGGCGGAAGGAATGTGGTTGGTCTTGTTCACATTGCGATAGGTCAGCGAGAACTGGTTGCTGACTGAGCTCAGTTCGTTTTCGATGAAGGTCACCGAGCTGCGCACGCCTTCCGCTCCCTGGCCGGCCTTGTCGATAAAGGTTTGCTGCGACATGCCCCAAGGTCCGACGATCGGCAGGTGCAGTTTCAGCTTTTCCGCGCTTCTCACCACCATCGCGCCCTCGGGAGCCAGGCAGTACATCACGACAGCTTGCGCGCCGTTGTCGCGGGCGTGCTGCAGCTGCGTCGTCATGTCCTGGTCGCCGACCTTGAAACTTTCCACCAGGACCGGTTTGATGTTGCGCCGTCCCAGCTCGGTCAGCATGCTTTGCTTGCCGAACTGGCCGTAGGGGCTGTCATCGTGCAGCAGCGCGATCTTGTCGATCTTGCGGCGGTCGATCACGTCGTTGAGGATCACGATCGGCTGCAGCGCATCGCTGGCGGATGTGCGGAAGATGTAGCTGACCGGATAGGCCGGCGGCATGAAGGATTTGGTGATGGTGGCGCCGGTGGCGCCCGTGACGATCAGCGGGATCTTGGCTTCCTGGAACAGTTTCGCTGCAGGCAGCGCGACGCCGGTGTTGCCGAAGCCGACCACGGCGACTACGCCGTCCTTCTCGATCATTTCCTTGGCCATGGCCGCTCCGACGTCCGGCTTGGCATGATCGTCGCGCTCGACCAGTTCAATCTTGCGTCCAAGGACGCCGCCCACCTGGTTGATGTCGGCCAGGAAGACCCTGGCGCCGCCGATCATGCTTTGTCCCATGTCTTCCGAGGGGCCGGTGATCGGGCCGATGACGCCGATTTTAATGGTCGGCGGTTCCGCGAACGCGCTTGCGCTGAATCCTAATGTTGTAAGGCAAAAAATGACGCTGCTCATGCTACGTTTTGGCATTGCTATCTCCAGGATAAAACATTGTTATAGTTTCCACGAAGAAATATACATCAGGGCGATGCTAAACGCGGGATTTTAGGGCGCTAAACTCAAAATAAAGCGGGGACCTGCTCTCTATAGCTGGATGGGGATACAGCAGGCAGGGAAAAGCCGTGGTGATTAGGTGGCGGGGATACGCCGGGCGGTCAATTTGTCTCATTTTTGCACGGATGAAACGCTGCTTGCAGCAAGCCTGCCCGCAGCTTGCGCGGCTTCAGCGTTTCCTGCTTCCCGGGTCGTCGTTTTTGGTTGATTGCGTTATGTTTTGTAAGGTAACATGCGGGCCTGTTTGCGGACGGCAACGGCGGTTTCAAGCCTGCCGCCGGCGTCGGGTTTCGCAGGGGCTCCGCCATGGGGGCCTGGTTATTTGGACTCGCAGGATATTGCCATTTGCGCAAAATCTGCGTTGCTACTTTCTGCTTGGCAATTCTGCAAATGCGGGTCGACACAAAACAACACAGCCTGGACAAGCGCAGATGACGGGGCGGCAAATCCTTTGCAGGGCCCGGCTCGGCTCAAGAGTATTTTTTGTATGGTTAACGGCAGGATACGCAAATGAAGAAAATGAAGGCAACGACTTGGATTCTGGTCGGCATGGTCCTTGGCATAGTGGTCGGTTACATCTGCCACAACCTGGCGCCGGACGAAGCGGCGGCGAAGGAAATCGCCGCCTATTTCTCCATCATCACCGATGTGTTTTTGCGGCTGATCAAGATGATCATCGCGCCCCTGGTGTTCGGCACGCTGGTGTCCGGCATTGCCGGCATGAAGGACAGCAGCTCGGTCGGCCGTATCGGCATCCGGGCGCTGGGCTGGTTCGTGATCGCCTCCCTGTTGTCTTTGGCGCTGGGCATGTTGTTCGTCAACGCGCTCCAGGTCGGCCACGCGCTCAACCTGCCGCTGCCGGCCTTGGGCGCCGACACCAAGCTCAATACCAGCGGCTTCAACCTGAAGGATTTCGTTTCCCACGTGTTCCCGAGCAGTTTCGTCGACGCCATGGCAAAGAATGAAATCTTGCAGATCCTGGTGTTCTCGCTGTTTTTCGGATTCGGCCTGGCTTCGGTCAAGGGTGAATCGGCAAAGGTAGTGACCGCGGCGATAGATGGCCTGGTGCACGTCATGCTGAAGGTCACGGACTACGTGATGCGCTTCGCTCCGCTCGGCGTGTTTGCCTCCATCGCCGCCGTGATCACGGTGCAAGGGTTTGGCGTGCTGGCGACCTACGCCAAGTTCCTCGGCGGTTTCTATGTCGGCCTGGCTACGCTGTGGGCCTTGCTGATCGGGATGGGCTATGTCTTCCTGCGCGGCGGGATCTTCACCTTGCTGCGCCTGCTGAAAGAGCCGATCATGCTGGCGTTTTCCACCGCCAGCAGCGAAGCAGCCTATCCGAAGACCATGGAGCAGCTGGAGAAATTCGGCGTCAACAACAAGATCACCGGCTTTGTGCTGCCGCTCGGTTATTCCTTCAATCTTGACGGCTCCATGATGTACCAGGCGTTCGCCGCCTTGTTCGTGGCCCAGGCTTACAACATCGAAATGTCGTTTGCCCAGCAGCTCACCATGCTGCTGGTGCTGATGGTGAGCAGCAAGGGCATGGCCGGCGTGCCGCGCGGTTCGCTGGTGGTGGTGGCCGCCATCCTGCCGATGTTCCATCTGCCGGAAGCCGGCATCCTGCTGATCATCGGCATCGACCAGTTCCTCGACATGGGCCGTACCGCCACCAACGTGATCGGCAACGGCATTGCGACCTCGGTGATCGCCAAGTGGGAAGGCGAGCTGGATGAAGATGCCGGCCGCAAGGCCCTGGCAAGCGATGCGTGAGAAAACCGAAGAGTAGCATTTGAGACACAGCGCCGCCACGGCGCTGTTTTTCATTCGGGAGTATGCTAATTTACAGGCCTGTGGTTTTCCGTAAACAACCTGAAAGCATCCCCCCGATGGACGAACTGCGCATCACCACCGAAGCGGCTGAACTGGATATTCCGCTGATTCATCGCTTCCTGTCTGAAGAATCGGCATGGGCTCGCGGCATTCCCTTGGCGATGGTGGAAGAATCGATCCGCCATTCGCTGAATTTCGGCTTGTTTGCCGGTAGCGGGCAAGTGGCCTATGCGCGGGTCGTTACCGATTATTCGACGTTTGCCTACCTGGTCGATGTCTTCGTGCTGGCCGAACATCGCGGCAAAGGCTACAGCGCCGAGCTGATGGCGGCGGTCATGGCGCATCCAAGGCTGCAGGGGCTGCGGCGTTTCATGCTGGCGACCAGCACCGCGCACGGGCTGTACGCCAAGTTCGGTTTCACGGCGCCCGCCCGGCCGCAGGCGCTGATGGAGCGTTTTGTGCCGGATGCCTATGCGAACCAGCGTTGAATTTTTCGGTAATCCTTAGCCGGCCAGATACTTCACACGAGCCCACCATGTATATCCCCAAGCACTTTGACGAACCGAGAATCGAAGTCCTGCACGAGCTGATACGCGCGCGTCCCCTGTCTACTCTGGTGACGCTGTCCTCGGACGGGCTCAACGCCAACCACATCCCCTTGCTGCTGTCTGCGCAAGACGGCCCTTTCGGCACCTTGCACGGACATGTGGCGCGCGCCAATCCGGTCTGGCAGGATTTCCGTAAAGAGGTGGAAGTGCTGGCGATATTCCACGGCCCGGAAGCGTATATCACGCCGTCCTGGTATGCGACCAAGGCCGAGACCGGCAAGGTGGTGCCGACCTGGAACTACGCCGTCGCGCATGCCTACGGCACGCTGCGCATCATCGACGACGCCAGCTGGCTGCCGGCGCACCTGGCGGCGCTGACTGCGCACAACGAAGCCGCTTTCGCGCAGCCCTGGCAGCTGTCCGACGCGCCGCAGGATTACACGGAAAAACTGATGGGCGCCATTGTCGGCATCGAAATCGTGATTACCCGTTTGTCCGGCAAGTGGAAGGTCAGCCAGAACCAGCCGGCGCAGAACCAGGCCACCGTGATTGCCGGGTTGAGTGCGCAGGCCGACGATGAGTCGCTGGCCATGGCGGCGCTGGTCGAGGCGGGCAAGGCCAAGCGTTAAATACGGTTCAGGCGCGGCGATGCGGTAATATCATCGCCATTTCGTAAAACTCGACGGCATTGCGCCTGCGTTCAAAATCCATGTCACGTCAACAATTAGCGCGCATAGCAAGCAATCATTTCGTGCCCGGCCGCGGCAACCGGCTTTGGTTAAGCCTGGCGCTGATGGCCGTGGCAGCGGCGCCGCTGGCCGCGCATGCGGACGATGTCGAAGAAGAAAGCTGGGGCGTGCACGGACAGGCAACCTACGTCTGGCAAAAGAAGCCCTCGTTTGACGCCGCGTATTCAGGAACCAACAGCTTGGGCACTGCGGCCGAAAAAGGCTATTCCTTCTCCGGCACCTTGTTCCTCGGCCTGCGGCCCTGGACCGGCGGCGAGCTGTACTTCAATCCGGAGGTGGTGCAAGCCGTGCCGATGTCGGGCCTGACCGGCCTGGGCGGGATGATGGATTCGGAGCAGCAGAAGGGCAGCAGTCCCAACCCTACCTTTTACCGGGCGCGCCTGTTCCTGAGGCAGACCTGGGGTTTTGGCGGCGACAAACAGGCGGTCGAGTCGGCGCCCAACCAGCTGGCCGGCATGATCGACAAGCGCCGCCTGGCGGTCACGCTGGGCAACTTGAGCATCATCGATATCTTCGACAGCAATGCTTACGCCCACGACGGCCGCACGCAATTCCTCAACTGGGCCTTGTCGACCTATGGTCCCTATGATTATGCCGGTGATACCCGCGGCTACACCTGGGGCGGAGCGGCGGAATATTATTATGACGACTGGGTGGTGCGCGCCGGCAGGTTCATGGTGCCGCTGGAGTCGAACGGGCAGCGCCTGGATACCCGCATCGCCAAGTATCACAGCGACCAGATCGAGCTTGAGCACGATCACGTGATCGGCGGCCAGCCCGGCAAGCTGCGCCTGCTGGCTTTCCGCAGCAAGGAGATCATGGGCAGCTTTTCCGATGCGCTGGCGTATGCCGCGCTCAACGGCGGCACGCCCGATGTGGCGCAGGTGCGCAAGAGCCAGATCAAGCATGGCTACGGAATCAATGTCGAGCAGAGCCTGGGCAGCGATGTCGGCGTCTTTGCGCGTGTCAGCCGCAACGACGGCAAGACCGAAACCTATTCATTCTCCGAAATCGAACGTTCCGTGACCGCCGGCGTTTCCGTGAAGGGCGGCAGCTGGCACCGCGACAATGACACCGTCGGATTCGCCGTGATACAAAACGGCTTGAGCAAGGCGCATCAGGAATACCTGGCTGCCGGCGGACTGGGCGTGTTCATCGGCGACGGCCAGCTGAACTACCGGCCGGAACGCATCCTGGAAGCCTATTACAGCTACAGCCTGTCGAAAGCGGTTGCGCTGACGGCGGATGTGCAGCGCTTCTACAATCCTGCCTACAACGCCGACCGCGGACCGGTGACGGTGGGCTCCCTGCGGCTGCACGCGGAATTCTAGGCGCATCGCAGGGAGCGGTTTGCGCTTACAGCACGACTGAGCCGTAGGCGTCTTTCAATCTACTTCAGTTCCATCGCAAACACGTGCATCACGGCACCGTTGTCGGTCTGGTACGGCAGGGCGATGCTCTTGACCGTACGGGTCTTGTCGAGTTGCGCGTCCCAGTAGTAGACATAGGCCTTGGTGCTGTCGGTATTGCCGTTCTGGTCGACCCGATGGGCGCTGGTCAGGGCAATCTGGTTGTAGCTGCCGACCTTGGCGGAGCCGCCGCCCAGGGTCCAGTCGTCGAAGCGCAGGTCGAAACTGGCCTGGGTATTGTCGGTATAGGTGACGGTCAGCTTGCCGGTCGGTGCGCTTGAGGCATTGGTCGAACTACCCAGAATGGCCAGCGTGGTCGCTGCCCGCGGCTTGGCCAGGGTAATGGTCTGGCCCTGGCTGACCATATTATCCAACCCTGACTTGCCGTCCGGCCAGGTGAACCGGATGCCGTTGAAGCTGACGCTGCCGCCCGCCGTCGCCCCGGCCGCCGCCAGCGCTTGCGAGGAATAGCTCCAGCCGCCCATGTCGTAGGTATAGCCCTCCAGCCCGCGCGTGGTTTTCTGGCCATCAGTGCCTATGCCGCGATTGTTCAGGGCGTCAGCCAGATTGGTGAAGCCATCGAGGCCGAAGGAAGGCATCCTGGACGCGGAATCCTGGCCCCATTGCGACTGGCTGGCTGCCAGCGTGAAGTCCAGCGTGGCGTTGTCCTTCAAGTCCTTCAGCCACAGCCAGGGCATGTCCAGCGCCTGGCCATTCAGCGCCAGGGTCTGGATATACGGCGAGTTGCTGGCGGCACCTTTGGCGTTGATCGCCAGTTTCTTGCTGCCGTCGGCCCAGCGGATCACCACCTTGTCGAACATCGGGCTGCCGACAGTCAAGCCGCTGACCGCCTGGATTTCCGGATACAAACCGATTGCCGCCCACACGTACCAGGACGAGACAGCGCCGAGATCGTCATTGCCCGGCAAGCCGCCCGGATCGTCCGAGAACACCGTGTTGGCCACGTCGCGCACCACCTTTTGCGTACGCCACGGCGCACCGCTCCAGTTGTACAGCCAGGGCGTGGCGAAGCTCGGTTCATTGCCCATGTAGAAGTTGGGCAGGTTCATGCCGGCGTTGAGATTCTGGAAGAAGGCGTCGAGGCGCTTTATGGCCGCCGCGTTGCCGCCTGCCAGGTTGAACAGGCCGCGCGCGTCGTAGGCCGACATCCAGGTATATTGCTCGGCGTTGCCTTCCACCATGTCGGCGTTCGGCTGCGGGTTCAGCAGCCAGCTGCCGTTGCGATAGCGCGGCAGGAGTTGTTTTTGCGTCGGGTTGAATTGGTTTTTCCAGTTGGCGGAGCGGCTCAGGAATAGCTGGTAGTTCATGTTGTCGCCCAGGGCCTTGGCCAGCTGCGCGGTGGCGAAATCCGCAGTGCCGAACTCAAACGTCAGCGAGCCGGCCCACCAGCCGTTGTCCATGGCGGCATAGCCATGCACCAGATAGTCGTTCATGCGGTCGACGCTGTCGCGCACGTGATCGCCGGTGCATTGCACATCGGCCTTGTTGCCGGCCAGGGTCATGTAGTCCAAGGCTTTCCTGGCGTCGAAGTTGGTGGCGCCGAAGGCGTAGCCGCCCATGATGGTCGGCACGCCGGAGTCGCCCGGCATGATGCCGGCGTCGACATTGATCGGCGCCCAGCGCGGGATGGCGCCGCACTGGTCGGCGTCGTTGACCAGCGATTGCATCATGTCGCTGGTTTCCTTGGGAAACAGCATGCCGTTCAAGGGGATCAGGCTGCGGTACACATCCCAGTTGGAGTAGTTGACATACTGGGTGCGGCCGTCCTGCACCTTGTGGGTCTTCTGGTCGAAGCCGAGATAGTCGCCGGTGACGTCGCTATTGGTGTTGGGCGACAGCAGCGAGTGATATAGCGCGGTGTAGAACTTGCGTTTTTCGGTCTCGCTGCCGCCAGTGACCTGGATCGTGTTGAGGCGCTTGTTCCAGGCATCGGCGGCGGCATCGCGCACGGCGTTGAAGTCCCAGCCCGGGTTTTCCTGTTCCAGGTTCTTGCGGGCATTGTCGCTGCTGACATAGGACAGGCCGATCTTCATCAGCACCGCCGGCTTGCTGCTGGCGTCGAAGCTCACGTTAGCCTTGCCGTTGCTGATGGCGGCGGTGATGCTGCGGTCGAACTTGGCGTAGAAGTACAGGGTGTAAGTGCGCGCCCCGCAAAATTTGCCGCCGACGGTGGAGCCGGACAAGCCATCCTTGCCCTCGGTCTTGATGACGCCGGTGGTCGGCGAGATGGTGTTGCTGCGTGTGGCGTCGAATACCAGATAGGGTGTCTTGTTGGCGCTGGCGATGGCGGACCTGGCCGGGAAGGTGAAGCGGCCGAAACCGCTTCTGGTGGTCGCCGTCAGCTCGGTGTTGATGCCGTCGTTCAAGGTCACCTGGTAATAACCGGGCCGCGCCGTTTCATTCTTGTGATCGAAATTTTCCTTGGCGTTGACGCCGACTGAGCTGGTGTCGAAGGTCGGCATGATCGGCAGTTCGCCTTCATTGCCGTCGCAGCCGGAGCCGCTCATCTGCGTCAGCGGGAAACCGGTGATGGTCTTTTCCTTGTAGATGTAGCCCACCGGATGATCCTGACCGCCGTTGCTGGGGGTCATGGGCGTCCATTGCACCATGCCGAACGGCGTCGTCGCGCCGGGGAAGGTGCCGCCCCTGGCGCCCGCGGGCACAGGGTCGGTGGCCGGCGCCGATGAATCCGCCGTGCCGATGAAGGGATTGACGTACTGGGTCAGTGCGACCTTGGTGAAGGCTTCGGTGTTTGCCGGCACAGCATCTTTAACCAGGCTGTTGGCCGCGGCAGAGGCGCCTGTGCTTCCGGCGGATGGCTGGTCCGAGCCGCTGCCGCAGCCGAACAGCGCTGTGGCGGCAATGCCGATGGCCAGCTTATGTCTGAGATCTTTGTTCGAGTGCAGATTCATTGTTCCTCCAATAGCATTATTTTTGAAAGTCCAAATTTCTGGATGAAGCTGGCCTGCTTGCATGACGGCGAACGCGACCCGCGCCAGCGGCAGGCGAACGCCGGCGAACCGGCCGGATGGCCGATCCGCATCCTTTGAATTGCGTCAGGGAGACTGGGAAAAGTTGCCGACGGCGCCGGACGGCGGCGCGCTGGCCTGGCCCCACGAAGTCGGCTGGTCGGAGACGCTGAAATCCAGCGTGCCGCCGGCCTGCACTTTGCTCAGCGGCAGCCAGGTGCTGGGCCAGTCCTGGCCATTCACTTTCAGGGTTTTGACAAAGGCGGCATTCTTGTCGCGCTTGATGAGCAAGCGTTTGCCGTCCGCCAGCTGGATCGTGACGCTGGAGAATTGCGGCGTCGCCATCGTCAGTCCGGGTACGCCGGGAATCATCGGATACAGTCCCAGCGATGCCCACACATACCAGCCCGAAGTGGCGCCGACATCGTCATTGCCCGGCAAGCCCTCGGGTTTGCTGGAGAAGGTGGCGGCCATGATCTGCGGCAGCACGAACTGCGCACGAGAAGGCATGCCGGTCCAGTTATAGGCCCATGGCGAGGCGAAGCCGGGTTCGTTGCCCATGTAGAAGTCATCCGAGTTTTCGCCGCCGTTGAGGCGGCTGCTGTCCAGCGTCAGCCCGGCCGGCGTTCCGGCTTTGGCGCTGATGGAAAACAAGGTGTCGAGACGCTGGATGGCGGCCGCGTTGCCGCCCAGGGCGGTAGCGATCTTGCTCAGGTCATGCGGAATCGCCCACAGATACTGGGCAGCCGTGCCTTCGTGATAGCCGTCGTCCTGTGAGGGCGAAGCCCAGTTGCCGGCCAGGTCCTTGACCGCCAGTACTTTGGTAGTCGGATTGAAGATGTTCTTCCAGTTCTCGCCGCGCGTCAGCAGCGCCGCTGCGCTCTTTTTGTCGTCGGCCGAAGTATCGCCGGGCGCCAGGTTACTGATGAAACGGCCGATGGCGAAATCGCGGTTGGCGCCTTCGATCGTCAGCGAACCGGTATGGATGCCGCTGGCGTCGCTGCCCTCGGCAACATAGCCTAGCTTGAGGTAATCCGGCATATTGCCTTGCGCGGTGCCCGCCACGTTCCTGCCGAAAGCCGGATTGCCGTTGCAGGCGGGCCATTGCGGCCAGTCCGTGCTGGGACCGAAGGCGGCGCGTTTCATGTAGGTCAGGGCGGTGGCGCTGTCGAAGCGGGTAGCGCCGAAGGCTTGCAGGCTGGCCAGCAGCATCGGCGCGTGGTCGCCTTCCATCGGCACGTCATCGACATTGGCGTCGGCCCAGTGCGGGAAGGCGCCGCACTGGACGGCGTCGTTCACCAGCGATTGCGCCATGTCGGCCGCCTCGTCGCGAAACAGCCAGGCATGCATGGCGCTGAGCGAGCGGTAGGTGTCCCAGATGGAAAAGGTGGTGTAGTGCTTCCTGCGCACCAGCGCGCCGTTCTTGTCCTTGTAGGTATCGGTCTGGTGACGCTGCTTGTCGAGGCCGATGTAGCTGCCGTCGACGTCGCTGAACAAGGTCGGGCCGGACATGGCGTGATAGAAGGCTGTGTAGAACTGCGTCAGGGAATCGCCGCTGGCGCCGGCCGCATCCACCTGGATGGTGTTGAGCCGGGTGTTCCATGTGGCGTCGGCCTGGCTTCTGGTCTTGTCGAAATCGAAGCCGGCGTTTTCCTTTTTCAGATTGCGCAAGGCATTGGCGGGGCTGACATACGACAGGCCGATCTTGACCGCCGCACTGCTGCCGGCCGATTTGGACAGATCGAAATTCAGGATCAGGGTGCCGGTATTGTTGATGAAACGCGGCGCCGTGGCGTAGGCGGAACCGGACTGTATGTAGAAATACACGTCGTAGGCGCCGCCGCAGTTGAATTTGTTGGAAGTCTTGCCGTAAAAGCCGCTGGCGTCGGCCGGGTCTTGCCAGATCTGGGCGCTGACGCCGGTCATTGAATTGTTCTGGGTCGCATCGATCACCAGGATGGCCTTGGTCTTGTCCGGATAGCTGAAGCGCGCGAAGCCGCTGCGCGCGGTTGCAGTCAGTTCGGTGACGATGCCGTCCTTGGTCTTCACCTTGTAATAGCCGGGCGCGGCGGTTTCGTCTTTGTGATCGAAGGTGTTGCTGGCCTGGCGCATGACCTGATTGGTGTTGCTGGCGAGCTGGCTGGTCAGCATGGTCGGCATGATCGGCAAGGTGCCGCCGCTGCGGCAGCCCGGCCCGCTGATGCGGGTCATGCTGAAGTAGTTGATCATGTTGCTGTCGTAGTTGTAGCCCGACCCGCTGGAATAATACTGGTGATCGATGTCGGTATCGGGGCCGAAGGAGACCATGCCGAACGGCAGGGTTGCCGCCGGACTGGTGTTGCCGGGATGGGTGCCGCCGGGTTGCTGTCTGGTGCCGAGGAAGGGATTGATGTATTTGGTCAGCGCCAGTTCGGGCAGCGGCTTGAGCGCGCTGTCGGCGTCGGCCACCGGTGCGGCGACTACTGGCTGCCCTGGAACGCCGTTAGCGCCGGCCGCTTCGGCGTTGGCGGCTTTTCCATCGATACCATTTGAACCATCGCCGCAGCCGAACAACATGACCGCGAGCGCACTCACTGCAAGTTTCCTGCATGCCTGCTTATTCATCGTTCCTCCTTATAGTCGTTACTTGCTGATGCAAAGTAATCGGAAATACTTAGGGCCTGCTGACCTGTGATTTGGGAGATGCGTTCCAAGCAAAACGTGTGCTGGCAAGGCGCGTGGCGTAGCTGGGGCTGGTGCCCCAGCAAGCCATGCAACGCGGCCAGCGCACGTTTTGGTTGGAACCCTCCGGGAACGGCTGCAGGCGTCACATGCCGTCGTTACTCGGGGCGGCCATCCGCCTCCTTGCCGTAGCACCACTACGGCGCGTCGTCGTGCCTAGGCCTGTAACGCCTGCCGCACGTTCGCACTCCCAAATCACAGGTCAGCAGGCCCTAACCACTACGAACTAAATTCGCATTTCAGTATTTGCTGGTGTGGCCAGGTCCGGGAGGCCGGCTGGCGACGTGGCGGGCCGTGACGGCGCCGCGGGTCAAGAGATATTCAGTACAAGCCTTCAGGAGACATATTCGGCAGGAACCGCATCGTCATCCTTTTTGTTGCAAGACGCCGAGCACTTCATAACAGGCGCCCATGGTGTGGTAATCGGTCTTGCCGGCCGGGCTTTTTTTGTCGCTGTACTTGCGGTTGTCGCGCGTCAGGATGCGGAACCAGGCGCCATGCTGGTGATCGATGAAATGCCGCCAGCTGTATTGCCAGATATGGTCGTACCAGTCCCAGAAGCGATGCTTGCCGGTGCGCTGGGCCAGCAGGGCGGCAGCGGCAAAGCTCTCTGCCTGTACCCAGAAATACTTGTCCTGGTCGCAGATGACGCCGTCCGGCGCGAAGCCGTAGTAGATGCCGCCGCACTCCATGTCCCAGGCCGCATCCATGGCGGCGTCGAACAATTCGATGGCGCGCGGCAGCAGCCATTCCTGCGGCCGGTGCCGTTCCAGTATCAACAGCAACTTGGCCCATTCGGTGTGATGGCCGGGCTGGAAACCCCAGGGGCGGAAGATGTTGCTGCTGTCTTCCTTGTTGTAGTCCCAGTCGACCGACCAGTCCGGATGGTAGTGTTCCCAGATCAAGCCATTGCTGAGGGCGGCCTGGCGCACGGTGATATGGCGCGCCACCATTTCGGCGCGGTCCAGGAACAGCGTATCGCCGCTGGCTTCATAGGCCGCCAGCAGCGCCTCGGTCATGTGCATGTTGGCGTTCTGGCCGCGATAGGCTTGCAGCTGCCAGCCGGCGCTGGCTTCGTCGGCATACAGACCGGCGTGCGGTTCCCAGAAACGCTGTTCCAGCAAGTCGTATGTTTGATACAGCCATTCTTTGGCGTCGGCCACGCTCGCCATCATGGCGTGGGCGTAAGCCAGCAGGACGAACGCCAGGCCGTAGCAATGGCGGGTCGGATCGAGCACTTGCTTGCGGCCGTCTTGCCAGGACAAGGTCCAGTCGTAGCCTTGCAATTCCGCATCCCAGTGCGCCTCGCGCAGGAAGGCCACGCCGTGCCTGACTGCCTCCAGATAGGCGGGATCGCCGAACTGGCGGTAGGCCATCGCATAATTGAAGACGAAGCGCGTGCTGCTGACCAGGTGCCGGGTCTGGCTGTCGTAGACGCTGCCGTCGTCTCTGTAAAAATGATAGAAGCCGCCTGAGGGATCGGTGGCGCGCGGATGATAGAAGCGCATGGTGTCGCGCACGTGCTGCAGCAGGAAGGCTGGCTGGCGGAATTCATCCTTGGGCATGGCTGTCGGTTCAAGCATGTTCATGCGAGCGCCCCGTTGCCCAGCGTGCTGGCGCGCCGGATCAGCTCCACCGGCAGCACCACTTCGGTTTGCGCCGGCGCATCGTCCAGCAATAGCTGCATGCCCATTCGTCCCAGCGCTTCCTTGTCGACCGCCAGCGTAGTGAGCGGCGGCGCGGCGCTGGCGGCGCCATCGATATTGTCGAAGCCGACAAGTGCGATATCTTCCGGAATCCGCAAGCCGCGCGCCTGGCATGCATTCATGACGGCAAGCGCGGTGGCGTCGTTGTAGCAGAAGATGGCGTCCGGCGGCGGTCCCGATTGCAGCAGGGTGTGTATCGCGGCGGCGGCCTGCTGCTGCAGTTCCTGGCCTGGCTGCAAAGTGATTTCCAGGCGCGGATCGAACAGGCGGCCGGCTTCGAACAGCGCCTGGCGGTAGCCCAGTGAGCGTTGCGCAATACTGTAATGCGACAGCGGACCGGAAATGAAAGCCAGCCGCTGGCGGCCGAGCTCCATCAGATGGCGGGTCGCCGCCAGGGCGCCGCCGAGATTGTCGATGTTCACGGAGCGGAAGCCGGGCGCCCACAAATCGATCAGCACTACCGGCTTGCCGGTCTTGGTCAGCCATTCCAGCACTTCCGGCTCCATGAAGCCGGCCACCGCCAGCGCATCGGGTTCGTGCAGGCGGATCTGTTCCATCACATTGTCGGCCGGGCCGATCGACAATACGGTCGGCACGATGCTGCGCTCGCGGCAGGCGGTTTCCACGCCGTGCAGCACATGCGAAAAAAACGGGCTGGCGACGAAATTATTGTGCTGGCGATGCAATAGGAAAGTCAGGCGGCGGATTTTTCCCTGACGCAGGTTGGCTTCGTTGTAGCCAAGCTGGGACGCGATCCTTTGTACATGGATGCGGGTCTGTTCAGTCAGGCCCGATTGTTTTTTCAGGGCGCGCGACACGGTGCCGATGGATACATTGGCAGCCAGTGCGATGTCGCGGATCGTTGCTCGCATTCTCTCCTCCTTGTTTGCAGGCTGCCGCTGCGGCGCCTGCATTTGCCTGAGATCCGGCCACGGTGCTGTCGCGCCTGATGCCGCCGGAACTCAAGGATGTTTTGTGAGTATTAATGTATAGTAAAAAAATGAAATTTACAAATATTTCCTAAAATAAGTTCTCATAACTTCATGATATATAAGGGTTTATTTTACATTTGTGAGATTTTATTGTTTAGTAAACGTACTAAACCTTAGTCATTCTTCGATCTATAAATAGGTATATGCGAAGAAACAGTATCTAAACAGTACCTAAAGACTATCGAGGTATCGATTCTTGCCGGAAATGTTGCGGCGCTCTGATTGTTACCTTGCGCGGCGAAAAAAAAAGCGGGCAGCCGCTGCCGGCGCCCGCGCTTTCCATATCAGGTAAAGCAATGCGTTGACGTTTATTGCGGCGTCAGATGCTTGGCCAGGAAGCCTTCCATCGCAGTATAAAAATCGAAGCGGTTTTCTTCGTTGTGGAAGCCGTGGCCTTCATTGTCCTTCACCATGTATTCCACCGGCACGCCGCGCTTGCGCAGGCTCTCCACGATCTGGTCCGATTCGGCCTTGTTGACGCGCGGATCGTTGGCGCCTTGCGCAACGAACAGCGGCGTCTTGATGCGGTCGGTATGCAATGCCGGCGAGGCCGAACTCAGCAAGGCTTTGTCTTTCTCCGGATCGCCGACCATCTCATGCATCTGGTCGAGGAACGGCTTCCAGTAAGGCGGGATGGTGTTCATGAAGGTGAACAGGTTGGAGACGCCGACATAGTCGACCGCCGCCGCATACAGCTCCGGCGTAAAGGTGACGCCGGCCAGCGTCGCGTAGCCGCCGTAGGAGCCGCCGTAGATCGCCACCCGCTTGGGATCGGCGATGCCTTGCGCGACCAGCCATTGCACGCCATCGCTAAGGTCATCCTGCATGGTCTTGCCCCATTGCTTGAACGACGCTTCCCAGAACTTGCGGCCGTAGCCGGTCGAGCCGCGGTAGTTGACCTGCAATACCGCATAGCCGCGGTTGGCGAGCAGCTGCACTTCCGGGTTGTAGCCCCACACATCGCGCGCCCAAGGGCCGCCGTGCGGGTTGATGATCACCGGCAGGTTCTTTGGATCCTTGCCCTGAGGCAGGGTCAGGTAGCCGTTGATCAGCAAGCCGTCGCGCGCCTTGTACTGCACCGCTTTCATTTCCGCCATGTCTTTTTCCGCGATGGCCGGATTGATGTCGGCCAGCTTGGTCAGCTTGCCGCTCTTGCTGTCGAACAGATAGCGGCTGCCCTGGGTGCGGTCGTTGTAGGCGGCCACGATCCACTTCGACTCATCCTTGGTGTGCGACTGCGTGATGACTTCGTAGCCAGGCAGTTTTTCCTGCAAGGTCTTGTGCAAGGCTTCGCTTTGCGCATCGAGGAATTTTTGCTCGGGCTTCCAGGTGGTGTAGCTGATTTCCGTCAGCACCTTGCGCTTCTTTGAATAGGACAGGCCGTCGACGTCGACTTCCGGGTTTTCATATAGCAGCTCTTCTTCCTTGGCGGTTTCCGGATTGAAGATCACGATGGCTTGCTTGTCGCGGCCCAGGTTCGAGGAGACGTACAGCTTCTTGTTGTCGAAGGTGAAAAACAGCGGGCTCACCGAATCCTTGAACGAGGTGGTCAGGATGGTCTTGAACGGCGCGCTTTCGCTGGCGCGATACAGCAGGCTGGTGTTGACGCCGTCGGAAGTGGTGGCGGCGCGCACCTTGCCGTCGTGGTCGGTGATCCAGGCCTGGATGGTGCCGGGGTTCTTGGCCACCAGCTTTTCGGCGCCGGTCTTGACGTTGATGCGGTAGACGTCGAAGATTTCGGCATTGCGCTTGTTGTGGCTGACAAGGATTTCATCCGGATTGTCTTCCAGGTCGTCGACGATCTGGGCGCGCACCTTGGGGTAGGGCGTCAGGTCCTTGAGGTCTTTGCCGTCGCGTCCTACCGACACCACGTGGAAATTCTCGTCGCCGCCGAAGTCTTTGGCAAACAGGATGCGATCGTCGCCCTTCCAGAAATAGCCGCTGATATCGCGGTCTTTTTCGGAGGTGGTGCGCAGCGGCGGCGCGTCCGAGCCGACGGTCCGGATAAAGATATTCATGCGGCCTTCCCATGGTTGCATGAAGCTGATGTATTTGCCGTTAGGGGAGAGCTGGAAACCGGCTTGTTCGGGATTCCTGAAGAAATCGCGCACGGAATATTGCTTGGGCGGGTCGGCGGCCATTGCCCCTCCGCCTATGATGGACAAACTGAAGCAGGTTGCGGTAACCACTTTATAAATTGCGCGCATCGAAAACCTCCAAAAGTACTTCGGTCGTAGCAGGCGTTCAGGCCTGTAAACCTGATCCGGCGTGATTGATTGGCAAAATTATTATATGCCGCAAACAGGAATGGGTATCAATCAATCGATGGTTGAGATATATCGACATGCAAAATCGTTCCTTAGCGATCGCCCGCGGATGTGTGAAGATCTTGATTCAGTTTGTTGCCACCACATCGCTACGGAGAAAAAATGCGTCGTTTCATCGTCAAGACATTACCGGTCTTATTGCTGGCGGCGAGCGCCGTCGCCGCCCATGCGCAGGACAAGAGCAGGATCAAGGTCGGCGTTTCGGTCGGCAATGCAGAGCAGACTTTCGAAGTGGTAAAGAAGGTGGCGGCGCGCGAGGGCCTGGAGATCCAGCTGATTACTTTCAGCGATTATCTGCAGCCGAACGAAGCGCTGGCGGTCGGCGATCTGGACGCCAACGCCTTCCAGCACAAGCCTTTCCTCGACAGCCAGGTCAAGGCGCGCGGCTACAGGATTGTGCCGGTCGCCCTGACCATCACGGCGCCGCTCGGCATCTATTCAAAGAAATACAAGGCGGTCGATCAGTTGCCCGCGGGCGCCAGCATCGGCATCCAGAACGATCCCTCCAACGGCAACCGGGCGCTGCTGCTGTTGCAGAAGGCCGGTTTGATCAAGTTGAAACCAGGCGTCGGCGAGAACGGCGTCAACGCGACGCCGCTGGATGTGATTGCCAATCCGAAGAAGCTCAAGCTGGTGGAACTGGACGCGGCGCAGCTGCCGCGTTCACTGGATGATCTGGCGGCAGCTTCGGTCAACAACGATTATGCGGTGAAGGCGGGGTTGTCGCTGCAGCGCGACGCGATTGCGGTGGAGGACGCCAAGGGGCCGTACGCCAACCTGATCGTCACGCGGGCGGAAGACAAGGACAAGCCCTGGGTGAAAAAACTGGTCAAGGCTTATCAGTCGGAAGAAGTGCGCAAATTCATCGAAGCCGAATTCAAGGGATCCTTGATTCCGGCGTTCTAAGCGCTGGTCTTGCAGCTTCAGTTATCGAACAGACGGGCCAGTTCGACGCCTGGGTGTTCCGCCCGCATGAAGGCTTCGCCCACCAGGAAGGCGTGAACATTGGCGTCGCGCATGCGCTTGACGTCGTCTTTGCTGTGGATGCCGGATTCGGTGACGACCAGCTTGTCCGGCGTGATGTGCGGCAGCAGGTCGAGCGTGGTCTGCAGCGACGTTTCAAACGTGCGCAGGTTGCGGTTATTGATGCCGAGCAGATTGGTCTTCAGTTTCAAGGCCGCGTTCAGTTCTTCGGCGTTGTGCACTTCCACCAGCACGCTCATGCCCAACTCATGCGCGACCGCTTCCATTTCCGCCATCAGGCCATGGTCCAGCGCGGCAACGATCAGCAAGATAGCGTCGGCACCCCAGGAACGCGCCTGGTACACCTGGTAGGGATCGATCATGAAATCCTTGCGCAGCGCCGGCAAGTTGCATGCGGTGCGCGCCTGTTTCAGGTACTCGGGCGAACCTTGGAAAAACTGGATGTCGGTGAGCACTGACAGGCAGGCCGCGCCGTGCGCCGCGTAATCGACGGCAATCTCGGCGGGACGGAAATCGGCGCGGATCACACCCTTGGAAGGCGAGGCCTTCTTGACTTCGGCGATCACGCCGGCGTGCCCCGCTGCGATTTTTGCACGCAGCGCGGCTTCGTAGCCGCGCAGGGCGGCGCGCGCCTCGGCATCGGATTCCACTTCGCGCCGCAGGCTGGCGAAGTCTTGCTGCTTTTTTGCCGCAGCGACTTCATCCGCTTTGACGGCCAGGATTTTGTTCAAGATATCAGACATGGCGTTATCCTTTGCTACGGTATTGATGATGGTGATCAGCCGGCGGCGGCGATGCTTTGCGTGGCTTGCACGAACTGATCGAGTTTTGCCTTGGCGGCGCCGGAAGCGATAACTGCGCGCGCTTTCTCCAGGCCGTCGCCGATCGAACTGGCGACGCCGGCCGCATACAAGGCGGTGCCGGCATTGATGGCGACGATATCACGCGCCGCGCCCGGCTGGTCTTGCAGCGCTTCCAGCACTTTTTCTTTCGATTCGGCCGAGTTGGATACCTTCAGGTTGCGGCTGGCTGTCATCTGCAGGCCGAAATCTTCCGGATGGATTTCATACTCGCGGATCTCGCCGTTGACCAGTTCGCCCACCATGGTGCCGGCGCCGAGCGAGACTTCGTCCATGTTGTCGCGGCCCCAGACCACGATCGCGTGTTGCGCGCCCAGCCTTTGCAGGACGCGCACCTGGATCCCGACCAGGTCGGCGTGGAATACGCCCATCAGGATATTCGGCGCGCCGGCCGGGTTGGTGAGCGGCCCCAGGATATTGAAAATGGTGCGTACGCCCAGCTCCTTGCGCACCGGTGCCGCGTGTTTCATCGCCGCATGGTGGTTGGGTGCGAACATGAAGCCGATGCCGGTCTGTTCTATCGATTGCGCCACCTGCGCCGGCGTCAGGTTGATGTTGGCGCCGAACGACTCCAGCACGTCGGCGCTGCCGGACGAGGAGGAGACGCTGCGGCCGCCATGCTTGGCGACGCGCGCGCCGGCGGCGGCAGCCACGAACATGGAGGCGGTGGAGATATTGAAGGTTTGCGCGCCGTCGCCGCCGGTGCCGACGATATCCACCAGATTGCTGGTGTCGCGGCAGGGTACGGGCGTGGCGAATTCGCGCATGACTTGCGCGGCGGCGGCGATCTCGCCTATGGTTTCCTTCTTGACGCGCAAGCCCATGGTTAGCGCCGCTATCATCAGCGGCGACATTTCGCCCTTCATGATGCGGCGGAACAGCGACAGCATTTCGTCGTGGAAGATTTCGCGGTGTTCGATGCAGCGCAGGAGCGCTTCTTGGTCGCTGATTGGCATGTTGTCCTTACCGGGAATGAGAAAGACGGCGCCGCCATGGCTGGCGCCGACGGACGGCTGGCGCCGCTTCAGGCAGTGCGCTGGACGAAGTTGCGCAACAGCGCATGGCCATGTTCCGACAAGATCGATTCCGGGTGGAACTGCACACCTTCGATATCGTAATCTTTGTGGCGCACACCCATGATTTCGCCGTCTTCGGTCCAGGCGGTGATTTCCAGGCAGGCCGGAATCGAAGCGCGCTCGATCGCCAGCGAGTGATAGCGGATCACGGTAAACGGGTTGGGCAAATCCTTGAAGACGCCGACGCCGGTATGGTTGATCGGCGAGGTCTTGCCGTGCATGACTTGCTGGGCGCGGATCACCTTGCCGCCGAATGCTTCGCCGATGGCCTGGTGGCCGAGGCAGACGCCGAGGATGGGCAGCTTGCCGGCGAACTGCTGCAGCAAGTCGACGCAGATTCCTGCTTCCTTCGGACTGCAGGGGCCAGGCGACAGGCAGATGCGGTCCGGCTTCAACGCCGCGATCTGTTCCAGCGTGATTTCATCATTGCGGTAAGTCCGCACGTCTTCACCCAGCTCGCCGAAGTATTGCACCAGGTTGTAGGTGAAGGAATCGTAGTTGTCGATCATTAGCAGCATAATAGTTTCAACCCATTGATTTTGTTTGGGAATTCTGCCTGCAGGGCGGCAGCTTGACTGGTTGTCCTGTTGCGGCGGCAAAGTGTGGCAATAATCATAGTCATCATAGTCTTAAACGGAATTATCGAAACTGCTTCGATGCTGATCAGATGGCGCACCCGATGGCGCCGGGTCCAGTGCTTGTTGATCCCCAATATTGGCGACAGGAAAACCTGCTGCCGACAAAGTTCTTGCTGGGAAAGCATGCCGGAAAATCAGCTTTCCGGCGCCTTCCGGCGACCTCATGATTTACATCGGCGCTGCGTTGACAAATGCTTCTTTGATTCCTAAGATTTATTGTCAAGCGCGCTTGCAGCAGGCCGTTTGTGTGCATCGGATTTGCGCAATCTTATTGCTGCAATGAAGGAGTTCACCATGTCACGCAAATACATCGATTGCCGCGAATATCCTAGCGATACCAAGTGTTCAGTGGCGATCGCTGCCGATAACGATGAAGAATTGCTGGCAGCGGCAGTCCAGCATGCTGTCAGCGTTCACGGTCACCAGGACACCCCCGAATTGCGTAGCCAGCTCGGGCAGCTATTCAAGGAAGGCACGCCGCCGCTAAAAATCTGACGGTTGCGGCATAAGCGCCTGGCTTCTTGCGCTGGCCATAAGGACATGGCCAGCATCAGATTTCTCCATCCAGGCCGTCTTGCACCTGTTCCGCCGCGCGCAGCACGGCGCGCGCCTTGTTTTCGGTTTCCTGCCATTCCATCTCGGGCACCGAGTCGGCGACGATGCCGGCCGCGGCCTGCACGTACAGCATGCCATCCTTGATGACGCCGGTGCGGATCGCGATGGCGACATCCATTTCACCGCCGAACGACAGGTAGCCGCAGGCGCCGCCGTAGATGCCGCGCTTGGTCAGTTCCAGCTCGTCGATGATTTCCATGGCCCGCACTTTCGGCGCGCCGGACAGGGTGCCGGCCGGGAAAGTGGCTTTCAGCACATCCAGGTTGGACAGGCCGGATTTCAGCTCGCCTTCGACATTCGAGACAATGTGCTGCACATGCGAATATTTTTCGATCACCATCTGGTCGGTGACCTTGACGCTGCCGGTTTCAGCGATGCGTCCGATGTCGTTGCGCGCCAGGTCGATCAGCATCACGTGCTCGGCGATTTCCTTGGGATCGGCCAGCAGTTCCGTGGCCAGTTGCGCATCCTGTTCCGGCGTGCTGCCGCGCGGGCGGGTGCCGGCCAATGGGCGGATGGTCACAGTGCGCTTGGCTTCGCCGCTGGCTTTGGGAGCCGAGGTTTGTTCGTTGCGGACCAGGATTTCCGGCGAGGCGCCGACAATCTGCATGTCGCCGAAATTATAGAAGTACATATACGGCGACGGATTCAGCGAGCGCAAGGCGCGGTACAGCATCAGCGGGGAGTCGACGTAGGGTTTCTTGATGCGCTGGCCGATCTGGACCTGCATCAGGTCGCCGGCCATCACGTATTCCTTGGCCTTGGCGACGGCTTTCAGATAATCTTCGCGTTTGAATTCGCGGATGGTTTCGGTGCGCACCGAAGCCGAGGTGACCGGCGCGTCGGCCGGACGGCGCAGCATGTTGCGCAGGTCTTTCAGGCGTTGCCGCCCTTTGGAGAAGGCTTCCGGCTGGGTCGGGTCGGCATATACGATCAGGTACAGCTTGCCGGATAAATTGTCGATCACCGCCAGTTCTTCGGTCAGCAGCAGCTGGATGTCGGGCAGCCCGAGATCGTCTTTCGGCGTCGAGTGCGCCAGGCGTTTTTCGATATGACGCACCGTGTCGTAGCCGAAGTAGCCGGCCAGGCCGCCGCAGAAACGCGGCAGGCCAGGACGCAGCGCCACTTTATAGCGCGCCTGGAATTCGGCGATGAAATCGAGCGGATTGCCTTCGCGGGTTTCGATGACCTTGTCGTGCTGGAGCACTTCGATGCGCGTGCCGTAGCTGCGCAGCAGCGTGGTCGCCGGCAGGCCGATGAACGAATAGCGGCCGAAACGCTCGCCGCCGACTACCGATTCCAGCAGGAAGGTGTTCTTGCCGGTCTGCTGGGTTTGCGCCAGCTTCAGGTACAGGGTCAACGGGGTTTCGAGATCGGCAAAGGCTTCGGCGATCAGCGGGATGCGGTTGTAGCCTTGCGTGGCCAGCGATTTGAATTCGAGTTCGGTCATGTTTCTCTCCAGGCCGCTATTGTAGAACAGCGGTGGTTCACTACAAAAAACGTTGCCTGAATTTTAAATGTCGAGGGAAGAGTGTGTCGTCACAGTGTGGCGCATGACTTTGTCCGCAAGTACTCAGGCAGCAGCTATCGGTGGGTTCAGTGAGCCCAGGATTGCCAGCGTCGCCATAGCCAGGCCCCGGGGGCGGCTAAGAGGACATGAAGTTTTTTGTTGAAAAACATGAGAGATTGGGCAGTCTTAAAATAAGCTGTGTCAGTCGATTCAGTTGCTGATATTTTGTGCTGCAACAAGCAGCGAGGTGACTATACCATCGGAATCGACATTTTGTATAGACTCGCCGTGATTGTATCCGTAAGGCACGTTAAACACCGGGCAACCGGCCGCGCGGGCAGCCTGGGCGTCATTGCTGGAATCGCCGATGGCCAGCACCTGCGCCGGTTGCAGCTGGAAATCGGCGCACACCGCCAGCAACGGCATCGGGTCCGGTTTCTTTTTCGGAAAAGAATCGCCGCCGTAAACCACTTCGAAATAATCGCGCAAGCCGGCTTTTTCCAGCAAGGCCACGGCAAATTCCAGAGGTTTGTTGGTGACGCAGGCCAGCCGCAAGCCTTGCTGACGCATGGCTTGCAGACCTTCCACCACGCCCGGATAGACCGTGGCCAGGCTGCCGTTGACCACGGCGTAGTGGCGCTGGTAGGAGTCCAGCGCTGCTTCGAAATGCTGTTCGACCCGGGCGGCAGGGTAATCGACGCCGAGCACGCGCCGGATCAGGTTCTCGCTGCCTTTGCCGACGAAGTCGACAATGGTTTGCTGCGGCAGTGGCGCCAGGTCCAGTTCGGCGCGCATGCGATTGACGGCGGCGTGGAAATCCGGCGCCGTGTCCAGCATGGTGCCGTCCAGGTCGATGATGGCGGCGGCGATGCCGCTCAGCGCAGTCGGGGCAGTCGCTGTTGTGTTCATACGGTTGCCAGCTGCGCGCGCATGTCGTCGATGACGGCCTTGTAGTCGGGCTTGCCGAAGATGGCGGAGCCGGCCACGAAAGTATCCGCGCCGGCCTTGGCGGCCGCTGCGATGTTGTCGATCTTGATGCCGCCGTCGACTTCCAGCATGATGTCGCGCCCTGATTCGTCGATGCGGCGGCGCGCCTCGGCAATTTTCTTGAGCGCTTGGGGAATGAAGGACTGGCCGCCGAAACCGGGGTTGACCGACATGATCAGGATGATGTCGATCTTGTCCATCACATAGTCCAGGTATTCCAGCGAAGTGGCGGGATTGAACACCAGGCCGGCCTTGCAGCCGTGGTCGCGGATCAGCTGCAGCGAGCGGTCGACATGCTCCGAACCTTCCGGATGGAAAGTGATGATGTTGGCGCCGGCCTTGGCGAAGTCGGGAATGATGCGGTCTACCGGCTTGACCATCAGGTGGACGTCGATCGGCACCTGCACGTGCGGGCGGATGGCTTCGCACACCAGCGGGCCGATCGTCAGGTTAGGCACGTAATGGTTGTCCATGACGTCGAAGTGGATGATGTCGGCGCCGTCGCGGACAACATTGCGGACTTCCTCGCCCAGGCGGGCGAAGTCGGCGGAAAGGATACTTGGAGCGATACGATAGGTTGGCATGAGGCTGTCCAGGAAAGGCGCAAAAGATCGCTATTTTACCCTTTCGCCCCCTCGTTGCAGCTTGCGTCAAGGCAGAAATTCGTGTGCAATGGGCCGTCCGCTATATCTATATCTTATATATAAGCATCAACCGAGGAAACCAGCATGGCCGCCTATGAATTCACCGTCACTGTCAGAACCCAGTACCTGGAAGAGCAATCACAGCCTGACAGTTCGCACTATGTCTTCGCCTATGCGATCACGATCAAGAACACCGGCCAGGTCGCCGCGCAGCTGATTTCGCGGCACTGGGTCATCACCGACGCCAACAATCACGTGGAAGAAGTGCGCGGCCTGGGCGTGGTCGGCCATCAGCCGCTGCTGCAGCCGGGCGAGCAGTTTGAATACACCAGCGGCACCTCGCTGGCGACGCCGCAGGGCTCGATGCTGGGCGAGTATTTCTGCGTGGCCGAAGACGGCGAGCAGTTCGAGGCGCGCATTCCGGAATTCATCCTGTCTCTACCGCGCACCCTGCATTGATGCTTGGAGCTTTGAACTATTGGCCCTTTTTGTCGTCGGCGGCTTCTGATCCGGCTTGCGGCCGGAAAACATGGTCCACCAGACAATGAATGCGAATACAAAGAAGGCGAAGCAAGCTTCGAGAGCCACTAACCACATAAAGAATCCTAAATGCTATTTAAACGTCTCAGTTTACCCGTTTCTGTCTTGATTATCGGATTCAGTTTAGCTGCCTGCACCACGACTTCCCTTACCCCACCGCCACAGGAAACGCCGCCCCCGGGTGTGGCCCCCGCCGTGCCTTCGGTCGTCCCTGGCGCCAACTTGCGCGCTACCACGTTCGCAGCCCTGCCGGGCTGGGGCAGCGACGATTTGCGCCAGGCGCTGCCGGCTTTCCTGACTTCGTGCACTACGCAGGCCCGTAAAGCCGATTGGAAAGAGCCCTGCGCCATCGCGGCCGGGCTGGATGCCGGCAATGAAAAAGCCATCCGCATCTTCTTCCAGTCGTTTTTCACGCCGTATCAGGTTATCAATGCCGATGGCAGCGACAACGGCTTGGTCACGGGCTATTACGAGCCGCTGCTGAAGGGCTCGCGCAAGCGCGGCGGTCCTTATCAGACGCCGATCTACCGCGCGCCGGACGATCTGATCACGGTCGACCTGGCCAGCATTTATCCGGAATTGAAGGGCTTGCGCCTGCGCGGCCGCCTGGTCGGCAATAAGGTGGTGCCTTATCCAAGCCGGGCCGAGCTGGATAAGTCCGGCGCCCTGGCCGGCAAGGAAATCCTGTGGGTGGACGATCCCATTGATGCCTTTTTCCTGCAGGTGCAGGGTTCCGGCCGGGTGCAGATGAATGACGGCAGCAGCATTGTGCGGGTCGCTTATTCTGACCAGAACGGCTATCCCTACCGCTCGATCGGCCGCTACCTGGTGGATAAAGGCGAGTTGACGCTGGCCCAGGCTTCGGCGCAGGGCATCAAAGGCTGGCTGGCAGCCAATCCGGGCCGCCAGCAGGAATTGTTGAATGCCAATCCGAGCTATGTCTTCTTCAAAGAGGAAAAAGTGCTGGATGCCAGCCAGGGACCGAAAGGCGCGCAAGGCGTGTCGCTGACGCCGCTGCGCTCGATTGCGGTCGATCCGCAATTTGTGCCGCTGGGAACGCCAGTGTTCCTGGCGACCACCCAGCCGAACAGCAGTACGCCCTTGCAACAACTGGTGATCGCGCAAGATACCGGCGGCGCGATCAAGGGAGCGGTCCGGGCCGATTTCTTCTGGGGCTTTGGCAATGAGGCCGGCGACAAGGCCGGCAGGATGAAGCAGCGCGGCACGATGTGGCTGTTGCTGCCAAAAGGTGCGCCGACACGCTAAGTTGTCGTTTATATAGAGAAGGCTAATCGCCTAATGATGCTGATGCGGCCGCGCTGTTGGCGACCACGGTTCGTGTGCAAGCCTCAGCGCAATACCAGCACCGGAATGGTCGAATGCGCCAGCACCCGCTGTGTTTTGCTTCCCAGAAATAATCGGCTGAGGCCGCTGCGCCCGTGCGAAGCCATGAAAATTGCATCGCAATGGTGTTTTTCGGCGGCGCTGATGATTTCCTCGTCGGGATTGAAGGCCTGCGCCGTCAGCATTTCGCAGGATACGCCGGCGTTCTTGGCGGCATCGGCGACTTTCTGTACATTCAGCTTGGCCAGCGCCAGCATGTTTTCTTCATAAGTGCCGGGGTCGGTCGCCATGCTGCTTTCTGCCATCGGCGAGAAAGGATAGGGTTCGGCAACGGAGAGGGCGAGGATTCTGCCGCCGCTGAATTTTGCAAATTCAATCGCGGTATTGATGGCTTTTTCCGACAGGTGAGAGCCGTCGGTGGGCACAAGAATGGTTTTGAACATGGCTTGCCTCCTTCCAGTAAAAAGGGGTGTCGGTCAAAAACTGGCGATCTCGTCGGTAATATAGCTACTTCCCGCATATATATAGACAATGCACAAATTGAAAGATTCCTCGGGGCGGCCGCTGTGGATTTGCAATATAGTCATCCTAAACCTTATCTGACTTAGCGGCGCTACAATTAAGTCGATTCAACATACGTAATCAACATCATAAAGATAGGATCTGTAATGACATACGAAAACATTCTGGTTGAGACCCAAGGAAAAGTTGGTCTGATCCATCTGAATCGCCCGAAAGCCCTGAACGCCTTGAATGACCAGCTGATGACCGAGCTGGGCCAGGCTTTGCTCAAGTTCGATGCCGATCCCGATATCGGCTGCATCGTCCTGACCGGGAGCGACAAGGCTTTCGCCGCCGGCGCCGACATCGGCGGCATGGCGGAGCTGAGCTATATGGATGTCTTCAAAGGCGATTACATCACTCGCAACTGGGAACAGATCCGCAGCGTGCGCAAGCCAGTGATCGCCGCCGTGGCGGGGTTTGCACTGGGCGGCGGCTGCGAGCTGGCGATGATGTGCGATTTCATCATCGCCGCCGACAACGCCAAGTTCGGCCAGCCGGAAATCAAGCTGGGCATCATCCCCGGCGCCGGCGGTACGCAGCGCTTGCCGCGCGCGATATCTAAGTCGAAAGCGATGGACATGTGCCTGACCGCTCGCATGATGGATGCCGCCGAAGCCGAACGCGCCGGCCTGGTGTCGCGCGTGGTGCCGCTGGAACGGCTGCTGCAGGAAGCCTTGGAAGCGGCGATCGTGATTTCCTCGATGTCGCTGCCGGCAGTGATGATGATTAAGGAATCGGTCAATCGCGCCTATGAAACCACGCTGGCGGAGGGCATCAACTATGAGCGCCGCCTGTTCCACAGCACCTTCGCTACAGAAGACCAGAAGGAAGGCATGCAAGCGTTCCTGGGCAAGCGTCTGCCTGTTTTTAAAAATATTTAACAAAATGCTTGCCGCCGGCGGGAGGGCTTGCTATAGTTCGCCTCCCGTTGAGAACGACGCGAAGGAAGCGAAACAGCAGCAAGGAATTGAGGCTGAATTTGGCGCGAAGTTTGAGGGAAAAAAAGCGGGTTGCAGGTCGTGTTGGAAGTAAAAAGTTTTTCGGTGGGTAGTAAAAAAGTAGTTGACGAAAAACTTGAAACGCTACATAATCTCATCTCT
>NZ_JBWKVC010000017.1:0-125712 GCF_059421505.1 Collimonas sp. GW821-FHT02H07
GCCAGCACCATCTTGAAGCCGTTGTAGTCAGGCGGATTATGGCTGCCGGTGACCATGATGCCGGACTGCGCGCCAAGTACGTAAGTCGCGAAATAAACCATCGGCGTTACCACTACGCCCAGATCCACCACATCTACTCCGGCATCCTGTAAACCTATTGCCAGGGCGGCAGCAAGTTCTGGCCCAGAAAGACGTCCATCACGGCCGATAATCACAGTGGTCTCACCTTTGGCGCGAGCAGCTCGTCCGAATGCCAGACCGATTTGCCGTGCGATTCCAGCGTCCAGAGTATTGCCGACTACGCCGCGAATATCGTATGCCTTGAAGATGGATTTTGAGAGTGAAAGCATGATTCTTGTAATGAAAATATGGCAGTATCCGGCCAAAATGCAAAGGACGCATTATCCGCAAACCAACGCCAACACTGATTATGCGTGAGGTCGAACCGCAAGACGTACACCGAACTTAAGCACATGTCCGGAATTCCTGAGAGCGCATTGCACGTCATAGCCACCGGCTACAACAGACGGCGACGCATGAAGTAATTGCTATACGCGAATTGTGTCCAATGACTGGCCTGAAGCAACCCAATCCTGAATCCATTTAGGCTGACGGCCACGCCCCGTCCACTGCAAAGTGGCGTCTGACGGATGCCGATATCGGACCGCCACTTTGGTTTTGGACACCGAGGTTTTACCTCGGGATTGAGCACCCAGCAAATCTTGCAGGGAAATGCCCGCACTTTGCGCGATCGCCAGAATCTGCTCGCGTGCCTTGGTTTGCTCCTGATGTTCGCGGTCTTTCAAGGCTTGCTTGACCTGATCTTGCAACCCGCGCAATTCGACTACCGATAATCCAGATAAATCCATATCCCCTCCATTAATGAAAATTCAATGCCAGTAATATTCAGCCAGTACTATTCAAATAATTAATGTAGCGTCGCGTCATTTTTTTCCGATGACTCACGCTTTGCACGCCAGATGAAATCCTCAATTCCGCACTGCGGCGAATATTCAGCGACGGTGTGCAACAGCAGCTCCCGCACCTCTTCATAGGCAAATCTGCCGCATGCATCTTCCAGCTTGTTTAACAGATCCTCCAAAACCACCCATGGAATCTCAACCTCTTGCGCACGCATGATCAGTGGATGCTCGGTGCCCTCCACATTTTCTCCAATCAGTAACTCTTCGTATAGTTTTTCACCTGGACGCAGGCCAACGTGGTTAATTTCTATCGTACCGTCAGGCGTCAAATCAGAGAGCACTTCCAATCCACTCAAGTGCACCATTCTTGTAGCTAAATCAATAATCTTTACTGGATCGCCCATATCGAGCACAAACACGTCGCCGCCCTGCCCCATCGCTCCCGCTTGCAATACCAACTGAGCAGCTTCAGGAATCGTCATGAAATAGCGGGTGATTTCCGGATGAGTTAAGGTAATTGGCCCCCCTGCAATGATCTGCTTGCGAAACAGCGGCACGACCGACCCTGATGAACCGAGTACATTTCCAAAACGCACCATGCAAAACCTAGTCTTTGAGGCCCCTTTTGTTTGCGTGCGCGAAAAAGCCTGCAAAATCAATTCCGCAAAACGCTTGGTCGAGCCCATCACATTGGTTGGACGAACTGCCTTGTCGGTCGAAATCAACACAAAAGATTTGACGCCAGCTTGCATTGCGGCCTTGGCTACACTCAGTGTGCCAAACACGTTGTTCCGAATGCCTTCAATAGGGTTATGCTCAACCAGCGGCACATGCTTGTACGCCGCCGCGTGATACACGGTTTCAACAAAAAAAGTGCGCATGATGCGCGTACATTTCTCGGTTTCCAGGACAGAGCCAAGAAAGGGCAGTAGTTCAATGCTGTAACCAAGACTACGCTGCAATTCACTCAACTCCTGCTCTATCGCATACAAGCCGAACTCTGACATTTCAAGCAAAATCAGCCGTGACGGCCGTTGCCGGATAATCTGACGACACAGCTCAGAGCCAATAGAGCCTCCTGCGCCAGTCACAAGTACAGATTTATTCACGATGCAAGCGGAAATCAATTCCGGGTTAGGCTCAACCGGATCACGCCCCAGCAAATCTTCGATCTCGACCTCGCGAATATCCTGCACGCGCAGCTCGCCGTTGATCAAGCTCTTGATTGGCGGCGTTACTTTGATTTTAACTTTGAGGGGCTCTAGCTGATCAAGAATATGCTTTTGCTGGAGCTTGCTTAAGGATGGCATTGCCAACAAAACCTCTTTGAGATTGTATCTGGCAATCAAGCTCGGCAAATCATTTGCCGCAAAGACTTTGATGCCAGCGATTGTTGCTCTGTGCAGCTCCTTTTTGTCATCTACAAACGCTACCGGCAAATATTCATGGCCCGCGCGAAGCGCACTCGCCAGTTGCGATCCAGCCTGACCCGCGCCGTAAATAACCACAGGCACGGCACCAGTTGCGCCACTCACACGGAGCAGATAACCACGTGCCAAAAACCGGCTGGCCGCCACGTACAGGATGGCGCTAACCCAATAGATGCCAAAAACCGCGCGAGAATAACCCGCTGTCTGCGTAAATGTACCAAGCGCTCCTAAGGCAATCACCGACAACGTTACGCCGAGAACGACGACATACACTATCTTGTGATCTATGAAACGAACAACTGCTCGATATAACCCTAGCCTGATGAAGATAGGAATTGATATCAAGGGTGCGGCTACGATCAACAAACCGTATTGATGCAGGAGCCAGGAGCTGAGTCCGTCGTGGCGCAGCCATATGGCCAGGCAAAACGTCAGCGGCAGCATGAAAAGGTCCGCTGACGCTGCAATTATCTGCTTCTGAAGACGGGACAAATTTAAAAAAGAAGTCATGTCGATAATTTAGTTAACTGCCAGCATAAGAAAATCACAACATTTTGAAATGAAATCTTTTGATTTATCATCTGTAATCAATGCGTAATACCATCTCTACGAACAACCTTCAAAAAGGTTAGGTAGATAATCTTTATATCTAGGAAAAACGATCGTTGCCGAAGATAGTCTACGTCTAGTTTAACTTTCTCAGGAATTGGCAGCTCATCTCGTCCATTGATTTGTGCCCATCCAGTCAATCCCGGTAACAACTCGTCAACGCCGTGTTCTGTTCGCATTGCAATCAAGTCATCCTGATTGAACAGCGCCGGACGAGGTCCGACAAAACTCATATCCCCGACAACGATGCTCCACAGTTGCGGCAACTCATCAAGACTCGATTTACGCAAAAAAGATCCTATCGGGGTCAGGAATTTCTTAGGATCTGGTAGCAAATGTGTTGCAACTGCCGGCGTGTCTGTACGCATCGTGCGGAATTTCGGCATTTTAAAAATTTTGTTGTGACGACCGACGCGATCTGACCAATAGATAATCGGTCCCACCGATGTAAATTTCACCAGCAAGGCAACTACAATTATGGGAATAAATAATAGTATTGACGCAATCAAGGCCAAAAATAAGTCAAAAGATCTTTTCATTCGTTATCTAATCTCTCAAGAAAATATTTCAGCTAACCATCCACGCAAGCTATATTTTTTATAGATATTTTCGCTAACGGCAATAAAAGTAGTACGTATAAAACTATCGGGTATTACCGGGGCTAGCCTATCAATTACAAGAATATTATCAGGATTATAAAAATCGTAAATTTTCACATCCATATTTGTAGTAATTAACTTCTTTTTTGCCCCTAGGCATTCAATAGTGCGCATGGTCAATCCGGTTTGGCCAGGGTGATGTACGTCCACTAGTATCTTACTGCGTTCGATTAACTTTAGCGTATTGGCAAAATTCAATGAATTCCACTTCACATCATGCCAGGGAATCGATCGAAATTGCGGGTCAAAAATTTTTCTTATTGTAAAAACCCACTTGCTTTGATAAAAAAAATGGGCATAAAGATGAATATCTGGTGCGACTCTTTTTGCAGCGCCCCATATTTTTTGTACAACCGGATAACGATCTGAATGTATTGACCCGAGAAACAACAAGTCAATTTCCGTTTCTCGGCATGCCCTATCCGTTTTCCCTAGCGCCTCGTAGGCACGTGAATAAAACAGCGGAAGATGTTTAATATTTTCGTTATCAACGGAATCAAAACGGTCAAAGCTGTATACCTTGTCGAAATATGGCAACTTCTCATAGCTATTTTTGAAATTTTTTAGAGAATCCCATGTGTAGTATAAAAATCTTGCATTTGGCAACGCAGCCTTTAAAGCTAAGATTTTCCCGACAGGAAGTCCCTCGCCTTTAATGACAAACACCACATCGTAGGCAGTGCTAGTGGCGCGGCTGACAATTTTCTCAAAGTAGTCGTTGACTGCCTTGTTTACCAGTTCAGGACGAAAGCGGATCATTGCTTTCATGAGCGGTGTAGAGGACGGCCTGTCATCATACCAGTCCACTTTACAACCTGCGGCCTCCAATTCGCCTTGAATTTCTTTTTCGTAGCCAAAAAAACTGGGGGCAATAAACAGCACACACTGACCTGTCTGCATCATATTGCCGACACCTGTTTTACTATACGTGCGGGAATGCCAACGACAGTCGCGCCGGCCGGCACGTCATCAACAACAACGGCATTCGCGCCCACGCGCGCATTACTTCCAACCATTACAGGGCCAAGAATTTTTGCGCCAGCACCTAATATAACGTTGTCGCCGATACTTGGACGAGACCTGGCGGAATAATCAAGATCAATCTCACGAGCCCCTAAAGTCACGTTGTGATAAATCGTGGCATTATCCCCAATTCTATTTGCACCAATAACTGTTCCCTGAGTATGCGGAAAATACAAGCCGGGACCAATTTCGCATCGCGCAGCAATTTCAAGACCAAATAGGACGAAATTTATAAGACCGAATATTTTGGCCACAGGGGACAGCTTGCATTGCAAAAACCAGTGAGACAGCCGAAATAGAACCACCGGCATGAAGCGCGGGGAAAACGAGCTCGTCAAGAGCCGGAAAAAAGTCGCTTCCTTTTCCAACTGCCCAGCGACCTGATATTGGCGCTTCAAATCCGCAAATAAAATTGCTTTCAAACTCATGACATCATCTTGCGTTTTTTTAACTCTTCGTTAGCTTTGTCCAAACCATCCTCCGGCAAAGGCTGCGAAAGAACCCAGTTCGCAAACTCCTCTATTCCTTGCTTCAGGGATATCTGTGGCTCAAATTTCAACTTCGATCTAATCTCGCCCAAGTCGGCATAACAGTGACGAATGTCGCCCAAACGATATTGGCCGGTCACTATTGGTCTTATTTTTCCCTCGAAGGCATCCACAAGCATATTGGCAATCTCCAATACAGAGGTAGGTTCACCGGCACCAACGTTAAAGGTACCTCCGTTCGCTGCCTCATTCAAAAGCGCCAGCTCAATTGCACGGACAACGTCGCTGACATGTACAAAATCACGACTTTCCTGCCCATCCTCAAAGATTGGCAATGACATACCACGACGTATTCGCGTGGAAAAAATTGATAAAATTCCTGTATAAGGATTATTGAGTGACTGACCAGCACCATAAACATTTTGAAACCGCAAAATTGCTGTTCCGATGCCAAGTGAATCCCCAGCAATACGGATAAGGTCCTCTTGCGCATATTTTGTTGCAGCATAAATGGATGCCGGACTTGGCCGGGCTGCCTCTGGCGTAGGTATCGACGTTATCGAATTGCCACAATGCGGGCAAACAGGATCCCATTGATGATTCTTCAACTGTGTAGCGCTTCTGGCTGGAGGATAAACAATCCCGTGATTCTTGCACTCGTACGCCCCCTCACCATAAATAGATCTTGATGATGCAAGAACAATCTTCTTCACTGAGTGAGGTGTATTGGCCAACAGATCCAATAATTGAGCAGTTGCCTGACTGTTAACATTATTGTAATGGGAAATCTGATACATCGACTGTGCAGTACCTGTTTCTGCAGCCAAATGAACTATAGCGTCCATGCCATTCAACGCCGTTTTCAAGGCAGCCTGATCGCATACGTCTCCACGCACGATTTCCACATCCGCAAGCCCGAGTATTCGAGCATCCACGGCGGGAATAACACCGTGAATTTGCGGGCTCAAATTATCAAATATCCGAACATTGTGCTGATTCATTTTCTGAAGAGAAAGCGCAAGATTCGTTCCAATAAATCCCAATCCGCCAGTAATAAGTATGTTCATAATAAAATTATCAATAAAAATATAATACCAGTTTATACCGATACCAGAATTGGTTAAAATTTATTTTCTTTTGTCGAAAATATCAGCCTGGTTTCTCAGAGAAGAAATATGCGCCAAATATCTCATAAGATTAAAATATCTTTCTGGTCCAACGAAATATAAAGCTAAACGAAACATTTTCAGGATTATTCTGATTTGCAGGCCATAGGATTTCATGTCATGAAAATTATGTCTTTTTGCCGGAACATTGCCGCGCACCAGCAGATTACTTTTCATAGCAAATCTCTTTACCGGACCATCTTCCTCAAAAGGATTCTTGATCTTCGAAAATCTCTCCAAATACAATGCAGCGTAGAACCGTCGGAGCGCCGGAGTGATATAAATACCGTCATCAAAATAATCGAAACCATATTTGTGCTTACTGTATTTCTCTGATTCCGCCGAAATCAACTTAGCAGCATAGATTTTGGCCAACGGCTCGAAATCCGGACGGCTCCCAGGTGCAAATCTATCTTGTTTTTGTGCAATTATTTCTGGCTTGGAAGCATTGAATGAGCTGAAATGAATAAATCGCAATGGCACATGGTCATTTACCATCCATGTACCATCTTTCAATGAAAGAGTCCTTTCATGCAGATTCCAAAATGCCAGATTCAATCCGATATCGTGCAGAATTTTTAGATTTGGAAAATATGACGGTGCCAGGCTGACCCATTTTTGATCAACTGCAAGCCCGACTTGTGGTTCATAAAAACCATGCTCAAGACAGCGTGCCGACCACCAATCAAGAAATGCGAACGCCTCGTCGCATTGTGAAACACCAACAAAACCCAGATTGAAAGTTCCAAACTTCAAAAGCTCCAGATCATCGGGCTTACACCCATCAAGAATGGGAGTATTGCAATGTGGGGTTACTACAATAGGAGCATACTCAAGTCCATCAAAAACAGGAATCAGAGGTGAAAAAATTTCGATGTCGGGATCCAAATATAGCACGGCGCTATATTTTTTGAGCAGCATTTTCAAAGCTGTCGGTTTAACATTCGTATTAAATTCGATAACATCAAAAGTAAACGCCTTTTGATAAAAATCAGGTATTCCTAAATCCTCCGCCCAAATAACAGATATTCCCTCGCGGTCAATCTTGAAATTCGCACTTTTTCTATCCACTATAACAACATAAAAATCATGATCCGGATGATGTAATCGATATGAATCAAAAAGGACCAAAGCCTTGGCAATATAATTAATTGAGCAAATTGTTACTGACGCAATCTTCTGCATTGCATAACCTTAAAATTTAACGAAGTGAAAATTCTGCCTGTAAATTGATCAATAGGCCACTTGATTCGATGTGCGAAAGAATTTATTGAAAAAAACATGACTAATTGGAGGCATCCATAGCATCAGCCAAAAACCTGGCGAAGAGAAGTATGCATTTTCAAAAACAGTCATAATTAAAGGATACAAAAATAATGCAAAGAAATACCAAACCACAGGCGATTTGCTCACGATGTATAATCTGAACAAATAACGTTGAAAAACACCAACCCCAAACATACCTAAAATAACTCTCAAGATATTTCCATCATTAAATAAAGGAAAAATGGCGGTATAAGTGTTGTACTGGATAAGTAATTCAGCGAATGGATGCAAATCTGGTATGTCTACTATTATGTATAAAAATAATCATACATATGCAAATTTCCGCACCGTATAGTTTTTAAATTGTTCTTTTGAGCCGAGAACTCTCGCAGGCATTGGCAAATATGATCCAAATTTTTCGTTAACAAAAAAACTACTGCAGTCGCCACAATAGCCCATGTCGTCACGTCAAATGGAAAAACGCATCTCCAAAAAATAAATATCCAATTATTTGGCTTGACCATAGCAACAACAATATTATTATTATTCTAGGCTCAAATATCACGATTGATCCTGTCATAACATAAATAGAAAAGTCCGAAGCAATCCACTGTTGCTCGAATCAGCCACGCTATGGCAGCCCCCTCTAGTCCACCTATTTTAACTAATAAAAACAGTAACGGTATGTAGACAATAAATTCGGTAATATGCAATATTCCAGTTGGCTTGGCATATCCGAGCGCGTGCAACGCAGTATAAGGCATATAAGCAATACCGTTCACGAACACGCCCAATGAAAGTATTAAAACCAATATCCAGGATTTATCTGCAAAATCAGCAGAAAGAAAATGTTTCATTAGAGGATAAGCCAGGATTGCAGCTGCAAGACATAATAAAAACATAATAATCGATGTTATTTTTACGCCACCGATGAATGTAGTTCTTGCTGCTTTTGAGTCAATAGTGAAATCTCTTGCAAGTCTTGGTAATAACGTAGCACCAATTGCGCCCGGCAATATCAACATACGGACGAGAAATTCAAATGGAACCGTATAGTATGCCACCATCGTCGCGCCCAATAAATATGAAATAATAAACCTATCCATATTCACCAACAATGGACTAATCAAATTACTCGCAGTCATCCATATTCCGAATGAAAATAATTTCTTTCTCATTCCAATATCGACAGTACCTTTAGCAATATTTCCGCAAGGGAGTTTACTAACTAAATACCAATATAAGAAACAGCTCAGTAATCTTGCAAGGATAAGGAAGCTAGTAACTGCTAATAAACTTTTCCCGTAAAAAAACACTCCAATCACAGGAAAGAAGAATATCGATACACCAAGGAAGATCTTCGCAATATTACTTGCAAAAAAATGCTCATATGCTTCCAGTGCCCCACGTAGCCCAGAGCTCACAGTGGCAAGCGGGATACCTAAGGCCGCAATCAACAAACTATAGAAAGTTTCTTGTTGCAACGGGACAGATACATTCAGACCTTTATAACCCAGCGGATAAGAAGCAATAACAAGTATGAGAGCACCGGCCAATCCAGTTAGAAAGGTAAATTTCACTCCCATCTTAATTAGGCCAGGTATTTCGTCTAATCTTCCAGCTCCTAATGATGCAGCTACTTGTTGCGTGATTGCCCGACCCAAACCGAAATCAAAAAGACTAAAATAACCAATAATCGCCCATAAAAGAGTAAGTATCCCAAATCTTTCTATTCCTAACTTATTCATTAGAAATGGGATAGTTACAGCACCAACAACTAGTGGAAGTCCAGCTCCAGCCAAATTCCATATTGTATTTTTACTAAGCGACATTTAAAAATCCATATTTTATTTCCAATTTCAATTAAACAAAGAAGTAATAATATCTCTTTGAAAAACCATCAATCTTCAACAGCAATTAATTTAAAAACCATTCCATATTTTCAAATAACCGATAATTAATCGCTTATCTGCAAGATAATCTTCGTAATGCCAATAGCTGAAGAATATTATCAAATACACATTGATAGATTATCACATTATCAACATCGGATACATTTGATATTTTCAAGCTTGACATAATCGTAAAGAATTTTCCCAAGTAGGCAATTCACAGAAAGTTGTGATTAATTTTTCGCACGAGATAACTGAATAACTTGGGCGCTTTGCCGGCAACGGATATTCCTGCGTAGTAATAGCAGTTACAATGGGCTTTTTGGATAGAACAGCGTTCGCCAATATCGCTTCTGTGAAACCCGCCCAAGTGGTCTGGCCTTGTGCTGTCAGATGATATAAACCGGTCTTCTCCTGCCACCAGGCGTGTGGATCCTGGGCATTCAACGCTTGAACAACAATATGAGCGGTGGTGTCGGCAATGGTCCTGCACCAGGTTGGTGCACCGTGCTGGTCGCCGACGATACGCAACTCACTGCGGTCCTGGGCAAGTCGCAGCACTGTCAGCAAAAAATTCTTCCCCCGTGCGCCGTAGACCCAGCTGGTCCGCAAAATCAAATGCGGAATGCCGGCAGCCTGAATGGCCTGCTCTCCCGCCAGCTTGCTGCGACCGTACACGTTGATCGGGCAGGTGAGATCACTTTCAACATATGGACTTGTTTTGCTGCCGTCGAATACATAGTCCGTGGAATAATGGATCATCGCTGCGCCTAGCTTGCGCGCCTCTTCCGCCATGACTCCCGGCGCCTCGCCATTGACGCGCATGGCCAGTTCAGATTCCGTCTCGGCTTTGTCCACCGCCGTATAGGCAGCCGGATTGACGATCAAATTGGGCTTGATCTCACGAATGACGTCCCTCACTTGTGTTAAGTCCGACAAATCCATCTGATTGCGATCCAGAGCGATGATTTCACCCAGACCTTGCAGGCTGCGCTCTAACTCATACCCGACTTGGCCGGTCTTACCGGTAACGAGGATTTTCACGCGAAGACCTCTGCCTCTGTCAGCAACTTTCCAAGCTGGTCTTTCCCGGACAACAATGGTGTTGCCGTCATCGGCCAGTCGATGCCGATTGCCGGATCGTTCCAGAGGATGCTTCGTTCAAATTCTGGCGCCCAATAGTCTGTAGTCTTGTATAGAAACTCTGCCGATTCGCTGGTAACCACGAAGCCATGGGCAAATCCTTCGGGAATCCATAGCTGCCGCTTATTTTCAGCCGATAGCGTTACTCCCACCCAATGCCCAAAAGTAGGTGAACTCTTACGCACATCAACCGCAACGTCGAATACCTCGCCGGCGACTACGCGCACCAGCTTGCCCTGGGGCTGACGAATCTGGTAATGCAATCCGCGCAATACATTTTTAGCGGATTTGGAGTGATTGTCCTGAACGAAGCTGACGTTAAGACCGGTTAATTCATTAAAACCGCGTTCATTGAAACTCTCGAAAAAAAAGCCGCGGTCATCACCAAAAACTTTTGGCTCAAAAATCAATACTTCAGGAATATTTGTGGTTTGTACTTGCATATTTAAAACACCTTGTCTTTTAATAAACCCAGCAGATATTGGCCATATCCGTTTTTCTTTAACGGTTGCGCCAATTGCTCTAGTTTCCCAGCATCGATGTATCCCTTGCGATAGGCAATCTCTTCTGGACAGGCCACTTTCAGGCCTTGACGATTTTCAATAGTGGCAATGAACTGCCCCGCTTCCAACAATGATTCATGCGTGCCGGTATCCAGCCAAGCCATGCCTCGCCCCATCAACTCGACATTCAAACGATGTTGTTCGAGGTAGACGCGATTGACATCGGTAATCTCAAGCTCACCGCGCGGAGACGGCTTGATGCCGGCAGCGATATCGCACACTTCGTTATCGTAGAAATAGAGTCCGGTAACCGCGTAGTGAGATTTCGGCTGGACAGGCTTTTCTTCTATGCTTACCGCTCGCCGCTGGTCATCAAACTCGACCACTCCATAGCGTTCCGGATCATGAACATGGTAGGCGAAGACGGTAGAGCCCTCGGTGCGCGCAGATGCGGCACGCAGCTGGCCCTCGAAGTCGTGGCCATAATAGATGTTGTCGCCCAAAATTAAGGCGGATGGCGAGTCCCCGACGAATTCACGGCCGATAATGAACGCTTGCGCCAAGCCATCCGGCGTCGGCTGCACAGCATAGCTAAGTTCGATTCCCCATTGCCGCCCGTCCCCCAGCAATTCTTTAAAGCGCGGCGTATCCTGCGGCGTCGAAATGATCAGAATCTCGCGTATCCCGGCCAACATCAGCGTGGTCAGCGGATAGTAAATCATCGGCTTGTCATACACTGGCAGCAGCTGTTTGGAGACCGCCATCGTCACTGGATACAGACGTGTGCCGGAACCGCCAGCGAGAATAATTCCTTTACGGCTTTGAGAAGTCGGCTCGCTCATTGGACACCCCCTACCGAACTCTGGCGCTGCTCGTAATTTTGCTCAACCCACTTCAGATAATCGCCAGACTGAACATTTTTGACCCACTCCTGATTGTCCAGATACCATCGAACCGTCTTGCGAATGCCAGTATCAAAGGTTTCGAGCGGCTTCCAGCCAAGTTCGCGTTCAATCTTTCGCGCATCAATGGCGTAGCGCCGGTCATGGCCTGGGCGATCGGTAACATAAGTTATCTGGTCACGATAACTGCCAGCCGGCTTGGGGTCCAACTGGTCCAGGATGTCGCACAAGGCGTGCACCACTTCCAGATTGGCCTTCTCATTCCAGCCGCCAACGTTATATACCTCGCCCGGCTTGCCAGCTTCCAGCACACGGCGAATCGCGGCGCAATGATCGCTCACGTAGAGCCAGTCACGCACCTGTTGTCCATCTCCATAAATAGGTAGTGCTTTGCCGGCGCGCGCATTGGTGATGATCAAAGGGATCAGCTTTTCCGGAAAATGGTAAGAGCCGTAATTGTTGGAACAATTGGTGGTCAGCGTAGGCAGACCGTAAGTATGATGATAGGAGCGAACCAGATGATCCGATGCTGCCTTCGATGCCGAATAAGGGCTATTAGGAGCGTACTGAGTCGTTTCAGTAAACGGCGCATCGTTCGGACCCAGTGTGCCATACACTTCGTCGGTCGAAACGTGGAGGAAGCGGAATGCCGCTTTTTCAGCTTCCGGCAAAGTCCCCCAATAAGCACGCGTTGCTTCAAGCAAGCCGAAGGTACCGTTGACATTGGTCTCCACAAAAGCGGCTGGGCCATGGATGGAGCGATCGACGTGGCTTTCCGCCGCAAAATGCACAATTGCGCGCGGCTTATGCTTGGCTAGCAAAGCAGCCACCTGAGCCGTATCGCCAATATCTCCTTGTACAAAGATATGACGCGGATCCTGACGCAAACTCACCAGATTATTGATATTTCCAGCGTAAGTCAGCTTATCGAAATTGATCACCGGCTCGTCATTTTGCGCCAGCCAGTCCAGTACGAAATTGGAACCGATAAAGCCGGCTCCTCCAGTGATAAAAATCATGAGGTCATCCTAAATGCAATGCAAAAATTAAAAGCGACATTCTATATTGTTTGCATTTTCGCAATATAAAAATATTCAAGCAGTTTGAGATTATCCCCCATTATTTGCAAAAATCCGACCTTTGCAGCACATTTCGAATTAGTCTGGCCGGAAAGTCGGTGGGATTTGTATGCATTCATGCAAGTATTTTCTATCTAAATAACTGGAAATGATCACGATGGGCAATTAGGACCACCATTGCGACGGAAAGTGCCAAAAATCAATTTATTCCAATTACACAACCGCCATGTGGCTTGAAACCCCTCAAAACATCCATCTCTGCGCTGTAACCTGCTACCGATCTACAATGGCAACCATCATTCCGCCAATTTATACTTCCATTTATGCCAATCGTTAGTCCTTTGACATACGCCATCGGCGACCTGCAAGGCTGTTACCAAAGCCTGATAATCCTGATAGGCAAGATCGAGGCGGCAACCCCCGACGCTACGTTCATTTTTACCGGCGACCTGGTCAACCGCGGCCCGCAATCGCTGCAGACACTGCGCCTGATACGCTCCCTGGGCGACCGCGCCCAAGCAGTGCTCGGCAACCACGACCTGCATCTGCTAGCCGCCGCCCACGGCATCCGCAAACTCCATCGCAGCGATACCCTGGATGAAATCCTGAATGCACCCGATCGGGAAGAGCTGCTTGATTGGCTAAGACGCCAACCGCTGGCTCTATACCAGCAAGATCATCTATTTGTACATGCCGGCGTGCTGCCGCAATGGTCGGCAACGAAAACATTGGCGTTGGCGCAAGAAGTAGCCGACGTGCTGCAGGGACCTGACTGGGTAGGCTTCTTGCGCGAGATGTACGGCAATCAGCCCCTGCACTGGGACGACGCCCTCACCGGCAACGAGCGCCTGCGCTGCATCGTCAACGCTCTGACCCGTCTGCGATTTTGCGACAAAGACGGGACGATGGAACTGGCGGCGAAGGAAAGCACGGGAATTTCCTTGCCCGGCTACCTGCCGTGGTTCGATGCGCCGCGGCGCCAGACGGAGGATGTCACCGTGGTGTTCGGACACTGGTCGACGCTGGGATTGATACAAAGGCCCAACCTGATCGGGCTCGATACCGGCTGCGTCTGGGGCGGCAAACTGACTGCCGTGCGCCTGGCCGACCGGGCGCTGCTGCAAGTCAGCTGCCCCCAAGCGCAGCGGCCCGGTTAGCCCGGAAGCGGAAACTGCATCATGCCGCGGCGCTGACCTGCTCGGCCTGAGGCTGTTCCAACGCATCGGCAATCAAGGCCTGCGCAGTAGCAGCCAGCTGCCGCCGGTGTGCGCCTGCTGTTTCGATCGGCGCCAGCTGGATCAGCTCGGCTTTCATCGGCTCCCCCTGCAAGATCGCGATCATGCTCTGCGCGAAAGTCATGTCGCCGATAAAATCCGCCGCCGGATGCAGCGCTCCTCGCGCATCCAGGTAGCGCAGCGCATATGGCTGCACCGGCACCTTGGCATCCAGCGCGGCTTCAAACAGGTTGGCATGAAACGGCAGCAATGCGCCTTGCGCTGCGGTGGTGCCTTCCGGGAAGAAGGCCACCCGCTCGCCGGCCTGGATGCTGGTGACCAGCCCCTGGAATATGCGCCGCACGTCGCGCTGCTTGCCGCGCGCGATAAAGATGGTGCCGCCCTTCTCGCATAGCCAGCCAAGCAGCGGCCAGTCGCGGATGTCGGATTTACCGACGAAACTGCAGGTCTGGATCGAGTTGATGACGAAAATATCGAGCCAGGATACGTGATTGGCGACAATCAGCGCCCGCACTGCGGCGACGCTGTCGCCGGGATTGCGCAAGGCGACGTCTACCTGGCAGATCGCCAGCAATTCGACCGACCATTGGCGGATGCGCCAGCGCCGGCCGGTGGCGTCGGCAAACGGAAACACTACCGCACAAGTCCACAGGCCGATCACCAGATGCAGCAGCACGCGCGTCAGGCGCCAGGCAAATTGCAGCCGCTTCATACGCGTTCGAATGTGATGTGTCCGGCCACGATCGTGGTCTTGACGCGTCCACTGAGTTCATACCCGAGGAATGGCGTGTGCTTGCCCTGGCTGGCCAGTTCTTTGGCGGCGACGGTCCAGCGCACCGCCGGATCGAACAGGCAGATATCGGCGATGCTGCCGACGGTCAGCTGGCCCGCAGGCAAGCCAGCCACGCGCGCAGCGTCGGTAGTGATTTTTGCCAGCGCGCGGCTGAGGCGCTGTGGCGCCGCGTCGACGCATTCGTCGGCCCATTTCAAGGCCAGCGACAGCAGTAGCTCCAACCCGGTGGCGCCGGGCGTCGCTTCGCCAAACGGCAGCAGTTTCTCATCGTCGTCGACTGGTGTGTGATCCGAGCAGATGGCATCGATGGTGCCGTCCAGCAGCGCCTGGCGGATCGCATCACGGTCACGCTGCGAACGGAATGGCGGCGTCATACGGGCATTTGAATCGAAAAAACCGATGTCGACATCCGTCATGTGGATGTGGTGGGCGCCGACGTCGCAGCTGATCGGCAGGCCTTCTTTCTTGGCATTGCGTATCAGTTCCAAGCCTTCGGCGGAAGAAATCCGGCACAGGTGCACGCGTGCGCCGGTGGAGCGCACCAGCTCGAAAATGGTCTGCAGCCGTATGGTCTCGGCCATGGTCGGCACGCCGGACAGGCCGAGCCGCGAAGCGATCGGGCCGCTGTGGGCGATGCCGCCGGCGCCGAGATAAGGATCTTGCGGACGCAGCCAGACGGTGTACGAAAAGGTGCGCGCATATTGCAGCGCGCGCAGCAGCACCGTGGTATCCAGTATCGGCTCTTCGGCCTGGGCGAAGCCGATGCAGCCGGCGTCGGTCAGCTCGGCCATCTCGGTCAGTTCCTGCCCCTTCAGCCCGACAGTCAGCGCGCCGAGCGGATAGACATGCGCCTGGTTCAGGCTCTTGGCGCGGTGCTTCAGCATTTCCACCAGGCCCGGTTCATCCAGCACCGGATCGGTATCCGGCGGGCAGACCAGGCTGGTGACGCCACCCTGCATCGCTGCCTGCATTTCCGATTCCAGCGTCGCCTTGTATTCATAGCCTGGCTCACGCAGGCGCGCGCTCAGGTCCACCAGGCCGGGCGTCACCACCAGGCCGCTGGCGTCGATGGTTTTGTTGGCGGTGAAATCGGCAGGAGCGCTGCCGACGCCGACGATCTTGCCGGCGGCGATAAACAGATCTTGCAGAGCATCGATATGGTTTGCGGGGTCGATCAGACGGCCGTTTTTGATGTGAAGTTTCATCTGTAGATGTTTTGGCGATTCTATAATTATTTATCTGGATTCAGGCTGGTGGCGCGTGGCTTCAATTTCCTGCCAAGATACTCATCACCGCCATCCGCACCGCGATGCCGAAGGTCACCTGCGGCAGGATCACCGCTTGCGCGCCGTCAGCCACCGCCGAGTCGATCTCGACGCCGCGGTTCATCGGCCCCGGATGCATCACGATCGCATCCGGCTTGGCCAGCGCCAGCCGTTCCGGCGTCAGGCCGTAGCTCTTGAAAAACTCCTGTGCCGACGGCAGCAGCGCGCCGCTCATGCGTTCATTCTGCAAGCGCAGCATGATGATGACGTCGACGCCTTTCAGGCCTTCATTCATGTCGGTGAATACCCGCACGCCCATTTGCTCCAGGCCGCTCGGCAGCAAGGTGCGCGGCCCGATGGCGCGCACTTCCGGCACGCCCAGCGTGGTCAGGCCGTGGATGTCGGAACGCGCCACCCGGCTGTGCAGGATGTCGCCGACAATCGCCACCGTCAGGTTGCTGAAATCCTTTTTGTAGTGGCGGATGGTGTACATGTCCAGCAGACCCTGGGTCGGATGGGCATGACGGCCGTCGCCGGCATTCACCACGTGTACGTGGTGCTGCTTGGTGTCGGTCAGATGCTTGGCGATCAGGTAAGGCGCGCCGGATTGCGAGTGGCGCACCACAAACATGTCGGCGTGCATGGCAGACAGATTGTCGATGGTGTCCAGCAGCGATTCGCCCTTGCTGGCGCTGGAGGCGGAGATGTTCAGGTTGATGACGTCGGCCGACAGACGCTTGGAAGCAATCTCAAACGTGGTGCGGGTGCGGGTCGAATTTTCAAAGAACAGGTTGAACACGCTTTTGCCGCGCATCAGCGGCACCTTCTTGACATCGCGGTCGCTGACGCCGACAAAGGAGGAAGCCGTATCCAGGATGTGCGTGACAACGGAAGTCGGCAAGCCCTCGATCGTCAGCAGATGCTGCAGTTCGCCGTTTTTATTGAGTTGAGGATTAAGCATTGGGTTGGATGTCTAAAGTGAAGCTGCCGTCGTCGGCGCGTTGAAGTTGTAGGGACTGGCCAGGCTGCAAGGTGACTGCATCGGCGACAAAATCCGCCGCCACCGGCAAATCGCGTTCGCCGCGGTCGATCAGCGCCGCCAGCATGATCTTTGCCGGGCGGCCGTAGTCGAACAGTTCGTTGATGGCGGCGCGCGTGGTGCGGCCGGTGTACAGCACGTCGTCCACCAGCAGGATGGTGGCGCCGTTGACGTCGAACGGAATCTGGGTCGGCTTGATATCGGTGCGCAAGCCTTTTTCGGAAAAATCGTCGCGATAGAAGGAGACGTCGATAAAGCCGAGCCGCTGCGCCGGATTCAGGTGCAAGGCCGCCACCAGGCGTTCGGCGATCCAGGCGCCGCCGGAATAGATGCCGATGACCGCCACATTGTCGGTCTGCGCCAGCGCGGCTTTCACTTTTGCCTCAAGCACCAGGTACAGTGCTTCGGCATCGAATTGGGGGGTGATAGTAGTCATTGCGTCTTCATCACAAAATCGAACAGGATCATTCAGATAAATCGTCAAAATACTGCTGCAAGATAATCGCGGCGGCCTGGTCGTCGATCACTTCTCCGCGCTGCTGCTTGATCACCGCCGACGAGTAACGCTCATCCACCAGCACTGTGGCGACCGCATAGCGGCCGTGCAGCTGATTGGCAAAACGCTGGCAGCGCGCGCTCATTTCATGCTCGGCGCCATCCGGATGCAGCGGCAGGCCGACCACGCACAGCACCGGTTGCCACTCCTTGATCAGCAGCGCGATTTCGGCGAACTTGCCGTCATTGGTCGCAGCGCTGATGACTTGCAAGGGTTGCGCCTGCTTCAACAGGGTATTGCCGACGGCCACGCCGATGCGCTTCAGGCCGAAATCGAAACCAAGCACCGTGCCTGTCAAACCGCGCATGCCAGGCTCCCGCGCATATTGCCGTTCAACTCACGCACGACCGGATTCCGAAGTCAGCATATACGGCGAAATACCCAGCAGATTGACAGCGGCGGCAAAACGCTCGGCGACCGGCAGGTCGAAAATGATCGCCGGATCGGCGGCCACCGTCAGCCAGCCGTTATGCACGATTTCACTTTCCAGCTGACCGGCGCTCCAACCCGAACAGCCCAGGCTAACCAGGATGCGCTGCGGTCCGCCACCTTGGGCAACCTCTTCCAGCACATCCTTGGAAGTCGTCATGGCGACCTGTTCCGTCACTTTCAGCGTCGATGAATAGCTCTTGCCCGGCGTATGCAGCACAAAGCCGCGCTCAACCTGGACCGGGCCGCCGAACATCACCGGCCGCTCGCCGATCGGATCGTCAAAGCCCAGTTCCGGATTGATTTCCAGCTTCAGGTCGATACGCTCGAACAGCAGCTGCATGGTCATATCGGTAGGCTTATTGATCACTACGCCAAGGGCGCCGTTGGCATTATGCTCACATAAATACACCACGGTTCCGCCAAAAACCGGATCCAGCATGGAGGGCATTGCAATAAGGAAATGATTTGTCAGATTCAAAGAGGGAGAATCCGGGTCGCCCGACGCCTTCGCAGCACCTTTGCGCGCGGGAGAATCGTCCGGAGTTGTATCTAGCTTGGCCATGGGCCGCATTTTATCAGTTTTAAACCGGCGCAAGCCGCTTTGCGTAGTGTTGCTTCTCGGGTAAAGTCGCTCGCAAGCCCGCCTCGGCGCTACCTCACGCGAATTTTTATATAGACCGCCTCCATGCCCCAGTTTGAAAAATCCCTGGTCTGGTTTCGCCGCGACTTACGCGCATTCGACCACGCCGCCCTGTATCACGCCTTAAAGGCCAGCAGGGCCGTGTTCTGCGTGTTCGTCTTCGACACCGACATCCTGCAGCCTTTGCTGGATGCCGGCCTGACTGCTGATCGTCGCGTCGAATTCATCCGCGACAGCATCGTCGAACTGGATCGGGAACTGCGCAAGCTAGGCGGCGGCCTGATCGTGCGCCACGGCGCCGCTGCCGATGCGGTCCCGGCGCTGGTTGCCCAGTTGGGCGTCGATGCCGTGTTCAGCAACCACGATTACGAACAGCAGGCTCGGCAACGCGATGCCAAGATCGCAAGCATCCTGGCCGCTGCCGGCCGCAGCTGGCACAGCTTCAAGGATCAGGTGATTTTTGAGCAGGACGAAATCCTTACTCTGTCAGGCCGGCCGTTTTCAGTATTCACGCCTTACAAGAATGCCTGGATGAAGAGACTGGCTGCGGCAGATGGACCTTTCCTCCTGAAGCCCTACCCGATCGAAAAGTACGCAGCGCGGCTGACGCCGCCTGCTCCGGAGCATGGCAGGATACCTGGCTTGGCCGAGCTCGGCTTCCAGGAAACCAATCTGCGCGCCTTGAAAATCACGCCTGGCATGTCCGGCGCAGCCAGTCTGCTGGAAGACTTCCTGCAGCGCATCGGCCAATACGAAGACACTCGCAATTTCCCCGCGGTCAAAGGGCCATCCTATCTCTCAGTGCATCTGCGTTTCGGCACCATATCGATCCGCACTCTGGCCCGCGCCGCTTATCAAGTCCTGCATCAGGGCGCCTCCGCCAGCGGCGCTGCGGCATGGCTGTCGGAACTGGTGTGGCGCGATTTTTATTTCATGATCCTGTACCACCATCCACATGTCGCACAACGCGCGTTCAAGCCGGACTACGACGCCATCCCGTGGGAAAGCGGCCCGCATGCGCAGGCGTTGTTCCAGGCCTGGTGCGCCGGCCGCACCGGTTATCCGCTGGTGGATGCGGCGATGCTGCAGCTCAAACAGAGTGGTTACATGCATAACCGCCTGCGCATGCTGGTTGCGTCTTTCCTGATCAAAGACCTGGGCGTCGACTGGCGTTGGGGAGAACGCTACTTTGCCGAGCAGCTCAATGATTTCGACCTGGCCGCCAACAATGGCGGCTGGCAGTGGGCGGCGTCGTCCGGCTGCGATGCACAGCCTTATTTCCGCATCTTCAATCCCGTCACGCAATCCGAGAAATTCGATGCGGAGGGTAAATTCATCCGCCGCTACCTGCCCCAGCTAGCCGGTCTCGGCAACAGGCATATCCACGCGCCATGGCTGGCGCCGGCAAAAGACTTGCAGGATGCCGGCATCCGCCTGGGAGAAAATTATCCCCTGCCGCTGGTGCGGCACGATGAGGCGCGCAAGCTGACCTTGCAGCGTTATGCGGCGGTGAGGAAGATGACTGAAGAGTGAGGAGAAAGCAACGAGGAGGAATTGCAGAGGCTGGTGAAAATCGTTCTTCCACCAGCCTCCGTAATGTTATTGCAGGGTGTTTGTTTCTTTTTTGATGAACGACTTGATGTTGCTGATCAGCTCATCTTCCTGGTACGGCTTGCCCAGATACTCGTTGACGCCCAGTTCCATCGCATAGCTGCGATGCTTGGACGCAGTACGCGAGGTAATCATGATGATCGGAATATGGCGGGTCCGATCGTCATTGCGGATATTGCGGGTCAAGTCGAAGCCGTCCATGCGCGGCATTTCGATGTCCACCAGCATCACGTCCGGAGTAATCGCCTGCAGTTGCTCCAGCGCATCGACGCCGTCTTTCGCCAGCACTACCTGGTAGCCTTCGCGCGACAGCAGACGCTGGGTCACCCGGCGCACGGTCAAGGAATCGTCGACCACCATCACCACGCTCTGGCTGCGCAAGCCTTGCACTGCCTGTGCCACAGGCGGCGCTGCCGATTCAGGAGCGGCGCTCATCTCAGCCACGGCGCCCATGACGTCGTGGGTAGCGAGATGCGACTGGCGCGGGGCGCGATGTTCGTGCGCCGAACGCTGCAGTTGCAACTGCATCAAAGGCACCGGATTCAGGATCAGCACGATATCGCCGGAACCCAGCACCGTGGCGCCGGCAATCCCGATCATCCGTGACAGTTGCGGGCCGATATTCTTGACCACGACTTCTCGGTTGCCGACGATTTCGTCGACATGCAAGGCTACCCGGTCATTACCGCTGCGCAAAATGATGATCGGCGAATACTGCTGCGCCACCGGCACCATCTCCGCATCACCCAGCAGGGTCGACAGATATTGCAAGGGCACCTTGTGTCCCTGCCACATCAGCATGCCATCGTTATAAGCGGCGGCCAAAGCCTTTGCCTTCAACTGCTGCACCTGTTCCACCAGCGCCGAAGGCACGGCATAGGTACTGCCGCCGGTGGTCAGCAGCACCACCTGGGTAACCGCCAGGGTCAGCGGCAAGTGAATCGTGAAATGCGTGCCATGGCCAGGATCGCTGGTCACCGCAACGCGGCCCCCCAGCGATGCCGCTTCCGAGCGCACCACGTCCATGCCGACACCGCGTCCGGCCAGTTCCGTGACATCAGCCGCGGTGGAAAATCCGGGGCGGAAGATCAGGTCGGTGGTTTCCAGGTCAGACAGCTGCTCATCGTTTTCCAGCAGACCGACGGAGCGCGCCTTGTCGCGAATGCGCGGCAGGTTCAGGCCCTGGCCGTCATCCGACAGCTGAATCAGGATTTCATTACCGTCCTGACGGATTTCAATTTTCAGTTCGCCGGTTTCATTCTTGCCGGCAGCACGCCGTGCTTCCCGCGATTCGATCCCGTGCACAATGGCGTTACGCAGCAAATGCTCGAACGGGGCGATCATCTTTTCCAGCACGCTACGGTCGATTTCCACATGGCTGCCGCGGATATCCAGGTTGACGCGCTTGTCCAGTTCCTTGGCGACCTGGCGTGTCAGCCGGTACAGACGCTCGCCGATACTGGCAAACTGCACCATTCGCACATGCATCAGGTCCTGTTGCAGATCGCGCGTCAGCCGGCGTTGCGTCAGCAAGTCGACGTTGGCGCCTTCGACCGTGTTGGTCAGATTCTTCTGCAGCGAGGCGACGTCGTTGACGCTCTCCGCCATCATCCGTGTCAGTTCCTGCAGCCGGGTGAAGCGGTCGAATTCGAGCGGGTCGAATTCGCGCTCGCCGGCCAGGGTCATGCGCGAACTGATCTGCGCTTCAGCCTGGATCTCGATCTCACGCAGCTGGCCGCGCAAGCGGTCAACGTTTTCCGTCAATTCAGACAAGGACAGCTGCAAGGTGCCAATGCCGGATTCAAGCCGTGAACGGGTGATCGATACTTCACCGGCCTGGTTCACCAGCCGGTCGAGAATATCCGCGTTGACGCGCACCTGCGACACCAGGCCGCTGGTGCTGGCCAGCGCCGGCGCCACCACGCCCGCCGCCAGCGATGGCATAACGCTCGGCAAGTTGACCGGTGCATGCGCCTGCGCCGCCGCCTCTGCTGCGAGTGGCGCAGCAGGAGCGACAGGCTGCGCCGCTTGCGGATTGCGCAGATTATCAAACATCTGTACGCCGCGGTCATAGTGCGCCAGCAACTCGTCGACCGTATGGCGCGACGAACTACCTGATTGCAGGATCACCTCGATATGGCTTTCCATCTCGTGCATGTGCTGGCCAAGCACCATCGCGCCGGCCATGCGGGCGCTGCCCTTGATAGTGTGCAGATGGCGCAGGATAGCCTGCGGCACCGGATGCGCGCTGGTCGTGCCGACCGGGTTTTCCTGCCAGCTGCGCAAGGCGCTGCCGATCTGCGGCAGCATGTCGCTGCCCTCTTCCAGGAAGATCGGCAGCAAGTCTGGATCCAGCTCATCGCGCACCGCCAGCAAAGGATCGATATCTTCCTTCGGCGCTTCGAACAGGTGTGGCACTTCCGCCACCGCTGCCGGTTGATGCGGAGTCACGGCAGCAATCGCGATCGGCTGCACGTGCAATACTTCATCCCAGTTGTCGGCAGCTTCGGTTACGGCTGCGATCGGGGTCACAGGAACCTCGGCCAGTTGCGGCGCGATTTCTGCGGCTATCGATTCAAGCTCGATGGCAGGCGCAACGATTTCCTGCGCCGGCGCTTCATCGCTGCCTTCTATTTCCGGCAACTCTTCCACTTCATGCGCGCGCGACTCTTGTCGCTGCCACAAACTGTCCAGGCTGCTCACCAGCGCCGGCTCGTAATACGGCATGTCGCCTTGGGTGAATTGCTGCAGCATCCACTTGGCGCGCTCGACGCTCAATTGCAAGATATCGTAGTCGGCGCCGTGCAGGCTGCCTGGCTGCAACGCCATGCGCTGCAAAGCCATTTCCAGCGCATGCGCGACTTCCTGCAATGGCTTGAAACCTACCGTGGCGGAACTGCCTGCCAGCGAATGGGCGGCGTGCACCGACTGCGTCATCACCGGCCGTTCAGGCTCATGCCGCCACTCGGCAAAATCATGCGCCAGGTGACGCACCAGCTGGTCGGTCTCGGCCAGATAGATGTTGTACAGCGGCAGGCTGATGGTCAGGTCGCCAATCTGCTTGGTGCTGTCGTCATGCCGGATTTCCTGCATGCCTGGAAAAGCGATAACCTCGGCGCTGACAGGTACCTCCCGCAAGGCGGCGACCGGCGCCGCTTCAGCCAGCGGCTGCTCATGCATTTCCGCTGCCGGGGTCAGTTCTTCTTCAACGCCGGCTTCGTGCACCGTGCTGTGAATGGAGACGACGGTTTCCGTGTGCTCGGCGTGGGTGACGCCGAACAAGGCCAGGTCGTCGTCACTCAGCTGGATTTCCTCGGCTTGCGCCGGCATCTCCGGCAAATCGCTCAGTTCCACGGTTTCGCTTGCGGCTTCGGCCTGTATCGGGGCGGCGACTGCCGGAGCGGCGAAAGCACCGCCCTCGCGCACAGTCTTGGCAATTCCAGCCAATGCATGCGGCGTCCGGTCCGAGTGTCCGTCCAGGTGGATTTCCCTGACCCAGCCATCCAGCTCGGTCACGGCATGATCCAGCAGAGCGCTCAGGTCGGCGCTTACCGCGCGCGATTCCGACAGCCACAGATTCAATACCTGTTCGATGCTCCAGGCCGCTTCGCCGAAAGCATTCAAGCCGATCATCCGGCCGCTGCCTTTGAGCGTATGGAAAGCGCGGCGCAGCACCGTCAGCGGTTCTTGCTTATGCGGCGCGCCGTGCAGTTGCAGAAGGGCTTGCCTGGCGTTAGTCAGGACCTCTTCTGCTTCGGACAAAAAAATCTCACGCAGTTCGGCATCGGCCTCCTCGTCGGTCACCGTCGCCACCGCCGCTACGGGCAGCGTCGCTTCCGCCGCATGCATCGGCACGATGGTGGTCACGATGTCCGCCAGCGATTGCTGTGACGCCGAGAAATCCGGATGGTCGAGAATATCGATCGCAGCCTGGGCGCGGTCGGTCGCTTCCGGATTGTCGCTCAGGGCAGCATCAACCCGCATCTGCACCAGCGATTCTTTCAGTCTTTCCTGCAGTTTCGGATCGTGCGGCTGGGCTGTCAGCGAGAGCGCCAGTTCGGCCGATTGCTGCTGGTGCTGCAGCAGCTCATCTTCCACGGTTGCCAGTTCAGGCAGCGTTGGCAGACTGTCGCCGGCGGCGCTTGCTGCCGCTGGATGATGGTCGCTGACTGTCGACGACACCACCGGATCTGGCTGCGGCGCGGCAACCATCGCGCGCCGCTCCAGCAGATTGATGCGGAATACGCCGGCCTCTTCATCGAAAGTGAAGTGGTTGTTTTGCGCATCCGACTGATGCTGCAGCGTTTCAATGAAAAAGCTCAGCGCACCGATGTTTTGCGCAATCCGTTCAAATTCTTTTTGTTCCGGCGCTTCAGGCAACAGCTCGCCACCCTCGGCGGCAAAACGTTTCAAGGTGCTGCGCGTGTGCTCGACCACGCGGATGGCATCGCTCTGGTCCTGGATCGCCAGCGCGCCCTGGATCTGGTGCAGCACTTGTTCGATCTGGGTCAGTACTTCACGCCGCTCTGGTTCCTTGAAGAACTCATCCAGCATTTTTTCAACCTGGCGCAAGCTCGACAGCATTTCCGAAGCCAGCATCTTGACGGTCTGGCGCTGTTGCGCTTCGCGATAGATGTCGTCGATCCACTGTGCCGGCTTGCCCAAGGTCTCGCCTGAGACCACGGCCAGCAGGCGCGCAGTCATGGCATCGGCACGCTCGGAGAAATTCTGCGGCAGACGGCTGATGTGGTTCAGCGTATTTTCAATAAACAGCAGGCTGGTGGCGATTTCCATGCAGATCGCGTCACCCGGCCGCGAATGCGCGGCGTGGCGCGCGATGCCGTTCAGTTCGCGCAGCAGCTTGGACAAAGACGGCGCGTTGAGCTGGCTGCCGGCTTCGCTGAGGCCGTGCATTTCTTTTTCAAACGCGGCAGCCGGGCCGGCGTCGCCGCTGGCCAGACGGTCCCACATGTTCTTCGCTTGCCCCAGGCGCTCCTTGGCAGCGCCCAATGCGTCCAGGCTGATCTGGCCGTAGTGGCGGGTGCTGTAGTCGGTCGGCACCAGGCCATTGAGACGGTAGGCCGCGCGAATCTGGGTGGTCAGCTTGGAGGCGTTTTCAATCCCGGCGATAAAGAACAAGGCATCGCGCAACAGCCTTTCCGAAATGCTGGACGAGCCCTGGCTGAGGCGACGCAGTTGCAGGTTGATGCGGGCGAACAGCTGCTTGACATACAGTTCGTTGGAAATCTGCGCTGTCGCAACCGCTTCGGAGAAGCCGTGCATGACCCACCAGAAGGCCCGCGCCTGTTGGTTGCGCTGGGTCTGTTCGACTTCGCCGACCACTACTTGCATGACGCCGGCATTTTCCAGTTCAATCGCCTTGTCGGCGCTTTTCAGGAACGGCAGCAGCGCCCGCTCAAAGCGCTTGCGCAAAGGCAGATAGGCTTCAGCCTCGATCGCCACGGCATGATCCGCTGCCGGGAAATGCGGGCGGATTGTCAGGTCTGGGAAAAACAGGTCGGCCGGATGGATTCTTTCAGCGCCGCGGATTTCCAGCAGCGCCTGGTAATAGGGGAACAAACGTACCGGCTGGTGGCTGCCGCCGGCCAGCACTTCGTCCAGGTATTCGATCAAAGCCTGATAGGCGTTGCCGATAGTCTGCACGTGCTGCGCGCTCAGTTCGGCCTGGCCGGATTCGGCGCGCTCGAGCAGGTCTTCAACGGTTTCTGTGATGATGATGACGCCGTCGATGTCGACCATTTGCAGGGCGCCGTGCGCCTGGTGCAGATAGGTCTTGGCATGACGGATGGCGGTCGAATGATCGTCGCCGGCCTGCTGCTTGCCGCTGATTTGCAACAAGGCATTGCCGGACTGGTTCAGCGCCTCGCGAATTTCGCTCATCACCCATGACAATGGTCCGGTATCAAGATGAGTCCGCGTTGAATCTTGCAAATGCGCCGCGGAACTGGAAAAATCGGTGGTCATGACTGCCTCATGGGTTCAGGGTATGGTCAAACGAGTTGACCATGATGCATATCGGCCAAAACATCACCCATGATTGCGGCAGTAGCAGCGCAAACCCGGGCAAGCCTTGGCCGATACCGCGCTTGCTGACCTGACGGCAGGTCGGCAAGCGCAGGACTACACATTAATTGGTGACGCGGAAACGCGATACCGAACTCTTCAAATCTTCTGCCAGCTTCGACAGTTCGCGAATCGACAGCGCCGTCTGGCGTGTACCTTCCCGCGTCTTTTCCGTCACCGAAAGAATGTTCTGAATGTTGGTAGCCACGCCGTTTGCAGAATTAGCTTGCTGCTCGGTAGTAGAGGAAATGCTTTGAATCAGTTCCGCCAGGCGGTTCGAAACGCGCCGGATGTCCGACAGCGCAGCACCGGCCGCATCTGACAGCTTGGCACCCTCGACCACCCCTTGCGTCGAACGTTCCATCGCCACCACCGCATCGTGGGTGTCGGTCTGAATGGTACGCACCAGCGCGCCGATCTGCTTGGTCGCCGCGCCGGAGCGTTCCGCCAGGCGCTGAACTTCTTCCGCAACCACCGAGAATCCGCGTCCGGCTTCACCTGCGGAAGCCGCCTGGATCGCCGCATTCAGCGCCAGCACGTTGGTCTGTTCGGTAATGTCGGAAATCAGTTCGGTGATTTCACCAATTTCCTGGGACGATTCACCCAGCCGCTTGATGCGCTTGGAGGTTTCCTGGATGTGTTCGCGAATTTCGTTCATGCCTGAAATCGCGTTTTCCACCGCCTTGGAACCTTCTTCCGCCGCACTAACCGACTGCCGCGCCACTTCAGCTGATTCACTAGCCGATTTGGAAACGTCGGTAATCTGGGTCGCCATGTCGAGAACCGCTTGCGTGGTCTCCTGAATATCGCGCGACTGCCGTTGCGATGCCGCCAGCAGTTCGATCGAAATGCTTTGCGCCTGGTCTGACGCCACGGTAACCTGCTGCGCCGTTGCGGTAACCCGTCCGACCAGTCCACGCAACTCTTCCACCGTATAGTTAACCGAGTCGGCGATCGCGCCGGTAATGTCTTCCGACACCGTCGCCTGCACTGTCAAGTCACCGTCCGCCACTTCCTGCAATTCATTCATCAGGCGCAAAATCGCGGCCTGGTTCTGGTCGTTGGCGTTACTTGCGTCTTCTTCCTGCTTGATCGCCTGCAGACGCTGTTCTTCCGCTTCCATCCGGCGTACGTCAGCTTCGTGGGTACGGTGACGACCGTCCTGCACCTGCACCCAGGCAATCGCGGCAGCCGCCAGCAGGGTCGCAAAGGCCGACAGCAGCATCAGCCAGAACCAGATGCTTTGCGTATCCTGTGCGGTACGATAGGTATCCTGCAGCACGCCCAGGCGTTGCTTGAGATTTTCGTTCTCGGTAAAGATCAATTGCTCGGACTGCTTGGCAGAAACGAAGTTCTGCATATTGCCCAGAATCGATGCAACCGACTCCTGGTATTCGGCAAAGCTCTTTTCCAGTTCGGTTAGCTTGCTGCGTTCTTCTTCGTTCTTGCTGGCCGGCAGGCGCAATACATCGCTGCCGTTCAGGAAGCCGCTGACGATGTCGCGGAAAGTGTTGGTATCCTTGCCCAGCAAGAACGCCGTTTCCGGGTTCACACCTTCAGAAGTCAGGAATTCATTGGCGCTGCGGCCCAGACGCTGGGTCAACATGACCAGCTGCGAGGACGCCGCGATTTCGCGCGGGGTGGCTCCGGTCTGGGTCTTCAGGGTCGCGATCTGTTCCGACAGGTCGAGCAGGTTAGGCGAGATGCCGTTCAGTTTTTGCAGGGTTACGCCGAAGCTGGTCAATTCCTTTTGCAGCTTCAGGATGGTGTCCGCGGCCTTGTCGGTATTCGACCAGATCTTGTTGACGTCGGTCAGCTTGGAATCCATGGCGGCGCTCGGGGCACTGATATCGTGTCCCTTGAAATCGCCGCCTTTCGACAGGATGCCCAAATCCTGGTTGAATTCCTTGCGGCTGTCGGCCAGCTGCTTGAACGCCTCGGCATTACCCTGAATCGCATTCGGCGTCGCCTTACCGATACGCTGCGAGTGCATCAGCGCGTCGCCGGCGATCTGGGTCTGGGTCGAGCTCATCGTGGAACTCTTGGCGTTCAACCACAAGAACAAGATAGTCAGCAGCAAACCTGCACCGAGCATGATCAGCAACAGGCGGACCTGCTTTTGCTGTGGCAGTTTGCCGATCAATGGCAACGGCCGCGCATCCGGACTGGCGAGTTCGACAGCAGCGCCTGTGAAAGCAGTAGCCGGGGCAACTGCCGCGACAACTTCCGGCGTAGCGGCAAAGCTTGGCGCCGCTGCCGGCTCAGGCCTGTAAACAGGGGCTGGCGCAGCAAGCGGCGCCACGATAGGCGCCGGTGGCGGCTCAGGGATGAAACGTTCTTCCATGACAGTCTGTTCAGGATCGTGCATCAGCGCGTCCTGCATGAAACGATCGCCAGCCTCGCCTTGCTCTTCCTTGGCCGCCTTGGATAAAGACGGTAGTTTGAATGCCATTACAGAATCTCCTAATTGCCAATACGCTGCCACCGGACACCGCTGTTGTTGCAACGGCGCCTGGGACTCATAAACCTACTTGTAAAAAACGAGGGTCGTGCAAGATTTGGGCCATGCTCAGCTCGGTCCAGACCTGGGAATCGCTGTCCAGATAGCGCCGGGCGCCAGTCTGGTCCAGCGGATCAGGGGCTTGCAGGGTCATTTGAGCGACGTTGCGCAAGCCCATAACACGGGAAACCAGCAAGCCGCTGTTGAAAGAAAATGTCGGCGCGAAAGCGACAATCCGACATTCCTTGTCAATTTGCGTCAATCCCTGTCCCTGAAAGCGTGCAAAATCGATCACGCTGATCAGCGTGCCGCGGACATTGCTCAGGCCCAGATACCAGTCGTGGGTCAGCGGCACCCGCGAAATCTGGTCGACGGCGACGATTTCGCCGGCCTCTTGCAGATTCAACAACCACCGGCTCGATCCGATCAATAAGCCAAGCTGGCTTTCCTGCGCCTCGCTGCCGCTGCGGGCAGCCTGCATCCGCTCCAGCAAGTGCGACTGAAATTCGCGCAGCCGGCTGCGGCGCGAGTCGGCGTCAAGCGCGACCTTATTGACAGGCTGCAGCGGTGACGATGGCGGCAATTCCGCCGTCAGAGGCGAGGTTGATTGGGTCATATTGATTGTGTACTGATGCCGTAGGTCAAACTTTAAATTCCAACTTCCGTACTCGATTAACCGAGCGCAGCGATTTTAGCCAGCAGTTCCTTCGGATCGATAGGCTTCACAAGGTAGTCGCGCGCGCCCTGGCGCAAGCCCCAGATACGGTCGGTTTCCAGGCCCTTGCTGCTGCAGATGATGATAGGAATATCCTTGGTGTCGTCGTCGCGCGTAATCGAGCGCGTCACCTGGAAGCCGTTCTGGCCAGGCATCACCACATCCATCAGGATCAGTTGCGGCTTGTCGGCCTTGATCTTGTCGAGGATGCCTTCGCCGTTTTCGGAAGTCGACACGGAGTAGCCGGCCTTCGCCAGGATATCGGTCAGGAAATAACGCTCGGTTGGGGAGTCGTCGACAATGAGAATTTTTTGTATGGCCATTTTCAACCTTTATTTACTTCAGTTACGCAAATTACTTACGTCAGTTATTTAATCGTTCAACCGCTGCGGCTCATGCCACAGCCGGTACGGCACCGTCCGCAGTCTGGGTATGCTGGCGCACCGCCTTCAGCAGACTGTCCTTGGTGAACGGCTTGGTGAGGTACTCATCTGAACCAACCATGGCGCCGCGCGCACGGTCAAACAGGCCGTCCTTGGACGACAGCATGACCACCGGCGTTGCATGGAATTTGGCGCTCTTTTTGATCAGGGCGCAGGTCTGATAGCCGTCCAGCCGAGGCATCAGGATGTCGCAAAAAATCAGCGCAGGCTTATGATCGTTGACTTTCGCCAAGGCATCGAAGCCATCTTCGGCCAGTACTACCTGATAACCGGCCTGGCTCAGGAAAATCTCCGCAGAACGACGAATCGTGCTGCTATCGTCAATCACCATTACCTTCAGGTTGACGCCGCCAAGTGATGTTGTCATGAAATCGTCTCATTCAATCCAAATAAATCTACGGCGTCACTGTAACAAAGAAAGACATTCCTTAGGACAATGTTTTATATACAGAAGCCGGTAAAGTTCAATTTATTTTGTAACTGAGAACGATATCTTAATCTTCCTGCAATAAAAAAGAGGGAATTAGCTTAAATGGCAACCATTTCGAAATCTTCCTTGCGCGCGCCGCATTCCGGACAAGTCCAGTTCATCGGCACGTCATCCCACAGGGTGCCCGCAGCGATGCCTTCTTCCGGCAAACCGGCCTCTTCGTCATAGACCCAGCCGCAAATCAGGCACATCCAGGTTTTGTATTCAGGCTTCGATGTTGCGTTGCTTTCGTTATTGCTCACGGCAGTGACCCTTCAATCAAGTAAAATGCAAAGTCGGATATCTTAATCTACCCGCCGTGCAAAACCAAACTTCTCCCCTTATATTGACCTTCGGCGTGGCCGACCCAGTCGGCGCCGCCGGCATCCAGGCAGACCTGGCCACCTTTTCAGCGATGGGCTGCCATGGCCTGTCTGTCATCACGTCGATACTGATCGGCGACACCGCCCGCATCGAAGACACCCAGCAGATCGATGCAGACTGGGTTGCCGACCAGGCCCGCGTGCTGCTCGAAGACATGCCGGTGGCCGCCTTCAAGGTCGGCGCCGTCGGCAGCATCGAGAGCGTTTCGGTGATTGCCGAGATTGTCTCCGACTATCCGGAAATCCCGCTGATTCTAGACCCTTTTCTATCGGCCATGCCGGATCAGGGACAAGATAGCGAGGACTTGCTGACCGCCATCCGTGAACTACTGATTCCGCAAACCACCGTCATGGTGCTGTCGGCGGTGGAGTTGGCGCGGCTGGCGGAAACCTGGCGCGAACAGTCGTCGGAAGACATGCTGAGCATCGACGCGATGCGCGTCATCGAACTCGGCTGCGAATATCTGTTCGTGACCGGCACCCCGACTCCCGCCGCCGAAATCGGCAACACCCTGTTCAGCGAAAGCGGCGTGGTGCGGCAGGATACCTGGCCGCGCGTCTCCGGCTCTTTCAGCGGCGCCGGCACCACTTTGTCGGCGGCGATCGCAGCCATGCTGGCCAACGGCCTGGACGTGCCGGAAGCGGTTTCCGAAGCCCAGGAATTCACCTTGGCTGCAGTCACCGCAGCGCAACGGCTGGGGATGGGCCGGCTGATACCGGACCGCTATTTTTGGGCCCGCGAAGAGGGACTGGAGCGCGAAACGAAGGACGAGGACGGCGCCGGCGGTTCCTGATTTTTCACCTGTTTCAGGCAGCCGGAGAGGCGGCAATTCAAGCGCTCCCCGGCATTCGATTCTTTTATTTCAACAGCTGGAGACAGAGTGAATCTGTCTCGCAATGAATAGACTTATGACTTCCAATAACGACACCTTGTTCGCCCGCGCTCAACTGACCACTCCCGGCGGCGTCAATTCGCCGGTGCGCGCCTTCCGTTCGGTGGGCGGTACGCCGCGCTTCATCACGCGCGCCGAAGGCCCTTATTTCTGGGATGCCGACGACCGCCGCTACATCGACTACATCGGTTCCTGGGGTCCGGCGATTGTCGGCCACGCCCATCCGGTCGTGATCAAGGCAGTGCAGGACGCCGCTGCCCGCGGCCTCAGCTTTGGCGCGCCAACCCAGGGCGAAATCGAAATCGCCGAAGAAATCTGCAAGCTGGTGCCGTCGATCGAACAGGTGCGCCTGGTGTCCAGCGGCACCGAAGCGACCATGAGCGCGCTGCGCCTGGCGCGCGGCGCCACCGGCCGCGACAAGATCGTCAAGTTCGAAGGCTGCTATCACGGCCACGCCGATTCGCTGCTGGTCAAGGCCGGCAGCGGCTTGCTGACCTTCGGCAATCCGACTTCGGCCGGCGTGCCGGAAGATTTCGTCAAGCACACGCTGGTGCTCGACTACAACAATTGCGAACAGCTGGAACAGGCTTTCAAGGACATGGGCGACCAGATCGCCTGCGTCATCGTCGAGCCGGTCGCCGGCAACATGAACCTGGTGCGGGCGACGCCGGAATTCCTGCAAACCATGCGCCGCCTGTGCACGCAATACGGCACCGTGCTGATTTTCGATGAAGTCATGTGCGGCTTCCGTGTGGCGCTGGGCGGCGCGCAAGCGCTGTACAACATCAAGCCCGACATCACCGCGCTGGGCAAGGTCATCGGCGGCGGCTTGCCGGTGGCGGCCTTCGGCGGCCGCGCCGACCTGATGAAGCACATGGCGCCGCTCGGTTCGGTGTACCAGGCCGGCACGCTGTCCGGCAATCCGGTGGCGGTAGCGGCGGGCATGAGCACCCTCAAGCTGATCCAGGAACCGGATTTCTACACCAGGCTGACGGCGCAAACCGCCAAGCTGGTGCAGGGCTTGAGCGGCGCCGCCAAGGAGGCCGGCGTCACATTCTGTGGCGACGCCATCGGCGGCATGTTCGGCCTGTATTTTGCGGCAGAGGTGCCTGGCACTTACGCCGCGGTGATGGCTTCCAACAAGGACTTGTTCAACAAGTTCTTCCACGCCATGCTGGATGCCGGCGTCTACCTGGCGCCGTCTGCCTTTGAAGCCGGCTTCGTGTCGGCGCAGCATGACGACGCCACCATAGACGCCACCATCGCAGCTGCCCGCGGCGCCTTTGCGCAACTGGCGTAGGGTGGGCCCCTGTGCCCACGCGGCACGCCGATCATTCGAGGAGCGGGTTCAGCGTGGGCAGAAAATCTGCCCACCCTACTTCAATTCAACCAGCCGCGCCGGCGGAAGTACCAGAACGGCGTAACCGCCGAACACACCATCAGCACCAGCGCCAGCGGATAGCCAAGATGCCACTCGAACTCGGGCATGAAACGGAAGTTCATGCCGTAGATGCTGGCGATCAGCGTCGGCGGCAGGAATGCCACCGAGGCGACCGAGAAGATCTTGATGATCTTGTTCTGGTTGATGTTGATGAAGCCGACCGTCGCATCCATCAGGAAGTTGATCTTGTCGAACAGGAAGGCGGTGTGGCCGTCCAGCGATTCGATGTCGCGCAAGATCTGGCGCGCATCTTCAAACTGATCCACGTTCAGCAAGCGTCCGCGCATCAGGAAACTGACGGCGCGGCGCGTATCCATCATGTTGCGCCGGATGCGTCCGTTCAAGTCTTCCTCATGCGCCATGGCGCTCAGCGCTTCGGCCGCGGCCTGGTCGGTCAGCTTCTTTTGCAGCACGCGCTGGCTGACCTCGTCCAGCTTCTTGTAGACGCCCTCCAAGGCGTCGGCGGAGTACTCGGCATCGGTCTGGTACAGGTCGAGCAGCACGTCCTTGTAATCGCCGATAGAGCCCGGTCGCGAACGCGCGCGCATGCGCACCAGGCGGAATACCGGCAAGTCTTCGCCATGCACTGAAAACAGGATGTCGCGCGCCAGGATGAAAGCGACGGTGACGGTGGACGACGGGCCGTCGTCTTCTTCGAACAGGAAATCGGTACGCAGGTGGAGGTCGCCGTTTTCCGCTTCGTAGTAGCGGGCCGAGGCTTCGATATCCTTGACTTCGTCCTCGCCGGGCAAGGTAACGCCGTAGATGCTCTTGACCCAGGCACGCTCCTGGCCGTTCGGTTCGGTCAGGTCGACCCAGACCGGCTGGACCTGTTGCAAGTCGCTATGGCTCTCGATATTGACCTGGTTGAGTCGGCCGTTTTGCAATACGAATACATTGATCACGCTTACCTCGCAGACTGATTTTTCAGGGAAGTTGCCATGCAGTTTTTTTGCAGTCCGGAAATCGGAACATGCTGCAATTTAAACAACTTCCGTCAGGCCGATATATTAAGGCAATTCCGCAGAACCCATGCGCCGCAAAATCAAGCCGGTGCGCTGCGACAGGTAAGCCGAGCCGCGATTCTTGTCGTAGAAACGCGGACGCGGCAGCATCACCGCAAGCCGCGCGGCCTGGCTGGCGCCGAGGTTGGTGGCCGAGGTTTTATAGTAGTGCTGAGAGGCCGCCTCGGCGCCGAACACGCCGTTGCCCCACTCCACCACGTTCAGGTAGATTTCGAATATGCGCTCTTTGTCCATCAGGAACTCCAGCATATAGGTGATGACCAGCTCCTGGCCTTTGCGCAGATAGCTGCGCTCGCCCGAGAGGAACAGGTTTTTCGCCAGCTGCTGGGTGATGGTGGAACCGCCGCGCACGACCTTGCCCTTCTTGGTGTTTTTCTCGTAAGCCTGTTGCAGCGCGTCCCAGTCGACGCCGTCATGCTCGGAAAAATTGGCGTCTTCGGAAGCAATGATGGCGCGTTTCAGATTGTTCGAGATGCGCGCATACGGCAGCCATTTGAATTGCAGCTGGGCGTCCGGCACGGTTTCCTGCAGCTCGGACAAGCGATGGCGCATGAAGCTGGTGGAGCTCGGATTGTGGTCGACCCACCACCAGATCTGCACGAAAAAATAAACCTGCAACAGCAAGACTGCAGCGATCAGCAGCAAACATAAACGCAAAAAAATCTTGCCGACTGATTTCATTCTGATTTCCTGCAAATAAGTAATCTGGGCAGCTAGTTGTGCGCGCTTAAAGCTGGGCGCGCAAGGCGGCAAATACAGCCTCGGTATGCGGACGCACGCCACGCCAGACAAAGAACGCTTCGGCCGCCTGCTCCACCAGCATGCCAAGGCCATCGCGCACGCGTGCTCCGTGCGCTGCGGCGAACTGCATGAAGACGGTGGGCTGGCTGCCATACATCATGTCATAGGCCAGCGTCGCCGGGCCGAATACGCTGGCAGCCAGCGGCGGCAGCTCGGCCTGCAAGCTGGCCGAAGTGGCGTTGATCACCAGGTCGAACCCCTGCGTCGCTTGCGCGAAACTGCAGGCGCTCAGGATGCCTGGCTGTTCGCTGTACTGCTGGAACTGCTGCGCCAGTTCTTCTGCCTTAGCCACCGTGCGGTTGGCGATCACCAGCTGCGCCGGCCGCTCTTCCAGCAGCGGCAGCACCGCGCCGCGCGCCGCGCCGCCGGCGCCCAGCAGCAGGATTTTCTTGTGCGCCAGGTCAAAGCCGGCATTGCGCACGATGTCGCTGACCAGGCCAATGCCATCGGTGTTATCGCCGAGGATGACGCCATCGTCGAATTTCAATGTGTTCACTGCACCGGCCGCCTTGGCGCGGGTAGTCAGCCGGTCGGCCAATGCGTAGGCTTCCAGCTTGAACGGCACCGTGACATTGGCGCCGCGGCCGCCCTGGGCGATGAACTCCCGCACCGCTGCCGCAAAGCCGTCGAGCGGCGCCAGCAGGTGTGCATAGCGCATGTCCTGTGCGGTGTCGGCCGCAAAGCGGGCGTGGATCGCCGGCGATTTGCTGTGGGCGATCGGATTGCCGATCACCACGTAGTCTGCAAAGTAAGCTGTAGATCCGGCGCCGCCCGTCATTGATTTACTCCGCTCATCAGTTGTGCTTCCAGCAGCCCTTCGCGGGTAAATTCGAAAGTGGAAATCACTTCCCACACATCGTCTTTGCCGCTGCTGCGCATATTCTCGGGGAAGCGTCCGAACGGCGCCGAGCGCTCGATGATTTTCAAGGTGGCGGCATCGAGGTCGCGATTGCCGGAGCCGCGCTCGATGCGGGCGCCGCCTTCTTTGGTGTACAAAGAGCCATCCTGGTAAATCGGAATATAAACGACCAATTTACCGTACAGGTTCTTGCCATTCTTTTTCGGGAAATTCAAGGTGCCCAGTTTTTCGACACGGTCCTGGAACGCCTTGTAATAAGCCGCGTAGCCGACCGCACGGGTGCTCGGCGTGATCTGGGTCTTTTTCGGCCGCTTGTTGTAATCGTCGATATTCTTCGAGATTTCCGCTTCCCTGCGGGCGATCGCCTTGGCGCTTTCGACCAGGTCCCTGCCGCTAGGCTGCGGCGTGTTGTCGCTGGCCTTGTCCGACACATCCATGACAGGCATCTTCAAAGGCGTCTGCTTGTTCATCTGCGCCAGCATCTGCTGTTGCTGCTGCTCCAGCTGCTCGATGCGGCGCTGAGCGGCCTGGACGTTGTCGCCATCTTCCGATTTGCGCATGTCAGGCAGCGGCGATTTGGCGCGGCCGGCGTCGGCGTTGCCGCCGCCATCCAGGTTGGCTTGCGCCAGCGCTTCAGGCTTGACCGGCTTGGTGTTGTGCTTGGCGTTGACCAGGATCACTTCCAGCGCCGGATCGGTGGGTTTCAGCTTGAAGGCTTCAGGCGCAGCGAAACGCACCGCCAGCAGCGCCGCATGCGCCAATACCGATGCCGCGATGGCGCCGACCAGGATTCGATTTTGAAAAAAGGATTTCACGCGTGTGCCAAAGGTCGCTGTTAAAAAAGTGAAAAGAGAAATTCGGAGAGGAATTCTGCAAACGTAGAATTCTACAAGGGAAGCATTCTACGACAGAGAGATGCCCACAGGAAATTTACTGCAGGTCTCCGCTGCCTGATGCTTTCACTCCGTTGCCGGTTTGCTCTCCTGAGTTGCACTCTCGTCATCAGCGACCGGCGCCACAGCTTCACTGTCCAGCGCAGCTTCCAGCTCGGCTTCGGTGCTCTCGTGCGGCATGTCCATGGCGGCGTCCAGTTCCACAGCCATTTCCTCTTCCTCCTCCGGCTCGTCGAGCTGCTGGCCTTCCGGCGGCGCCGAGACTTCCAGCAAGCGCGCCTCAACCGTCAGGTCGACCTCATCCCAGCGGATGATGTCCAGCTTGACCTGGGTGCCGCGCGCCAGTTGTTGCATGCCCGGCAATTTGATGATCAGCGGGATCTCAGCCAGCCGCAGGATTTCATCCTTCAACACCGCGGCCTCTACCTGGCGCGCCTGTTCCTGGCCCAGCCAGCGCAAGCACCAGTAGCGCTCCATGTTCGACTGGAAGTCGCCGTAGCCGGAGTAAGCGGCGTCAAAGCCGGAGACGATCGCAAACAGATCGGCATCGCGCGGCTTGAACGGCGCCACCAGCGGCGCGGCGACGCCGCCTTCAACGCAAGCCAGGATCTGCCACTGGTTGACCAGATCGGTGTAGCGGCGCAGAGGCGAAGTGCTCCAGGCGTATTGATCCACGCCCAGGCCTTGGTGAGGCGCAGCATGCGTCACCATGCGCACCTGCATCTTGGCAGCCCAGCCGCCGCTGCCGCCGCCCTGGGCGCGATAGATGCCGGGCACACCGTGGTCCGACATCAGCTTGCCCCAGCTGCTGTTGGCGAAGATCATCAGTTCCGCGACAATCTTGTCCAGCGGCGCACCGCGCTTGCGGCGCGCGATAGTAACGACATCGTCTTCGACATAGAAATTGAAATCGACGCGGTTGTTCTGCTCTGGCCGCAAACCGAAGCCTTCGCGCTTGGCCATGCGGCCTTGTTCCAAAACCTGTATCCATTTCCACAACACGGCGATATCGGCCTTGTGCGGATAGTCGCCGGCATCGTTGGCCAGGTTCTCTTCCGTCACCAGTTCGTCCAGCGTGTTGTGGCGTAGGTTGGCGGAAATCGGCACCAGCTCGGCCTTGGTTTCCGTACTGATCAGGCTCCAGTCGGCCGGATTCAGGGTGGCGTACAGCGACAGCGCCGGGCAGTTCTTGCCTTCCGCCAGAGTGAACGCTTCCACCAGTTCGTCCGGCAGCATGGTGATTTTGTCGCCCGGCATGTAGACGGTCGACATGCGCGCCCGCGCGATCACGTCCAGGGGATCGCCGCGCTTGATGCCCAGGCCCGGTGCGGCGATGTGGATGCCGATGCGGACATTGCCGTCAGCCAGCGTCTGTACCGACAGAGCATCATCGATTTCCGTGGTGGTGACGTCGTCGATGGAAAATGCCTGCACCTGCGCCAGCGGCAGGTCGGCCACCGCCGGGATGGCGATCTTGGGAAAGCCCGCACCCTTGGGAAAAAATTCCAGCAAGAATTTGGACAGGTGCAGCTGCTTCGGCGACGCAATGCCGCCGACCGCCAGCATCAGGCGCTGCGGCGACGTCTGCAATTCATTGCAGGCTGCCTCCAGCGCCTTGTATTCCAGGCTGTTCTTGTCCGGCTTGAACAGCAGCTGCAGCGCCAGCGGCTTCATCACCTCCGGCAGCTGGCCGGCCTTGAGCTGGTCGACATAGCCAGCCTGGATCAGAGCCTGCTGACGTTTCTTTTCGATGCCGGCCTGGGCCGCTTTCAGCGATGCTTCCGGCGCGGCCTTGTAACGGCCCTTGCCCTTTTTATAAAAATAGATCGGCGCGGTGTGCAGGCTCAGCAGCAGGCCGGCGGCTTCCACCGGTTGCGGCGCGTGGCCGAAATACTCGGCCCCCAGTTCGGCAAAGCCGAATTCTTCCTGGCCCGCGACTTCCCACAGGAAATCGAGCTCCATGCCTTGCGCGATCTGCCTGGCTTCGTCCAGCAGATCCTGCGGCGTCGGCGCAGTAAATTGCAGCAGCACGTCCTTGGCTTTCACCTTGCTGCGTTTGCCCGTTGGCAGTTCGACCTGATAGGCCTCGCCTTGCTGCGACAGTACGACACCTGCTTTAAAGTCGCCGGACTCTTCAAAAAATAGATTCATTGCATGCGCTTTACTTGTGAATTTCTGTGTGGATTTCTGATGATATCGCTGCTACCTGCAAGCCAAACCTATTTAGTAGCGGCAAATGAAAGTAATTGATGGGCCGGATGGATATGCCGGGATAGATCGGAGGAAATGGAAAACCCGGCAGACAGCACCTTGATATCCGCCCGCGCTCGCCGCAATTCCTCGATCTCGGGGAAAAATACTTCTGTCACCAGCATGATGCCGGTCTTGCGCCGGAAAGCCGAGCGCCTGGCCCACAGCGGGTAAGCGAAAGCGTCGACGCCGCTGGCGGCGCACATGCGCCGCACCAGCGGATGGCCGCCATACAGGCGCGCATACTGCAACTGTCCGCGCGCCACCAGCGGATCGCCGAACAGCGTAGAGCCGAGTGAGCGCTCACCCAGGCTGCCGAAGAAAGGCCATTCGGTGGTCGTCGCATCCAGCGCCAGCACCGTGTGGCCCAGCACCATGGGACGGCCGTCGCAACGCAGCAGCACATCGCGTTCCTGCACCTGCTGGCGGCGCGCCAGGCCGATCGCCAGCCATTCCTCGGCCAACGGCAGCGCCCGTTGCTGGCGCAGTCGCTGCACCCGAAACTGCTGGCAGTGCGCCATCAGCTTGTAAGTCAGCGAGACGCGATCGGTCAGCCAGTCGCGCATATTCGCGGAAGGCGCTACGCCGTTGGCGTGATCATGCCATTTTGCATGGCTGCAGGCACGTGTCATCGCTCTCCCGATCCCGCCGCGATGCCGCAAAAAGCCAGTACCTCATCGGCATAGTCGGCAAATTCGCTGATGCCATGATCGCTACCCTGAATCACCAATTGCCGGGCTTGCGGATAATGGCCGGTCATTTCATGCCAGTCCAGCACTTCGTCGCCGGTGGCGGCAATCAGGAAATAGCGTTCTGGCTTGCTGATGACGTCAACCTGCAGGGCTTGCAATTGCGCTATGTATTCGCGCTTGAACTCGAACGGCTCGCTGGAATGATATTGGGTGCTGACGCCGACATACTGCTCGAGGTCGCGCGGCGGCTTGACGGCCGGGTTCAGCAGCACCGCGCGGCAGCCGCTCTGCTCCGCCAGCCAGGTGGCGTAGTAGCCGCCCAGCGAAGAGCCGATCAGCGTCAGCTGCGCCGGGTCGACATCGCGCACCAGATCCCGCGCCAGGGCGATTGCAGCCGCAGGCGAGGCCGGCAGCTGCGGGCACAGGTATTCATCGGCCCGGCCCAGCTGCCGCATGCGTTCGGCCAGCAAGCGCGCCTTGAACGATTGCGGCGAAGAACGGAAACCGTGCAGATACAGGATCATTGGGCAGCCAGCGCCGTCAGCAGTTTCTGGTGGACGCCGCCGAAGCTGCCGTTGCTCATCACCAGCACCTGGTCGCCCGGCTGGACAGCCTTGACGATCGCCGCCACCAGCTGGTCCAGTTCATTGTAAGTACTCGCTTTGGCGCCAAGCGGCTGCAGCGCTTCGGCCAGGTTCCAATCCAGGGCATCCTTGCCGCCGCCCTTGGCGCCGTAGCCGAACACCAGGTCGGCCTCGCCCAAGCTGCCCGGCAATGCATCTTTCATCGCGCCCAGCTTCATCGTATTGGAACGCGGTTCCAGCACCGCCAGGATGCGCGCCTTGCCGACTTTCTTGCGCAAACCGGCGACAGTGGTAGCGATCGCGGTCGGATGGTGGGCAAAATCGTCGTATACTGCGATTTCCCGCACAACGCCGCGCAACTCCATCCGCCGCTTGACATTCTCGAAGCGCGCCAGGGCGCTAATCGCCTGCGCCGGCGGCACGCCGACATGGCGCGCCGCGGCGATCGCCGCCAGCGCATTCATGCGGTTATGCTCGCCGCTCAGCTCCCACTGCACGCAGCCTTGCAGCTCGCCATTGAAGCGCACCTCGAAATGGCCGTTGTCCAGCGTCGTCAGCGACCAGCCTTGCTCCCCGTCGCCGCCGAACAATTCCTTTTCGCTCCAGCAGCCGCGCTCCAGAACCCGCTGCAAAGCCGGCTCGCGCGCATTCACCAGCAGGCGGCCGACGCCGGGCACGGTGCGCACCAGATGGTGGAACTGGGTTTCGATGGCGGCCAAGTTGGGGAAAATATCGGCGTGATCGTATTCCAGGTTGTTCAGGATGGCCGTCTTGGCGTGGTAATGGACAAATTTGCTGCGCTTGTCGAAGAATGCCGTGTCGTACTCATCCGCTTCGATCACAAAGAACGGGGATGCCGCGGTGTGAGTGTTAGCCTCCGCCTTGCCCGACAGGCGCGCCGAAATCCCGAAATTCATCGGCACGCCGCCGATCAGGAAGCCCGGATCGTAGCCGGCGTCTTCCAGGATCCAGGCCAGCATGGCCGAAGTCGTGGTCTTGCCATGCGTGCCGGCCACTACCAGCACCCATTTGTCGCGCAGGATATGCTCGCCGATCCATTGCGGTCCGGAAATATAAGGCAGGCCGCGGTTCAGGATTTCTTCCATCAGCGGATTGCCGCGCACCACCACGTTGCCGATCACGTACAGGTCCGGCTGCAAGCAGATCTGCTCGACGCCAAAGCCCTGGATCAGGTCGATTCCCTGCGCCTCGAGCTGGGTGCTCATCGGCGGGTACACATTGGCATCGCAACCGGTGACTTTATGTCCTGCCTGTTTAGCCAAGACCGCCAAACCGCCCATAAAGGTGCCGCAGATGCCAAGGATATGAATGTGCATTCTTGAGTTTCGCTATTCTGAAAAGAGGGAATACCGTGATTTTACCTGAGCGGCCGCTGCCGCCGTTAGCAGCGTGTTCAAAAAGTGGAATCGCAGATTTGCACGGTCCGCCTACATGCACCAGCTGGAGCGCCCGGCACCCGGCGGGAGTAGCTACTATTAATAGGGGCTTAATAGGAGTTTGCACATTGAGATATCATGGCGGTCATGGCATCCAATCTCTCACCTGAACTAGAACAGCTGCGCGCAGAAATCGCGGCGGCGGCGGCACGCATGATCGCCGAGGACGGCGCCGACTATGGGACCGCAAAACGCAAGGCGCTGGAACTGTGCGTCGGCAGCAATCGCGGCCGTAGCGGCAGTTTCATGCCAGATAACGCCCAGATCGAAGACGAAGTACGTTTATATAATGAACTGTTCTTCGCCGACACACAGCCGGCCCGGCTCTTGCACCTGCGCCGGCTGGCGGCGGAAATCATGGGCGAGCTGGCGCAATTCAAGCCTTACCTGACCGGCGCGGCCCTGAATGGGACTGCCGGCGAACACTCTGACGTTTACCTGCACTTGTTTGTAGATAGTCCGAAAGACGTGGAAATTTTTCTTTTTAACAAGAACGTGCAATTCGAACTGTCGTCCAGCCCCTCCCTTAAAAGCGGGGGTAATAACGATCCAGTGGAAACTGTGAGTTTCATGTATAAGAAAGAGGGTATCCATCTCACCCTATATGAAACTGACGATTTGCGCGGTAGTATCAGGGCCGCGTCAGGCAAACGGGCTGAACGCGCCGATCTGAATGCGGTGCTGGCGCTGATCAACAAAGAAGAAAATTAATGAAAAGAAATATTTTGATATTTGTGCCGATTGCGCTCTTATTTTGCGCGATCGGCGTGTATTTCGGCGTACAGCGCAATACCCCGACCGCCCCCGAGAACGCCGGCGTGGCCGCGCTGTTTGCACAGGAAATACCGGACGCCGGCGGCAAAGCCAGCTCCCTCGCACAATGGAAAGGCAAACCGCTGATCGTCAATTTCTGGGCGACCTGGTGCGCACCCTGCGTGGAAGAAATGCCCGAACTGAATGCCTTGCAGGGCGAGATTGCAGCGAAAAATATTCAAATTATCGGGATCGGCGTCGATTCTGCTGATAACATCGCGAAATTCGCCGAGAAATACAAAATCTCCTACCCCCTGTATGTGGCCGGCACTGGCGCCACCGCACTGCTGCGGCAGTTCGGCAACCAGTCCGGCGGCCTGCCCTATACGGTCCTGATCGGGCGTGACGGCGGGGTGAAGAAGATGTATCTTGGCAGCATTAAATTCGATGAGCTGCGGAAAGATTTATCCCTGCTGTAAGCGAGAAGCTTACTCAAAAAACAATTAACAATGCCGCGCTGAAATTTCACAGAAACAAATTTTCCCTTGCCAGTCAGCGTCATTTGACGGCAAAATGCGCCATCGTCGTCAAACGGAGCATCATCTCCATGGCAAAAAATATACTTCTACTCAACGGACCCAACCTGAACCTGCTGGGAACAAGAGAGCCAGAAGTCTACGGTTCAACTTCGCTGAGCGATGTTGAACAGGCAGCTCGGGTCCAGGCTACCGCCGCTGGCGCCCGGCTTGTGCACTTCCAGAGCAATCACGAAGGTGCGCTGATAGACCGCATCCATGCGGCCAAGGCAGAAGGCATCGACGCTATTGTCATCAATCCCGGCGGGCTGACGCATACCAGCGTGGCCTTGCGCGATGCGCTGAGCGGCGTGGCGATTCGTTTTGTCGAAATCCACATCTCGAATATCCACCAGCGGGAAGCATTCCGGCATCACTCTTATTTATCCGATGTCGCTGTCGGTGTCATTTGCGGCCTGGGCGTGGATGGCTATCGTGCCGCAATTGATTTTGCCATTAAGAAACTCTAGTTGACCGCATTACAGTAAACTGACGTCTTTGCAAAATCACTGCAACTGCGTTGATCTGCATGTTAAAAAACGAAAAATAGCTTTTCATAATTTATATATTCTGAAGGATTGCACATGGATTTGAGAAAACTCAAAACGCTGATCGACCTGGTCGCGGAGTCAGACATCGAAGAACTTGAAGTCACGGAAGGCGAAAGCAAGGTCCGTATCGTCAAGTCGTCTGCATCCCAGCAGAACCAAGTTGTCATGATGCAACCGCAACAGCAGCACCCTGCCCAGTACCAGGTCGCCGCACCGACGCCAGTCGCCGTGGCAGCGCCGGTGGAAGCAATAGCCGCCGTACCGGAAGGCCATGTTGTCAAATCACCTATGGTCGGCACCTTCTACCGCTCGTCGGCTCCCGGCTCGCCGGCATTCGTCGAAGTCGGTTCGGAAATCAAGGAAGGCGGCACCCTGTGCATTATCGAAGCCATGAAACTGCTGAATGAAATCGAAGCCGACGCTTCCGGCGTGGTCAAGAAGATCCTGGTTGAAAACGGCCAGCCGGTCGAATTCGGCCAGCCATTGTTCATCATTGGATAATCCGGCAATCCCGAGTCATCCACAGTAAGTTACACGTAATCTGCACGGCGGCATCCGCTTCACCGGGGTTTCGCCGTTCTGGTTGCCAGCGCAGGGGCATCTGCCGCACTAGTCATCCGATGCTACGCGAGCCCCGCACCGGCAACCCAAAGTTTGATAACGCTGGACCCATAGCGACACATACCACCTATGTTTGAAAAAATCCTTATCGCCAATCGCGGCGAAATCGCCTTGCGCATCCAACGCGCCTGCCGTGAAATGGGCATCAAGACCGTGATGGTCCATTCCGAGGCTGACCGTGACGCCAAGTATGTAAAACTGGCGGATGAATCGGTCTGTATCGGCCCGGCGCCGTCCAGCCTGAGCTATCTCAACATGCCGGCCATCATCAGCGCCGCTGAAGTGACCGACGCCGAAGCGATCCACCCCGGCTACGGCTTCTTGTCGGAAAACGCCGATTTTGCTGAACGCGTGGAGCAATCCGGCTTTGTCTTCATCGGCCCGCGGCCGGCGAACATCCGCCTGATGGGCGATAAAGTATCGGCCAAGCAAGCCATGATCCGCGCCGGCGTGCCTTGCGTTCCCGGTTCGGAAGGCGCATTGCCGGACGACCCCAAGGAAATCGTCAAGATCGCCCGCAAGATCGGCTATCCGGTCATCATCAAGGCGGCCGGCGGCGGCGGCGGACGCGGCATGCGCGTGGTGCATACCGAGGCGGCCCTGGCCAATGCGGTCACCATGACCAAGACTGAAGCCGGCGCCGCTTTCGGCAATCCGGAAGTGTATATGGAGAAGTATCTGGAAAATCCACGTCACGTGGAAATCCAGATCCTGGCCGACCAGTTCAAGAACGCCGTCTGGCTGGGCGAGCGCGACTGCTCGATGCAGCGCCGCCACCAGAAGGTGATCGAGGAAGCGCCGGCTCCCGGCATTCCCCGCAAGATCATCGAGAAAATCGGCGACCGTTGCGCCGAAGCCTGCCGCAAGATGGATTACCGCGGTGCCGGCACGTTTGAGTTCCTGTATGAAAACGGCGAGTTCTACTTCATCGAGATGAATACCCGCGTCCAGGTGGAGCATCCGATCACGGAGATGATCACCGGCATCGACATCGTGCAAGAGCAGATCCGCATCGCGTCCGGTGAAAAACTGCGTTTCCGCCAGCGCGACATCCAGCTCACCGGCCACGCCATCGAATGCCGCATCAACGCCGAAGACCCGTTCAAGTTCACGCCGTCGCCGGGCAAGATCCTGTCGTGGCACGCGCCTGGCGGTCCTGGCATCCGCGTCGATTCGCACGCTTACGCCGGCTATTTCGTGCCGCCGCATTATGATTCGATGGTCGGCAAGGTGATTTCCTACGGCGCCAGCCGCGAACAGGCTATCAAACGGATGCAGATTGCGCTGTCGGAAATGGTGGTCGAAGGCATCCAGACCAACATCCAGCTGCACCGCGAACTGATGATCGATGCCCGCTTTATCGAAGGCGGCACCAACATCCATTATCTGGAGCACAAACTGGCCGAGCGGCCGGTCGTGGCCAAGGAAACAGATAAAGCAGTAAAGAAATAAGGATTTTTCACCGCAGGCAATCCGGGCGGTGAAAAATCCATCACGCACTGTAAGGCATCTGATGAGCTGGACCGAAATTGTTATTGAAGTAGCACTGAGCGACGCCGAGACCCTGTCGGACGCGTTGATGGAGGCTGGCGCCCTGTCGGTCTCGGTCGAAGATGCCGACCTCGGTACGCCCGACGAGCAGCCCTTGTTCGGCGAACCCGGCATGGAGCCGAAAGAAGCGGCCTGGCAGCGCAGCCGCGTAGTGGCCCTGGCCGAGGTCGACGCCGACCATGCCGCCATCGTCGGCAACGCTGCCGCAGCCTGCGGCGTAGCAGTGCCACCCTATTCTCTGCGCCCGGTAGCGGCGCAGGATTGGGTGCGCCTGACGCAATCGCAATTCGATCCTATCCATATCGGCAAGAACATCTGGGTAGTGCCAAGCTGGCACGATGCACCAGACGCCAACGGCCTGATCCTCGAACTCGATCCCGGCCTCGCCTTCGGCACCGGCAGCCACCCGACCACCCGTTTGTGCATGGAGTGGCTGGAAATCAATGTACCGCTGCACAAGCCGCAAACGGTGCTGGACTACGGCTGCGGTTCCGGCATCCTGGCCATGGTCGCCAAGAAGCTCGGCGCCGCCACCGTGATCGGCGTCGACATCGACCCGCACGCCATCGATGCCGCGCGCTACAACAGCGAACGCAACCATTGCGAGGTCGCCTACTATCTGCCGGAAGATTTCAGCAGCCAGCAGGCTGCGCCGCAGGTCTACGACATCGTGGTCGCCAACATCCTCTCCGGTCCGCTCAAGCTGATGGCGCCGATGCTGTGCAGCCGCGTTGCGGCCGGCGGCAGCCTGACGCTGTCGGGCGTGCTGGCCGAACAGGCCAACGACGTCATCGCTGCCTATGCGCAATGGCTGCCGCTGACGGTGTGGGCCGAGCAGGACGGCTGGGTCGCGCTGTCCGGCACTCGCAACACGCCTAACTAAGCCGCACGCCATGGCGCTCGCGACCCAATGTCCGCATTGTCAAACCACCTTCCGGGTCGCCAACGACCAGCTGAAGCTGCGCGGCGGCCTGGTCCGCTGCGGTAGCTGCCGCGAAGTATTCAACGGCATCGAACACCTGGTGCGGCCTGAACTGGCTGCCCCCGTGGCAGCACCGGACGCTGCATCTTCTCCAGAGCCGGAACAGGCCGCAATTGCGCCGGCTGCCACCGCGGCAATTGCCGCCCAGGCCCCCGTCAGTCACGCAGCAGTGCAAACCCCGCAAGTTGCCAGCGAACCGGCTGCACGTGTTTACATGGAGCCTTTCGCTCCTGAGCCAGAGCCGGAACCGCCGCAGGAAGCCAGCGCGGCGATTGCCGTAACGGCCGCTCACCCGCCGCCGGCCGCAAGCATCGCCGCGCCGGCCAGCGTCCCTGAAGCGAAAACCGCTAGCCCGAGCAGCACCCGGGTCGAAGCCGCTATCGACGGCCTCGAAGAAGACCTGCGCATCGCCGAGGAAACCAGCCAGTCCGCTCCTGCCGATGTCCATCACACGCCGTTCGGCCTGATCAAACCGTCCGCCAGCGAAACCGGCGAGGAAAGCGCCGACACGCCGGCGCCAAACGTCTGGCATCGCCATGCCGACGATGAACCGGAAGAACAGATGGCGCGCATGACCTTGATGCATGTGGCCGGACAAGACGACTATACGCTGGCAGCCAAGGCAAAAAATGGCGAGACAGCGGTCAACCAGGACGACGACGAACTCGACCGCATCATCGACGAGTTGCAGCGCAAGCCATGGCGTGGCGAAAAGAACGCCGCCGCATCGGCGTCCGGCGCTGCCGATGGCGCGGAAAGCGGCAAGAAAAAGAACCGCGAGAAGGCGGTTGAAGCAGAAGAACCCTTGGCCGATGAACCTGATTTCGTGCTCAGCGCACGACGCCAGCAACGCATCGGCGGCACCCTGCGCGGCGCCATGTGGGGCATCAGCGCCCTGCTGCTGCTCGGCCTGGCCGGCCAGTCCACCTATTTTTTCCGCGACCAGCTCGCCGCCCGCATGCCGCAGCTGAAGCCGGCGCTGACCAGCGCCTGCGCAAAAATCGGCTGCAGCGTCGGCCTGCCGATGAAGATCGACAGCATTTCGTTTGAAGCCAATGAATTGCAGGCGCTCGACCCGGCGCGCAACCTGTTTTCGCTGAACCTGCTGCTGCGCAACCACAGCGACACCGTGCAAGCCTGGCCCAATATCGAACTGACCCTCAACGATGCCAACGAGAAGCCTATCGCGCGGCGCGTGTTTGCGCCGCATGACTATCTGAATCCATCGGCCAATCTGGCGCAGGGCTTTGCCAGCGACCAGGAACAGCCGGTCAAGGTAACCTTTGAGTTGTTGCAGCTCAAGGCTTCCGGTTATCGTGTATATCTGTTTTATCCTTAGGGCCTGTTAACATTGGATTTGGGAGTGCGAACGCGCGGCAGGCGTTACAGGGCTAGGCGCGACGACGCGACGTAGCGGTGCTACGGCAAGGAGTCGCAACAACGCCATGTGACGCCTGCAGCCGTTCCCGGAGGGTTCCAAGCAAAACGTGCGCTGGCCGCGTTGCATGGCTTGCTGGGGCACCAGCCCCAGCTACGCCACGCGCCTTGCCAGCACACGTTTTGCTTGGAACGCATCTCTCAAATCCAATGTTAACAGGCCCTAATATTTGCGCGGGCTAACGCGCCAACCAGCAAGCTTCCTATTTAACTATGACCTCTCTCATCTGCGGTTCATTGGCTTTCGACGTCATCATGCAATATCCGGGCAAATTCTCGGATGCGCTGCTGGCAGACCAGCTGCACAAAATCAGCGTCTCCTTCCTGGTGCCGACCATGCGCCGCGAATACGGCGGCTGCGCCGGCAATATCGCCTATAACCTGAAACTGCTGGGCGGCTCGCCGCAAATCATGGCGACCATCGGCCACGATGGCGGCGACTATCTGCAGCGGCTGGATCAGCAAGGCATTACACGTAAATCGATACGCACCATCGAATCGATCTACACCGCGCAATGCTTCATCACCACCGATGCCGGCAATAACCAGATCACTGCCTTTCACCCGGGCGCGATGACTTATTCGCACGAAAACAAAGTGGCTGACGCAGGTCCGGTGAAGCTGGCGATCGTCGCCCCGGACGGCCGCGACGGCATGCTGCAGCATTCGGAAGACTGCGTGGCGCAAGGCATTCCGCTGATCTTCGATCCGGGCCAAGGCATGCCGATGTTCAACGGCGACGAGCTGAAGCATTTCATCGAACTCGCCACCTATATCGCGATGAACGACTATGAAGCGGAGATGCTGGCTGCGCGCACCGGCCTGACGCTGGCGCAAATCGCCGAGCGCGTTTCAGCGCTGGTCGTCACGCGCGGCGAACTCGGGGCCGAGATCTATACCGACGGTAAAAAAATCGACATCCCTTGCGTCCAGGCTGAACGGGTCCTGGATCCGACCGGCTGTGGCGACGCCTTCCGCGCCGGCATGCTGTACGGTCTCAGCAACGGCATGGACTGGGCCACTACCGGCCGCCTGTCGAGCTTGTTGGGCAGCATCAAGATTGCCCATCAGGGACCGCAAAACCATGCGCCCAGCCGTGCGGAAATCGATGAGCAGTTCCACCGGGTATTTGGTTACCGTTTGTAAAAGTAGCACATGATTTACCATGCCCCGCCGGTATACTAGGTGGGGTATGTTGAAAATCAACTTATCCAGCCTCTGTTTTACCCTCAATCGCTATATACTCCCCTGGTCAGCCATTCTGGCGTGATACATGGCGCGCTTCCCACCCTGAACTTATCTGCTACCCTTAAATCGAACCTGCATTGGTTGCATGGACGGAGGGCATCATGAAAAAATTACTATTAGCAAGCGCAGCGCTGGGAGCCAGCCTGCTGCTCGGCGGCTGCGTCGCCGTGCCTTATGGCGGTAACGGCTACTATGGCGGCGATTATTACGGCGGCGGCTATTACGCACCGGCGCCGGTGTATGTGGCGCCTAGCGTCGACATCGGCTTTGGCTACTATCGCGGCTGGGGTGGCCGTGGCTGGGGCGGCCACGGTTGGGGCGGCAGAGGCTGGCGCTAACAACGGCAACAGCCTGGAAACTGTATTACCAGCCCGACATTCCAGACTGAACATGTGATTGGACAACTCTCGCAACTCGCAGCATGATGGTGCTTATCTTTAACCAGGAGTCACCATGAAACGACTGATTGCCACGCTATTGATCTGTAGTTCTGTTGCAGCACCGGCCTTTGCCGCCCTCAAGGCCGGTGACCAGGCGCCCACATTCACCACCCAGGCCTCGCTCGGCGGCAAGGTGTTCAGCTACTCCCTGGCCGACGAATTGAAAAAAGGGCCGGTAGTGCTGTATTTTTATCCTGCGGCATTCACTAAAGGCTGCACCATCGAGGCCCATATGTTTGCCGAGGCCGTCGACAAATACAAGGCGCTGGGCGCCACCGTGATCGGCGTTTCCGCCGACAATATCGATACCCTCAACAAATTTTCAGTGAGCGAATGCCGCAGCAAATTCGCCGTGGCTGCGGACACCGATCAGAAAATCATGAAGTCCTACGATTCGGTGCTGCTCTACAAAACCAATTATGCCGACCGGGTTTCCTATGTGATCGCGCCGAACGGCAGCATCGTCTATGAATACAGCAGCATGGATCCGGACAAGCATGTCGCCAATACCTTGCAGGCGCTGGAACAGTGGACTGCAAAACAGAAGAAATAATGGCCTTGCTCCGGCAATAAAAAAGCGCGCCGGCAACAGCGCGCTTTTTTCATGGTTCGGCCTGATCCGCCGTCAGCCGGCCGCCTTGCGCCGATGACCTTCAAGATTCGGCAGGAACATCGCCAGCAAACCGATCAGCGGCAGAAAAGAACAGACCTGGTAGACAAAGCCGATGCTGGTCATGTCGGCCAGCTTGCCCAGCGCTGCGGCGCCGATGCCGCCCATGCCGAAGGCAAAGCCGAAGAACAGACCTGACACCGTACCCACCTTGCCCGGCACCAGTTCCTGAGCGAACACCAGGATCGCCGAGAAGGCCGACGCCAGGATCACGCCGATGATCACGGTCAGGACGCCGGTCCAGAACAGATTGGCATAGGGCAGCATCAGGGTGAACGGCGCCACGCCCAGGATCGAGACCCAGATCACCAGCTTGCGGCCGACCTTGTCGCCGATCGGACCGCCCAGCACGGTGCCGGCCGCCACCGCAAACAGGAATACGAACAGATGCAGCTGCGCTGCCTGCACCGACACTGGAATTTATCGATCAGGTAAAACGTGAAGTAGCTGCTGAGGCTGGCCATGTAAAAATACTTCGAGAAAATCAGCAGCAGCAGGATGCCGATCGAGAACATGACCTTCTTGCGCGGCAGCGCCACGTAGTGATGCTGCGCCTTGGCAGGCTTGCCCTTGGCTTCCAGGCGCTTGCGCTTGTACCAGTTGCCGATCTGCCACAGCACCAGGATCGCCAGCAATGCCGCGCCGGAAAACCAGGCGATGCTGCTCTGGCCGTGTGGAATCACCACCCATGCCGCCAGCAGCGGTCCCATCGAACTGCCGGCATTGCCGCCGACCTGGAAGATCGACTGCGCCAGGCCATGGCGGCCGCCCGAGGCCATGCGCGCCACGCGCGATGATTCTGGATGAAAGATGGAGGAGCCCGTGCCCACCAGCGCAGCCGCCAGCAGCAGGATGCCGTAGCTTGGCGCGACCGACAGCAGCAGCAGCCCGACCAGCGTGAAGCCCATGCCCAGCGCCAGCGAATACGGTTTCGGATGCTTGTCGGTGTACAGCCCCACCAGCGGCTGCAGGATCGATGCCGTGATCTGGTAAGTCAGGGTGATCAGGCCGATCTGCGCGAAACTGAGATTGAAGTTTCCTTTCAGCAGCGGATAGATCGACAGGATCAGCGACTGGATCATGTCGTTGAGGAAGTGGGCGAAACTGATGGCGCCGAGTACGCGGAAACCGGTTTTCTCGGCATCCTGCGACCCTAGCGCGGGGGAAATCTGCTTGGCAGCGGTTTGCATGGCGATGAACTGATAGTTGGGAAGAGGCGCGAACAAAAAGGACAACAAAGCGGCCAGGCTGCAGCCGGACTACTGCTTATCATTCGCAAGACTGAAGTGTAAGCAAAAAGAGGAAGACTGTTTTAAGATAGAAAGACATAATTTGTCGCATTTCCGTCAATTTTCATCCTATGCCAGCCAACATCCTGACCCACACCACCATCGGCTTACTCGATGTAGTGCCCGACGCTCGCCATCCGGTGCGCCTGCGCGCCCGTGACCTGGGCGCTGCCAAGCTGCTGCCTGCCCACTCCCATCCCTGGGGCCAAGTCACCTATGCGCCCGAGGGCGTGCTGCGCGTCACGGTCGGCAACAGCACCTGGATTGTGCCGCCGCTGCGAGCGATCTGGATTCCGCCGCAACTGGTGCATGAAATCGCCACCATGGAAAAATCGCAGTTGCGCGCCTTGTACATCCACGCCGACGCCAATCCGTTTGCCGGCCAGGAATGCATCGTGCTGGAAGTCTCGAGCCTGCTGCGCGAACTGATCGCCGCCCTGACCGAGGCCGACGTTGACAGCGTGCGCGAATCGCTGCTGACGCAATTGATTCTGGATGAGCTGGTGGCGGCCAAGATGCCGGGCATACGGGTCGCCTTGCCTACCGAAAAACGCTTGCAGGCCATCTGCCAGGCCTTGATCGAGGCGCCCGACTCCGGCATGACGCTAGCCGCCTGGGCGGACCAGGCCGGCGCTTCGGAAAGGACGCTGGCGCGCCTGTTCGAGAAGGATCTCGGCATGACCTTCGGCCAGTGGCGGCAGCAGGTGCGGCTGGCGCATGCCGCGCCGATGATCGCGCGCGGCATGCCGCTGTCGCTGGTCGCGGCCGAACTCGGCTACGCCAGCCAGTCGGCGTTTTCCGCCATGTTCAAGAAGACCTTCGGCCAGTCGCCGTCGACTTTCTTTGCGCCGAAAAAAGCAGGGCCTGCCGTTTAATCAACACTATGCGAACTGCTGCAGCTGCGCGCGCAAGGCCGGGCTTGCCTTGGTCATCGGCGCCCGCAGCTCGTCGCTGATCCAGCCCTGCTGCGCCAGCATGGCCTTCAGCGGTCCCGGGCTGGCTTCGGCAAACATCAAGCGGATCAATGGCGCCAGCTCATGGAAGATAGCGCGCGCGTCATGCAGGCGCTGCTCGCTGACGGCGCGATACAAAGCGACAAAACGTTGCGGCTGCACATGCGCCGAGGCCGCGATCGCGCCGCTGCCGCCCATGCACAAGGTATTGAAAACGTTGCCGTCTTCGCCTGCCAGCACTTGCAGACGGCCGTCGGCAATCACGGCCTGGGTAGTGGCCGGCGAGCCGGAACAGTCTTTCACCGCCTGGATTTGCGGATGCGCCGCCAGCGTCAGCAGGGTCTGCAGTTCGATCTGCACGCCGGTGCGGTAAGGGATGTCGTATAGCACCAGCGGCAAGGGGCTAGCGTCGGCAAGGCTGCTGAAATGATCGAGCAGGCCTTGCTGCGAGGGCCGCACATAGTAAGGCGCCGGGATCAGGAAGCCGGCAATATCTGCGGCGCTGAAATGCAGCAAGCTTTCCCGCAGCTGGCCGCTATGGTTGCCGGCCAAGCCGACAATCACGGGCAAGCCGGCGGCGGCTTCGACGACGGTGGCGACCACGGCGCGCTGTTCAAGCTGGTCCAGCGCCGCGGCTTCGCCGGTGGTGCCGAGCGCGACCAGGCCGCTCACGCCTGCCTCGGCGTAACGATGCACCAGCTTGCGCAAGGCGGCGTGATCCACCTGCCCATGGCAAAACGGCGTCACCAGCGGCACCCAGATACCAGTAAAAATCGACATGACAAAACTCCTCAAGGAATTGACCGTTTAGGGCCCGTTCAGAGGTGCGAGGGAGTTTGCCTGCGGGATAATTTACCGAGAGCCTGCTGTTCCGTCGCCCATCTGACGGAACAGCGCGCTCCGGTCAGATGAGCTGCTGTTTTTTTGCTTTGACAACGCGGCACAATGCCGCTGCGCTGATAGCGGCAGCCTGGCATGTGGAAGGAAAATTCTGCGTTGTCATTGTTAATGATTGTAATCTGATGCTGGCTTATTGCGGAACAGTATCTTTGAACGACTGCCTTTCGGACAGTTTCTCGAACAGCTTGGCCAGCGTCGGATAGTCTTCGCGCCAGTTGATTTCCGGGAAGCGGAAACTGATCCAGCCCAGCGCGCAGCCCACCGCCACGTCAGCCAGCGAATAATGCGTGCCCGAGCAAAACGGCTTTTCCGCCAGGCCGGCAGACATCGCTTTCAGGCCGGCGTCGATCTTGCGCTGCTGGCGGTCGATCCAGGCCTGGCTGCGCAATTCCTCCGGCCGTTGCGTGCCTTCCAGGCGAATCAGCACACCGGCTTCCAGCACGCCGTCGGCCAGCGCTTCCCAGCATTTGACTTCGGAACGCTCGCGGCTATTGATCGGGATCAGCTTGCCGACCGGCGTCAGGGTATCGAGATACTCGACGATCACGTGCGAATCAAACATCGCGCCGCCATCTTCCATCACCAGGCAAGGCACCTTGCCCAGCGGGTTGGAAGCCTGAATCTTGGTATCAGGCGCCCACACGTCCTCCAGCACAAAGTCGTAATCAAGCTTCTTCTCCGCCATCACGACGCGGACTTTGCGAACAAAAGGACTACCCAGGGAACCGATCAGCTTCATATGTCACTTATGGTAAAAAATGTTGGCTGATTATAGCATTCGACATTGGCGACTTTGTTCATTGCCAACCAGGCCTGTGCGTAAAGCGGCATATTTACCACGGTGCAAATGGTAAAATTCGGTTTCGCTTGTTTTTGCCCGGCCTTGTTTCATTTTGCATTATGGAAACTATCGCCGCACCAGCCTTATCTTGATCCACCCGTCATCCACCTCTATAGCCGTCACTATCATGTCTCTTACCACGCTTTCCGCCCTGTCCCCGCTGGATGGCCGCTACGCTGCCAAAACCGACAAGTTGCGCCCGATCCTGTCCGAGGCCGGCTTCATGCACCACCGGGTCAAGGTTGAAATTGCCTGGCTGCAAGCATTATCCAATGCCGGCTTTGCCGAAATCAAGCCCTTCTCGGCCAGCGCCGGCGCCCTGCTCGACAAACTGGCAAGCGATTTCAGCGAAGCCGATGCGGAGCGCATCAAGGCCATCGAAGCCGTCACCAACCACGACGTCAAGGCCGTGGAGTACTGGCTCAAGGAACAGGTCAAGGACGTGCCTGAACTGGTGGCAGCGTCGGAATTCATCCACTTCGCCTGCACCTCGGAAGACATCAACAACACCTCGCACGGCATGATGCTGAAAGCGGCGCGCGACACCGTATTGTTGCCAGCCTTGCAGCAGCTGATCGCCAAGCTGACCGAACTGGCGCATGCCAACGCCGAACTGCCGATGATGTCGCGCACCCACGGCCAGCCGGCCAGCCCGACCACGCTCGGCAAGGAAATCGCCAATGTCGTGGCGCGCCTGCAACGCGCGGTCAAGCGTATCGGCGCAGTGGAAATCCTGGGCAAGATGAATGGCGCGGTCGGCAACTACAATGCCCACTTGTCCGCCTATCCCGACTTCGACTGGGAGAACTTCTCCAAGGACGTGATCGAGCAGCGCCTGGGCCTGACATTCAATCCCTACACCATCCAGATCGAGCCGCACGACTACATGGCCGAGCTGTTCGACGCCATCAGCCGCAGCAACACCATCCTGCTCGACTTGAACCGCGACATCTGGGGCTATATCTCGCTGGGTTATTTCAAGCAGCGCACCAAGGCCGGCGAAATCGGTTCGTCGACCATGCCGCACAAGGTCAACCCGATCGACTTTGAAAACTCCGAAGGCAACCTGGGCATGGCCAATGCCGTGCTCAAGCATATGTCGGAAAAGCTGCCGCTGTCGCGCTGGCAGCGTGACCTGACCGATTCCACCGTGCTGCGCAATATCGGCGTCGGCCTCGGCTATGCCATCCTGGCTTACGACAGCTGCCTGCGCGGCCTGAACAAGCTGGAAGTGAATCCGGCGCGCCTGGGTGAAGACCTGGACGCAACCTGGGAAGTGCTGGCTGAGCCGGTGCAGACCGTGATGCGCCGCTACGGCATCGAGAATCCCTACGAGCAGCTGAAAGACCTGACCCGCGGCAAGGGCATTTCCGAGGATGCGCTGCGCGAATTCATCCTCAAGCTGGAAATCCCGCAGGAAGCCAAGGATCATCTGCTGGCAATGACGCCGTCCAACTACATCGGACATGCTGCGCTACTGGCGAAGAAGATCTAAGTAACAGCAACAAAAAAATGGCTGCCAGACCGGCAGCCATTTTTTTGCCCGTAAAAAAACCAGCCCGCAGGCTGGTTTTTTTATTGCTGCAGACGCTTAGACCACCGCGCCATCAACGTCATCCTTTTCCTTGATCGGCTTGATCATATCTTCACGCTTGACGCCCAGCCACATCGCTACCGCTGCCGCCACGAATACCGAAGAGTAGATGCCGAACAGAATACCGATGGTCAGGGCCAGTGCAAAATAGTGCAGCGCCGGACCGCCGAACACGAACATCGACAACACCATGATTTCAGTGCTGCCGTGGGTGATGATGGTACGTGAAATGGTGCTGGTGATCGCATGGTTCATGACATCGGCCACCGCCAGCTTGCCGAAGCGGCGGTCGCGGAAGGTTTCACGCACGCGGTCGAACACCACTACCGATTCATTCACGGAGTAGCCCAGCACCGCCAGAATCGCCGCCAATACCGTCAGCGAGAATTCCCACTGGAAGAAGGCGAAGAAACCGAGAATGATCACCACGTCGTGCAAGTTGGCGATAATCGCCGCTACCGCGTACTTCCATTCGAAGCGGATGGCCAGGTAGATCATGATGCCGATCACCACGAACAGCAGCGCCATCAAGCCGTCATGCGCCAGCTCGTCGCCCACCTGCGGACCGACGAACTCGGTGCGCTTCAGGGTCACATCGGCGTCCTGCTTTTGCAAGGCAGTCAGCACCGTGGCGCTTTGCGCAGCCGAGTCTTCACCTTTCTTGGCCGGCAAGCGGATCATGACGTCTTGCGCTGTGCCGAAGTTGGTCACCTGGTTATCGGTATAGCCGAGACCTTCGACCGTCTTGCGGATGCTCTCGATATTGGCCGGCTTGGAATAGGCGACCTCGATCACCGTACCGCCGGTAAACTCGATCGACAGATGCAGGCCTTTCGAGAACAGGAAGAATACGGCGAATACAAACGTCAGCGCCGAAATCGCATTGAATATCAATGCATGGCGCATGAACGGAATATCTTTTTTGATACGGAAAAGTTCCATCACATTCCTTTTGGTTCACACCACTGGTTCTTGCTGTGCCGGCGCGCTGATGAAGCGCGGCGGCAACGTTATTGAATATCTATCGCGGTCCCGATTCGAGACTGCAGCTTAAGCCGTCGGCTTCCAGATCTGGCCGATCGACAAGCTGGTCAGTTTCTTCTTGCGGCCGTACCACAGATTGGCGAAACCGCGCGAGACGAACACCGCCGAGAAAATCGACGTCAGGATGCCCAGGCAGTGCACGACGGCAAAGCCGCGGATCGCGCCGGAACCGAAAATCAGCAATGCCAGGCCGGCGATCAGGGTGGTGACGTTGGAGTCCAGGATGGTGGCCCAGGCGCGGTCGAAGCCGATCGAGATCGCAGCCTGCGGCGAATTGCCGTTACGCAGTTCTTCGCGGATACGTTCGTTCACCAGCACGTTGGCGTCAATCGCAATACCCAGGGTCAGCGCAATCGCGGCGATACCTGGCAAGGTCAGGGTGGCCTGCAGAGTCGACAATACGGCGATCAGCAGCAGCAGGTTGACCGACAAGGCCAGCACGCTGAAGAAACCGAACAACATGTAATAGATGATCATGAACGCGGCGATCACGGCAAAACCGTACATGGTCGAGTCAAAACCCTTCTTGATGTTCTCGGCGCCCAGTTGCGGGCCGATGGTGCGTTCTTCGATGATGGTCATCGGCGCCGCCAGGGAACCGGCGCGCAGCAGCAGCGCCAGGTCGGCCGCCGCTTCCGTCGAGCCCATGCCGGTGATCTGGAAGCGCGAACCGAGCTCGCTCTGGATCGTCGCCACGGTCAGGACTTCGCCCTTGCCTTTTTCAAACAGCACGATCGCCATTGCCTTGCCGACCTTGCCGCGGGTCGCGTCGCGCATCTTGCGGCCGCCGTCGCCGTTGAGGTCGAGGCTGACTGAAGGCTGCTGGTTCTGGTCATAGCTGACGGCGGCGCTGGAAATATAGTCGCCGGTCAGGACCGGGTCCTTGTACAGCACTACCGGCGCATTCTTGCCGACCTTGAACAGTTCGGAGCCGAACGGGATGGCGGCAGTCGCTTCGGTGCCGCGCGTGACCGATTCGTCCACCATGCGCACTTCCAGCGTCGCGGTACGGCCGATGATGTCCTTGGCGCGCGAGACGTCCTGCACCCCAGGCATCTGCACCACGATGCGGTCCGCGCCCTGGCGCTGGATGATCGGTTCGCTCACGCCCAGCTCATTGACCCGCTTCGACAGCGTGGTGATGTTTTGAGTAACGCCGTTGTCGACGATCTGCTTGAGCGCTTCCGGCTTCAGCGACGCGGTCAGCATCGGATCGGAACCGGCAACCGGCGGCGCTATCTGGATCGACATTTCCGTCAGCTGCGGCGTCAGGATATTGCGCGCCTTGTTGAGCGTATCCTGGTCGCGGAAACTGATTTCGATGGTGTCGCCATTGCGGTTGATGCCGCTGTAGCGGATATCCTTGTCGCGCAATTCGCTGCGGACGCTGGCTTGCAAACCTTGCAGGCGCTTGTTGATGACCGCCTTGGTGTCGACCTGCATCAGGAAGTGCACGCCGCCGCGCAAGTCCAGGCCCAGGTACATCGGGAACGCATGGATGGCTTGCAGCCAGTGCGGGGTATTCGGCACCAGGTTGAAGGCGACCACATAGACCGGATCGGTCGGGTCGGTATTCAGGTTTTGTTCCAGCAGGGCCTTGGCCTTGAACTGGGTGTCGGTATCGTGGAAACGGGCGCGTACCGTGCCTTGGGCGCCGGCGTTCTCAAACGTGACGCTGTCGGTCGACAAATTGCCTTGCTTCAGCACTTGCGACACCCGATCGGCCAGCGAACTGTCGACCTTGAGGGTCGATTTGCCGCTGCTGACCTGTACCGCCGGCGATTCGCCAAAAAGATTCGGTATGGTGTACAGCACGCCGAACAGCAGCGCGACGACGATCAGAATATATTTCCAGAGAGGATAGCGATTCATATTGATTCAGCGTTCTGTGAGAGTCTCAGAGGGAGTCTCTTGCTTGCATGGTTGATGCAGCCGATGCCCCGCGTGCAATGTCTTGCGGTACTGCGTTTGTGGCATTGCGCCGCCTGGCTCTTTTTTATTCCGGACTTTACATTTGAAGAGAGCACCCGCCTGGATGCTCTCGTTCCATCAGTCGGGCGCCTGCTTACAGTGCCGTCTTGATCGTGCCCTTTGGCAGCAATGTAGTGACCGAACCCTTTTGCACCACGACTTCAGTGCCGCTGGCGATTTCCAGGGTGACGTAGCCGTCGGCAACCTTGGTGATCTTGCCCAGCATGCCGCCGGCCGTCACGACTTCATCGCCCTTGCCCAGCGCATCCATCATGGCTTTCTGTTCTTTCTGACGCTTCATTTGCGGACGAATCATCAGGAAGTACAGCACCACGAACATCAGGATGATCGGCAAAAAGCTGGTCAGGTTGCCGCTCAGGCCGAATGGGCCAGCAGCCGCGGTAGCCGCAGGTGCAGTTTGCGCGTAAGCGCTAGAAATAATTGACACGAGTTGCTCCAGGTAATAGTTTGAAAATAGCCCAGCATTCTAGCATTGGGTAACGGCATGCAACCATCCAGCCGCTCCCCGGCGCTATATATTGCCGGGAAAATCGGCCAACCCGCTGCCACTATAGTAGGCGTCGGCAGATTGGACCAGTGTGCTTAGAGCCGTTTGGCGGGAAATAGTTGCAAAATACATACTTCCGCCAGGCAATCCACTTCTTTATACGCCGCGCGCCCGGTCCAGGTGGAACTGAGTCACAAATACGCTGAACTGCCCGACGTCCAGCGCTGCCCGGATATTTTTCATCAGATCCAGGTAATAATGCAGATTGTGTATCGTATTCAGGCGCGCGCCAAGGATTTCGCCGGTGCGATGCAAATGATGCAAGTAGGCGCGCGAAAAATTGCGGCAGGCGTAGCAGCCGCAGGTTTCGTCCAGCGGCTTTTCATCGTCCTTGTAGCGGGCATTCTTGATCTTCAGGTCGCCGAAGCGGGTAAACAGCCAGCCGTTGCGGGCGTTACGGGTCGGCATCACGCAATCGAACATGTCGACGCCGTTTTCGACGCCGGCCACCAGGTCTTCCGGCGTGCCGACGCCCATCAGATAGTGCGGCTTGTCGGCCGGCAGGCGCGGGCCGATATGCTCCAGCACGCGCATCATTTCTTCCTTCGGCTCGCCGACCGACAGGCCGCCGATGGCGATGCCATGGAAACCGACATCTTCGAGGCCGGCCAGCGACTCGTCGCGCAGGTTTTCAAACATGCCGCCCTGGACGATGCCGAACAGCGCGTTCGGATTTTCCAGCTGGTCGAACTCGTTCTTGGAACGCTTGGCCCAGCGCAGCGACATGCGCATCGATTGCGCCGCCTCCTCGCTGGTAGCGGGACGGCCGTCGATTTCGTAGGGCGTGCATTCATCGAACTGCATCACGATGTCGGAATTCAGCGATTTCTGGATCTGCATCGACACCTCGGGCGAGAGGAACAGCTTGTCGCCATTGATCGGCGAGGAAAATTTCACGCCCTCTTCGGTAATCTTGCGCATCGCGCCCAGCGAAAACACCTGGAAGCCGCCGGAATCGGTCAGGACCGGCTTGTCCCAGCCCATGAACTTGTGCAGGCCGTTGAATTTATCGATCACCTCGGTGCCGGGCCGCAGCCATAGATGAAAGGTATTGCCGAGAATGATCTGCGCCTCGATCTCGACCAGCTCCAGCGGCGACATCGCCTTGACCGAGCCGTAAGTGCCGACCGGCATGAAAATCGGCGTTTCAACCGTGCCGTGGTTCAGTTTCAGACGGCCGCGACGGGCTTTGCCTTCGGTTTTTATCAGGGTAAATTCAAGCATGAATGGTATTTTCAACAATCAAAATTAAACGGTGTAAGTAAGCAGCATGGCGTCGCCGTAGCTAAAGAAGCGATAGTGCTGGGCGATGGCATGGGCATAGGCGGCACGTATGCGGTCATAGCCGGCAAAAGCCGAGACCAGCATCAGCAAGGTCGACTTCGGCAAGTGGAAATTCGTGATCAGGCGGTCCACGGTCTTGAAGCGGTAACCGGGCGTGATGAACAAGGCGGTATCGGCGCTGCCGGCCTGCAAGGCGCCCGACTGCGAAGCCGACTCCAGCGCCCGCAGGCTGGTGGTGCCGACCGCGATCACCTTGCCGCCGGCCGCCTTGGCGCCGCGCACCGCATCCACCGTGGCGTCGCTGATGGTGTACCACTCGCTGTGCATCTTGTGTTCCGCCAGGTTTTCGCTGCGCACCGGCTGGAAGGTGCCGGCGCCTACGTGCAGCGTGACATAGGCGAAGACTATGCCCTTCTGGCGCAGTTGTTCCAGCAATGCCTGGTCAAAATGCAAACCCGCAGTCGGCGCAGCCACGGCGCCGGCATGCTTGGCGTAGACGGTTTGATAACGGGTCTCATCGAAAGCATCGGCATCGTGCTCGATATACGGCGGCAGCGGCAGGCGGCCGTGGGCATCGATCAATTCGAACACATTGCCGGGAAACTGCAGCGTATAGAATTCGCCGACCCGCTCGCCCACCGTGACGTCGAAAGCATCGGCCAGGCGAATCCTGGCGCCGGCCGGCGGCGATTTCGAGGCGCGCACCTGGGCGTGCACGGTGCGGTCGTCCACCACCCGCTCGACCAGCACCTCGACCTTGCCGCCGGTTTCCTTGATGCCGAAGAAGCGCGCCTTGAGCACCCGGGTATCGTTAAACACCAGCAGATCGCCGGCATTGAGCTGCTCGACAATGTCAGTGAATTGACGATCTATTAATTGTTCGCCGTCCAGGTGCAGCAATCGCGAGGCGCTGCGCTCGGCCAAGGGCGTTTGCGCGATCAGTTCTGGCGGCAGGTCGAAGTCGTAATCGGAAAGAGAATGCATGCTCGGATAAATAATGAAATAAGGCTCGGGTTGCCATTGCAGCCATAGGCTTTACAATGGCAAACGCTGGAAATCCGGACAGGATACCGCGATTGACAAGCAAGCCCGTGAGCAAACCCGCTATTTTACGCCCTGCCGCCGTCCAGCCACCCATTAACAGTCCGATATGCCAGCTCCAAAGCGAAAACCTGCCGCCAAACCTGCCCCCGCCCCAGCCGCGAACTCCCGCGCCAGCAAGCTGGAGAAGCTCGGCTTGCGCACCGACATGGACCTGGTTTTGCACCTGCCGCTGCGCTACGAGGACGAAACCGAGGTCGTCAGCATCCGCCAGGCAGGCATGATGGGCGCCAGCATCGCCCAGGTAGAAGGGGTAGTCAGCTCTTGCGAGATCCAGTACCGGCCGCGGCGCCAGCTGATCGTCACGATCGCCGACGACAGCGGCCAGCTGGTGATGCGCTTCCTGAATTTCTACGGCAGCCAGACCAAGCAGCTGGCGGTCGGCACCCGGGTTCGCGCGCGCGGTGAAATCCGCCATGGTTTTTTCGGCGCCGAGGTGGTCCATCCGAATTATAAGGTGGTGCTGGAAGGCGCGCCGCTGCCCGAGGTCCTGACGCCGGTGTATCCGGCCGGCGAAGGGCTGTCGCAAGTATTCCTGCGCAAGGCGATCGCCGACGCCATGCAGCGCGTCGAATGGCGCGACACCTTGTCGCCGGCGCAGCTGGCGGCGCAGCAGCTCAGCCCGTTCGAAGACGCCGTGCGCCTGCTGCACAACCCGCCGCCCGACGTCGATGAACACGCGCTGGAAGACCGTTCGCATCCGGCCTGGGTCAGGATGAAATTCGACGAGCTGCTGGCCCAGCAGCTGTCTTTGAAACGCGCCCAGGTTGCGCGCCGCGCCAAGAATGCGCGGGCCTTGCCGCTGGTCGGAAAATTGTCGTCGGCCTTCCTCGCTACCTTGCCGTTTACCTTGACCAAGGCGCAGCAGCGGGTGGTGGCCGAGATCAGCGAAGACTTGCGCGCCTCGTTTCCGATGCAGCGCCTACTGCAAGGCGATGTCGGCAGCGGCAAGACCGTGGTGGCGGCGCTGGCGGCAGCCCAGGCCATCGACAGCGGCTACCAGGCGGTGCTGATGGCGCCCACCGAAATCCTGGCAGACCAGCATTTCCGCAAGATCGCCGCCTGGATGGAGCCGCTCGGCGTGCAGGTCGCCTGGCTCACCGGCAGCCTGAAAAAGAAGGAAAAGCTGGCGGCGCAAGCCATGATCGAATCCGGCGTCGCGCAGCTGGTGATCGGCACCCACGCCCTGATACAGGACAGCGTGCAGTTCGCCAAGCTGGGGCTGGTGATCGTCGATGAACAGCACCGCTTCGGCGTCGGCCAGCGGCTGGCGTTGCGCAACAAGACCACTTCCGAGAACGGCGGCGGCGAAGCACCGGCGGCGGCGAAAACCGCGGCGGTGGTGCCGCATCAGCTGATGATGAGCGCCACGCCGATTCCACGCACTCTGGCGATGACTTATTACGCCGACCTGGAAATCTCGGTGATCGACGAATTGCCGCCGGGCCGCACGCCTATCGTCACGCGCGCGGTCGACCAGATACGGCGCGACGAAGTGATCGCGCGCGTCCACGCCGCCGTCCAGGACGGCCGCCAGGCTTACTGGGTCTGTCCGCTGATCGAAGAGTCGGAAGCCTTGCAGTTGCAGACCGCGAGCGAGACCTATGCCATGCTGGCGGAAGCGCTGCCCGACCTGCGCGTCGGCCTGGTGCATGGCCGCCTCAAGCAGGCTGAGAAGCAGGAAGTAATGGATGCCTTCAGCGCCGGCGAATGCCATGTGCTGGTGGCCACCACCGTGATTGAAGTCGGGGTCGATGTGCCGAACGCTTCGCTGATGGTGATCGAGCATGCGGAACGCTTCGGCCTGTCGCAGCTGCACCAGCTGCGCGGCCGGGTTGGACGCGGTTCCGCAGCCAGCGTATGCTTGTTGTTATACCAAAGCCCGCTCGGCCATATCGCCAAGCAGCGCCTGATGACCATGCGCGAAACCACCGACGGTTTTGAAATCGCCCGGCGCGACCTGGAAATCCGCGGTCCCGGCGAATTCCTTGGCGCACGGCAGTCGGGCCAGGCCATGCTGCGCTTCGCCGACCTGATGACCGACCAATGGCTGGTCGACCGTGCGCGCGAACTGGCGCATGACTTGTTGCAAAATCCGACGTCCGAAAACACGGCGACCGTGAACATGCATCTCGCGCGCTGGCTCGGTCAACGAGAAGATTTCCTGAAGGTGTAGCCAGCCTTGGCAGCAACCGCGTTTTGAATGATTTTATCCAATGACAAGAGCACGCCATGAAAACAATGGTTACATCTGCAGACCGATTTCATTTGCGCTACCATCAAGTCAACAATGGCGACGATACGTTGCTATTTATTCCAGGACTGGGGGGAGCCGCTTCGTGGGACTATTTACCCTTGGTTGCTGACGAGGCTTATCCATCCGTTCGAACTTTACTCCCGGACTTGCTTGGCACAGGTTATAGCCACAAACCTCTTGATTACCCCTATACGCCTACTGCCTATGCCGAGCAACTGAACACCCTGCTGCAAATTGAAGGCATAGGGAAAATCCATATTGTCGCCCACAGTATAGGCTGCCTGACGGCGTTAACGCTGGTTCAGCAATATCAGGGGCCAATTGAACAGCTTATTTTGTGTGAACCAGGTCCGACTCCGTTTGGCGAAGAACTGCTGAAGACAATATCGGCAAAGTCTGAAGCTGAATTTGCCGCACAAGGCTATGCGTCTTTTATTGAACACGTAGAAAATACGATTTCCCCTATCTGGGCAGGCAGCTTGCGTTACTGCCTGCCACAATACATATATCGCCTGAGTAAGGCGGTGCTGAATATGGATTACAGTGCGCTTTATTCCAGCTTGCCCATGTTGCCGGCAAGACGGCGCACAGCTATTTATTCCAGCCAGACTCTGCCGTCGCCTTCCTTGTTTGACAACATCATCGTACTGGAGAGTGAAAGTCACTTCCCGGCTTATGACTGCCCGTCGCTGCTGGCAGAAGCATTGACGCAGGCAATCGGCTTCGATTAGCTGATGTTTGCACCGGTAACGGCGTCACCGGCTGCACCATGCCTGCTGGAAGGCGCGGCAGGCAAAAGGAAAACCACATGTATTCCAATGCGTATCCACGCGGACATCGCATCGCCACACTCAGCATGGCGCTACAATCTCTCTAAAAATATGCGAAGATAACAACATGACTCTGACCGAACTCAAATATATCGTCGCGGTAGCGCGCGTAAAGCACTTTGGCCATGCGGCGGAAGCCTGCTTTGTGGCGCAGCCGACTCTCTCCGTCGCCATCAAGAAGCTGGAAGACGAGCTGGGCGTGGTGATCTTCGAAAGAGGCGGCACCGAGATTTCGGTGACGCCGCTGGGCGCGCAGATCGTGGCGCAGGCGGAACGGGTGCTGGAACAGACCGCCACCATCCGCGAAATCGCCAACCAGAACAAGGATCCGCTGGCCGGACCGCTGCGCCTCGGCATCATCTACACCGTCGGCCCCTATCTGCTGCCGCCGCTGGTGAAAACCATGATCGAGCAAGTGCCGCAGATGCCGCTGGTGCTGCAGGAAAATTTCACCGTGCGCCTGCTGGAGCTGCTTCGCCAGGGCGAACTGGACGCCGCCATCATCGCCCTGCCGTTTCCCGAACACGGCCTGATGGTGCAGCCGCTGTACGACGAACCGTTCGTGGTGGCGCTGCCCAAGCACCATGCCTGGGCCGAACGCGCCAGCATCAGCGCCCAGGACCTGAAATCGGAAACCATGCTGTTGCTGGGCAACGGCCATTGCTTCCGCGACCAGGTGCTGGAAGTGTGCCCGGAAATGTCGCGCTTCTCGACCACCGGCGACGGCATCGCCCGCACCTTTGAAGGCTCTTCGCTGGAAACCATACGCCACATGGTGGCTTCCGGCATCGGCATCACCGTGCTGCCGCAAGCGTCCGTGCCCGACCTCGCCGCCAAGGACGGCATGCTGCGCTATGTGCCGTTTACCGCGCCGGGGCCGTCGCGCCGCGTCGTCATCGTCTGGCGCAAGAGCTTTACCCGCCACGCCGCCATCGAAGCAGTGCAGAAGGCCGTGCTGGCCTGCGGCCTGAAAGGCGTGAGCCTGCTGCATGACGCAGTAGCCATCGAAGGCTGAACCGGCCCCGGCCGCTGTCTTCACCGAGACCTTTTACAGGTCTCTTTTTTTGTTTATCCAGTCCGCAATATATCGCCATGAATCGCCTCAAACTCTATTTTCAGCTGGTCCGCCTGAACAAACCCATCGGCATCCTGCTGCTGCTGTGGCCGACCCTGGCCGCCCTGTGGCTGGCGGCCGGCGGCAAGCCGGCCTGGAGGCTGGTGGCGATCTTCTGCGCCGGCACCGCGCTGATGCGTTCGGCCGGCTGCGCCATCAACGATTTCGCCGACCGCGATTTCGACAAGCATGTCAAACGCACCGCCGAACGGCCGCTCACCAGCGGCAAGATCGCCGCCTGGGAAGCCGTCATGGTGGCGGTGCTGCTGACCTTGCTGTCGCTGCTGCTGATCCTGCCGCTCAACACGCTGACCAAGGAACTGTCGGTGATCGCGGTGATCGTCGCCGGCAGCTATCCCTACTTCAAGCGCTTCTTCGCGATTCCGCAAGCCTATCTCGGCATCGCCTTCGGCTTCGGCATTCCGATGGGCTTTGCCGCCGTCCAGGGCACGGTGCCGATGGCGGCGTGGCTGCTGCTGGTCGCCAATGTGTTCTGGGCAGTGGCCTACGATACCGAATACGCCATGGTCGACCGCGACGACGACCTCAAGATCGGCATCCGCACCTCGGCGATCACTTTCGGCCGCTACGACGTGCTGGCGATCATGCTTTGTTATGCGGCCAGTTTGGGTTTAGTATTTGCTGTAGGCTGGCAGTACGGCCTGCGCGGCTGGTTCAGCGCCGGCATGCTGCTGGCGGCCGCTTGCGCGCTTTATCACTACCGCCTGATCCGCAGCCGCGACCGGGACGGCTGCTTTGCCGCTTTCCGCCACAACAACTGGCTGGGGGCGGCGGTATTTGCCGGCATTGCGCTGGACTACGCTCTGCATTGAGAATCCTGCGACATTTTATGTGATATATTAGATAACATTTTTCCCCGCAATCCACATTGAAGAGGCAAACATGGCTACTACCGACAACGTAAAAGAGATGCGCGACAATCTGGCAGGCGAACTCAAATCGGTCATCAAGGACGCAGAAAACCTGCTCGACGATACCCAAGACCACGCTGAAACCAAGTACAACCAGGCGCGCGCAAAACTGAAAGCGGCGCTGGACACCGCCAAATCGGAATTGCCGAAAGCGACCAAGAAAGCGGTCGAAAAGACCAGGCACGCTGCCCACGTGACCGACGAATACGTCGGCGACAATCCATGGAAGGCAGTCAGCGTGGCTGCTGTCATCGGCTTGCTGGCTGGCCTGGCGATCGGCCGCAACAGATAAGATCTGCAACCTTCTGCAACACAAAAAGACAACGCCCATCGCAATACGATGGGCGTTGTTTTTTTGTAGGGTGGGCAAATTTTTTGCCCACGCGTTAGCAGCATACACAGGGGGACGCAATTGAAGTCGCGCGTGGGCACGCTGTGCCCACATCCTACGTCAATCGCGCCCGAACTCGTCGCCCAGTTCCTGCCCGCGCGCCGCAGCCGCCTTGATGGCGTTGACGATGGCCTGCCTGACGCCGGCATTTTCCATGCTGGTCAGCGCGGCATAGGTAGTGCCGCCTTTCGAGGTTACGCGCTCGCGCAGCAGGGCAACCGGCTCCGCCGATTGCGCCGCCAGTTGCGCCGCGCCGGTAAACGTCGCCTTGGCCAGCTCAATGCCCTGCTCCGCGGTCAGCCCCAGCTCCTGTGCCGCCTGCTGCATCGCCTCGATGAAATAGAACACATAGGCCGGCCCGCTGCCGGACACCGCCGTCACCGCATCGATCTTTGTTTCGTCGTCCAGCCACACCGTGGCGCCTACTGCCTGCATGATCAGGTCGGCGGTTTCGCGCTGCTGCGGCGATACGCCGGCGCCGGCGATCATGCCGGTGATGCCCTTGCCGATCAGCGCCGGCGTATTCGGCATGCAGCGCACGATGACGTCATGGCCGCCCAGCCAGCGCGACATGTCGGCAGCGCGGATGCCGGCGGCGATCGACAGCACCATTTGCGTTGTGAGGTAGGGCCGCAGCTGGCCGATTACCTGTTTCATCTGCTGCGGCTTGACCGCCAGCACGATGACGTCGCTGACGCTGACCATGGCGTCGATCTCACTGGCCGGCGTGACGCCGAAGCGCTGCGTCAAACTCTGCAAGGCCTCCAGGTTGGGATCGATGACATGGATATTGCCGCCGTCGGTGACCTTGCCTGCCAGGCCGCCGATCAGTGCGGCCGCCATATTGCCGCCGCCGATGAAACTGATGTTCAACTGTTTTTTCATGTTCATGATTGAATGGTCCGCTCACGTTGTCCAAAAATGGCACTGCCGACGCGCACGATGGTGGCGCCTTCTTCGATCGCCACCGCCATGTCGGCCGACATGCCCATCGATAAAGTATCGAGCTGCGCGGCATGCGCCGGCAACCCGGCTTGTAGTTGCTGCAGCAATTCGCGCGTCCGGCGGAATGCCGCATGCTGTTTCTGCAAGTCCTCGGTCGGCTCTGGAATCGCCATCAGGCCGCGCAATACCAGCCGCGGCATTCCGATGATGGCGCGCGCCGCATCCAGCACCTGGTCCGGCGCCATGCCGCTCTTGCTGGCTTCGCCGCTGATATTGACCTGCAGGCAGATATTCAGCGGCGGCAGGTGCGGCGGCCGCTGCTCGGACAGGCGCTGGGCGATTTTTTCGCGCTCCACGGTATGGACCCAGGTAAAATTTTCCGCGATCGGTCGCGTCTTGTTGCTTTGGATCGGACCGATGAAGTGCCATTCCAGCAAGGTCTCGGCCGCGGAACCGCGCTCAGCCTGCAGCGCGAGATCGACTGCCGCCATCTTGGCCACGGCTTCCTGCAGATAGTTTTCGCCAAAGGCGCGCTGGCCGGCGGCGATTGCCTCCAGCACCATGCCGGCGCCGAAGGTCTTGGACACCGCCAGCAAGGCGACACTGTCAGGCCGGCGCGACACCGCAGCGGCGGCGGCCTGAATACTGGCATGGACGGCTTGCAACTTCTGGGACATTAAGGACATAATCGGAGACTTTGGAAATTGCCGTAAAGAACTACTAACTTGTACCACCAAACGCCGGCAGTTGGCATGTTTGGAAACTTTTTTCCGGATTTTGCCGCTGGCGAGATCGGGAAGAAAGCGCTACAAGGTAGCATGCGGCTCCAAAGATGCCTTTCAACAAACAAAATTCAGCACAGGGATTATAAATGGACATTTCCGAACTTCTGGCTTTTTCGGTGAAGAACAAGGCATCCGATTTGCATCTATCCGCAGGCTTGCCGCCGATGATCCGGGTTCATGGAGATGTGCGCCGCATCAACCTGCCGCCGCTCGAGCACAAAGACGTGCACTCGATGATCTATGACATCATGAACGACGGCCAGCGCAAGGCTTTCGAAGAACACCTGGAGTGCGATTTCTCGTTCGAAATCCCGGGCCTGGCGCGCTTCCGCGTCAATGCCTTCAACCAGGACCGCGGCGCCGCTGCCGTATTGCGGACCATTCCTTCCACCGTGCTGACGCTGGAACAGCTCAACGCGCCGCGCATCTTTGCCGAACTTGCGCTCAAGCCGCGCGGCCTGGTGCTGGTCACCGGCCCGACCGGTTCCGGCAAATCGACCACGCTGGCGGCGATGGTGAACCACGTCAATGAAAACGAATACGCCCATATCCTGACCATCGAAGATCCGATCGAATTCGTCCATCAGTCCAACAAGTGCCTGATCAACCAGCGCGAAGTCGGTCCACATACCCATTCGTTCAGCAATGCGCTGCGCTCCGCCCTGCGGGAAGATCCGGACGTGATCCTGGTCGGCGAGTTGCGCGACCTGGAGACCATCCGCCTGGCCATGACTGCCGCTGAAACCGGTCACCTGGTGTTCGGCACCTTGCACACTTCGTCCGCCGCCAAGACCATCGACCGTATCGTCGACGTCTTCCCGGCGGAAGAAAAGGAAATGGTGCGCGCAATGCTGTCGGAATCGCTGCAGGCGGTGATTTCGCAAAGCCTGCTGAAAACCAAGGACGGCTCCGGCCGCGTCGCCGCCCACGAAATCATGCTGGGCACGCCCGCGATCCGCAACCTGATCCGCGAAAGCAAGATCGCCCAGATGTATTCGGCGATCCAGACCGGCAGCAACATGGGCATGCAAACCCTGGACAGCAACCTGACCGACCTGGTCAAGCGCAACGTGATTTCGCTGGCGACAGCGCGCGCCGCGGCCAAGTCGCCGGATAATTTCCCGGGCTAAAAAACCCTGCGGCAGGCGGCGCCGGCCGTCCGTTGCAGCCGCCGCGCAATGTAACTGAAAAAGGCGGATGATGGGTCATGCAGTTCGCGCCCATCCACCCGCCGCCCTAATACTGTTATTGTTTTACTAGGATAGACATGGAACGAGATCAAGCAACCAAATTCATGCACGACCTGCTGCGCCTGATGGTCAGCAAGCGCGGCTCCGATCTGTTCATCACCGCGGATTTTCCGCCAGCCTTCAAGATCGACGGCAAGATCACGCCGGTCTCGAACCAGGCGCTGACCGCCGTCCACACGCTGGAACTGGCGCGCGCCATCATGAGCGACAAGCAGGCGGCGGATTTCGAAGAAACCAAGGAATGCAATTTCGCCATCAGCCCGGGCGGCCTGGGACGCTTCCGCGCCTCGGCTTTCATCCAGCAGGGCCGGGTCGGCATGGTGTTGCGGACCATCACCACCGACATCCCGAAATTCGAAGACCTGGGCCTGCCGCCTACGCTCAAGGAAGTGGCCATGACCAAGCGCGGCCTGGTGATCATGGTCGGCGCCACCGGTTCCGGCAAGTCGACCACGCTGGCGGCGATGATCGGCTATCGCAATGAAAACAGCTACGGCCACATCATCACGATCGAAGATCCGGTGGAATACATCCACCCCCACAAGAATTGCATCGTGACCCAGCGCGAAGTCGGCGTCGATACGGAAAACTGGGGCGTGGCCCTGAAGAACACCTTGCGCCAGGCGCCGGACGTGATCCTGATCGGCGAAATCCGCGACCGCGAAACCATGGACTACGCCATCGCCTTCGCTGAAACCGGCCATCTGTGCCTGGCCACCCTGCATGCCAACAGCTCCAACCAGGCGCTCGACCGCATCATCAACTTCTTCCCCGAAGAACGCCGGCCGCAGCTGCTGATGGACTTGTCGCTCAACCTGAAAGGCATCGTCTCGCAGCGCCTGGTGCCATTGAAAACGGTGAAGGGACGCGCGGTCGCAGTGGAAATCCTGCTCAATTCGCCATTGATTTCCGATCTGATCTTCAAGGGCGACGTCCATGAAATCAAGGAGATCATGAAGAAGTCGCGCGAGCTCGGCATGCAGACTTTTGACCAAGCCCTGTTCGATTTGTACGAAGACGATAAAATCAGCTATGAAGACGCTTTGCGCAACGCCGATTCGGTCAACGACCTGCGGCTTTCCATCAAACTGCGCGGCAAGGACGCAAAAGACCGCGACCTCTCTGCCGGCACTGAACATCTGGGGATCGTATGAGCAAGGACACTAGCGGCACAAAGATCTACGACTTTACCGTCAATCAGCTGGACGGCAAGCCCAGCTCGCTGGAGGCTTACCGCGGCAAGGTGCTGCTGATCGTGAACACCGCCAGCAACTGCGGCTTCACGCCGCAGTACAAGGGCCTGGAAGAGGTTTACCAGAAATACCATGCGCAAGGTTTTGAAGTGCTGGGATTTCCCTGCAATCAGTTTGGTGCGCAGGAACCTGGGACGGCCGAAGAGATCGGCGCTTTTTGCGAGAAGAACTACGGCGTCACTTTTCCCTTGTTCGAGAAAATCGACGTCAACGGCGACCACGCCGCGCCGCTCTACCAGTATCTGAAAAACGCTGCTCCCGGCTTGCTCGGCAGCGAAGGCATCAAGTGGAATTTCACCAAGTTCCTGGTGAACAAGGACGGCGCGATCGTCGACCGCTTTGCCCCGCAAACCAAACCGGAATCGCTGGCAGCAGACATAGAAAAACTGCTGGGATAAAAAAACAGCAGGTAGGGTGGGCACGCTATTGTGCCCACGCGGCAAGTCACGTCGCGCGTGGGCACAATAGCGTGCCCACCCTACGGCTCTTAATGCGCCATCTGCAGGCCGTACACCAGCGCCGCCAGCACCCCACCGCAAATCGAACCGACCACCGGCACCAGGGCATAACCCCAGTCGCTGTCGCGCTTGCCTGGAATCGGCAGCAGCGCATGCATCAGGCGCGGCCCCAGATCGCGGGCAGGATTGATCGCATAGCCGGTAGTGCCGCCCAGCGATACGCCGATGCTCATCACCAGCAAGGCCACCGGCAGCGCATCCAGCGCGCCCAGGCCCATCTTCGGCGACGCGATATTCAACACGCAGTACACCAGCACGAAGGTGCCGACCACTTCCGAGACGACGTTGCCGAATTTGTTGCGGATCGCCGGCGCCGTGCAGAATGCCGCCAGCTTGAGATTGCCGTCAGTGGTTTCGGCGAAGTGATTGCGATACACCAGCCACACCAGGAAAGCACCCATCATGCCACCCAGCATTTGCGATGCGATGTAGGCAGGCACGCTGCCCCAGGCAAACTTGCCGGCCACCGCCAGCGCCAGCGTCACCGCCGGATTCAGGTGGGCGCCGCTGGACGAAGCCGCGACGAACACGCCGACAAACACCGCCATCGCCCAGCCGACGGTGATCACGATCAGGCCGCTGCCGTGGCCGTGGGTTTTACTCAAGAGAACATTGGCAACCACACCGTTGCCAAGCAGGACAATCAGGGCGGTGCCCACGAATTCAGCCAAATAGGGAGTCATGACAAACTCTTTCGGAAATAGGATATAGGAGGAAGCGGGAAGCAGACCGCGGTCCGCTTCCCAAGCATCGGCTCAGGATCAGGATCAGGTCAGGAGTTTGCCCACACCGTGGCGGCGGCAATCGCCCGCTGCCAGCCCTTGATGTTGGCCTGCACTTCGGCGGCCGGCATGGCCGGCTTGAAGCGCTGGTCGAGCTGCCACTGTCCTTGCACATCGTCGGTGCTGCTCCAGTATCCGACTGCCAGGCCGGCCAGGTAGGCTGCGCCGAGCGCGGTCGTTTCCGTGACCTTTGGACGGACCACGTCGACGCCGAGCATGTCCGACTGGAATTGCATCAGCAGGTTATTCGCGGTGGCGCCGCCATCGACGCGCAGTTCCGGAATCACGATACCGGCATCGGCTTCCATCGCCTTCAGCACATCCATGGTCTGGTAGGCGATGCTGTCGAGCGCTGCGCGCGCGTAGTGCGCGGCAGTGGTGCCGCGGGTGACGCCGAAGACCGTGCCGCGTGCATGCGGATTCCAGTGCGGTGCGCCGAGGCCGGCAAACGCAGGGACCAGATACACGCCGTCGGTGTTCTGGACACTGCGCGCCAGCGCTTCGACTTCGTTGGAAGTCTTGATGATGCCGAGGCCGTCGCGCAGCCATTGCACCACCGCGCCGCCGATGAAGATGCTGCCTTCCAGCGCGTAGCTGACCTGGCCGCCGATCTTCCAGGCCACCGTGGTCAGCAAATTATTCTTCGAGATGATCGGCTTGGCGCCGGTATTCATCATCATGAAACAGCCGGTGCCATAGGTGTTCTTGACCATGCCCGGTTGTGTGCACATTTGCCCGAACAGCGCCGCCTGCTGGTCGCCGGCGATCCCGGCAATCGGAATTTCCGAACCGAAGCCGGAAATTTCGGTATGACCGTAGGTCTCGCTCGAGGAGCATACTTCCGGCAGCATGCTGCGCGGGACACCCATGATATCGAGCAGCTCGTCATCCCATTGCATCGTATGGATATTGAACAGCATGGTGCGCGACGCATTCGAGACATCGGTGACATAGCGTTTGCCGCGCGTCATGTTCCACACCAGCCAGGTGTCCACGGTACCGAAGGCAAGGCGTCCTTGATTGGCGAGCTGGCGCGCGCCTTCGACGTTTTCCAGTATCCAGCGGATCTTGGTGGCGGAAAAATACGAGTCCACCAGCAGGCCGGTCTTTTGACGGATGGTTTCCGCCAGGCCGCGTGCTTTAAGTTCATCGCAGAATGCCGCGGTGCGGCGGTCCTGCCAGACGATGGCGTTGTAGATCGCCTTGCCGCTTTCACGGTCCCAGACGATGGTGGTTTCACGCTGGTTGGTGATGCCGATAGCCGCAACCGAGGTGCCGTTCAAACCGACCTTGGTCAGCGCTTCGGCGGCGACGCCGGCCTGAGTCGACCAGATTTCCTGCGGATCATGCTCTACCCAGCCCGGCTGCGGATAAATCTGGCGGAATTCTTTCTGGGCGGAAGAAACGATATTGCCCTGGCGATCGAACAGGATGGCGCGCGAGCTGGTAGTCCCCTGATCCAGGGCTAAAATGTATTTATCTTTCAACTTGTCTACTCCAAGGTTGGGAAATCCGCGTGTGCGGATCGGGCGACTTTGATCCGGCAAAGCTGCCGGATCCGTCTGTTTTATATACCGGCTGCGCAAGCAGTACTGCTGCCTGCAGCGCCGGGGCAATACCGGGGTGAATCGTCAGGCTCGCATGGCGACAACCGGCGCCTGCACTTGCGTCTGCTCCTGCAACCACGTACGCAGCCTTTCTACAGCTACAGCATCAAGGCGCAATCCCAGCTTGGAACGACGCCACAGAATATCTTCCACCGTCAAAGCCCATTCATTGCGCATCAGGTAGCGCACTTCCGCTTCATACAGATCGCCGCCGAACAGTTCACCCAGCGCGGCGACGTCGTGGATGCCGTCCAGCAGGCGCGCCGTGCGGGTGCCGTAGGCGCGCGCATAACGGGTCGCCAGCGAGGCCGGCAGCCAGGCATGGCGCTGCAGGAAAATCCGCAGGAACTCGGCAAAGTCGGCGTTGGCGATATCGCCGCCCGGCAACGGCTCGTGCGCGGTCCAGTGCGATTTCATATAACCGAACAGCGGCTGCAGATGTTCCATTGCTTCTTCCGCCAGACGGCGGTAGGTGGTGATCTTGCCGCCGAATACCGACAGCACCGGCGCCAGGCCGGGTTCGTTTCTCAGCTCCAGCTTGTAGTCGCGGGTGACGGCGGACGGATTGGCGACTTCTTCTTCCAGCAGAGGACGCACGCCCGCGTAGGAAAACACCACTTGCTGCGGCGTCACCGCCACTTCGAAATAGCGGTTCACGGATTCGCACAGATAGGCGGTTTCTTCCTCGGAAATCCCGACCTTGCTCGGATCGCCGCTGTATTCCACGTCGGTGGTGCCGATCAGCGTAAAGTCGTTTTCGTAGGGAATCGCAAAAACGATGCGCTTGTCCGGATTCTGCAAAATGTAGGCGTGGTCATGATCGAACAAACGCTTGGTGACGATATGGCTGCCCTTGACCAGGCGGACGTGATGCTGCGCCGGCGTATTCAGGGCGCCGTTCAAAAGGCTGCCAACCCATGGACCGGCGGCGTTGACGATGCAGCGCGCCCGCACTTCGCTGGTCTCGCCGGTCTCGGTCGACAACAGGGTCGCGTCCCAGTACTGGCTGCCTTGGCGCGCCTGGATCATGCGGGTCCGGGTGAGGATGGTGGCGCCGCGCTCCTTGGCGTCCATGGCGTTAAGCACCACCAGGCGCGCGTCCTGCACCCAGGCGTCGGAATAGACGAAGCCCTTGGTCAGGGATTTCTTGAGCGGCGCACCGGCCACGTGCTTGCGGAAATCGATAGTGCGCGACCCCTCCAGCAATTCACGCTTGCTGAGGTTGTCGTATAAAAACAGGCCGGCGCGTATCATCCAGGCCGGCCGCAGGCTCGGTACATGCGGCATGACGAAGCGCAGCGGCCCGATGATATGCGGCGCCATGCGCAGCAGCTGCTCGCGCTCCTGCAGGGCCTTGCGCACCAGGCTGAATTCGTATTGCTCAAGGTAACGCAGGCCGCCGTGGATCAGCTTGGAGCTGGCGGAAGAAGTGTGCGAAGCCAGGTCGTCCTGTTCGCAAAGCAACACGCTGAGGCCGCGGCCGACCGCGTCGCGCGCAATCCCGGCGCCATTAACGCCGCCGCCCACTACCAGCAAATCTACAATTTCACCTGATGCCACAGCTATCTCCTTGTGTCGGTAACGCACTCATCGGACAAACACTTTATTGCCAATTGGCAAAGTCAGCATGTTTGCAATGTCACCGCACATCATAAAATATTTATATTCGAAAGTATATTGTTCGAATTCGAACATAGATAATCATTTATATTTATCAAAAATAATTCCTTGATAGAAATAAACTTAAACAAGAATAGTTAATTCCAATCTCGCCTATAGCGGCGCCGACGCGCTGATACCTCAAGCCGCGGAGCACGAGCTAGCGGATCCAGACCGGCTGGACCGCTGCATCGAAGATGAAAATAAAGGGGGAAAAGTCAGAATGTCGCCGCCACGCAACGGCATGGGCGATGAGCGACGAGCGGGCTTGCCGCCAAGGCGCCTGGCCAGGTCAGCTAGGAGGCGTTGCTGCCGGCTACGAATACATCGATTTTCGCATCGGCAAAGATGCTGCGCATTTCCTCCGGCACCGGCTGGTCGGTAAACAGGGCGTTGACTTTCGATATATCCCCCAGCCGCACCAGCGCCGGCCGGCGGAACTTGGAATGGTCGGCGACCAGGAAAACGGTGCGCGAATGTTCGATGATGGCTTCCGATACCCGCACTTCGCGATAGTCGAAATCGCGCAGGGTGCCATCGGCTTCGATGCTGGAAATGCCGATGATGCCGAAATCGACCTTGAAGCGGCGGATGAAATCGATGGTTTCTTCGCCGGTGATGCCGAGGTCGCGCGCGCGCACCACGCCGCCGGTGATGATCACCTCGCAACCCGGATAGCCGCTCATGATCGCCGCCACGTTCAGGTTGTTGGTGATGACGCGCAGGTTGCGGCGCCGACTGAGCGCCTTCGCCACCTCTTCATTGGTGGTGCCGAGATTGATGAACAGCGTGGCCTGGTCGGGAATATGCTCGACCACCAGCGCGGCGATGCGGCGCTTCTCTTCCGAATACAAACCCTGGCGCGCGCCGTAAGCGATGTTCTCGGCGCTGGACGGCAGGCCGACGCCGCCGTGATAGCGCTGCAGCAGGTTCATCTCCGCCAGCAGGTTGATGTCGCGGCGGATGGTTTGCTGGGTGATCTGGAAACGCGTAGCCAGATGCTCCACCGTCACGAAACCGTCGCGCTGCACGTAGCTCAACAGTTCTTGCTGACGGCCATTCAGCTTTAGCGTGGATATTTCTGACATAAAACCTGTCCCGTGGGTATTTTCAAAGATTTTTATTATGATTGGAAATCCCCTGCGTAGGGAAATCCAGCCTGGATTGTAGCGGACTAACCCGCCCCAGCGTCCTGATTTGCATGACAACCGGCAAAATGGTAACGGTATCATTTTCATTGATGTTAGAATTTCGCCATGGAAAAAGAAACCCTGATGGATGCAATCGTTGCCGACGTCACCGCGCGCCGCAAAGGCGGCCGCAAGACCGGCGGCTTTACCTTGCGCGACGTCGCCAAGCTGGCCGGCGTGGCGCCGATCACCGCTTCGCGCGCATTGAACACGCCGGATGCGGTTTCCGCCAAGGTGCTGCAAAAAGTCCAGGCCGCCGTACAGCAAACCGGCTACGTGCCGAACCTGCTGGCCGGCGCACTGGCGTCGCAGAAAAGCCGCCTGGTGGCGGCAGTGGTCCCGACCCTGTCCGGCCCGATGTTCCTGGAAACCGTAGAGTCGCTGACCGACACCCTGGCCGCCGCCGGCTACCAGGTCATGCTGGGCCAGAGCGGCTATGAAAACTCACGCGAGGACGCACTGCTGGACGCCATCATCGGCCGCCGTCCCGACGGCATCGTGCTGACCGGCATCAACCGCTCCGCACAGGCGCGCCGGCGTTTGCTGGCGAGCGGCATTCCAGTAGTCGAAACCTGGGACCTGACGCCGACGCCGGTCGACATGCTGGTCGGCTTTTCCCATGAAAAAATCGGCATCGCGGTGGCCCGATACCTGCACGCCGCCGGCCGCCGCCGGGTTGCCGCCATCGGCGCCAGCGACGACCGCAGCCGCCGCCGCGTCAACGCTTTTGCGCAAGAAGCGGTGCGGCTCGGCATGGCGCAGGCCGGCAGCATTCCTTCCTGCGAAGTCGCCGCTCCCACCACGCTCGGCAACGGCCGCAGCGGACTGACGCAACTGCTGGCGCGCGACCCCGATATCGACGCCGTGTTCTGCAGCTCCGACATGCTGGCGCTGGGCGTCATGATCGAGGCGCAAGCCAGCAACATCTCCATCCCGCAACAACTGGCGGTGATCGGCCTGGGCGACCTCGGTTTTTCGCGCGACCTGCAGCCGCCGCTGACCACCGTGCGCATCGACGGCACGGTCATCGGCAGCACCGCTGCGCGCTTCATCATCGCCCGCTCCGAAGGCAAAACTGTTGCAGAACCGGTCTGCGACATCGGCTTCACCATCATAGAGCGCGCCAGCGTCTAAGCTTTTTTTACAAAAATAAGCATTGACAGTCAAAAATGGGACCGCTACCATTTGAATTGGTAGCGGTCCCATTTTGTAGAAATACCGGGTTGAAAGCAGCGCGGCACACACGCTGGAACGCGACGCCGGCGCGGGCGGCATCAGACGATTCAACATTCATTCAGCCACAGGCAGCCACACATGACATCATCGAGCACACAGGTCCCGGGCAGTCCCCTCATCGTCGACATGCGCGTAGTGCCGGTCGCCGGCCGCGACAGCATGCTGCTCAACCTGAGCGGCGCGCACGGTCCCTATTTCACCCGCAACATCGTGATCCTCACCGACAGCGCCGGCAATACCGGCGTCGGCGAAGTGCCGGGCGGCGAACGCATCCGCCAAACGCTGGAAGATGCGCGGCCGCTGCTGCTGGGCAAAGCGATCGGCAACTACCAGGCCATTCTCAACAGCGTCCGCAGCGCATTCAGCGAACGCGACGCCGGCGGCCGCGGCTTGCAGACCTTCGACCTGCGCATCGCGATCCATGCCGTGACGGCGCTGGAAGCCGCCCTGCTCGACCTGCTGGGAAAATTCCTCGGCGTGCCGGTGGCGGCCTTGCTGGGCGAAGGCCAGCAGCGCGAGGCGGTAAAGATGCTGGGCTATCTGTTCTACATCGGCGACCGCAGCGCCACCGACCTGCCTTACGCCAGCGAACCGGATGCCGGCGACGACTGGCTGCGCCTGCGCCATCAGCCTGCGCTCGACGCGCAAGCAGTGGTGGCGCTGGCGCAAGCGGCCTATCAGCGTTACGGCTTCAACGATTTCAAGCTGAAGGGCGGCGTGCTGCGCGGCGAAGATGAAATGGAAGCCGTAACGGCGCTGGCGGAACGCTTCCCGCAGGCGCGCATCACGCTCGACCCTAACGGCGGCTGGCTGCTCAAGGATGCCATCCGCCTGTGCCGCGACCAGTATGCGGTGCTGGCCTATGCTGAAGATCCCTGCGGCGCCGAGAACGGCTTTTCCGGGCGCGAAGTCATGGCCGAATTCCGCCGCGCCACCGGCTTGCAGACCGCGACCAACATGATCGCCACCGACTGGCGCGAAATGGGCCACGCGATCCAGCTGCAATCGGTCGACATTCCGCTGGCCGACCCGCACTTCTGGACCATGCAAGGTTCGGTGCGGGTGGCGCAGATGTGCCACGAATGGGGCCTGACCTGGGGTTCGCATTCCAACAATCACTTCGATATCTCGCTGGCGATGTTCACGCATGTGGCGGCAGCCGCGCCCGGCAACATCACCGCCATCGATACCCATTGGATCTGGCAGGACGGCCAGCGCCTGACCAAAGAGCCGTTGCAGATCGCCGGCGGCATGATCGAGGTGCCGAAAAAGCCGGGCCTGGGCATCGAGCTCGACCTGGCGCAGCTGGAAGCCGCGCATCAGCTATATCGCAACATGGGACTCGGCGCGCGCGACGATGCTGTCGCCATGCAATACCTGATCCCCGGCTGGAAGTTCGACAACAAGAAACCTTGCCTGCTGCGTTAGCGGCAGCAACTGCGGCAGCCGGCGGCGACAATCATTCCGCCGCATCATGCAAATCTGTAGCCCATCCATCGCACGACCAGCAATGAGGTAGCAACATGATCCAGCAATTTGATTATCCTGTCCGTGTCATCTGCGCCGCGAGCGCCATCGTCGGCGAGTCGCCGGTGTGGTCGCAGCGCGAACAGGTTTTGTACTGGGTGGATATCCTCAAGCCCGCGCTGCACCGCTTTGATCCCGCCTCGGGACAACAGCGCAGCTGGCCGGCTCCTGCCGCCATCGGCTCGATCAGCCTGGCGAAGAACGGCAAGATCGTCGCTGCCCTGCGCAATGGCTTCCACTGGTTTGATCCGGCCGATACCAGCTGGATCCTGATAGTGCATCCAGAGCCGCATATTCCGCACAACCGCCTCAACGACGGCAAGACCGGACCTGACGGCGCCTTCTGGGCCGGCACCATGGACGACCGCGCCGACAAGCAGGCCTGCGCCTCGCTCTACCGGCTGGCGCCGGACGGCAGCGTCAGCGCCCACGGCAACGACCTGGTGGTCTCGAACGGCCTGGCATGGAGTCCTGACGGCCGCACCATGTACCACTCCGATTCGCGCCGCGCGGTGATCTACCGCTATGACTTCGACGCCGCCAGCGGCACGCTCGGTCCGCGCCAGGTGTTCGTGCAGATGCAGCCGGAATGGGGTCGTCCCGACGGCGGCGCAGTCGACACCGATGGCTGCTACTGGGGTTGCGGCATCACTGCCGGACGCATCAACAAGTTCTCGCCGCAAGGCCAGCTGCTTGGATACCTGCCGCTGCCGGTGTCGCGCCCCACCATGTGCGCCTTCGGCGGCGCCGACCTGAAAACGCTGTACGTCACTTCGCTCACCGAAAACATGAGCGCCGATGCACTGGCGCGCGAACCGCTGGCCGGCGCGCTGTTCGCAGTAAGCATGCCGGTAGCCGGCACGCCTGTCGCGGAATTCGGCTGATGAATACCATTGTTCCGGCCTGTGCCGCCAGAATCTAGGCGCAGCCGGCCGACTCCCAGGGGACCATCACAGCCCGTATTTAAAAATCAAATAGAACAACTGTTCCGGAATCACCAAGACGCCACCAAGGCGGTCATTTATAAAAACTAACCGAGACAACAAATATGAAACGCATAAAGGGTCTGCGCTGGTGGATTATCGCCCTCGTCTGCTTTGGCACCATCCTGAACTACATCTCGCGCAATTCGCTGGGGGTACTGGCGGACACGCTGAAACACGACCTGGCTTTCAGCACCAAGGAATACTCGTACGTGGTGGCGGCCTTCCAGGTCGCCTACACCATCATGCAGCCGGTGTGCGGCTATATCATCGACTTCCTCGGCCTGAAAGTCGGCTTTGCCTTGTTCGCCGCGGCCTGGTCGGTGGTGGGCATGCTGCACGGCTTCGCCACCGGCTGGATCTCGCTGGCGTTCTTCCGCGGCCTGCTCGGCCTGACCGAAGCGGCGGCGATACCGGCAGGCATCAAGGCGGTGTCGGAATGGTTTCCCAAACAGGAACGTTCAGTGGCCGTGGGCTATTTCAACGCCGGCACTTCCATGGGCGCGGTGATCGCGCCGGTGCTGGTGGCCTGGCTGCTGTACAAGCACAGCTGGCAAGCCGCCTTCATCGTGACCGGCGCAATGGGTTTCATCTTTGCCGGCCTGTGGTTCTTCTTCTATCGCGCCCCCAAGGACCACCCCAACTTGTCCGATACGGAGCGCGCCTACATCCTCTCCGGCCAGGAAAGCATCGCTGAAAGCCAGTCGCACGCCAAGCCATCCGTCAAAGCCATCGTCGGCACGCGCCGCTTCTGGGGTATCGCCATCACCCGCTTCCTCGCCGAGCCGGCCTGGCAAACCTTCAATTTCTGGATTCCGCTGTACTTCATTTCCGTGCGCGGCATGAACCTGAAAGAGTTCGCCATCTTCGGCTGGATGCCGTTCTTCGCCGCCGACATGGGCGGCATCCTGGGCGGTTACCTGTCGCCGTTCCTGATGAAGCATTTCAAGTTCAAGCTGGTCAACTCGCGCATCGCCGGCATCGCCACCGGCGCCCTGCTAATGACCAGCGTCGGCTTCGTCGGCTATGTGGAAAGCCCCTATGTCGCCATCGCGCTGTTCTGCATCGGCGGCTTCGCCCACCAGATGATTTCCGGCCTGGTCAACACCATGACCGCCGATGTCTTCAACACCAGAGAGGTCGGCACCGCCAACGGCCTGACCGGCATGATCAGCTGGATAGGCGGCCTCTCGTTTTCGCTGCTGATCGGACAACTGGCCGAATCGGTCGGCTATACCCCGCTGTTTGCGGCCCTGGGCATGTTCGATGTGGTAGGAGCCACCATCCTGTTCCTGCTGTATCGCGGCTACAAAGACAACAGCGCCACAGCGTCAAGAATCTGAATCAAGCATCCTGGAGATTTGCATGTCGGTTAACCATATTCCTGAATTCCATCTGGCGGAACAGAATGGCGCGGCGCTGATGCTGAAAAGCGCCGACGGCCATGTCGCCCATATCTTCGTGCTGGAGCAAGACATTATCCGCGTCATGGTGCTGCCGGATGCGCAACTGCATTTTCCGCGCACCTGGGCGATTGCGCCCGGCGCGCAGCCCTTGCCGCTGGAGGGACGCGAACGACTCTCGCTGGCTGGTTTTTTGCTGCCAGACTTTACCCTGCACCAGCTAGACGGCGCCCTGCAGATACAAACCGAAAAAATCCGCCTGACGGTGCGGCTGAAAGGCTTGTTCTGCAGCTGGGAAACCCGCCCCGCCGGCGAGTGGAAAGAACTGGCGCGGGACCGCGGCACGCAAGCCGTCAATTTCGGCTACTGGGACGACAAGGTCTATCACTACCTGAAACGCGACGCCCAGGACGAGATGTACTTCGGCCTCGGCGAACGCAGCGGCGGCACCAACCGCCATGGCCGCAGCTTTTCCCTGAAGACCATCGACGCCATGGGCTATGACGCCAGCAGCACCGACGCCCTGTACAAGCACATTCCCTTCTACATCACCTGGAACAAGCGCCAGCATGCCGCCTTCGGCCTGTTCTACGACACTCTGTCCGAAGGCAAGCTCGACATGGGCTGCGAGCTGGACAACTATCATGGCCACTACCGCTACTTCGTCGCCGAGCACGGCGACCTAGATTACTACTTCATCGCCGGCGACAGCATGGAGCACGTGGTGCGGCGCTACACCTGGATGACCGGCAAGCCGGCATTCACGCCGAAATGGGGGCTCGGCTATTCCGGTTCCACCATGACGTATACCGACGCGCCGGACGCACAGGAAAAGATGAATGAATTCCTGGCCGGTTGCGAGCGGCACGACATGTTGTGCGAATCGTTCCACCTGTCGTCCGGCTATACCTCGATCGGCAACAAGCGCTACGTCTTCAACTGGAACCGCGACAAGTTTCCCGACCCCAAAGCCTTTGCCGAACATTATCTGGCACATGGCGTGCGCCTGTGCGCCAACATCAAGCCTTGCCTGTTGCGGGATCATCCGCGCTTCAGCGAAGCCGAGCGCCTGGGCCTGTTCATCAAAAACCAGGACGACAAGCCGGAAATGGTGCAGTTCTGGGACGAAGTCGGCGCCTACCTGGATTTCACCAATCCAGACACCATCGCCTGGTGGAAACGGGCGGTGACCACCTCCCTGCTGGAATACGGCATCACCAGCACCTGGAACGACAACAATGAATTCCAGGTCTTGAATCCGCAAGCCACCGCCAACGGCTTCGGCCAGCGTTTCAAGGCGGTCGAAGCCAAGGGCTTGCAAACGCTGCTGATGATGGCCGCGTCGCAGCAAGCGCAGAGCGAATTCGCGCCGGACAAGCGGCCCTACCTGGTGTCGCGCTCGGGCGCCGCCGGCATGCAGCGCTATGTGCAGACCTGGTCGGGCGACAACTACACCTCGTGGCAGACGCTCAAGTACAACATCAAGATGGGGCTGGGCCTGGCCATGTCCGGCATCTCCAACACCGGCCATGACGTCGGCGGCTTCAGCGGCCCGGCGCCGAGTCCGGAGCTGCTGTTGCGCTGGGTGCAGTTCGGCATTTTCATGCCGCGCTTTTCGATCCATTCCTGGAACGACGACAAGACCGTCAACGAGGCCTGGATGTATCCCGAAATCACCGGCGCGATCCGCAAGCTGCTCAAGCTGCGCGCCTGCCTGACGCCGTATTTCTACGATCTGCTGTGGCGCTATCACCAGCACTACGAACCGATGATCAAGCCGACTTTCCTGGCTTTTCCTGGCGATCCGAAGTGTTTTTCCGAGAACGACGACATGCTGGTCGGGTCGAATTTATTACTGGCAGCTGTAGTCGAGTCGGGACAGACCAGCCGCACCGTCTATCTGCCAGCCGGCACCGACTGGTACGATTTCTGGAGCGGCGCCCATCATCAAGGCGGACAAGAAATTACCTTGCCCGCGGTGGGCGAACAGCCGCCGCTGCTGGCGCGCGCCGGCAGCGCCATCGCCGTCAACGTCGCCGAGCAGCACTTCAACCGGCCCGCGCACCAGCAAGGCTTCATGGTCTTTCCGTATCAGCTGGACGGCGCTTTCGAAACAGAATTCTTTGACGATGACGGCGACAGCAATGCCTACCTGGACGGCAAAAGCAGCCTGTGGAAAATTCGTGTCCAAAGCGATGCGGAGACGCTGGACATTGACCTTGAATGCACAGGCGTCCAGCCGGCGTCCGAGCTGGTCACCCTGCTGCTGCCGCAGCATGAAACACGTCCGGTAGTACTGAGCGCCGCCACCATCCTGGGCGACGCCATCGTCAATCAACGGCGTGAGATCCAGTTGAAAATCAAGCCGCAATCCGATCCCAAGCTATCCATCAAGCAAAAGATCGTCAGCATTCTCAAACGATTCAGTAAATAAAACCCAAGGGGGAGACATGAAAAACACAACGCTAAAATTGCTTCTGGCAACTAGCACGCTCACCGGCGCCGCCGGCGTCCAGGCGCAAACCAGCGTCACGATCTACGGCACGGCGGATGCTGCAATCATCCATTCCAGCAATCAGCGCGGCAATTCAAACACCTATATGAACAGCGGCAACCTCAATGCCAGCAAGCTGGGCTTCAGCGGCAGCGAAGACCTGGGTAGCGGCGGCAAGGCGATTTTCACGCTGGAGCAAGGCTTCAGCATCAACAACGGCGTCCAGAGCGACGCCAGCAAAGCCTTCAACCGCCAGGCTTTTGTCGGCCTGAGCGATGCCCGCTACGGCAGCTTCACCCTCGGCCGCCAGTACACGCCGTACTGGCGCTACGTCGGCGGACTCGGACCGACGGGAGTGCTGACCGGCGCCACCGGCGCCCATCCAGGCGATCTCGACGGTCTCGACACCACCATACGAATCAATAATTCCCTGGTGTACACAACACCGGTGATCGCCGGCTTCCAGGCCGGCGCCTTGTATGGTTTCGGCGAAAACGCCGGCGCCATCAGCGCCGGCAATTCTTTCAGCACGGCGCTGCGCTATGACTACAACGCCCTGAGCGTGGCGCTCGGTTATCTGAAACTGAACAACAACAATCTCAAAGGCTTTGCGCAGTGGGATCCGAACGTCACCTCAGGCAGCTACGCCCAGTCGCCTGTGAATGCCGGCTATGCCTCGGCCAGATCGGTACAGATGATTGCCGCCGCGGCACGCTATAACGTTTCGGACAGTCTGATGCTGGGCTTGAATTTTTCCAATGTGCAGATGGCGCCGGGAGCGGCTTCGCTGTTCACGCATCAAGCCACCTTCAATACCGCCGGCCTGATTTCCACCTACAAGCTGACCAACGCGATCACCCTGGCGGCCGGCTATAGCTATACGCGCGAATCGGCAGCAAACGGCATCAGCGATCCAGCGCGTTACCAGCAATTTTCGTTTGAACAGACTTATGATTTTTCCAAGCGGACGGCGCTTTATTTCCTGGAGGCTTATCAGAAGGCCAGTGGCCAAACCCTGGGAGCGAACGGCGTGACGCCGGTCAATGCGGTAGCAGTAGTCGGCGATTCGCAAAACGGCTCGCCCTCTTCCAACGGCAGGCAATTCGTCGCGGTGGTCGGGATCCGCCATCAGTTTTAGCTGAAGGCGGGGTCGGGCGGCTGGTCAGGATGACAGCGCCTGATCCAGCAATTCTATCCAATGCCTGACGGGCGTCTCGGTGCCGGACTGCAGATGCGTCAGGCAGCCGATATTGGCCGAGACGATCATGTCCGGCCGGCTTGCCTGCAGATTCTCCAGCTTGTTGTCGCGCAGGCGGTACGACAGCTCCGGCTGCAGCACCGAGTAAGTACCGGCCGAGCCGCAGCACAAGTGGCTGTCGGCGCATAGCTGCACATCGACGCCGACACCGCGCAGCAAGCCTTCCACCTTGCCGCGGATCTGCTGGCCATGCTGCAAGGTGCAGGGCGGATGATAGACCACGCGCTGAGGAAATTTCCCGCTCAGCTTTTGCTGCAGCTCGATTTCAAACTCGGGCAGGATTTCGCTCAGATCCTTGGTCAAGGCCGATATGGCTTTTGCCTTGACGGCATACTGGGGATCCGCAGCCAGCAGGTGGCCATATTCCTTGACCGTCACGCCGCAGCCGGAAGCCGTCATCACGATTGCTTCCACGCCCTGGCCATTGCTGCCGATCACATACGGCCACCAGGCGTCGATATTGCGCCGCATGTCGTCCAGGCCGCCGCCCTGGTCGTTGAGGTGGTAGCGGATGGCGCCGCAGCAGCCGGCTTTCGGCGCCACCAGCAGCTGCACTTCCAGCGCATCCAGCACCCGCGCCGTGGCGCTGTTGATGTTGGGCGACATGGCCGGCTGCACGCAACCGTCCAGCAACAGCATCTTGCGCGCATGCTGGCGCTGCGGCCTGGTTCCTGCATCCTGCCTGGCGGGAACCTTGTTCTTCAGCTTGCGCGGCAACAGCGGCCGCAGCAATTGTCCGGCGGCCATGGCCGGCTTGAACAGCCATGGCCACGGCAGGAATTCTTTCAGCACCGTGCGCGTCAGGTTCTCGCCGAACGGGCGGCCGACCTGGCGCTCCACCACCTTGCGGCCGATATCCAGCAAGCGTCCATATTCGACGCCGGATGGACAAGTCGATTCGCAATTGCGGCAGGTAAGGCAGCGGTCCAGGTGCAATTGCGTCTTGACGCTGGCCGGCTTCCCCTCCAGCACCTGCTTGATCAGATAGATGCGTCCGCGCGGCCCGTCCAGCTCGTCGCCCAGCAGCTGGTAGGTCGGGCAGGTGGCGGTGCAGAACCCGCAATGCACGCAGGCGCGCAGGATGGCGTCGGCTTCCTTGCCGTCGCGCGTGTTCTTGATGAAATCGGCTAGATTGGTTTGCATGGTTGCGTGTTTCTTGTGCTAGAAGTCCGGATACATACGGCCGCGATTGAAGATGCCCGACGGGTCGAAGCCGGCCTTCAAATTACGATGGATTTGCGCGACCGCAGGCGCCAGCGGCTGGAACACACCGACACTTTTATCGCCACCTCGGAACAAGGTGGCGTGACCGCCGGCAGCGCTCGCCGCTGCTCGGATTGTGCCGGCATCCATGGCTGCATTTTCATCGGCCAGCAACCAGCGCTGCGCCCCGCCCCATTCGACCAGGGTTTCGCCAGCCAGCGCCAACGGCTCCGCAATCGATGGCAGAGACAAGCGCCACAGCGCTTTGCCGGCAGCAACGCCGGCAAAGAAGGAATGCGTTTGTTCGCGCAGCGCCTGCCAGAATTGTTCGGCATCCGGTACGGCTTCACCACCCAGCTTGTGTTCCGCCGCACGTACCGCTGCCTCCGCCCCGGCCAGCCTTATCGTCAACATGCCATCGTGCCAGCAACTGCCGGCAAGCGGCAATGGCTGGCCGCCCCATTGGTTCAAGCTGCGGATCGCCTCGGCCTGGTTCATCGCAAAGCGCCGGCTGCTGGCGGCAACCGGACGCGGCAGTACTTTGACCGACGCCTCCAGTATCAAGCCCAGCGTGCCAAGCGAACCCGCCAGCAAACGCGACACATCGTAACCCGCCACATTTTTCATGACCTGGCCGCCAAAGTGCAGCACCTCGCCCTTGCCATCCATCAGCACGGTGCCCAGCACAAAATCGCGCAAGGCGCCGACCGCCTGCCGCGACGGTCCCGACAGGCCGCTGGCGACCATCCCGCCCAAGGTAGCGCCGCTGCCGAAATGGGGCGGTTCGAAAGCCAGCATTTGCTGGTGCCGCGCCAGCAGCGCTTCAATTTCCGCCAGCGGCGTACCGCAGCGCGCGGTGATCACCAGCTCGGTCGGCTCGTAGTCGATCACGCCGCTGTAGCCGCGCGTATCCAGCAGTTCGCCCTGCACCTCTTGGCCATACCAGCGCTTGCTGCCGCCGCCGCGAATTTCCAGTGCGCCGCGCTCTGCCGCAGCGCCGAGGATCTGCGCCCTTGCCTGCTCTTTGAAATCTTGTGGGTCCATGTTTAATATCGTGTCATGTCTCAAAACCGGGGCAGATCGGGAAACTTCATGACGCCGCGCTGTATGTGCATTTTTCCGTACTCGGCGCAGCGCTGCAAAGTCGGAATCGCCTTGTCCGGATTCAGCAGGAAGGCCGTGTCGAAGGCGCGCTTGACGCTGAAGAAGGCCTCGCGCTCCAGCGGCGAAAACTGCACGCACATCGAGTTGATCTTTTCGATGCCGACGCCATGCTCGCCGGTGATGGTGCCGCCCACCGCCACGCACAGCTCCAGGATTTCAGCCCCGAACTCCTCGGCACGATGAAATTCGCCGGGCACATTGGCGTCGAACAGGATCAGCGGATGCAGGTTGCCGTCGCCTGCATGGAACACGTTGGCGCAGCGCAAGCCGTACTTGCTTTCCATTTGCGCTATGCCGAGCAGTACCTGCGCCAGGTTCTTGCGCGGGATGGTGCCGTCCATGCAGTAGTAATCGGGAGAAATGCGGCCGGCTGCCGGGAAGGCATTCTTGCGCCCCGACCAGAAACGCAGGCGCTCGGCTTCCGACGTCGAGACTTCGATGCGGGTGGCGCCGCTGGCGTTCAGCACCGCGCTCATGCGTTCGATTTCTTCTTCCACTTCTTCGGTGGTGCCATCCGATTCGCACAGCAGGATGGCGGCAGCATCGGTGTCGTAGCCGGCTTTGACAAAGGGCTCCACCATGCGCGAGCTGGTGCGGTCCATCATTTCCAGCCCGGCCGGAATGATGCCGGCGGCGATCACGTTGGCGACCGCATTGCCGCTGGTGACGACGTCGTCGAAGGAGGCCATGATGACGCGCGCGGCCTGCGGCTTCGGGATCAGCTTGACCGTCACCTCGGTGACCACGCCGAGCATGCCTTCCGAGCCGATGAAGACCGCCAGCAGATCGAGGCCCGGCGCATCCAGTGCGCCGCCGCCCAGTTCGACGATCTCGCCGTCGATGGTGACCATCCGCACCCGCAATACATTATGCACCGTCAGGCCGTATTTGAGGCAATGGACGCCGCCGGAATTTTCGGCAACGTTGCCGCCTATGGTGCAGGCGATCTGCGAAGACGGATCCGGCGCGTAATACAAGTTGTGCGGCGCCGCCGCCTCGGAAATCGCCAGGTTGCGCACCCCGGGCTGCACCACCGCCGTCCGCGCATAGGGATCGAGCTTGACGATGCGGGTGAATTTGGCGGTGGACAGCACCACGCCGTCAGCGATAGGCAAGGCGCCGCCGGACAAGCCGGTGCCGGCGCCGCGCGGCACGATCGGGACTTTCAGGTCGCGGCAGGTCTTGAGTATGGCCACCACCTGCGCCTCGTTTTCAGGCAATGCCACCACCATCGGACTCTGGCGGTAAGCCGCCAGGCCGTCGCATTCGTAGGGGCGGGTATCTTCGTCGTTGAACAGCAAGGCATGCGCCGGCAGCAATGCGCGCAGCGCCGCCACCACTTGCTGCTGGCGGGCTGGGTTAAAGATCGATTCAGCAGCGCCTGTGACTGGCGCCGTGGCTGGCACTGGGTCTGAAAACGTCATGCTGGCTTCCCGGCTGTGGTTTGATGATTGAAAACTCTCTCAGCGAGTATAAGGCCAATGCGAGACCATTGCGAACCCTGCAAAATGCTTTCCTGCCAATTCCGCCTGAAAAGCTTGCAAGCCAGCGGTGAAATGTTTTCAGGTCGGGCCGCGCAGGTCGGGATGCGTAGGTCGGGCCTGCGCTCTCAGATGCTGCTGAAGGTCGTCTTCATCCAGTCGATGAAGACAGTCACTTCCGGCCGCTCCTGCGGCTTTTGCTGGTACACCAGGTAATAGGCATGCGGCGGCGAGGTCAGGCTGATGTCGAACAGCTGCACCAGCTTGCCTTGCTCGATCAGCTCGCGCGCGAAATGCTTGCGGGTCAGGCCGACGCCGTGGCCGTGCCGCACCAGCTCCAGCAGCAAACCCAGGTCGTCGGCGCGCAAACCCGAGGAAGGCTCGGGCCAGTCAAGGCCGGCCGCCTGGAACCAGGGTTGCCACGGTTCCAGCGCCGAACGCAGCAGGCTCGCCTTGCGCAGGTCGGCCGGCTTGTTGAGCGGGCCGATTTTCTTCAGGTATTCCGGGCTGGCGACGGCAAAGGTCGGCTCCTCGAACAGCTTCTCGGTGGTGGTGTTGGGATACTTGCCGGCGCCGAAACGGACTTCCAGGTCGCTCTCGGTCAGGCTGAGGTCGTACAGCGGCACCGAGAGGAATATTTCCACCACGATCTCGGGATGCCGGCTGACAAAATCCTGCAGGTGCGGGATCAGCAATTGCCGCGCAAACGTCGGCGGCGCGGTGATCTTGACGCGCGGCTGCACCTGGGCGTGGCGCTGCGGCAGCGGAAATTCGGTCAAGGTGCGCAAGGCGCTGCGCACCACTTCCAGGTAGCGGTGGCCGAACTCCGACAAGGTCACCGTGCGGCCTTCGCGCGAGAACAGGCGCTCGCCGACAAAGTCCTCCAGCAGGCGGATCCGGTGCGACAGCGCCGACGGCGTAATGCAAAGTTCTTCCGCCGCCACGGCGAAGGAATGATGGCGCGCCGCGGCTTCAAATGCGGACAAGGCATGCACCGGCGGCAGGCGATTGACCAGGGGAGCTTTATTCGACATGGCTGACCTGCTTGCTGACTTATTAAGAATTTTATTAAACACGATAAAACCGTAACCCGGCTTTCGTCGCGCTCAACATACGTAGCTAACTGGGGTCAGAGTGAACTTTCTGCGCTTTTTGCAGAAACTTCACTCTGACCCCACTTAGCGGGCTATGGATTACATGCCTCGCTGCTGAAAAAAACCATGTAGCGCGTTCTGTCTTTCTCCGAATCCGTCATGTGGGGTCGGAGTCGAGTTTCGCGAAAAAGCGCCGCGAAAGTCGACTCCGACCCCAGATGACTCTGCCCAAGTTGCGCAACTCACCACCGGATGATCTTGCCGGGATTCATGATGTTCCTGGGATCGAAGGCATGCTTCAGCGCGCGCATGGTGGCGATCGCTTCGGCGCCATGTTCTTCGATCAGGAAATCCATTTTGTGCAGGCCGACGCCGTGTTCGCCGGTGCAGGTGCCGTCCATGGCGATGGCGCGGCTGACCATGCGCGCATTGACGCCCTCGGCGCGCGCGATGTCGGCGGCATTGCCGGGATCGACCAGCATCTGGGTATGGAAATTACCGTCGCCGACATGGCCGATGATCGAATACACGAGGCCGTTCGCTTCGCAGTCGGCCTTGGTGTCGAGTATGCATTCCGCCAGGCGCGAGATCGGCACGCAGCAATCGGTGGAAATCGCGCGGCTGCCCGGGCGCAGTTGCAGCAGTGCGAAATAGGCATTGTGGCGCGCTGCCCACAGACGCGAACGGTCTTCCGGCCGCGTCGCCCATTCGAAACCGGTGGCGTGATGGTCGGCTGCCAGCGCTTGCACGATTTCAGCCTGTTCCTTGACGCCGTTCTCGCTGCCATGGAATTCAAACAGCAGCAGCGGCTGCTCCGGCAGCGCCAGCTTGGAATGCGCATTGATGGCGCGCACGCCGTTTTCATCCAGCAGCTCGACCCGCGCGATCGGCACGCCCAGCTGTATAGTCTGGATCACCGCATTGACGGCGTCGGCGATATTTTCAAACGAGCATACCGCGGCGGAAATCGCTTCCGGCTGCGGATAGAGCTTGACCGTGATTTCGGTGATGACGCCGAGCGTGCCTTCGCTGCCGACAAAGATCCTCGTCAGGTCGTAGCCGGCCGCCGATTTCCTGGCGCGGGTGCCGGTCTTGATGATGCGGCCGTCGGACGTCACCACGGTCAGCGCCAGCGTGTTTTCGCGCATGCTACCGTAGCGTACCGCGTTGGTGCCGGACGCGCGGGTGGCCGCCATGCCGCCGATCGAGGCGTCGGCGCCGGGGTCGATCGGAAAGAACAGGCCGCTGTCCTTGATCTCGTGGTTCAGCTGCTTGCGGGTGACGCCGGCCTGCACCGTCGCCGTCAGGTCTTCGGCATGGATCGCCAGCAAGCGGTTCATGCGCGACAGATCAACCGAAATCCCGCCTTGCAGCGCCAGCACATGACCCTCCAGCGAGGTGCCGCTGCCGAAAGGGATCAGCGGTATCTGGTGTTCATTGCACAGCTTGACCAGCGCCGCGACTTCTTCGGTGCTTTCAGCGAAAACGACGGCATCCGGCAGCATCGGATCGTAAGAGGACTCATCGCGGCCATGCTGTTCGCGCATCGCCTGGGTGGTCGAGAGACGCTCGCCAAACAAGGTTTTGAGAGACGCCAACAGGGTTTCCGGCAGCGCTTTCTTCAGTGCCGCGAGATCGGTGATGTGATTCATGGGACGGTCTCCTTTTTCATGAATTTTACTCTGCGGCGGCCGGTCGTGCCGGTGAGTGCTGGTGTACAGTAGCAGCATCGCTATTTCACCTGACATATATTCAATCCCATGGGCAACCGACTTTCCAAGATCGCCACGCGCACCGGCGACAAAGGCAGCACTGGCCTCGGCGATGGCAGTCGGGTCGACAAGGACAGCCTGCGCATCCAGGCCATCGGCGACGTCGATGAACTGAACTCGCAGCTCGGCTTGTTGCTATGCGATCAATTGGATCCGGCGCTGCGCGAGGCCTTGCTGTCGATACAGCACGACCTGTTCGACCTGGGCGGCGAACTGTGCATTCCCGGCTACACGCTGGTCAACGATGGCCAGGTAGCGCGGCTTGACGCGCTGCTGGAAAAATACAATGCCGACTTGCCGCCGCTCAAAGACTTCATCCTGCCCGGCGGCAGCCACGCCGCCGCGTTGGCGCACGTTTGCCGCACGGTTTGCCGCCGTGCGGAACGCAGCATCGTCAGCCTGGGCAAGAGCGAGACCGTCAGCGAACCAGTGCGCCAGTACGTGAATCGGCTGTCGGACCTGCTGTTCGTGCTGTCGCGGGTGCTGAACCGGGCGGATGGCGGCAGCGACGTGCTGTGGCAAAAGGACCGGGTGCGGGACACATGAAAAAAGGGCGCGGCGTTTACGGCGCCACGCCCTTTTAGCGGTAAAGCTGCAATCTTATTTGCTGCGCTTGTCGTGTTCGATCAAGGCATACGCCGAGTGATTGTGGATCGATTCGAAGTTTTCCGCTTCCAGCACGTAAGCCAGCACGCGCGGCTCCTGGTTCAAGGCAACAGCGACGTCGCGCACCAGGTCTTCAACAAATTTCGGATTCTCGTAGGCGCGCTCGGTCACGTATTTTTCATCCGGACGCTTGAGCAGGCCGAACAGTTCGCAGGAAGCCTGGGCTTCGATGCGGGCGATCAATTCATCCACCTGTATCTCGCCGTCCAGCACGGCGTTGACCGTGATGTGCGAGCGCTGGTTGTGCGCGCCATAGGCTGAAATCTGCTTCGAGCATGGGCACAGGCTGGTCACCGGCACCATGACTTTGAGGGTGATTTCCAGTTCGCCGCGATTGATCTCGCCGCTCAGGCCGACCTCATAGTCCATCAGGCTCTGAACGCCGGAAACCGGCGCGGTCTTGTTGATGAAATAGGGGAAGCTCAGTTCGATGCGGCCGCGCTCGGCGTCCAGCAGGGTCACCATCTTGCGCATCAGCGCGCCGAAGGAAGCCACGTCCAGCGGCCCGTCCAGACCTTCCAGCAAGGCGATGAAACGCGACATGTGGGTGCCCTTCTGCTGTTCCGGCAGATGCACGTACATATTCCAGCTGCCGACCGTGGCTTGCGCCGTTGCCGCGGTACGCACGGTCAGCGGATAGCGCACGCCTTTGACGCCAACGCGCTGGATCGCCAGGCGGCGGGTGTCGACGCTGCTCTGCACGTCAGGAATGGTCAGGTTCTGGTCACGGGTATTCATTTGAGGTTTAACCTTTGCGCAATGGACAAAAGACTGCCTTGGCGGTCTTGTCCCGGCTCACTGTCGCGCACCATGGGTGCTGACGGCAAGCCGGGGGATTGGAAATAGTATGGCTGGAAGGCTGCCGCATGGCGGCAGCAGCATCCTGGCTGGAGTTACTGGAACAACGGCTGGCGCCAGGCCAGCTTATTTCTGATTGACGACCAGGCGCGGCTGATCCTTGCCAAAGCGCTGGCGTATCGAAGCGGCGATGCCTTCGGCATTCAGGCCGCATTGCGCCAGCAGCAGGCCGGCGTCGCCATGATCGATAAATCGGTCCGGCAAGCCCAGGTTCAAGAGCGGCTTGACGCATCCTGCGGCAGCCAGCGCTTCCGCCACCGCGGCGCCGGCGCCGCCCATGATGCAGCCCTCTTCCACCGTCACCAGCGCGTCGTGGGTATTGGCCAATTCCAGCACCAGCTCCACGTCCAGCGGCTTGACGAAGCGCATGTTGACCACCGTGGCGTCCAGCAATTCGCCGGCGGCGACGCTGGGCGCCAGCAATGAGCCGAAAGCCAGGATCGCGACATTGTGGCCTTTGCGCTTGACTTCGCCTTTACCCAGCGGCAGCACCGTCAGCGCCGGATCGATCGCAGCGCCGGTGCCGGCGCCGCGCGGATAGCGCACCGCGGCCGGACCGTTGTACTGGTAAGCGGTGGTCAGCATCTGGCGGCATTCGTTTTCGTCGGAGGCCGCCATCACTACCATGTTCGGAATGCAGCGCAGGTAGGCCATATCGTAGTTGCCGGCGTGCGTGGCGCCGTCGGCGCCGACCAGGCCGGAGCGGTCCAGCGCGAAGGTGACGTCGAGGTTTTGCAGGGCAACGTCATGGATCAGCTGGTCGTAGGCGCGCTGCAGGAAGGTTGAATAGATCGCCACCACCGGCTTCAAGCCTTCGCAAGCCATGCCGGCGGCGAAAGTGACGGCGTGCTGCTCGGCGATGCCGACGTCATAGAAGCGCTGCGGAAAGCGCTTGGCAAAGGCATCCAGGCCGGAGCCGCCCGACATCGCCGGCGTGATGCCGATCAGCTTGTCGTCTTGCGCGGCGGTGTCGCACAGCCAGTCGCCGAACACCTGGGTGTAGGTCATCTTGCTGACCGCGGCCGGCTTGATGCCTTCGGCCGGATTGAACTTGCCGGGGCCGTGGTACAGCACCGGATCGGCTTCCGCCAGCTTGTAGCCCTGGCCCTTCTTGGTCACCACGTGCAGGAACTGCGGACCCTTGAGGTGCTTCAGGTTCTGCAGGGTCGGGATCAGCGAATCCAGGTCGTGGCCGTCGATCGGGCCGATGTAGTTGAAACCGAATTCTTCAAACATGGTGGCCGGCACCACCATGCCTTTGGCATGTTCTTCGAAACGCTTGGCCAGCTGCCGCATCGGCGCCGGCAGGATCGACTTGCCGACATTTTTCGCTTGCGCGTAGAACTGGCCCGACATCAGGCGCGCCAGGTAGCGGTTCAAGGCGCCCACCGGCGGCGAGATCGACATGTCGTTGTCGTTCAGGATCACCAGCATGTTGATGTCGTCGTACACGCCGGCGTTGTTCATGGCTTCGAACACCATGCCGGCGGTCATGGCGCCGTCGCCGATCACGGCAATCGCGTGGCGCTCGGTCTCGCCCTTGGTCTTGGCGGCCAGCGCCATGCCCAGCGCGGCGGAAATCGACGTCGAGGAATGCGCAGTGCCGAAGGTGTCGTACTCGCTTTCGCAGCGGCGCGGGAAACCCGAGATGCCGTTCAGCTGGCGCAGCGTGTTCATGCGCTCGCGGCGGCCGGTGAGGATCTTGTGCGGATAGGTTTGATGGCCGACGTCCCACACCACGCGGTCCTCCGGCGTGTTGAAGACGTAGTGCAAGGCAATTGTCAGCTCCACGGTGCCGAGGTTGGACGACAGATGGCCGCCGGTCTGCGACACCGATTCGATGACAAATTCGCGCAGCTCGTCGGCCAGCGGCTTGAGTTGCGCCCGCGACAACTTGCGCAGGTCTGCCGGGCTGTCGATTGTGTTGAGTATTTCCATATGCCCTAAACCCTAAGCTTTCCGTTGCACGATCAAATCCGCCAGCTCGCGCAGGCGACGTGCCTTATTCCCAAACATCGCAAGCGCCCGGTGGGCATCGTTGCGTAATTTTTCTGCCAGTGCCTGCGATTCCGGCAAACCCAGAATCGAGACGTAGGTCGGCTTGTTGTCGGCGGCGTCCTTGCCCGCTGTCTTGCCCAGCGTGGCGGAATCGGCCGTGGCGTCGAGGATATCGTCGACTACCTGGAACGCCAGTCCGATCGCCGTGCCGTAGGCTTCCAGCGCATCGGTCTCATCCTGCGCCAGGGCTTTGCCGCCCCACGCGCCCAGCAATACCGAAGCGCGCAGCAAGGCGCCGGTCTTCAGCTTGTGCATCTGTTCCAGCTCAGCCAGCGACAGGCTCAGGCCGACGCTCGCCAGGTCGATGGCCTGGCCGCCGCACATGCCGAGCGAACCGGAAGCCTGGGCCAGCAAACGCAGCATGACGATCTGCCGCGCCGCATCGAAGCCGGCGGCATCGGTCTCGGCCAGCACCACGAAAGCCTGCGCCTGCAAGGCGTCGCCGACCAGCAAGGCGGTGGCTTCATCATACTGCACGTGCACGGTAGGCTTGCCGCGGCGCAAGGCGTCGTCGTCCATGCAGGGCATGTCGTCGTGCACCAGTGAATAGGCGTGGATCATTTCAACCGCGGCCGCGGCCCGCTGCACCACCGTTGCCGGCGCGGCAAATAATTCCCCGGCAGCAAATACCAGCAAGGGCCGCACGCGCTTGCCGCCGTCCAGCACCGCGTAGCGCATGGCCTGATGCAGCCTGGCCGGTGTGATATTTTCTGACGGCAAGAATTTGCCAAGCGCCGTCTCCATCTCGGACTGCACCTGGCGCATCCATTCGCCGAACGACTGTTCTGCAACTGGCATCGTGGCTGCTAACTGAGCGGCTGCCGTCATTCGTCGGCTCCGCTGTGATCGTTCAAGGCTTCACCGACGAAGGGTTTGAGCATATCGCCTTCCAGCACCTTGACCTGGCTGTCGACCTTTTCCAGTTGCGCGGCGCAAAACTTGACCAGCTCAGATCCTCGCTTATAGGCGGCAACCGATGCTTCCAGCGGCAATTCGCCGGCTTCCATTTGGGCTACCAGTTGCTCCAGTTCGGCCATGGCTTGTTCAAACGAGGCCGGGCTGCTGGCGGAAATCGGATTCTTTGGCATAGTAGGTGTAATGTGATTAGACCGCTATTTTAGAGCAAACCTCCGTAAGCCGTTGAATTTAGACAGCAGTTTTGAAGCTTTGGCTCGATAAAATGCTTGAAACGACGCCAAATCCGGCTTTTTTGTGGGATAATCCTCGGTTCTGTCCAAAATTTCCGTTTCATATTATTTGAACACAGGTTTTTGCGGATTCTTTCTCTCTTAGGTTGATACAACACATTTGGGGGTGGAGGGATGTCCGATCTGGCTTCTATTACCAAGCTCGCGCGCTCCGATGCGCAACTTCCGGTCAACGTCTACTTTGACGAAGCGCTGTTAAAGCGCGAAATCCAGCAACTCTTTCAGAATGGCCCGCGCTACGTCGGCCATGAGCTGATGGTGCCCAACGTCGGCGATTACGCCACGCTGGCTTCTGAAAACGAAGGCCGCATGCTGGTGCGCAATCCGCAGGGCATCGAGCTCATTTCCAACGTCTGCCGCCATCGCCAGGCCAAGATGTTCGACGGCCGCGGCAATGCCCGCAATATCGTCTGCCCGCTGCACCGCTGGACTTACGATCTCAAGGGCGAACTGATAGGCGCGCCGCATTTCGGCGAGACGCCTTGCATGAACCTGTCCAAGACGCCTTTGCAAAACTGGAACGGCCTGCTGTTCGAGCAGAATGCCTTCCATATCGGCGAAAAGCTGGCGCAGCTGGGCGTGGCCAAGGATCTCGATTTCAGCGGCTACCTGTTCGATCACGTCGAAGTGCACGAGTGCGACTACAACTGGAAAACCTTCATCGAGGTTTACCTGGAGGATTATCACGTCGAGCCCTTCCATCCCGGCCTCGGCAGCTTTGTCAGCTGCGACGATCTGCAATGGCAATTTGGCAAGGATTACAGCGTACAGACCGTGGGCGTCAACCACGGGCTGGCGAAATCCGGTTCGCCGGCCTACAAGAAGTGGCAGGAACAGGTCCTCAAGTTCAACAACGGCGAGGCGCCCAAGTTCGGCGCGATCTGGCTGACGCTGTACCCGAACATCATGGTGGAGTGGTATCCGCATGTGCTGGTGGTGTCGACGCTGTGGCCGCGCGGCCCGCAGAAGACCACCAATGTGGTGGAATTCTACTATCCGGAAGAAATCGCCCTGTTTGAGCGCGAAATGGTCGAAGCGGAACGCGCCGCCTATATGGAAACCTGCGTCGAGGACGATGAAATCGCCCTGCGCATGGATGCCGGCCGGCGCATCCTGATGGAGCGCGGCGTCAGTGAAGTGGGTCCTTACCAGTCGCCGATGGAAGACGGCATGCAGCATTTCCATGAGTGGTACCGCAGCCAGGCCGGCCTGGCCTAGGTCCTGCCAAATCCATATCCGGGCCGGAACCGGTTCGCTGCTGGCAGCGGATCAGCTCCGGCCCTTTATTTTTTGCGGACACGCGTAACGGCGCCGGAATCAGTCAAAATGACTGCAACCTCGCCCCTTGCTAGATTTTTCCCATGCAATCACTCTGGATGCTCTTTGCCAGCCTCATGTTTTCCCTCATGGGGGTCTGCGTCAAGCTTGCTTCAGAACACTACTCAACTTCTGAAATCCTGTTCAGCCGCGGCGTCATCGGCATGCTGTTCATCGTCGCCCTGGTTGTCCTCAAGGGTGGCACCCTGAAAACACCGTTGCCGCGCGAGCACATGCGGCGCGGCGTGATCGGCGTGATTTCCCTGGCCATGTGGTTCTATTCGTTCAGCCTGCTGCCGGTCGCCACCGCCACCACCCTCAACTACACCTCATCGATATGGCTGGCGGCCATCCTGTTCGGCGTGGCATGGTGGCGCAGCAATGCCCGCTTTGAATGGGGCATGGCAGCTACCATCCTGCTCAGCTTCGCCGGCGTCATGCTGCTGTTGCGGCCGTCGTTCGCCCCTGAACAAACCACGGCAGCGCTGATCGCGCTCGGCTCCGGCCTGATTTCCGCGATCGCCTATCTGCAGGTGCGGCGCCTGGGCCAGCTGGGCGAACCGGAATATCGGGTGGTGTTTTATTTTTCCGCCATCAGCGCCCTTGCCGGCCTGGCCGGATGCCTGGGCTTGCCGGGCGGCGGCATTCCTTTCATGCACAGCCACAATCTGGCGGGATTCGGTTTGCTGATTGCGCTCAGCATCACGGCAACCATCGGCCAGATCGCGATGACCCGCGCCTACCGCCTCGGCAACCCATTGCTTACCGCCAACCTGCAATACACCGGCATCGTCTTTTCCAGCATCCTCGGCATTCTGATCTGGCAAGACCAGCTCGGCTGGCGCGGCTGGCTGGGGACAACGGTAATCCTTATCGGCGGTTTGCTGGCAACGTTTTATAATCAAAGAAAGGCGCGTCCGCTGACAACGCTGCAGACAGATAAATCGCTGGCTGACGACACTGCCTGAAATTGTTTCCTGTAGTGTCCTGATCAACACTTACCCAGAAGGAATGCCATGTCTCAAGCACATCCCTACACCACGCTGATTTCTGCGGCGAACCTGCAGCAGAATGCGCAGAACCCGGGCTGGGTCATCATCGACTGCCGTCATGACCTGATGGACCCGGCGGCGGGAAGAAGCGCTTACGACGCCGGCCATATCGCCGGGGCGCGCTTCGCCAACCTGGATCAAGACCTGTCCGGCGCCAAGCAGGCGGCCGACGGCAGCTTCAAGGGCCGCCATCCGCTGCCGGCGCAGGATGCGCTGATCGCCACGCTGCGCCGCTGGGGCATCAGCGACGACACCCAGGTAGTTGCCTACGACGCCCAGGGCGGCATGTATGCCGCGCGCCTGTGGTGGCTGCTGCGCTCGATCGGCCACGCCTCGGTGGCGGTGCTGGACGGCGGTCTGGCGGCCTGGCAGACGGCCGGACAAGGATTGACGACGGCAGAACCGGCGCCGACGCCCGGCAGCATCAGCGCCAAGCCGGCGCTGACCGCCAGCGTCAACGCGCATGACATCCTGAGCAACCTGACCAACCTGCGCCGCACCATCGTCGATGCGCGCGCGCCGGACCGCTTCCGCGGCGAAAATGAAACCATCGACCCGGTCGGCGGCCATATTCCCGGCGCCAAGAACCGCTTCTTCAAGGACAACCTGCAAGCCGATGGCCGCTTCAAGCCGGGCCATCAGCTGCACGAGGAGTTCGGCGCGCTGATCAGCGAACCGCAAACCGCCGTCATGCAGTGCGGATCCGGGGTGACCGCCTGCCATAACTTGCTGGCGCTGGAAATCGCCGGCCTGCATGGCGCCGCGCTGTATCCGGGATCGTGGAGCGAATGGTGTGCCGACGCCACGCGGCCGGTGGCCAAGGGCGCATAAGGAACCAGCCGCCCAGGAATTGAAACGGGGGAGCTGCGCTGCTGCGCACTCCCCCGTTTTTTCATCAGCTGGTTCAGACCTTAATGCTGATGAGCGTGCCGCGTCAGGAACAAGACAATGGCGACGCCTGCGCCGATCAGCAGGATCTGCGGAATGGTTTCGCGCAAGGTAGCGCGGCGCTGCATCTGCGGCATCAGGTCGCTGACGGCGATATAGATGAATCCGGACGAGGCAAACACCAGCACGTAAGGAATCCATTCCATGCCGCGCTCCAGCGTGAAGTAGCCGAGCAGGCCGCCCAGCACCGCCATCAGGCTGCAGATCAGGTTGTAGACGTAGGCGCGGGTGCGCGAAAACCCGGCATTGAGCAGCACGATGAAATCGCCGATTTCCTGCGGAATCTCGTGCACGATGATGGCCAGGCCGGTGATCAGGCCAAGGTGCGGATCGGCCAGGAAAGCGGCGGCAATCAGGATACCGTCGGTAAAGTTGTGCAAGCCGTCGCCGACCAGAATCATCCAGCCGGCCTTGCCCGCCTCTTTCTTGTCATGGCCATGATGATGGCCGTGGCCGTCATCCTCGTGATGGTGGGAATGGCGCAGGATGGCAAATTTTTCCAGCACGAAAAAGGCCAGCAAGCCGCCCAGCAGGACGGCGAACAGCGTATGGCTGTCGGCCTGCGATTCGAAGGCTTCCGGCAGCGCGTGCAGCAAGGAAGTGGCCAGCATGATGCCGACCGACAGGCTGACCATGCGCTCGACCATCTTGGACAGCAGCGCGAAGGAAAAAATGGCAGCGGCGGTAATGCTGAAAACGCCGGCGATAGTCGTCGCCAGGAGAATTGAAACGAGTGTGGAATTAATTTTTGGCCCCAGCTAACAAACGTCAAATGCAACAATGTTGCAAATTAAAACACAGCTGCTGCATTTCGGCAAATTTAACTGTCATTTATCCCGTTTGAGGGGTGGGAATTTTGTATCCGGATGGCCGCATCCGGATACAAATAGCCGTGATGCCTGCGTGCTTCAGCTGACGCCATGTTCCTTGAACCAAGCCAGGGTGCGCTTCCAGCCATCCTTGGCGTCTGCTTCCACATAGCTGGGCCGGTAGTCGGCGTTGAAGGCGTGACCGGAATTCGGGTAGACCACGATTTCCGACCTGCTGCCGCCCTTGGCCAGCGCCGCCTTCATCTGCGCCACATGCTCCTGCGTAATGCCCTGGTCCTTGGCGCCGTACAAACCCAGCACCGGCACTTTCAGGGCCGGCGCGATATCCACCGGTTGCTTTGGCATCAGTTCGTTCTTTTCGCCGACAAGGCTGCCATACCAGGCCGCCGCGGCTTTTACCTTGGGATTGTGAGCGGCATACAGCCAGGTGACGCGGCCGCCCCAGCAAAAGCCGGTGATCGCCAGCTTGTCGATATTGCCGTTATTTTCCTTGGCCCAGGCCACGCAGGCATCGACATCGCCCAGCACCTGGTCGTCCGGCACTTTGGAAATCACGTTCTTGTACAGCTCTGGAATGGTGGCGAAGGCAGCCGGGTCGCCCTGGCGCTTGAACAGGTCCGGCGCGATCGCCAGGTAGCCCAGCTTGGCGAAGCGGCGCGCGATGTCGGCGATGTGCTCATGCACGCCGAAAATTTCCGAGATCACCAGCACCACCGGCAGATTGGTCTTGCCCTCAGGCTGGGCGCGGTAAATCGGCACGCTCAAGCCATTGATCTGGATTTCCAGGGCGCCGGCGGTGAGGCCGGCGGCATCGGTCTTGATCACGGTCTGCGCGCATACCGGCAGCACCGCCGCGGCGAAGCCGGTGCCCAGCGTGGTCTTCAAAAAAGTACGGCGGTCGACATTGTCGGACAAACTGGTTTTCGCCACCAGACTATCGAAATCTTCTTTCAAATTCGCCATCAATATTCTCCTTTATCGTTAACCATCTGCCATCGCGCATCAATTCATTAATGCGCCTCGTCCCAGTTCTTGCCGACGCCGACTTCGGCAATCAGCGGCACCTTCAGCTCCGCCACGCCAGCCATCAGCTGCGGCAGCTTTTCCCGCACCAGCGCCAGCTCGTCCTGCGGCACTTCAAGCACCAGTTCATCGTGCACCTGCATGACCATCTTGGATTTTAACTGTTCTGTTTCAATCCAGTTTTGCACCGCGATCATCGACAGCTTGATCAGGTCGGCAGCCGTGCCTTGCATAGGCGCATTGATCGCCGCCCGCTCGGCGCCCTGGCGGCGCTGGCCGTTGGGCGAATTGATTTCCGGCAGCCACAAACGGCGCCCGAACACGGTCTCGACATAGCCTTGCGACTTGGCCTGCACCCGTGTCATGTCCATGAACTGCTTGACGCCGGCAAAGCGCATGAAATATTTTTCGATATACATTTGCGCCGCGGCGCGCTCGATGCCGAGGTTGCCGGCCAGGCCAAATGCGCTCATGCCGTAGATCAGCCCGAAGTTGATGACCTTGGCGTAGCGGCGCTGCTCGCTGCTGACCTCCGCTGCGGTGGTGCCGAAGATTTCGGCGGCAGTGGCGCGGTGAATGTCGATGCCTTCGGCAAACGCGCGCAACATGTTTTCATCGCCCGAGATGTGGGCCATGATGCGCAGTTCGATCTGCGAATAGTCGGCTGAGACGATCACGCTGTCGGCCGGCGCCACGAATGCTTCGCGGATGCGGCGGCCTTCGGCGGTGCGGATCGGGATGTTCTGCAGGTTGGGATCGTTCGACGCCAGGCGGCCGGTGACCGCCACCGCCTGCGCATAGTTGGTGTGCACGCGGCCGGTGTCCGCATTGACCATCTTCGGCAGCTTGTCGGTGTAGGTCGATTTCAGCTTGGACAGGCTGCGGTAGTCGAGCAGCACCTTCGGCAGCGGATAGTCTTCCGCCAGTTTCTGCAGCACTTCTTCATCGGTGGAAGGCGATCCGGACGGGGTCTTCTTGACCACCGGCAGCTTGAGCTTTTCAAACAATATTTCACCCAGCTGCTTGGGCGAACTCAGGTTGAACGGCTGGCCGGCCAGGTCATAGGCTTGCTGCTCGATTTCCAGCATGCGCTTGCCCAGCTCGTTCGATTGCGTCGCCAGCAGGCTGGCGTCGATCAGCACGCCGTTGCGCTCGATCTTTTGCAGCACCACCGAAGTCGGCACTTCGATTTTTTCGTAGATGAAACGCAGCTTGGCGTCGTCGACGATATGCGGCCACATGGTCAGGTGCAGCTGCAGGGTGATATCGGCATCTTCCGCCGCATATTCGGTGGCGCGGCCGATCTCGACTTCATCGAAACCAATCTGCGAAGCACCCTTGCCGCACACTTCCTGGAAGGTGATGGTCTGATGGTTCAGATGGCGCAGGGCCAGGCTGTCCATGTCATGGCTGCGGTGCGATTCGAACACATACGATTCCAGCAAAGTGTCATGGACGATGCCGCGCAGGTTCACGCCCTGGTTGGCGAAAATGTGGCTATCGTATTTGAGGTTCTGGCCGACCTTCGGCTTGCTGTCGTCTTCCAGCCACGGCTTCATCTTTTGCAGCACCAGCTCGCGCGACAGCTGCGCCGGCGCGTCCTGGTAGCAATGAGCGACAGGGATGTAAGCGGCAGTGCCGACTTCGCAGCACAAGGAAATGCCGACCAGCTGTGCGGTCATCGGCTCAAGCGAGGTGGTTTCGGTATCCACCGCGGTCAGGGCCGCCTTGTCGATGCGCTGCAGCCAGGCATCCAGCTGGGCTTCAGTCAGCACGGTTTCATAGTGGCGCTCGACGGCGTCGAATAGGCTGCTCTGCGCCGGGGCGTCAGACGCGGCGGCGGCAACGGCCGCCGTCGACACAGGCGCGCCGGCGGCGGAAGCGGAAGGCGCCGCCGCGGGTGCGCTCAATTCGCGCAGCCAGGTCTTGAAGTTGTAGCGCGTGAACAATTCGATCAGGGTGTCCTTGTCCTGCTCCGGCGCGATCAGCGATTCCGGGATCGACACCATATGCGCGCTGAGGTCGCAATCGGTCTTCACCGTCACCAGCTCCTTGGCCTTCGGCAGCCAGTCCAGCACCTGCCGCAGGTTCTCGCCGACCGCGCCGCCAATGCTTGCGGCATTAGCGATCACGTTGTCGACCGTGTCGTACTGCGCCAGCCATTTGACCGCGGTTTTCGGGCCGACCTTGGAGACGCCGGGGATGTTGTCGACGGTGTCGCCGATCAAGGTCAGGTAGTCGACGATGCGCTCCGGCGGCACGCCGAATTTGGCGATCACGCCGGCGCGGTCGAGGGTCTCGTTGTTCATGGTGTTGATCAGCGTGACGTCGTCGTTGACCAGCTGCGCCAGGTCCTTGTCGCCGGTCGAGACCACTGCCTGCATGCCGTGCTGCACCGCCTGCACGGTCAGGGTGCCGATCACGTCGTCGGCCTCCACGCCCTCCACCATCAGAATCGGCCAGCCCATGGCGCGCACGGCGGCGTGAATTGGCGTAATCTGTTTAACTAGGTCCTCCGGCATGGAGGCGCGGGTCGCCTTGTAGTCGGCGTACATATCGTCGCGGAAAGTTTTACCTTTTGCATCGAACACACAGGCAAGGTAAGCTGCGGGGTAATCGATGCGTAAACGACGCAGCATATTGATGATGCCGTACAGAGCGCCGGTCGGCTCATTGGCGGCATTGCGCATATCGGGCAAGGCATGGAAGGCGCGATACAGATAACTCGAACCATCAACTAACAGCAGGGTTTTTTGCATATGGAATTGAACGGAAAAAATGTGCCGCGTTTGCGGCAAGTGACGGATATCGAACGCGCAACATCGAAAAAGGCGCGCGAATCGTGGCATATGTTCACGATTATGGCAGAATTTATCGAGTCGACCGAACGCCTTTCCGAGTTGCATCCGGCGGTATCCATCTTCGGCTCGGCGCGGATCAAGGAAGACAATCCGTATTATCCCCTTTGCAAGGACATTGCACGGCGCTTTTCCGACGAAGGTTTTGCCGTGATTTCAGGCGGCGGACCGGGTTTGATGGAAGCCGCCAACAAGGGAGCTTTCGAAGGCAAGTCGCCTTCTGTCGGCCTGAACATTGAATTGCCGCATGAACAAAGCGGTAACAAATGGCAGGATATTTCCCTCAGCTTCCGTCATTTCTTCGCCCGCAAAGTGGCTTTCGTGCGCTATGCCGACGCCTACATCGTGCTGCCGGGCGGTTTCGGCACCATGGACGAGCTGACCGAGGTCCTGACCCTGATCCAGACCGGCAAATGCCGCCATATCCCGATCATCCTGGTCGGCAGCAAATTCTGGAGCGGCTTGCTGGACTGGTTCCGCACCCAGCTGGTGGGCGACGGCATGATTGCCGCCAAGGACATGGACCTGATCCAGGTGCTGGACGATCCGGCCGAGATTCTTGCCGCCGTAGTGGAATTCTACGAGGCCGGCGAAACCGTCATGGCCGAGTCCGACCGCCATACCGGGGTTTTGCTGTAAACACCGCGCTTGCCGGCCCCTTATCGCCTATAGGCGCCGGCGGTTTGTTACAATGCAGGCATAGTCTTGTCCCACTCAAGGTAGCCAAATTCACATGAATAAATCCAAAGTCTGGCCATTGCTGGCAATTTGTCTTGCCTCTCTCGCAACACCCTTGCTGGCAAGCGCCCAGCAAGCGACGCCGCCCGCCAAGACCACTGCCCCGCCGCCGCCAGAGCTGCAAAAGCTGGAAGAAGGCGAAGCGCCGCCTGTCACCGTCCGCAAACCGGGTGAAGATAACGGCAACATCACGCAAACGCGCAAGCAGGGCCGGGTTGATGAAGTCAAGGTCACGAGCGGCGGCAGCACTTACTACGTGAAGACGCCATCGCAGGCCGGCACTTTAGGGCCGACCGATGCGCCGCCGCGTGGCGCGCAATGGCAGGTCAAGGAGTTCGACCTGGGCCAGAAAGCCCATAAGCCGGGTGAAGCAGTGCAGTCCGACAGCGATGCCGGATTGCCGCCGCCGGCGCTGCCCGCGACCAAGAACTAGTCCGGCACTCCCTTAAGCAGCCATGCGGCCAATGCGCGGAACCACCGCGTATTAGCCGCATATTTATTCCGACGAACATTGTCTTTCCCCGGTTTTTTCTCATGGCAGTATTTACCCCCGTCACACTAGACGATCTCACCCAGTGGATCCCCCCGTTTTCCTTAGGCAAGGCACTCGCCATCAGGGGCATTTCATCCGGTATCGAAAACAGTAATTTCTTCATCGATACCGAGCGCGGCGAATATGTGCTGACGATCTTCGAGAATCTCAGTTTTGAACAGCTGCCGTTTTACCTGGAACTGATGCGCCACCTGGCGCGCCGCGGAGTGCTGGTGCCGGCGCCGGTCGCCAATCAGCAGGACCAGATCATCAATCCGCTGCACGGCAAGCCGGCGGCGATCGTCACCAAGCTGGAAGGCGCTTGCCAGATGGCCCCGGCGCCGGTCCATTGCGCAGCGGTAGGCGCGATGCTGGCGAAAATGCATCTGGCGGCGCAAGACTTTCCAATCCGGCAACCGAATCTGCGCGGCCTGCCGTGGTGGCGCGAAACCGCGCCGGTGGTGCTGCCCTACCTGCCGCCGGACGGACAACAGCTGCTGCGCGACGAAATGGCGTTCCAGGAGGCGTTTGCCGCCTCGGAAACCTATCGCCAGCTGCCCAACGGCCCGGTGCATGCCGACCTGTTCCGCAACAACGTGATGTTCAACGGCGACCAGTTGAGCGGGTTTTTCGACTTCTACTTTGCCGGCTGCGACACCTGGCTGTTCGACCTGGCCGTCACCGTCAACGACTGGTGCGTCGACCTGGCGACCGGACAGCTTGACATTGCCAGAGTACGCGCCATGCTGGATGCATACCATGCCGTGCGGCCCTTCAGCGCGGCCGAGCAAGCCGCCTGGCAGCCGATGCTGCGCGCCGGCGCCTTGCGCTTCTGGCTGTCGCGGCTGTATGACTTTTACTTGCCTCGTGCTGCGGAAATGCTCACGCCGCACGACCCAAGCCACTTTGAACGGATTCTGCGGCAGCGCGTGGCGCACCCGGCACCGAACCTGTACTGATTAAATAAACAATGGAAAAACTGCCTGCCAAAACCGGATGGATATGGATCAAGGAGGGGTTTGCGCTGTTCCGCAAGCAGCCGGCCGAGATCTCCACCTTATTCCTGGCCTACATGTTCTTGATGCTGGGATTGAATCTGGTCCCGGTGCTGGGACAGATCATGCCGGTGATCCTTGTGCCGGTATTCGCCATGGCCTTCATGCAGGCTTGCCAGAATATCGAACAGGGCAAGCGCGTCTACCCTAACCTGCTGCTGGTCGGCTTCCGTTCGCCTGCACTGCAAAAACTGCTGATCCTGGGCATGCTCTACATGGTCGCGGCCGTCATTGCGATTGCCGCCTCGGCGCTGGTCGACGGCGGCGTGTTCTGGCAAACGGTAACCGGCCAGACTACGCTCGATCCGAAGGAGATACAGGATTCCAGCATGTCGCTGGCAATGATGTTCTCGGCAGTGGTCTACATCCCGGCGGCGATGGCGTTCTGGTACGCAGCGCCGTTGATCATGTGGCAGAAGATGGGCGTGATGAAAGCCATTTTCTACAGCTTCTTCGCGGTCTCGCGCGAGATGAAGGCATTCGCAGTCTACGGCCTGGCGTGGGCCGCCATCGGCGTAGTGCTGCCAGCCATAGTCAGCGTCCTGATCGCGGTGGTGATCGGTAATGCCTCTGTCACGATCATGATCCTGCTGCCGCTGTCGATTGCCTTGACGGTGGTGATGTACTGCTCCTTCTATCCTACCTATACCCACATCTTCGGCAAACCCGAACAGGATTTGCCGTTGCCTGAGCCGGCCGGCAAGCCAGAGTAAGCAACCGGCCCCGTAGGGTGGGCAAGCTTTTCTGCCCACGCGTGACAGCAAATGCGCATAGGTCACGCGTGGGCACAAGTGCCCACTCTACGCGACCTTCTCCAGCTTCGCCACACTCAGATCCAGCAGTTTCATCCCATGCTTGCCGAAGTTGATATGGGCGCGCGCATTGCCGCCGCTGCCTTCGATATTGACGATCACGCCTTCGCCGAATTTCAGGTGGGCGACGTTCTCGCCGATGCGCCAGCCGACATCGCGCCGGCCGAAGTTCTTCGAGATATTGTTGGCAGCTTTCTCGGGTGCTTCGTCCCAGGCTGACTTGGCATTGGCAAACCAGCTGTGCTGCTGCACCTTCGGCGACAGCCACTTCAGCGCGTCTTCCGGCAACTCGTCAAAGAAGCGCGAACGCATGTTGTAGCGAGTCTGGCCGTGCAGCATGCGGGTCTGCGAAAAGCTCATGTACAGACGCTTCTTGGCGCGCGTGATGGCGACATACATCAGGCGCCGCTCTTCTTCCACGCCGGCGTCTTCCTTCTGCGAATTCTCGTGCGGGAACAAACCCTCTTCCAGGCCGGTGATGAACACCGCGTCGAACTCCAGACCCTTGGCCGAGTGCACCGTCATCAGCTGCAAGGCTTCCTCGCCGGCCTGGGCCTGGTTGTTGCCTGCCTCCAGCGAGGCGTGCGAGAGGAAGGCCGACAAGGGCGACATCACCGCCGACAGCGGCGCATCGGCGTCGAACACTTCGAAGCCGTCGGCAGTCGTGATGGACGCTCCTGACACGGCTTGCGCCTTGGGGCCGAGCAAGGCCGGCGCATCGATGCCGAATCCTTCTTCCGACACAAACAGGGTCGCAGCATTCACCAGCTGCTCCAGATTCTCGATGCGGTCCGCGCCTTCCTTTTCATTTTGGTAATGCTGCATCAGGCCGCTCAGGTCGAGCACTACCTGAACCATTTCCGGCAGCGGCAGATGCTGGGTTTCAAAGCGTCCGCCTTCGATCAGCTTGAGGAAGGACCCGAGCGTAGCGCCGGCCTTGCCGGCCACATACGGCACAGCCGCGTACAAGGAAATGCCATATTGTTTTGCCGCATCCTGCAACTGTTCCAGCGAGCGCGCGCCGATGCCGCGCGCCGGGAAATTCACCACGCGCAGGAAAGCCGAATCGTTGTGCGGATTATCCATCAGCTGCAGATAAGCGATCGCGTGCTTGACCTCGGCGCGTTCGAAATAGCGCTGGCCGCCGTACACCCGGTACGGAATGCCGGATGCCACCAAGGCATGCTCGATCACGCGCGACTGCGCATTCGAGCGGTACAGCACGGCGATTTCGCTGCGGCTGGCGCCGTCGTTGATCAGGCTCTTGGTTTCTTCGATGATCCACTGCGCTTCCTGCAGGTCGCTGGTGGCTTCGTAGATCCTGACCGGCTCGCCATGGCCGGCATCGGTGCGCAGGTTCTTGCCGAGGCGCTTGCTGTTGTTGGCGATCAGCGTGTTGGCGCTGTCCAGGATATGGCCGTGCGAACGGTAGTTCTGCTCCAGCTTGATCAGGTTCTCGACCCGGAACTCATGTTCGAAAGCAGTCATGTTGCCGACATTGGCGCCGCGGAAAGCGTAGATGCTCTGGTCGTCGTCGCCCACAGCGAATACCGCGCCGCGTTGGCCGGCCATCAGCTTCAGCCATTTGTACTGGAGGTCGTTGGTATCCTGGAACTCGTCCACCAGGATGTGCTGGAAGCGCGACTGGTAGTGCTCGCGCAGCGGCTGGTTGCGGCTCAGCAGTTCATAGGTACGCAGCAGCAGCTCGGCAAAATCGACCACGCCTTCGCGCTGGCATTGCTGATCGTACAAGTCGTATAGTTCAACGAATTTGCGGTTGTAATCGTCATTGGCTTCGACTTCATTGGCGCGCAAACCCTGGTCCTTGGCGCCGTTGATGAAGTACATCAGGTTGCGCGGCGGATATTTCTCATCGTCGACATTCATCGCCTTCAGCAGGCGCTTGATGGCCGACAGCTGGTCTTGCGAATCCAGGATCTGGAAGGTCTGCGGCAAGGCGGCGTCGCGGTAATGCGCGCGCAGCAAGCGGTTGCACAGGCCATGGAAAGTCCCTATCCACATGCCGCGCGTATTGATCGGCAGCATCGCCGACAGGCGCGTCATCATTTCCTTCGAGGCTTTATTGGTGAAGGTCACCGCCAGCACGCCGGACGGCGATACCTGGCCGGTCTGGATCAGCCAGGCGATGCGGGTGGTCAGCACCCGCGTCTTGCCGGAGCCGGCGCCGGCCAGGATGAGTGCGGACTGCGCAGGCAAGGTGACTGCCGCGAGCTGTTCTGGATTGAGGTTATGAAGAAGATTTTGCATCCCGACATTATAAGCTGCGGGCGCGGCTGCCGAGGATCGCTCGCGATATCGGCTGAAACTTAGGCCGGATTGCCGGCGCCAGCAGCGTCCGGGCCGGGAGGGTAAAATACCGCATTGCATCATCAGCAACGCCTCTGTATCCATCTCACCCCAACCAAGTCCCATCATGTCAGAAGAAGTCCGTCTCGACCGCGCCAGCCTGCCGCTGTCCGAGAGCGCAGTAACATTTCACATCGTCTCCACCGCTTTCTTTACATTTATTTGCTACCTGGCAATAGGCATTCCGCTGGCGGTGCTGCCAGGCTATGTCCATGTCGATCTCGGTTACAGCTCGGTGCTGGCGGGTTTGGCGATCAGCATGCAGTACCTGGCGACCCTGCTGAGCCGGCCGCTGGCAGGCCGCATGGCCGATTCGGTCGGCCCCAAGACCGCGGTCCTGCGCGGCCTGATCGGCTGCAGCATCAGCGGCGTGTTCCTGCTGATCGCGGCGTTCTTCATCCATCTGCCGGCGCTGAGCCTGGCGATCCTGCTGACTGGCCGCCTGGTGCTGGGCTGCGGCGAGAGCATGGTCGGCACCGGCGCCATTACCTGGGGCATAGGGCGGGTGGGCGCACAGCACACGGCCCGCATGATTTCCTGGAATGGTATCGCTACCTACGGCGCGCTGGCCGTCGGCGCCCCGCTCGGCGTACTGATCTCCCACGCCTGGGGCCTGGCGGCGGTGGGCGCCACGGTGACAGTGCTGTCGGTCGCCGGCTTCCTGCTGGCGCGCCTGAAAGCGGCGACTGCGGTGGTGCGCGGCGAGCATCTGCCGTTCGGACGCGTATTGCGCAAGGTCTTCCCGCATGGCATGGGGCTGGCCCTGGGTTCGATCGGCTTCGGTTCCATCGCCACCTTCATCACCTTGTTCTATGCCAGCCATCAATGGCCGAACGCAGCTTTTGCGCTGACCTTGTTCGGCAGCTTCTTCGTCGGCGCGCGGCTGCTGTTCGCCCATACCATCTCGCGCTTCGGCGGCTTTCGCGTGTCGATCGTCTGCTTTTCGATAGAAGCCTTCGGTCTGCTATTGTTGTGGCAGGCTGGTTCGCCATTTTTTGCGCTGTGTGGCGCGGCCCTGACCGGCTTCGGCTTTGCCTTGATATTTCCAGCGCTCGGCGTCGAAGCGGTGAACCTGGTGCCGGCCAATAATCGCGGCAGCGCGCTCGGTGCCTACTCGGTGTTCCTGGACCTGGCGCTGGGCGTCACCGGTCCGCTCGCAGGCCTGATCGTGAGCAAGTTCGGCTATGCCGAGGTGTATCTGTTTGCCGCCACGGCATCGCTGGCGGCGGTGGCGCTGACCGTCAGCATGTATCGCCGCTCGCAGGCTGCCGCCATCATCGGCTAGCGCCGCAGCGCAGCGCCAGGAAACCCCGCGGTTTTCTTGGCTGGCGGCGAATTGACATAAAATCGTGGTGCAAGTCTCTCATTCAACTGTCATCGTTAGAAGGAGCCGCACCATGGTAAAGAAGAACGTCGCAGTCATCGATATCGGCATCAGCGACAAGGATCGCAAGAAGATCGCCGACGGCCTCAGCAAACTGCTGGCCGACACCTACACCCTGTACCTGAAGACCCATAATTTCCACTGGAACGTGACCGGGCCGATGTTCAACACGCTGCATCTGATGTTCGAGACCCAGTACAACGAACTGTGGCTGGCGGTGGACCTGATCGCGGAACGCATACGCGCCCTCGGCTATCCGGCGCCTGCCACCTACAAGGCGTTCGCCAAGCTGACCTCGATTTCGGAAGAAGAAGGCGTGCCGAATGCGACCGCCATGATCCAGCAGCTGGTGCAAGGGCAAGAGTCCGTGACGCGCACGGCCCGTTCGATCTTCCCGGTGGTGGACGCCGCAGCCGATGAACCGACCGCGGACTTGCTGACGCAGCGCATGCAACTGCACGAAAAGAATGCCTGGATGCTGCGCAGCCTGCTGGAGACCTGAAGCGTCTGCGATTGCTTAACGGTCGTTGAACAAAGCCGCGAAACTGCGCGCCGCGGCGACCGGATCCGCAGCCAGATAAACACTGCTGATGGCCGCCACCATATCGGCGCCGGCGGCGATCAGCGGCACCGCGTTCTCTTGCGTCATACCGCCGATCACCACATTCGGCAAGGCGATTTCCGCATTCGAGCGGGTGACGATGTCGACTGGCGTGGTCACCGGATATTTCTTCACACGCGACGGATAAAATCCACCGAAGGCGACGTAGCTGGCGCCGGCGCGCTGCGCCGCGTGCGCCAGTTCCAGATCGCCGTAGCAGGAAGCACCGACGATCTTGTCCGCGCCAACCCGCGCCCGCACTTCCGCCACGCTGGCGTCGGTGCCGCCGACATGGATGCCGTCGGCATCCAGCGCCAGGCACAGCTCGACATAGTCGTTGACGATGAAAGGACGCTGGTAGCGCCGGCACAGCGCCAGCAGGGCTTCTGCCTGCTCCTGGCGCAATGCGGCATCGGCTGTCTTGTGGCGGTACTGCAGCAATGCCGCGCCGCCTTGCAAGGCTTGCTCGCTGACTTTCAGCAGCCTGGCGGTGTCATCCCAGTCGGGCGTGACGATGTATAAACCCTTCATGACTTCATCCTATTCAAAAACGGTAAGGTGCGGTTCGGTATGCGCTGGCCGGCGGCGATTGCATACGATGCCGCCAGAGTCTGCTGGCAGTAGGTTTGCGCGGCGGCGATCGCCGCTTCCATCCCCAGCCCCTGCGCCAGCAGCGCGGACAGCGCCGCCGCCAGGGTGCAGCCGCTGCCGTGGAATTCACCCGGCAGGCGCGGCCAGCTCCAGCTGCGCGATTGATCCTGGCTGATCCAACGGTTCAAGACCTGGTCCTGCTCCGGACCGTGGCCGCCTTTCAGCAATACGTTCCGGCAGCCGCGTTCCAGCAACAGCCGCGCCTGTTGCTCAGGATCGGTTTCGCTGCCGCACAAGCGGTCCGCTTCAAGCCGGTTTGGCGTGACGACCGTGGCCAGTTCAAACAAGGGCGCAACGGCGGCAATCGGATCTTCACTGGCCAGGCTGTCGCCATGGCCGTTCGCCAGCACCGGATCGAACACCACCGGCAAATCAGGTTGCCGCATACGCAACTGGCGGATGATGGCGGCGATCGCTTCCGCATTGGCGCGATTGCCGACGATGCCCAGCTTGACTGCGGAGATATCGATGCGGCCGACCAGCGCCTGTGCCTGCTGCCGCACCAGTTCCGCCGCGACAGGATAAACGCCGAAGACGCGCTCATTGTCCTGCACCGTCAGCACCGTGACGACCGACAGCGGATGCGCGCCAAGCGCAGCGATCGCTGTAATGTCCGCTTGCATGCCGGCGCCGCCGCTCGGGTCCGAGCCGGAAAACACCAGCACGCAAGGCGGCGCCACGGCGCCGCTGCGCATGTCGCCAGTCACAGTCACTTGACGCGTCCTGCCATTGGCGAAGACGGCGAGGCAGTGAAGCGCTTCGGCATCCTGCCCGCCAGGAAGGCTTCGCGTCCGGCTGCTATCGCCAGCCGCATGGCGCGCGCCATGCGGATCGGGTCCTGAGCGCCGGCAATCGCGGTATTCATCAGCACGCCGTCGCAACCCAGTTCCATCGCAATCGCTGCATCCGAAGCGGTGCCGACGCCGGCATCGACCAGCACCGGCACCTTGGCCTGTTCGATGATCAGCGACAGATTCCAGGGATTCAGGATGCCCATGCCGGAACCGATCAGCGACGCCAGCGGCATCACCGCGACGCAGCCGATCTCTTCCAGAATGCGCGCCTGGATCGGATCGTCGCTGCAATACACCATCACGTCGAAACCGTCCTTGACCAGCGCTTCCGCCGCTTTCAAGGTTTCCGGCATGTTGGGGAACAGCGTGCGCTCGTCGCCCAGCACTTCCAGCTTGGCCAGCTTGTGGCCGTTCAGCAGTTCACGCCCGAGTTGCAGTGTATAAATCGCGTCGGCCGCCGTATAACAACCCGCTGTATTGGGCAGTATGGTGTAGCGCGATGGCGGCACCACATCCAGCAAATTCGGCGCGTTGGGATCCTGTCCGATATTGACGCGGCGGATCGCTACCGTGATGATTTCCGCGCCGCTGGCTTCGGTAGCGGCGCGGGTCTGTTCCAGGTCGCGATACTTGCCGCTGCCGACCAGCAGCCGCGAACTGTACGTCTTGCCGGCGATGGTCAGGCCAGTGTCTGCTTGCCCCGTTTCGGGGGAGGAGTTCAGATTCATGACAAATCCTTTAATAAAAAATGTAGGATGGGCATGCAATGCCCACGCGTTGACGCAGCATCGGCATCCGCGTGGGCACGCGTGCCCACCCAACGATGTCAGCCGCCGCCTATGGCACGTACCACATCGACCTTGTCTGCCGGTTGCAGGACGCGCTGTGGCCATAACTTGGCCGGCACCACCTGCCGATTCACAGCCACAGCAACCGCCTTGCCTGCCAATTCCAGTGAGACGATCAGCTGCTCCAGATTCTCTCCGTCAGCCAGCGGATGCGGCGCGCCATTTAGGACAATCTCCATCATCAACCTCACTGCTTGCTATAGATTTCCGCGCCGTTCCTGACGAACTCGATGGCTTTCACTTCCATCCCCTGCTTCAATGCGGCGATGTCGGAAATGCCTTGTGCGGCGGCGTATTCGCGCACTTCCTGGGTGATCTTCATCGAACAGAAATGCGGGCCGCACATCGAACAGAAATGCGCCACCTTGGCGGAATCCTTAGGCAAGGTTTCATCATGGAATTCGCGCGCCTTGTCCGGATCGAGACCGATGTTGAACTGGTCTTCCCAGCGGAATTCGAAGCGCGCTTTCGACAGGGCGTTGTCGCGGATCTGCGCGCCGGGATGGCCCTTGGCCAGGTCGGCCGCATGGGCGGCGATCTTGTAGGTGATGATGCCGTCCTTGACGTCGACCTTGTTGGGCAAGCCCAGATGTTCCTTCGGCGTGACGTAGCACAGCATCGCCGTGCCGTACCAGCCGATGGTGGCGGCGCCGATGCCGGAAGTGATGTGGTCGTAGCCAGGCGCGATGTCGGTGGTCAGCGGTCCGAGCGTGTAGAACGGCGCTTCGTGGCACTGCTCCAGCTGCAGGTCCATGTTTTCCTTGATCAAGTGCATCGGCACGTGGCCGGGGCCTTCGATCATCACTTGCACGTCGTGCTTCCAGGCGATCTGGGTCAGTTCGCCCAGGGTCTTCAGTTCGCCCAGTTGCGCTTCATCGTTGGCGTCATAGATCGAACCTGGACGCAAGCCGTCGCCGAGGCTGAAGCTGACGTCATAGGCTTTCATGATTTCGCAGATGTCTTCGAAGTGGTCGTACAGGAAGGATTCGCGATGATGCGCCAGGCACCATTTCGCCATGATGGAACCGCCGCGGCTGACGATGCCGGTCAGGCGCTTGGCGGTCATCGGCACGTATTGCAGGCGGACGCCGGCATGGATGGTGAAGTAGTCGACGCCCTGCTCGGCTTGTTCGATCAGCGTATCGCGGAAAATTTCCCAGGTCAGGTCTTCCGCCTTGCCGTTGACCTTTTCCAGCGCCTGGTAGATCGGCACCGTGCCGATCGGCACCGGCGAGTTGCGGATGATCCATTCGCGGGTTTCGTGGATATGCTTGCCGGTCGACAGGTCCATCACGTTGTCGCCGCCCCAGCGGATCGCCCAGGTCATCTTTTCGACTTCTTCGCCGATGGAAGATGTCACTGCGGAATTGCCGATGTTGGCGTTGATCTTGACCAGGAAATTGCGGCCGATGATCATCGGTTCGATTTCCGGGTGGTTGATGTTGGCGGGAATGATGGCGCGGCCGCGGGCGATTTCCGAGCGCACGAATTCCGGCGTGATTTCAGCCGGCAGCGAGGCGCCGAACGACTGGCCCGGATGCTGGCGGCCCATCAGCTCGGCCAGCTTGTTGCCCATCGGGCCGGAGGCTTTCAGCTCTTCCAGGTATTCCTTGCGGCGCATGTTTTCGCGGATCGCCACGAATTCCATTTCGGGCGTGATGATGCCCTGGCGCGCATAGTGCATCTGCGAGACGTTCTTGCCGGCCCTGGCGCGGCGCGGCTTGCGGTGCAGGTTGAAGCGCAATTCCGCCAGCTTGGGATCGTTGAGGCGCTCGATGCCGTATTCCGAGCTTGGGCCCGACAGTTCTTCGGTGTCGTCGCGCTCCATGATCCATGGCAGGCGCGGTGTGGCGAGACCGGAGCGGATATCGATCTTGACGTCCGGGTCGCTGTACGGACCGGACGTGTCGTAGACATAGATCGGTGGATTTTTTTCGGCGCCGAACGAAGCAGGCGTATCCGACTGGCTGATCTGCCGCATCGGTACGCGGATATCAGGGCGCGAGCCGGTGATGTAGATCTTGCGGGAATTCGGCAGGGGATGGATTGCAGCTTCATCCACCGTTGCTGTGGCGGACAGGAATTTTGGGTTGGCGTTCATATTGGCTCCTTTGCTTGTATTTCATGGCTTGGAGCCAGCAAAGGAGTTTTCGAGCCTGACGGTGGGATCACAGCAAAAAGCGGTAAATCGGCCGACAACATTCTCGACAGCTTCCCTTCGCTGGCATTACCCAGATCAGGTTCGAGGGTATTTCTCACCCGATTGCATTGATATTTCAGCAATCAGGACCCCTAGCGTTGTGCCGCCCCGGCGTTTGATTTCGAGGACAGCGGAAAGGATTTTACACCCGCAATCGGCTTGCGGTATATCGAAAATCCAGGTTTCCTTATCCCGGATCAAGTATAGAAGGCGGCTTCCGTGGCAAATCCGTCCACACGATTGTCTTTACGTCAAAAAACCATGCCTCCCGGCCGCCAATGTTAGGAGCCATCCGGCTGCGTACTTTATAATCATCGTTTTAGATCGCTTTAGCAAAGAACCCCAATAAATCATGGAATTAGCCAAGTCTTTCGACCCTGCCGAGATTGAACAATTCTGGCGTACGGAATGGGAAAAGCGCGGGTACTACACCGCCACCACCGACGCCGACAAGCCATCCTTCAGTATTCAGTTGCCGCCGCCCAACGTGACCGGCACGCTACACATGGGACACGCCTTCAACCAGACCATCATGGATGGCCTGACCCGTTATCACCGCATGCGCGGCTATAACACGGCATGGATTCCCGGCACAGATCACGCCGGCATCGCCACGCAAATCGTGGTCGAACGGCAGCTCGATGCGCAGAAGGTATCGCGCCACGACCTCGGCCGCGAGAAGTTCGTCGAGAAAGTCTGGGAGTGGAAAGAAAAATCCGGCTCCACCATTACCGGCCAGATGCGCCGCATGGGCGCCTCCACCGACTGGAGCCGCGAATACTTCACGATGGACGACAAGCTGTCCGGCACCGTGGTGGAAGTGTTCGTGCGTCTGTTCGAACAAGGTTTGATCTATCGCGGCAAACGCCTGGTCAACTGGGATCCGGTGCTTGGTACCGCCATCTCGGAACTGGAAGTGGCGCAGGAAGAAGAAGACGGTTCGATGTGGCATATCCGTTATCCGTTCGCCGACGGCAGCGGCCATCTGACGGTTGCCACCACGCGTCCCGAAACCATGCTGGGCGACGTTGCCGTCGCAGTCGATCCGACTGACGAACGTTATATCCATCTGGTCGGCAAGATGCTCAAGCTGCCGCTGACCGACCGCGAAATCCCGGTCATTGCCGACAGCTATGTCGACAAGGAATTCGGCACTGGTTGCGTGAAAATCACGCCGGCGCATGACTTCAACGACTACGCGGTGGGACAACGGCACAAGCTGGCGCAAATCTCCATCCTGTCGCTGGATGCCAAGATCAACGAAAACGGCCCCGTCCAATACCAGGGCATGGATCGCTTCGTGGCGCGCAAACAGATCGTTGCCGATCTGGATGCCCAAGGTTTGCTGGAATCGGTCAAGCCGCACAAGCTGATGGTGCCGCGCGGCGACCGTACCGGCGTGGTGATCGAACCGATGCTGACCGACCAGTGGTTCGTGGCGATGAGCAAGCCGGCGCCGGAAGGCACGCACTTCCCGGGCAAATCGATTACCGAAGTGGCGCTGGAAAAAGTCGCCAACGGCGAAATCCAGATGATTCCGGAAAACTGGAACAACACTTACAACCAGTGGCTCAACAATATCCAGGACTGGTGCATTTCGCGCCAGCTGTGGTGGGGCCATCAGATCCCGGCCTGGTATGCCGACGACGGCAAGATCTATGTCGCCCGCAATGAAGCAGAAGCGCAGGCCAAGGCCGCCGCTGCCGGCTATACCGGCGCGCTGAGGCGCGACGACGACGTGCTGGATACCTGGTTCTCATCGGCGCTGGTGCCGTTCTCGACCCTGGGCTGGCCGGAGGAAACGCCGGACTACAAGATGTTCCTGCCGTCGTCGGTGCTGGTCACCGGTTTCGACATCATCTTCTTCTGGGTGGCGCGGATGGTCATCATGACCACCCACTTCACCGGCAAGGTGCCGTTCAAGACCGTGTACGTACACGGCCTGGTGCGCGACGGTAACGGCCAGAAGATGTCCAAATCGAAGGGCAATACGCTTGACCCTATCGACCTGATCGACGGCATCAAGCTGGAAGACCTGGTCGCCAAGCGCACCGTCGGCCTGATGAATCCTAAGCAGGCGGACAGCATCGCCAAGGCCACCCGCAAGGAATTTGCCGACGGCATCCCGGCCTTCGGCACCGATGCGCTGCGCTTCACCTTCGCCTCGCTGGCAACGCTGGGCCGCAACATCAACTTCGATCTCGGCCGCTGCGATGGCTACCGCAACTTCTGCAACAAGCTGTGGAACGCCACCCGCTTCGTGCTGATGAATACCGAGGGCAAGGACTGCGGTTTCGACGGCCATACGCCAGGCGTGTGCGACAAGGAAAACCTGCAATTCTCGCAAGCCGACCGCTGGATCGTTTCGCTCCTGCAGCGCACCGAAGCCGACGTCGCCAAAGGTTTTGCCGACTACCGTTTCGACAATATCGCTTCGGCCATCTATAAATTCGTCTGGGATGAATACTGCGACTGGTACCTGGAAGTGGCCAAGGTGCAGATCCAGCAAGGCAACGAAGCGCAGCAGCGCGCTACCCGCCGCACCTTGCTGCGCGTGCTGGAAGTGGTGCTGCGCCTGGCGCATCCGATCATCCCGTTCGTCACCGAGGCATTGTGGCAAAGCGTGGCGCCGCTGACCGGCAAAACGCTGGATCCGGCCGGCGATTCCATCATGCGCCAGCCTTATCCGGAAGCGAACCTGGAAAAGATCGATGACAGCGCGGAAGCCTGGATGACCCAGCTGAAGTCGCTGACCGACGCATGCCGCAACCTGCGCGGCGAAATGCAATTGTCTCCTGCGTTGCGAGTGCCGCTGATCATCGCCGGTTCGGCTGAGCAGCAGGCAACCTTGCTGTCGTTTGCACCGTATCTGCAGGCGCTGGCAAAATTATCAGAAGTGCAAGTAGTAGAGACTCTACCCGAATCGCCCGCGCCGGTCTCGATAGTCGGCGATGCTAAGCTGCTGCTCAAAGTAGAAATTGATGTTGCAGCTGAACGGGAACGTTTGGGCAAGGAAATCGCTCGTATCGAGGGTGAGATGGCGAAAGCCGAGACTCAGCTGGGCAATGAAAGCTTTGTGGCAAGAGCACCGGCACAGGTGGTTGCACAGATGCGGGAACGCCTGGTCAATTTTTCGGGTACCCTCGAAAAATTGCGCGAACAGTTTGCAAAATTAAAAGTATCTTGAGTTCTTGTCAATAGAATGACGCCGGCTGGCGGTACTGCAGCCGGCGCCGCAGATAACAGATACCAGGAGACGATGCATGAACAAACTTTTGATGCGGCTTGTAATGACGGCAATCGCCAGCAGCGCCTTGCTGGCCGGCGGCGCCTTTGCCCAGGGCGCCAGCTCGGCGGTCGGCCTGTGGAAGAATATCGATGACCACACCGGCAAGCCAAAGGCGCTGATACGCATCACCGAATCCAACGGCGTCCTCAGCGGCAAGATCGAAAAGCTGCTGCGCGATCCTGCCGAAGACCAGAATCCGAAATGTATCAAATGCGAAGGCGAACTGAAGGATCAGCCTATCCTGGGCATGACCATCATCACCGGCATGCAAAAGGATGGCAGCGAATACAACGGCGGCAAGATCCTCGATCCGGACAACGGCAAGGTCTATAAGAGCAAGATGACGCTGAAGGACAACGGCGCGAAACTGGATGTGCGCGGCTATATCGGCGTGCCAATGCTGGGCCGCACGCAAACCTGGGAGCGGCAGGAGTAAGTTCTTTTCTGATGAGTCGCCGCGGCTTGCCGCGGGCGTAAAAAAATGCCGTTCCAGCCTTGGGCTGAACGGCATTTTTATTGGCTGGCGCTGATAGCGCTATCAGCATGTCTGTCTTTATGCGGTCGCCTAGACGAAAGACACCGTCAGGCCCGGCAGCGCGATGCCGGAAAACGCCGTGACCCAGGTCTGCCCGGCTTGCACCGGGTAGGCATCGGTCCAGGTGCCGGTGGTGATGATTTCTCCCGCCTGCAAGGGCGTGAACTCAGGATGGGCGTTCAGCACCTGGTGCAAATGCCACAGGGCGTGCACCGGACTGTCCAGCACATCGCTGCCGAAACCGGCGCCGCACAAGGTGACCGAATCCTCGGTGCAGCATGACAGCGAAACGCTGGCATTGGCCAGCATGCTGGCCAGGTTGCGCCGGGTCGCGCTCGACAATACATGCGGCTCGCCGATGATCAGGGTGCCATGCAGGCCGAAGGCGGCGATGGCGTCCACCGCTTCAAACTTCCAGTCGGGGAAGGGGCAGACCACGATTTCGAAGGCATGCGCCATCCATTCGATGCAATCGGCAATTTCTTCCAGGCTGGCGTCGGGCGCCGGCGTCCTGCCGAGGCTGAAAACCACTTCCGGCTCAATGCGCGGCTGCACCGCCCCTTCCAGGCTCTGGATGCCGCGGTTGTCTTCGGCGTAGCGCACCGTGGTGTCGAATATATGCGCCCAGATCGGCGCGCTGATCGATTCGGCGATGCCGTATTTCTGCCAGATGTTGCGGTTGCAGAATCCGAGCTTGCGTCCGACCGGATTGGAACCCTGGCCGATGCTGGCATCCAGGATCCGCTTGCCGATCTCATAGCCATCCATCACTGACAGGGCGTCGGCTTGGGACAATAGGGGCATCAGTTTGGCTTGCGCTCGCGCGTCCAAAAGCTGATGGGCATAACGGTTAGCTTTGGTAGACATAAGCATGGTTGACTTGCACACTATTAGTGAAGACTATCGTATTGTCTGTGACGTTTAATTTTTACACAAGCAGCGAAATATTGGCATTTCGACACCTGCATCGCGGAACGGCACGATGCCCGCGCATATGCGGCTATCAGCCGCGATTAGAAACGATCATCGAATTCGCGATTTCTGCAAAAACTGATCAAGCTGTGATGCGAACAAATGGCGGTCGCCTTGACTGAAGGTCGTCGGACCGCCAGTTTCGACGCCGCTGCCGCGTAACTCCTCCATGAAATTACGCATCGTCAGGTGCTGCTGGATGTTGTCTTTGGTGTAAAACTCGCCCCGTGGATTCAGTGCTTTGCCGCCTTTTGCCAGGACATCGGCCGCCAGCGGAATATCCGCAGTGATGACCAGATCCCCGGCTTGTAACAATCGAACAATTTCATTGTCGGCGACATCAAAGCCGGCCGGCACTTGCACGGCCTTGATGAAACGCGAAGGCGGTACGCGCAATAATTTGTTGGCCACCAGCGTCACGGTGATCTGCAGGCGCTCGGCTGCCCGGTACAGGATTTCCTTGATAACGTTCGGACAAGCATCGCCGTCAACCCAGATCTGCATGGCGGCGGGCGCCGGCGTTGCTCCATCGGTGACTGAAGGGGCGTTAATTTTGCCCCCACAATTCACCATTCGGCCCGGTTCTCGGCGCACTGACGCCAAAATGCGCATAAGCCGCCGGTGTCGCAATGCGGCCGCGCGGCGTCCGTTGCAGATAACCCTGCTGGATCAGATACGGTTCCAGCACGTCTTCAATCGTGTCGCGTTCCTCGCCGATCGCCGCTGCCAGGTTGTCCAGGCCGACCGGGCCGCCGCCGAACTTGAACAGCACTGCCTCCAGCAGTTTCCTGTCCATGACGTCGAAACCGACCGGATCGACATCCAGCATCACCAGAGCGGCGTCGGCCATCGCCTTGGTGATTTCACCGTTGCCTTTGACCTCTGCATAATCGCGCACGCGGCGCAGCAGGCGGTTGGCGATACGCGGCGTGCCGCGGCTGCGCTTGGCGATCTCAAAAGCGCCGTCGTCCATGATGGGGGCGCCCAGCAGAGAAGCGCTGCGGGTGACGATCTTGCCCAACTGCTGCGGCGTATAGAATTCGAGGCGGGCGACGATCCCGAAACGGTCGCGCAAGGGATTGGTCAGCATCCCGGCCCGCGTGGTCGCGCCCACCAGGGTGAAAGGCTGGAGGTCGAGGCGCACCGAGCGCGCGGCGGGACCTTCGCCGATCATGATATCTATTTGATAATCTTCCAGCGCCGGGTACAGGATTTCTTCCACCACCGGCGACAAACGATGAATCTCGTCGATGAACAGGACGTCATTGGCTTCCAGGTTGGTCAGCAGCGCCGCCAGGTCGCCGGCGCGCTCCAGCACCGGACCGGAAGTCTGGCGCAGATTGACGCCCATTTCACGCGCGATGATGTGCGCCAGCGTAGTCTTGCCCAGACCCGGAGGGCCAAACAACAAAGTATGATCCAGCGCCTCGCACCTTTGGCGCGCGGCGGTGATGAATATCTGCAGCTGATCGCGTATCTTTTCCTGGCCGACGTACTCATCCAGCTGTTTCGGCCGCAAGGCGCGTTCGATCGCCTCTTCGTTCGGCGATGCCGGCGTGGCGGAAATGATGCGCTGTTCAGTGAAATCGTCGGTTTGGATACTCATGTTCGGATTGTAGCCAGTGTGCGGCGATTAAATATATAAAAAAACCACGCTACGCCAATAAAAGACAAATCATCCTGCTTTGTGCTCCCGTCCTACAGCTTGGAGAGCGCTTTCAATGCCAGTTTGATACCTTCCGACACGGTAGCATCGGGCGGCAACTGCTTGAGCGCAAGCATGGCTTCCTTGTCCGAATAACCAAGCGCGATCAGGGCATTCAGAATATCGCCACTGGCATCGCTGCCATGAGGGCTGCCGACCGGCCCCAGATCCGCGCCCAGCTTGCCTTTTAGCTCCAGCAGCAGGCGCTCCGCGGTTTTCTTGCCGATGCCAGGCACTTTGGTCAGCCGTCCGGCTTCCTGCAAAGTGACGGCCTGGGCCAGATCCTGCACTGACATGCCGGACAGGATCGAAAGTGCAGTGCGGGCGCCGACGCCGCTGATCTTGATCAACTGCTTGAAGACATTCCGTTCTTCGGCTGTGCCAAAACCGTACAGCACGTGGGCATCTTCGCGTATCGCCAGATGCGTCAGCAAGGCGATTTTTTCCCCGAGTCCCGGCAAATTATAGAAAGTGCTCATCGGCACCCCGACCTCGTAACCGACGCCGTTGCAATCGATCAGCAGTTGGGGTGGATTTTTCTCGAGCAGAATGCCTGAAAGACGACCTATCATCGCGGTATGGCCTTAATGTGAATCAATGAATCATACAGGACAACTGGTTAAAAACACAGTAGTTTTGTTGCAGCAAAGCTGAAATTGCAGGAAATGATGTTGTTGCATGAATCGAAAACGCAAAGCAAAAACCCTCTGCACGATGAGATGCAGAGGGTTTTTTAATAAAAGCCTGACGATGACCTACTTTCACAC
>NZ_JBWKVC010000018.1:0-99697 GCF_059421505.1 Collimonas sp. GW821-FHT02H07
AACATGCCCCTCACAATTCCCGGCTGACACGCGCCGGATTTGGCAACGTCTCAATGCGGGGTACGTCAAAAGCAACCCCAACATCAAAAGCAACGGCAACGGCAGCGGCAACTTCAAAAGCAACGGCAAGTTCAAAAGCCACTGCCCCACATTTCCCCAGCAAGCTTCACAAATCTCCAGGCGAAAAAAATCCCGCTCGCCGTAAAGTGGTGGTGCGCAAGCGGGATTGGAGAAGACTTTGCTTTGGCTTATGCTTCGGTCAGTGCCGGGTAGTCGGTGTAGCCGTGCTCACCTACGCCGCCGTAGAGCGGGGCGTCGCTGAAGGGGACGTTGAGGGGCAGGTTGTGTTGCAGGCGCTGCACCAGGTCGGGGTTGGTGATGAAGGCGCGGCCGAAGGCGACCAGGTCGCCGTGGCCGCTGGCGATGGCTTCGCGGGCCATCATGCGGTCGTAGCCGTTGTTGACCAGCCAGGCGCCGTCGAAACGCTGGTGCAGCGCTTCGTAGTCGAACGGGGCGTTGTCGCGCGGGCCGCCGGTGTGGCCTTCCACTACGTGCAGGTAGGCCAGGCCGAATTTGTTCAACTGTTCCACTACGTAGTTGAACAGCGGCTGCGGCTGGCTTTCGCTGGAGTCGTTGACGGGCGATACCGGCGACAGCCGAACGCCTACACGGCCGCCGCCGATTTCGGCAGTGGTCGCGGCGACCACTTCCAGCAGCAGGCGGGCGCGGTTTTCGATGCTGCCGCCGTAGTTGTCGGTGCGGTGGTTGGAGCCGTCGCGCAGGAAGCTGTCGAGCAAATAGCCGTGGGCGCCGTGGATTTCAATGCCGTCGAAGCCGGCTTCCAGGGCGCGTCTTGCGGTCTGGCGGAAGTCGTCCACCACGCCCGGGATTTCGGCCAGGGTCAGTTCGCGCGGCACAGAGGTGTCGACGAAGCCTTCGCCGACCACGAAGGTCTTGGCGTCGGCGCGGATGGCCGATGGCGCTACCGGCGCCTTGCCGTCCGGCTGGAACGACACGTGCGACATGCGCCCGGTGTGCCAGATCTGCACCACGATGCGGCCGCCTTTTTCATGCACGGCGTCGGTGATTTTCTTCCAGGCGGCGACTTGTTCCGGCGTATGCAGGCCGGGCGTGTTGGCATAGCCTTGCGCTTGCGCCGACACCTGGGTCGCTTCGGTCACGATCAGGCCGGCCGAGGCGCGCTGGGCGTAGTACTTCAGGTTCAGTTCGTTCGGCACATTGCCTTCGCCGGCGCGGTTGCGGGTCAGCGGCGCCATGACAATCCGGTTGGCCAGCTCGATGTCGCCGATGCGTGCGGGTTGGAACAGGCTGTCTTCGGTGCGGGCTTCTTTGTTGTGACTCATGTTGATTCCTTTTTCAGTAAAACGCGCTCTGGCGCTAGATGGTTTGGGTTACTGCAAGCAAAACAATTCAATATTCGTTAAATGACCGGTCGTCTCGGATTTGTTTTAAAAAATCTCATTCAAATTCCCCCGTCTGCCGCATGACGCTGCAAGCAAGGGTAACTATTGCGGCAAGAAAAAATGATCGAACATCAGGTTGACGCAGGCCCGCACCGGCGCCGTCGAGCGCTCGATCTTCATGCGCAGCAATGCGCCTTCCCAGGCATTCCAGAAAAAATCGGCCAGCTGTTCGGCGCTGAGGTCGGTGCGCACCGTGCCATCGGCCTGGGCTTTGCGCAGATAGCTGACGAAGCGCTTGCGCCAGCCGCTGACGACTTCTTGCAGGGTGACCCGGCACACTTCGCTGGACTCTGACATTTCCGCGGCAAAATTGCCTAGCAGGCAGCCGGCTTTCACTTCGCACTGCTCGTGGTAGCTGATGAGGCGTTCGTAGGTATAGCGCAAGGCGGCCAGCGGCTGCTCCGGGCCCTCGGCAAAATATGTCGACCAGGTCGCGGCGAAGCCGTCGGCGTAGTGCGAAATGACTTCGCCGCCGAAGTCTTCCTTGCTCTTGAAGTAGTTGTAGAACGAACCCTTGGGCACGCCGGCGGCATCGACGATTTCCTTGATGCCGGTGCCGTTGTAGCCTTGCTCGACAAACAGCTTGAGCCCGGTTTCCAGCAGCGTCGCGCGGGTGTCGTTGGGGGTGTGAACTTTATCCATGCCGCTATTATATGACCAGTCGTCTCAAAATGCTTGACGACTTTGATTGATTAAATCAATGGCAACAATAGCCTTGTTGCCCCATGCTGAAAAATCGCGCTTTGGGCAGGAGCCGGACAGGCGTCTCCCAGGTGTCTCATTCAAGACAAAAACCGCTTATTTATTTGTGGAAATACGTAAAATCTGCAGGCAAACGGGTATCATTTGCATAAGCTTTTTATCCAAAGCTTTGCGCGCCGCACTCGCATATTTCGCTCACTTACCCAGTTTGCCGCCTTCAAAGAGTTGCCATCATTTTTAATGCCTTCCGTCTATTTTTCATGCGCAAGCTGTCGGCCGATCCGATGCTGCGCCACCACGATTTCCGTCGTTTCTGGCTGACCACCACCATCGCCAGCTTCGGCGAACAGATCAGCAGCCTGGCCATTCCGCTGACGGCGGTGCTGCTGCTGCATGCGACGCCGGCCCAGATGGGGACGCTGATTGCGTTGCAAACCTTGCCGTTCGCTTTGTTTTCGCTGCCGGCCGGGGTCTGGCTGGACCGCCGCAGCAAGTATCCGGTGCTGCTGTGGTCGGAATTCCTGTTCGGCTGCGTGCTGGTGATGATCCCTATCAGTTACTGGCTGGGCCTGCTTTCCATGCATGTGCTCTATACAGTGGGTTTCCTGATGGGCGTGGGCTTCGTGGTCGGCGGCAGCGCGGCCCAGGTATTCCTGGCGCAACTGGTTGGCCGCGAACACCTGCTCGATGCGCAAAGCAAGTTCGCCGCCACCGATTCCATGGCGCGCCTGATCGGTCCGGGCATCGCCGGCATGCTGGTGCAGGTGTTGACGGCGCCGGTGGCGGTGCTGGTCAATGCCCTCAGCTTCCTGTCGTCATGGTGGAACCTGCGTTACCTGCGCAAGCGCGATCCTTATCCGGCGCCGTCCAACCGCCATCCGTTCCGCGAAATGGTGGACGGCATCAAGATGGTCAGGAATCACGAAGTGCTGTGGGCGCTGGCCTGGGGCACCGCGCTGTGGCAGATACTGTTCAACGGCTATCTGGCGCTGCAGATCCTGTTCGCCACGCGGCAGCTGGGCATGTCGCCTGGCGTGCTGGGCGCTGCGCAAACGCTGGGCGGCTTCGGCGTGCTGGTCAGCTCGATGCTGCTCAAGCCGTTGTCGCGGCGCTTCGGCAGCGGCCGCACGATCCTGATCGGCCTCGGCGGCACCGCGGCCGCCTGGCTGCTGCTGGCGGCGATTCCGTCCACCATCTTCGGCTCGTCCCTGCTGAGCGCGCTGGCTTACGGGGTAGTGGTGTTTGTATTCGATTGCAGCGCCATGCTGTATTTCATGCCCTACCTGGCCTTGCGCCTGAAACTGACGCCGGACGCGTTCCATGGCCGCATGGTGTCGACCATGCGCTTCATGACGGTGGCGGCGGCGCCGCTGGGCGCCTTGTCGGCCGGCTGGATTGCCGAACACCTGGGCGTACGCAGCGGCCTGATCGCCATCGCGGCGGGCGGCAGCCTGCTGACTTTCGGGCTGATAAAAGCGTCGCCTTTGCGCGATATCCGGGATTGATTTGCTGCCGTTGCAGTGTTAACAGGCCCTAGCTGCGCTTGAGCTGAGCGGGAATGCCGAGACCGTCCCGCTCATCTTCCCAGGCTAGGGAAACCATCTTCCAGCCGTCTTCCATGCGGATCAGCTGCAGGGTCTTGACGCCGTAGGCGTGAAACGCCTTGCCGTCCAGTACGCCGCTCTTTTCATAGACGCTGTAACGTTGCGCAATGCCGCCGAAGATATCCGTGCGCGCCGATACTTCCTGTTCCTGGAAGTCCACCAGCCGGCCGCCGGTCAGCAGCTTCAGGCGCGGCGCTATGAATTGCTGGAGCGTGTAGATCTCGCGCTCGCCGCCGTTGCATTTGATGATCAGGCCCTGGGGAATGAACATGCCATGGATGGCGTCGACATCAGGCCGGGCGCCGTTCTTGTTGGTGAATACGGAAAAGAAGGCGCGCACCAGCGCGTCGATTTCAGATTGGTCAATGCTGGCGGATGGCGCAAGAGTGGTCATGATGGGAGAGGAAGGTGGGCGAAGTGAAAAGATTAAGCTGCCCGCAATCGTTGTGCAAGCCCTATCTTGACGAAAAAAATGGCGATGCTGGCAGCACTGCCAGGCATCGCCATATTCATGCCGACAAGTTTGCTTACCTGGCCGCCAGTGCGGCAGGTGTTGCGGCGGAAGCAGCGGCTGGAGCGCCCCAGCCGCCGCCCAGCGCCCGTATCAGGCCCACCGACGCCACCGCCCGCTGGCCGACGCTCTGGCTCTTGGCGCGTTGCGCGGAGAGGCTGGAGCGCTGGGCGTCGATCACTTCGAAATAGCTGGTCGAGCCGTTGCGGTAGCGCGAATCGGCCAGGCGCGCGGCCAGCTGCGCCGATTTCACGGCGTCTTCCTGGAAGCGGATCTGGTTATCCAGCGTGCGCATCGCGCTCAGGTTGTCTTCCACATCCTGGAAGCCGACCAGCACCTGCTGCCGGTAGTTGGCCACCACCGATTCATAGTTGGCGTCGGCCTTGGCCAGGTTGGCCTTGTTGCGGCCGCCATCCAGCAAAGGCAGGTTCAGCACGCTGCCGACCAACGGCCCCAGCATCCAGCTGCGGCTGGACCACTGGAACAGGTTGTGCAGCGCGTCCGAGGCAAAGCCGCCGGAAGCGGTCAGCACCAGGCTCGGGAAAAAGCCGGCCTTGGCGACGCCGATGCGGGCGCTGGCGGCGGCCAGCTGGCGCTGCGCCTGGGCGATGTCCGGGCGCCGTTCCAGCAGGTCGGATGGCAGGCCGGGCGGCACGCTGACCGTCACCGGCTGCAACGGCGCGGTAGCCAAAGTGAACTGCGCCGGCGCCTTGCCCAGCAGGATCGCCAGCGCATGGTCGCGCTGGGCGCGGTTGCGGCTGACGCCTTCCTGTTCAGCCTGGGTCACCGACAGTTCGGTCTGGGCTTGCGCCACATCCAGTTCGCTGGTGTCGCCGGCATCGTAGCGATGCTGCACCAGGCGCAGGTTTTCCTGGCGCAGCTTGATGGTCTGCTGCAGCACGTCGAGTTCCGAATCGAGCGAGCGGATCGCGAAATACTGCTGGGCGACGTCGGCCTGCAGCGCCAGCAGCACCGAGCGGTACGCTGCTTCCTGTCCTTCGGCATCGAGGCGGGCGGCGCGGCTGCTGTCTGACAGGCGGCCGAACAGGTCGACCTCATAGGACGCGCCTAGCTGCGCCTGCCATTGGGTGGAGGTGGCGCTGGCCGTACCCTGGCGGGTAGGGCCGAAGGCGGCGCCCAGCTGGAAGGCGCGGTCGGCATCGGCCAGGCCGGCGGTGGCGCGCGCTTCCTTGACGCGCGCCAGGGCCATGACCAGGGTCGGGCTGGATTGGGTGGCGTCGGTGATCAGCTTGCTGAGTTCGGCATCGCCGAACACCGACCACCAGGCGCCGCGGTCGGCGGCGTCGGCAGGCTGCGCCACTTTCCAGCTGCCGTCCAGCGCTGCGGCTTCGCGATACTGGGCTGGCATGTCGACCGCGACCTGTTCCGGCGGTTTGGTGGTGGAGCAGCCGGCCAGCACCAGCGCGGCCATCATTGCAGTCAGTTTCAAGTTAACGCTTTTCATGTTCAGATTCCTTCAATTTGCGCGCTGCTGGCAATCACGGGTACAGCGCTGCCGTGCGCGCCAGGGACCGGGCCGGTATAGGCTTCGGCTTCGTGTTTGCCGGTGCTAGTCCAGCGCGATGCCAGGGTGCGCAACAGTACATAAAAGATCGGCGTCAGGAACAGGCCGAAAGCCGTCACCCCGATCATTCCCGAGAACACCGCCACGCCCATTGCATGGCGCATTTCGGCGCCCGCACCGGAAGACAGGATGAGTGGCACGACGCCGGCGATAAAGGCGATCGAGGTCATCAGGATAGGCCGCAGACGCAGGCGGGCAGCTTCGATTGCGGCAGCGTAGATGGAACGGCCTTGCAGCTCCAGCTCATGGGCGAACTCGACAATCAGGATGGCGTTCTTGCACGCCAGCCCCACCAGCACGATCAGACTGATCTGGGTGAAGATGTTGTTGTCGCCCCGCGTCAGCCAGACGCCGGCAATCGCCGACAGGATCCCCATCGGCACGATCAGCAATACCGCCAGTGGCAACGTCAAACTTTCATACTGCGCAGCGAGCACGAAGAACACCAGCAGGATAGACAGCGGCAGGATGATGAACAGCGTATTGCCGGCGATCTTGTCCTGATAGGTGATTTCAGTCCATTCGTAGCTGATGCCGCGCGGCAGGGTCTCGGCCGCGATGCGTTCCACCACTGCCTGGGCCTGGCCGGTGCTATAGCCGGGCGCCGGGCCGCCGTTGACGTCGGCCGAGGGGAAGGCGTTGTAGCGCACTGCCTGGTCGGGGCCGTAACTTTGCGTCATCTTCAGCAGCGAGGACAGCGGCACCATTTCGCCCTTGTCGTTGCGCGCTTTCAGCAAGCCGATATCTTCAGCGTGGGCGCGGAACGGCGCATCCGCCTGGACCCGGACCTGGAAGGTGCGGCCGAACTTGTTGAAGTCGTTCACGTACAGGGAGCCCAGGTAGATCTGCAAGGTGTCGAACACCGAAGGGATGGACACGCCCAGCTGCTGGGCGCGGACGCGGTCGACGTCGGCGTACAGCTGCGGCACGTTGATCTGGAAGCTGGAGAACATGCCGGCCAGTTCCGGCGCCTGGTGCGCTTTCGCCATGAAAGCTTGCAGGGCGTCGTTCAAGGCCTGGTTGCCCAGCGCGCCGCGGTCTTCAATCTGCAGCTTGAAGCCGCCGATGGTGCCCAGCCCCTGTACCGGCGGTGGCGGGAACACGGCAATGAAGGCGCCCTGGATGGCCGCGAATTTCTGGTTCAGCTGCTGCGCAATCGCCTCGCCGCTTTGATCGGCGCTGCGGCGTTCGTCGAACGGCTTCAGCGTGGTGAACACGATGCCGGAGTTCGGGCTGTTGACGAAGCCGTTGATCGACAGGCCAGGGAAGGCCACGGCCGATTCCACGCCAGGCTGTTTCAACGCGATTTCGGACATCTTGCGCATCACGTCTTCGGTGCGGTCCAGCGAGGCAGCGTCCGGCAGCTGGGCGAAGCCGACCAGGTACTGCTTGTCCTGCGCCGGGATGAAGCCGTTCGGCACGGTGTGGAACAGCAGCATGGTCAGGCCGATCAGCACGGCATACACGCCGAGGGCGGCAGTCTTGCGTTTGAGGATGCCGGTGACGCCTTCGCCGTACGAGGTCGAGCCGCGATGGAAGACCTTGTTGAACACCGAGAAGAAACCGCCGAAGACACGGTCGATGGCACGCTGGAAGCCGTCCTTCTTGGCGCCGTGGCCTTTCAGCAGCAACGCGGCCAGGGCCGGCGACAGGGTCAGCGAGTTGAAGGCCGAGATCACGGTCGAGATGGCGATGGTCAAGGCGAACTGCTTGAAGAACTCGCCGGTCAGGCCGCTGACGAAAGCCAAAGGCACAAACACCGCGCACAGGGTCAGGGCGATCGCCACGATCGGTCCCGACACTTCGCGCATCGCCTTGTAGGTGGCTTCCTTGGCGGACAAGCCGTTTTCGATATTGCGCTCGACGTTTTCCACCACCACGATGGCGTCATCGACCACGATCCCGATCGCCAGCACCAGCCCGAACAGGCTCAATGCATTAATCGAAAAGCCCAGGCCCATCATCACCGCAAACGTGCCGATGACCGAGACCGGCACCGCCAGCAGCGGGATGATCGAGGCGCGCCAGGTTTGCAGGAAGATGATGACCACGATCACCACCAGCAGGATCGCTTCCAGCAGGGTGTGCACCACGGCTTCGATCGAGGAACGGACGAACTGGGTCGGATCGTAGACGATCTTGTAGTCGACGCCTTCCGGCATGTCTTTCTTCAGCTCGGCCATGGTGGCGCGCACGTTGTCGGAGATTTCCAGGGCGTTGGAGCCGGGCGCCTGGAAGATCGGAATCGCTACCGCCTGCTTGTTGTCCAGCAGCGAGCGCAGGGCGTATTCGCTGGCGCCGAGTTCGATGCGCGCCACGTCTTTCAGATAGGTCACCACGCCGTCGGGCGAAGTGCGAATCACGATGTTGCCGAACTCTTCTTCGTTGGCCAGGCGGCCGCGGGCGTTCACCGAGATCTGGTAATTGACGCCGGGAACCGCAGGCGAAGCGCCGATCACGCCGGCGGCGACGTTGACGTTCTGTTCGCGGATGGCGTTCACCACATCGGTGGCGGCCAGGCCGCGTTCAGCCACCTTGCGCGGATCGAGCCAGACCCGCATCGAATAGTCGCCGGAGCCGAACAGCTGCACCGAGCCGATGCCGGGCAGGCGCGCCAGCCGGTCCTTGACGTTCAGCACCGCGTAGTTGCGCAGGTAAGCCATGTCATAGCGGTCGTTAGGCGACAGTAAATGCACCACCATGGTCAGGTTGGGCGAACTCTTGACCGTGGTCACGCCCAGCCGCTGCACCACATCCGGCAAGCGCGGCAAGGCCTGGTTGACGCGGTTCTGCACCAGCTGCTGCGCCAGGTCGGGCGATGTGCCGAGCTTGAAGGTGATGGTCAGCGTCATCAGGCCGTCGGAAGTGGCCTGCGAAGACATGTAGAGCATGCCTTCGACGCCGTTGATCTGCTCTTCGATCGGCGTGGCGACGGTTTCCGCGATGGTTTGCGGATTGGCGCCAGGATACTGCGCCTTGACGATGACGGAGGGCGGAATCACTTCCGGGTACTCGGAGATCGGCAGGCTGAGCATGGAAATCAGGCCGCCGATCAGGATGATCGCAGATAGCACGCCCGCAAAAATCGGGCGGTCGATAAAGAATTTAGAAATATTCATGGTGTTGGGCTCTGCTGTGTGTTGGCGTCGATGCGGTGTGCGATTGTGCTGATATCGCCTTGGTAATCGTCGGCGCCCTTGTTATTTAGCTGCAGCCACGGCCAGTGCATTCTTCGCTGGCGCGAGCAACTCACCGTCCATGGCTACCGTCACCGGTGTGACTGTGTCGTTCGGCCGGATCCGCTGCAGGCCGTTGACGACGATCCGTTCATCCTTCTTGAGGCCGGAGCGCACGATCCGCAGGCCGTCGACGATCGGGCCCAGCTTGATCGTGCGATAGGAGACCTTGTTGTCGGCGCCCAGCACCATGACGTATTTCTTGTCCTGGTCGGTGCCGACCGCCTTGTCGTCGATCAGCACGGCGGTCTCTGCCGCCGCGCCGCCGGTGCGCACGCGGGCGTACATGCCGGGCGTCAGGGTGCCGTTGGGGTTATCGAACACCGCGCGCACCCGCATCGTGCCGGAGGCGGTATCGAGACGGTTGTCGAAAGCCTTGATCTGGCCCTGGTGCGGATAGCCGTCTTCACTGGCCAGGCCGATGGACACCGGCAGGTTCTTGACGCCGGAATTGCCGACTGCGCCGTTGGCGGCGTAGCGGATATAGGTCTGCTCATCGACCTCAAAGTTGACGTATACCGGCGAGACCGACACCACGGTGGTCAGGGCAGGGGAGCTGACGCCGGCCCCGACCAGGTTGCCGACCGTGATCTCGGCGCGCGAGACGCGGCCGCTGACCGGCGCCGTGATCGCCGTGTATTGCAGGTTCAGGCGCGCGCTCAGCACTGCCGCTTCGGCCGCTTTCAGGCTGGCGTCGGCTTCCAGCAGGGCATTGTTGCGCTGGTCCAGTTCACGCTGGGCGACCGCGTGTTCTTCGATCAGGCGGCTGGTGCGCGCCAGTTCGGTCTTGGCCAACGACAAGCCGGCCTGCGCGCCGGCCTGGGTCGCCACCGCACGCGCCAGTTCGGCTTGATATGGGCGCGGGTCGATGGTGAACAGCGGGTCGCCTTTCTTGACCAGCTGGCCTTCCTGGAAATGCACGGCGTCGATGGTGCCGGAGATGCGCGGCCGTATTTCCACGCGCTCGATGGCTTCCACCCGTCCGGAAAAATCATCCCATTCGGTGACTGATTTTTCCAGCACCGAGGCTACCGAAACCGATGCCGCCGCCTGCGGCGGTGCGGCCGGCTTGGCGGCGCGGCTGGTGAGGGTGACAGTGCCCGCAGCGGCGAGGATGACGATGCCGACGGCGATGGCAATGGCTTTGCGAGAGAGTAATGGTGTCGAAGTGTGCATTTGGGGCCCCTGGTAACGATAAGCGAGACGAAAAGAAATAAACGGCAAAAAAGAAAACTGGTAAAGAAAGCAGGGTGAACCGCGATCTGGAATCGACAGCTGCTTGGCTGTTACTGCATTCCGGCCGGATTCGGGAAGAGGTGGTTGGGGAAATCAGAGCAATTGCTGCAAATCACGATTAGCAATATAGAGGTGGCGAGGCATCGGCCGATAGCCGCTTACTGCACACTTCTTGTCTGATCCTCCAAATCCACCCTGCAATCTCTGTCCAAAGGGCAAAAAGCGGCCGGGCAATACGCCAAACTTGATTCTGTGAGACACTAAAATTTCCATGTGGCCACATTTAAGGCCGGATGATCATTATTCAATAGTGATCACTACGAATTAGAGTGTGACTCTAGCGGGCTTGTTTTCCGCTGTCAAGTGGTTTAATATCGATCACTATGGAAATGACACAAGACAAGCCGCGCAAGAAGCCAGGCCGCCCTTTATCCTTCGATAGGGAGCAAGCGCTGGAAAGCGCGATGCTGGTTTTCTGGCGCTACGGCTACGAGGCGACCTCGCTCAACGATCTCACCAGCGCCATGGGAATCACCCCGCCCAGCCTGTACACGGCTTTCGGCGACAAGGAACGCCTGTTCCTGGAAGCGGTGGAATATTATCTGCAGAAGAAACCCTGCTTTTTCGCCTCGATCGCGGCCGAAGCGCTGACCGCCAAGGAAAGCATCCGCAGTTACCTGGAAGTGATCGCCGTCTCGCAAAGCGACCCCAATCAGCCGCCCGGCTGCATGGTGGTCACCTCGGCCACCAATTGCACCGCGGCGTCGTCCCATGTGCAGGAAGTGCTGGCGGAATACCGCATGCAGATGGAGAGCGGCATCAAGGTGCGCCTGGATCGCGGCATCAGCGAAGGCGATCTGGCGGCCGATACCGATACCGCTGCGCTGGCCAGCTTTTTCGTGACCGTCATTCACGGCATGTCGACCCAGGCGCGCGACAACGCCAGCCGCGAGAAGCTGCTGGCAATCGGCGCGCAGGCGATGCGCGCCTGGCCGGATCCGGCTTGAGCGCTGTTCGCCCTAGATCCTGACTGCAGGCTCAGTACTTTCCCTTCCATCCGGTCATGGCTGATGCCTGGCCGTGCATCGCTGCGCTGCGCGTAGCGTTTCCAGCCGTCCTGGCGGCTCCCGCCAGCGGCCTTTCCCCGTGCCTCGCTGATAGTTGAATCCCCGGTCTCGCGGCCGGTGCCGGCACAGCATATGCTGACATGACGCTCGCATTTTCAGACCGGTCCTACATTAATTGATATGACGGGTGGCTAGAATGATAAGCCTGGGTCTCAGTCGTATCGCTATGCAGTTTGTTTCCCCTGGCGGCAGAACTTGTCGCTGTCGACGGCAAATTGAAGCGGTCACGAGCAGAGGCGTTTGGCGCAAGCAAGAATTTTTCTAGAGGCTGTCGTGATGAATCAGATACAAAGACATGAAATCAAACTTCGAGATGGTCAATGGCAAAAGCTGGAGCCGCTGCTGACCGGCAAGTCGAGCGACCCCGGAGCCCGCGCAAAAAACAACCGGCTGTTCATCGAAGCGGTGCTCTGGATCGTGCTGAACAAAAGTCTGTGGCGTCATCTGCCGCAGCAGTTCGGCAATTCCAGTACGGTGTACATGCGCTTCCGGCGCTGGACCGAATGCGATTTCTGGCGCCAGCTGACGCGCAGCGAGCTGGAAGACGAGGAGCTGGTGCAGATGCTGGAGCAGATTGCCGAATACGGCGATATGTATACGCAGCGCATCGAACAGCGTTTGGCAAGAAAAGCCAAGAAGACCATTTATAAATCCGCCATCAATGCCGCCAAGGCGATCAAGCCGGCCCAGCGCGCGCAGCTTGCATCGGAGGAGTCGACCTTGCATTGGGTCGGGCTGGTGACGCCGTAGAAATCGCTCAAGATCGGCGCGGGCGCTGGTTTTCGGGGTGATGGGGCCTTGGATTTGGCGGCCCGGAACGGGCTCCCGCAAGGCCGGAAACAACATCATTTTTCGGCCTCGATAGAAATTTACACGAAGAACTAGTAAAAATAATAAACAGCAGCTATAATTCGTCCCCTGTTGGGGCGTTAGCTCAGCTGGTAGAGCAGCGGACTCTTAATCCGTAGGTCGTGTGTTCGAATCACACACGCCCCACCAACAGTATTCGGGTAAGGAAATCAAGCACTTGCGAGTCATCGCGGTGCTTTTTTTTCGTCTGTACGGTAAGGCAATTTGGGCAAAAACTGCCCTTTGCCGGAAAACTGCCGGAACAGGAAAATCCAGACCAAGCGTTTCATCAACAATTGGAGAATCTGGAATGGCCTATATCAAACAACGTGGCGCTTATTGGAGAGCGGAAGTCCGCCGCAAAGGACGTAAGCCCGTATATCGCACGTTCGATACCCAAAAATTGGCCCAGCAATGGGCGCGACAGATCGAGTCGGAAATGGATTCTGGTCTATACATCGATAGAACCGAGGCGGAGCGAACTACCTTAAAAGAGGCCTTAGAGCGCTATCGCCGTGAAATTGTCCCAATGAAGGGGCATCCATATCAGGAAAGCCGTCGTATTGAGCGTTGGCTTCAAAATGATCTCGCGTATCGTACGCTGGCCAATCTCCGTGGGGCTGACTTCGCTTGCTATCGTGATGCAAGACGTGGTGATGGTCGCGCTGAAAATACGATCAGGCTTGAACTGCAGCTGATAAATCATCTATATGAAATTGCTCGCAAAGAATGGGGAATGGAAGGGCTCGCCAATCCACTGAAAAATATACGTAAACCGGGTGGTAGTCGCGCACGCGATCGACGCTTGCAAGCTGGGGAGTGCGAGTTGATCTGCGCAAGCCTACAGGCCAGCAGCAATCCTTATGCGGCACCTGCCTTCGAACTTGCTATTGAAACGAGCCTGCGACAAGGTGCACTTTTTTCGCTTCGTTGGGAGTGGATCGATTTTTCTGCTCGTATGATTCGTGTCCCGGTAGATGCTCGGGGGGCGGAAAACAAAAGCGTGCCTCCAGTCCTACCAATTTCGACCAGGGCGGCAGCAACATTATTGAACATTCATCCTAAAGATGAACAGGGGCAGTTGGTATTGCGCCCAACGGGACTAATTTTAAATACCACGACAAACGCAGTTATCTGTGTGTGGAAACGCACAATGGCAAAGCTCGCTATCGCGGACCTTCGATGGCACGATCTGCGGCATGAGGCAACGTCTCGTCTGTTTGAAAAGGGATTTCACCCAATGGAAGTTGCTAGTATTACTGGTCATAAGAGCATGCAGATGCTCAAAAGATACACGCACTTAAAACCGGAAAGTTTGCTGGCTAGATTGGGATAGCCAAGAATTTTCCTTGTGTGCAGCGAAGTGGATCAGCTGCTTACGTAATGCGTACTTTGGCGCTGCTGCGCAAGTTGACGCTCAAAGAAAAAGGCCCTGCTATGCAGGGCCTTCAAAAACTGGGGGCTTGAGCCATTTGGATTGAGCAGTTCAACTGCCGCTTCCGCCCGGGTCGCGCCCCGCATAGACGGTTAGTCAACACTTTATTGACTGATAAGGCATAATACGCCGCATGCTCACATTTGTCAATCCGCTTGAGAAAGTTGCTGTAGTACGACTCCTAGAGTTTCTCTCGGAGCGGAGGCCTTGGTATCGATCCCTGTGGGGCATTGGCGTCGTGTTGGCCATGGAAGAGCTGTACGAGGCCTGTGCGGCCATGAGACAAGGGCATTTGAGCGAAGCCGCGATCAAGCGGATGGCCTCCTCGCTCCAGAAGCGGGTCGGCGTGCATCCTGCTTTGACTGAAGCCGAAAAACAGTTTCTTCGTCAGCAGGTGCAGCAGGTGCCGCGCGCCGACGGGGCGGCACACTTCGGGATTCGTGAGCTCTCCGTTCGCATCTCCACCGACTACCTGACGCGATGGGGAGGGGCAGTCGCCGCCGGCAGGTTCACTGTCGAACACTTCGCACGCAGCGTCGCTGCTCACCTGCTCGATGCGGGCTTCGCCGGACAATACCTGCACGACTTCATCAAGGCTCGGCTGAATACGCCTGAGCCGATCTCCCTGTCGCAGCTCTGCGATGCGCTGCAGGCAGAGATGTTCGCGAGCCCTCGCCGGGAGTTCGATGTGTTGCTAGCGTTCAACACCATCCCGGCGCTGCCCAACGGCGTACCCCCCTCGTGGCTGCAGGGTGCGGCGATCACTGCGTGGCTAAAAGAACACAGTTTCGACACAGCCGGAGTACGCTCCCCCGTGGCTATGGTACTCAAGGTGCAAGCCAGAGATGCCATTGGTGCGGCACAGGCGGCACGAAACGAGTCTGATCGTTACGCCGCTCGCGCCTTGATCGCCACCGGCGAGCCGCTCAACCGTACTCCAATGCTTTGGGTAAAAGGCAGTGCCACGCCTGCGCCCATGAAAGAGGACTCCCGAGGCGTAGACGTGAAGGAACTGTTTCGCGAGGACCGCGTTTTTTCTACTGATGCGAGCCAGAGCGTGGACGCTGCGCTGGAGCTGCTGGCCCACTTGGAAGGTAGTTCTCCGCCTGCGGCGGTTGCGGGCGGCTGGGGTGCTATCGAGGGGTTGCTCGCCGATCCGAACGACCGGGCTACTGCCGCGGACAATCTCGCTACGTTGGTCACGTGCTCTTTCCCGCGTGCTGAACTCACGGCATTGTCCTATCGCGCTCAGCGTACGCATCCCGAGCAATGCCGGGAGCTTGGTGGGGCGCAGACCAATCGCGAGCGCTCTCGCATACTGGCTAAAATGATCATCGATGGACGCATGCCGGAGATGCCCGGCGTGGCCGACCAAGCGGCGGTCGCTCGGCTTAAGAAACTGCTCACCAACCCTGGTCCTGAGCTGCAGACCGTCCGGGAAGCGATCGGCGAGTCCTTTCACCGGCTTTACCGGCAGCGCAACCTTATTCTTCACGGGGCCCGGCTCGATAGCGTAGCACTCACGGCCAATCTGCGCACTGTAGCCAAGCTTGCCGGCGCTGGGATGGATCGCGTCACGCACGGGCACTATGTCCAGGGCCTGAGACCAATGGAGCTGGTCGCGAAGGCTAACCTGGCTCTCGCGCTGGTTAGCCGCGAGTTGCCGTTGGGGTGCGTGGATCTGCTTGAAGCCAGTTGAGCCGCTGCGCGACGGCCAATGTCCGCTTCAACTTGCGGAGCGACGTGTACATCGAAGGGCCGAAACGCGTCGCTTACTGCCGGTCGCACAATGCTATCAGTCAGTCATTCACTGACCGTAAGGTCAACGCCATCAGGGTAGGTCAGCACCGGCCATAAAACGCTGCAGATGCTAAAACGCTACTACCATCCCCGAGCCAAAGACCAAGCAAAGAAACTGGGTTAATCAACGATCTGCTCGCGGCCGCATCGTCGCTGGCCGGGTCGGCCGGCCAAAACGCTCCTACATGCGCCCATGACACGTGTGGGTGCCCTTCGGGCATCCGGGCCTTCGCCCGGACTCAAATCGCCCACACCGGCAGTCCACCGCCCGGGAGGCTGGCAAGGTCAGAATTGCCGTTCTTACGCGTGCGACTTGATTTTGGATTGCTAGGTGTTGCGTACAATCCTCATTTTAGGATTGTCTATACGCTAGGGAGGAATGCAAATGGAATTGTTAATTCAAAAGTGGAACATCAAGCAGGCCAAGGCACTTTGGATGGAATGGAAACGGAGGCAAGTATGAACAAATTGAAAGGTGTCGTCTCGCACCACGAACGAGAAATCGCCGAACTGAGCGCCGATCGCGAATTGGCGGTCGAGTATTTGAAGGCAGCAATGGAGTCGCTCGATAATCCCGATGATCGTGCTGCTGGCTTGCTGGCGCTTCGCACTGTGGCTGAGGCCTATGGCGGACTTGCGGTAGTTGATGTACCCCCTGACCTCCATTAGATCGTGTGAACTACCGCCAGACTCGAATATGGCAAGCCTAGTCCCTTCCCTCCATAACAAGGAATTCGAAATATGAACTACGATTTTTGGCTAAGGTCCGCAGCACTCTTGCTTACCGCGATAACTTCACTAATACCCGTTTTGTATGGACTAAGTCACATACGGCGTAGCCAGCTTCGGGAAGACTTTAAGTTCGCGTTGCTGTTTTTTAAGGAAATAGAGACATCGCCAAATATGCACCCATTTCTTAGAGAGAAAGGCCTACAAGCCCTCGCCGGGGATTCGAAGCTGAGCACTGCTGAGGTCGAATATGTTCTAAATAAGCTCAGGAATCCGGTCCGCTCACTCAATGATTATGTGTTTGGCCGTGGCTATTTGGAGCACTTCACCACCGCAAGCGAAGCCCAGATCTCTTTCAGAAAGAAATACCTAAAGAAAAGAAATCGACTGATAAGAAAAGGATTCTACCTGCTGGCATATATTGGCTGTTTTGCGCTTGCGTTTTCACCGATATTGTTACCAGCAACAGCGTGGCATACGTCCCTACAAGCCATTTCAACACTTGCATTTACAGCGGCCGTCTTCGCACCATTGTCGTTTTTGTCTTTGCGAGAAGGCGTCAGAATCGCAAGAGCGGAAGCGCTAGTAAAGGCGCAGCAAGAAAAAATGGGACAGGCATCAATCTTCAAGCTTAATCGAGCGTAGAGCTTTTCGCGGCCATCCAAGTCATCCAGCCCATGTGGGCTGCGATCGCGTCATGCAAAGCGTGGTGCCGAGGGCGAACAGGTGCGGCAGCGTGATAAACGTTTACCTTGGCCGAAACGAATGATCTTCGTCCGGATCGTTCGGCTCTGGTGATTGTGAACCATCCAATTCGGCAATGATGTCCCGCACTGATGCTGGAAAAATCATTCTTGATTCATCCGCGAACGATAGGTGCGGTAGTTTCTCCCTGATCATCTCTGATAGAGCCATCGCTTGCATGCCGTCGCGATTTTTTTTCAGTGGGCCCCGGTCTGGCTGACGGCTCATCCACAGTTTATAGATGGCAAACGCGCGTGGATCTGGCATCACCATCAGAGCAGGATAGCCATCGTTACCGATAACGGTTGCCTCAAACTTCTGGCTGGCCAATAACCATTTCAGGCTGGGAATTTCAGCTGCAGTGAGCTCGTCTTGCGCACCAATTTTTGAGGATTCATTCTTCCAGGCTGGGGTCTGTGCAGGCTTGATCAAGTCCACGATGAAGCCATACTTGTTGATATAGGAGTTCTTTTTGATAGGCTCAAAACTCCTGTCGACTTTGCGCAAGAGGTCCATGAATCCATACTCACGGACATCGCTGCCGGCCAACTTTAACGATGATCTGGCGTCCCATAGGAAGTCGCAATCCGTTGTCCCCATTAATGAGCCATCAATGAAACACCCGGCCGCCGCCTCATAGCCATACAGGGCGTTGGTGCCGATCACCATCATGTTTTTCCCGATCATCCCCTGCTCGTCGAGCTTTCGTAACAGCTTGGCGACGACATTCGGTACTCGGTTTATGCCCACGGCCTTAGCAACACCGCTCATTTCCTTGATTCTTGCGGAAAGAACGTTCAGGCGCTCAATAGTGCGCGTCTTCCCTTCCTGGAACTCCTGAAGCACAGCCTCTGTAGTCGGATTTCTCGGTCCCAGGCCTTTCATGCCGCCGGTTCGGTTGAGCGCTTTGATCAAATAATCCGATCCATTCACGTTCTTCCATCGCATCCCACCCACATAATTTGCCTGGTACTGCGCGGACACCACGCGCCAAGCATCAAATATTTGCCGGATATCAATGGAATTTTTGGCTTGCAATGGGGAAAGCTCTTCGAAGTGACTGCCCATATTTGGTTTTCCTCTCATTTTATCTAATTATGTATTTTGAGAGGAAATTGTGTGTTCATAGATTACGCGGCCGTCTTCGTCGGTGATACCGCAGAAGCCAACGCCGACGGCATCAAATCCCAAGCGCTCGCGGTGGCTGCTGTAATCCAGGCGGTCATGGTGGTGGCCGTGGAAGGCCGCACGCACGCCCAAGCTGCGCGCCAGTTCGTCGATCTGCGCGAAGCCGTGGGGGTGACAACTCGGGGCTTCGTGCGTCACAAGGATATCCGCTTGCTGACCCACCAGTCGAAAATAGTCGCTGGGGAAAATCGTGCTGCGGTGCTTCCGCGGCAATCCACCACGCCACAGATTGCCTTTGCCGCATCGAGCAGCAAAATCATCGGGCGTCTCGAATGCGAATTGCCCGGGTGGTGCCCATACTTGCCCGCGAAAGATGCCGCCAAGACCTGCGACTCGCACGCCGGCAATGTCTACAACGCGGCCGTGTAAGTTGCGATCAGCCAGAGTCGAGCCGAAAAGGTGATCGTAATCTGAGTTCGTATCGGTATCATGGTTACCGGGTATCCACCACACGTCGGTCAGGTCGAGGATCTGCGCCAGGACGTGTTCAAGCGGCTGCTGGAGCTGCAGGTCGCCCAAGAACACCACGGCGGCCGGCTTGTGCTCCATGACCGCGTTGATGACATGTTGAAAGCGTCCATGCACGTCGCCGCAGAACCAAATTCGCCCCATAAACGTTCACCTTTCTTATATCCAGTTCCTGCAAATATTCACCTTACCTTTCAAATGGCTGAAAACTCAGGTGCCCCCCGTAGAATCTCACCTAAATCGCCCTCGGCCGCAGCAGCCATATTCGAGACGAACAAGTCGAATGCAGCTACATTAGCAGGGAAAATAGACAGCCGTCGTCTCTGATGATCAATGGTCTTCCGTAATTTTTCTGGGGCTCTCAGGGCGTGCACGGTCCTGTTGAGGGCGGGCCGCAACATAACTGTCAGCGCCTTTGTAAAGGCAGGATGACTGTCCTCCAGATCGGGGTCCACTTCATGGAGTAAATCCGAAATCAATCGGGATGATACGATAGCGTTAGCCATGTGTTACCTCCTTATCAGGTGACTTTTGGTTAGGCTAGTCAACGGTGGCTGCCGTTGACTAGCTGCTTTTAACTGCTTTTAACGCAACCTCGTTTGGTTCAATGAAGTTGTTTGATTCTCGGTGAGCTTTTACAGGGGGCGGCGTTTGTCAAACTACCTGTCGCGCCATCTCAAGCCGGTTATGCCAAGATCGCTTGCAATCGCGCAAACATCCGATAAATCTACTGAGAGGGACTTACCGAATAGGTGTCGCTGCTAATGGCAACGGCATCATCTCTGCCATCGCTCGTTTGCAAGCCACCTGCGCCACCTGCGCCTCTTGCTGAACCTTCATTGCACATTCCGCATCGTTCGTCGGGCATGGATTGGGATTTTTCCTAGCTTCCTCTCCGGCCGATCGACATTTCTGCGCGTCTGGACTCTGCGTTTGTGGCGCGACTCCATCGGCCAAAGCGGCCGCGCTGGCCAGCGCGAGCGCCAGGAGCAAAGTTACGGTTTTCATCGTCATGCTGTTCCCCCATCCGTTAATGTCGTCATGCCGAATTTCTCTGCAAAGTGAAGTCTGGGTGTTTACCCGCGAGTAGCATCAACATATGCCATTCGCCAAGTGATAAGGCTCGACCACTCGGACCTGATTCCTCCTTTTTTTGCCATCCTCGAAGTTGATAACCGAAGAACTGAGCTGCACCCGCTTGAGTTAAATTCGCGGCTACACGCATCGCTTTCACTTGCGCTGGGGTTGGCAGTTCACTAATCACGCGATCGCAGGCATGTAATAGGAGGCACAAGCTCCGGCAAGGACTTTGCCTCACCGTTGTTTGAATGATTAATCATTGTGCTTCCTTTGCCATCTAAAACCGGAGGCTCGGTTATCGGAAATCGATATGCTTACAATACGCCCATTTGGGCGCAATACAAGAATTATTTTAGCTTTTTTGATTTTGCGCCGTTAATAGTGAAGCCAATCGGCAACCATATACTATCAACCGTGACGGGCCGCAATAGGCAGAAGCTGACTTTCTCTATAGCTAGCAAGTTCAGAAATGAGGAAATAATGCGTATATTTTTAGATGATGAACGTGCGACACCGGAAGGATGGATTCGGGCGTATTGGCCTGATGAGGTTATTGCTTTGCTAAATGCAGGCGGGGTGACTGAACTCAGTCTTGACCATGATCTTGGAGATGACACACGCGGTACCGGTTACGACGTCATAGTCTGGATAGAAGAAGCAGTGGCAACTCGAGATTTCCATCCCCCAAAAATTTCGGTCCATTCTGCGAATGCATCGGCACGCGAAAAAATGCTTGCCGGAGCTCGATCAATTGAAACACTCGCGAAACGTTTCTTGTAAATGTCCACAGTCAAACCTGACGGTCGCTCAGCGATGATTCACCGGCTGCGTGCTGCCCGTGACAACAAGCATCGATCGGTCCTTCACGAACCGTAAGGTCAACGCCCTCAGGAAAGGTCAGAACCAGCACAGTAGGTAAGCCAGACCCGGCGCAGCGATCAATTCGCCCCAGCGCCTGCATCCAGAATGCGATCACCAATAATAATTTTACATTCCCCAAAAAATGGAAAATCCGCACGACCAAAGTCGAGCAGTTTGGTTTTCAACTAAAAACAACACATCATAAAAAAATTCCAAAATTTCTTCCACGTGATCTAAATTATTTTTCGCCGGCATCCGCAAAAAACAGGGTCAACGTGACTCAGGTCCTGAAGAATTTGTGTCAATGTGACCCGGATATGCAAAAATTTTACGCACGCCAGAGTCACGGTGACGCTGATAACGCAAATGTGCCATCGACAGGGTCAATGTGACCTCGCTTTTATCTATTTCGACATCAACTAGGGTCACTGTGGCTCATCTTGTTTTGTGGTGGCATCTAACCTTATATTGATTGCTCAATCTGGTTGGTAGCAAGGTATAACTCCGTATTACGCCTGCTACGCACGCTCCATACGGAGTTGACCTTGCCCTGCGGGGCTGGCCGGGACGCTGCGCTCCCCCGGCCTTTATTTTGGGATCTTTCACTATATGGCGATGACGGATAATAACGACGATGGGCTGCGGAAGGTAGTTGCGATCCGGCTCGCTAAAGCCGAGCGTACGCTAATTGAGCGCAAAGCGGCGGAGGCCGGATTGCTGCTAGCCACATACATACGTGAGGCTGCGTTGCGTGCGGTCGTCGTGTCTGCGAAATCAGATATCCCAGAAATCAACAGAAACGCTTGGGCCTTGTTATCCCGTCTCTCCGCAAATCTGAATCAGTATCAGGCCGCGATAAATGCGCGCCAGGCGACGAGCTATCCACCCCAAATACTAAGAGAGGTGCGCGACCAGGTGCAGGCGTTACGGCGCGATTTGATTGGCAAGAGAGGCAGCGATGAAAGCCAAGATTAATCGCGGCAACGGTTTTCGTGGTGTGCTGGAATATGCCTTTGGCCCAGGCAAGTACAACAAGCTTGATCGCGCGGAAATCGTTGGCGGGAACCTAGACGGAATGAACCCGCGTGAGCTGGCGGCGGAATTTGCTGTGTCTCGCCGGCAGCGGCCGGAAGTAAAAAATCCGGTGTGGCATTGCTCGCTGTCTCTCCCCAAGGGCGAGCGACTGAACAGCATCAAATGGCACCAAGTCTGCGAGCGTTATTTACAGCTCATGGAGATAGATACGGACAATCACATGTGGGTCGCAGTTCGTCACGACGATACCGACTATGACCATGTGCATATTGTGCTGAGCCGAATAGGTCTAGATGCGAAGTTGTGGCATGGGCGGAACGACGTGAAAGCCGCGATTCAATCGACGCAAGAGCTGGAACGAGAGTTCGGGCTGCGAATCACTCCTGGATTTGACGACGAAGCCGCAGCGGCAAAGCGGGAGCATCGAGGTGAGCGCGAGAAAAGGAACCGCACTGGGCAGACCTCGCTTAAAGAGCGGATGCAAACAATCCTGAATAAAGCGATACAAACCGTCGGGTTCGACGCGTTTGTGGAAGCCTGCCAGGCAGCCGGCCTCGAGTTGCTACCCAATGTGGCCAGTACCGGGAAAATGAATGGCTTCTCGTTCCGGCTCGATGGCGAGATAATGAAGGCTTCAGATCTGGGGAGCAAATACAAGTGGGCGAAGCTGGCTAAGACAACAGGCTTTGATCCATCCCAGCATATGCCCATGATCCATGCGCTAGTCGTTGCGATGAAGAAGCGAAAAGAAAGCGAGCCTGAGGCGACCTTGTGCGCAACGATGACGGCCGAACCAAAATCAGAAAAAAGCAGAAGTCGAACTATTGATTTGCTGTTTATTCGTCTTGAAGGCGGCACCTACGCCTGGAAAAAAGGTCTCTCGCCGGCGTTTTTCGATCTTGGCCATAGGATACGGTTTGACCGAGCGCCCGATGTGGCGGTGAAGGCCGCTTTACAGCTCGCACGAGAGAAAGGATGGACGGAGGTGGTGGCTACGGGCTCAATCGATTTCCGTCGGAGGGCTTGGCTGCAAGGGCAGATTTTGAACGTCAAGGTCACAGGATACGAACCGACAACGGATGATTTTCTTTTACTCGTTGAACGACGGTGTGATTTGGCTATTCGGATTGCGCAGAAGGAGAAAGATCCATTGATTCGGCAAATTCTCATTGTCAAGGCACGGGCTGAGGAAGAGTTTGCGGCACATCGTGCAAAATACGGGGAAATCCCATCTACGGAAATCGCCGACGATACAATTCAGGTGGATCAGAGGAATTTTGTTGAAAACCACGCCGACGAAGAATATCACCAGATCAAGAAAAGAGCCTCAGCGAGCTGGACCACATTGAAGAAATCTCAAGCTACAGGATTCCTATCAAAACTGCTGAATAGCTCGATGATATTGGCCAAAACAGAGAATGAGCTAGACTGGGCAACTTACCTCGCTCATTGCCGACGAATCATCGCCACCGCTAGCGCCGACCGCACGCGATTGGGGTTAGTGGTAGGAGAATTGTCACATTTTCTGCGAGAGTGTCGCGCAAAGCGAATGCCGACTGAGCTTCAGGATGCAATTGAAGGTAAGGTAAGCGCAAAACCACATATAGAAGCGGTGGCTAAGGTAGTGCGTCAAGACAGACATGATACGCAGTCGACCCAGATAAATTATGTTGATCGAAGTCCCCCGGAATCCCATGGCCACGGTCACTCACCAACATCGGAATCTGACCGGTCTAGCCATCGATTGTGATAATGTATTTATGTTAGTAAATATTGTATGTAGTTCACTTGGAGATCGGGCATGGCCAATACTGATTCCGGAGGATTTTGGATTGCTCGCGGTCGTGCAGATCGAGCGGATGCTGCTGCGGCAATTGGTAAATGGGAGGCCCAATCCAATCGCTTGAAGGCAGAACTCGATCAGGCGACAAAAAAAGTGATCTTCACTGATGCACAAGTAGACGGTGAGGCTGCGTTGCGCCGGAAATTGGAAAACGAGTTGCGGAAAACTAATCCAAACCATGAACTGCTACGCAAAGACATACAACGTCAAGTCAAAGCTGATGCCATGGCAATTAAATTGGAACAGCAGGGATATCGGTACGACACGAAGACCTTAGTTGTTTCTAAGATCCGATAAATTGTATTTGACCGGATCCATTCGTCGATATAGTGACCATTCGAAACAGGTGTCGGTGGTCTATGAAAATAATTGCGCTGCCGCCGCCACTTATCCGCATTAATCGACGCCATCCAATCGCCTCCCCCGCTAGATTAAAACCTCGCATGCCGGCTTGAGAATTTGTGTATATTGCGAATAGGCAAGATACTATCCTAGCAAGTGTCGGCCACCTTCGGTAATAAGCAGCCGATTACAGTGCCATAACCAAACTTGGGCGCGGCTAGACAATGTTGAAGTCGGCATTCTGGCCGTCCTGCGCATCGGCAAATAAGCCGCTTAGCTTTGCGTACTAACGGGAGACGGCAGATGACAATACTGCAAGAAATCCATGGCTGGTCCAAAGACCTCTCGGCCTGGCAGCAAGATGCCATCGTCAGACTCTATACAGATCGGAATTTCAATGCGGCCGATTTGGAGGACCTCTACGCTTTGGCGAAAGAGGAGGCTGGAATTCCAGACCCTGAGAGGCGCGTGCCCAAGAAGCTTCAGGATGCTCAAGTCGCTCCGCCGGCCGACTCGGCTCGTCTCGTTCAACTGGCAGGCATTAAGGATCTGAACAATGTCAACGCATTGGTGAACGGTGGGTATCTGCCCATTGCACTGGCGGGTCTGACCGTCATTTACGGCGAGAACGGTGCCGGGAAGTCTGGCTATTCGCGAGTGTTCAAACACGCTTGCCGCGCGAGGGATCGGCGTGAGCCCATTCTCCCGGACGCTAACCTCGACCCCAAGACGGTTGGCGTTGCCCAAGCTGTGTTCGAGGTCGTAATTGACGGCACTGCAACGGACTTGCCTTGGCGCTATGGAGGTCAACCGCCCGAACCGTTGTCGGACATCTCCATCTTCGACACGCATTGTGCCCGCGCCTACATTGATAATCATGGCGACTTCGCATACGCCCCGTATGGATTGGACATCCTCGAAGGACTGGTCGGCGCGTGCAATAAGCTCAAGGTTCGTGCCACGCAAGAAAAAGCGGCCAACACCCCGAGCGATGCGGCTTATGCGGCGCTCGCCAAGGAGCAGACCGTTGTCGCCAAGGCACTCCTTGGAATCCCAGCCAAGACAAAGCCTGAGGACATCGAGGCTTTGTCCACGCTTTCCGAGGTTGAGCAAGAACGGTTTGCCCTTCTGACCAAAACTTTGTCCGAAGCCGACCCGAAGCAAAAGGCCCAGACTTTGCGCCAGAAGGCCACTCGTTTCACGGCGTTGAAGGATCGGATCACGGGAGCGGTCGGGTTGGTCACCGACGAGAAAATTGGTACGCTCCAGATGCTGATTGGGAAGTCAAAGGCGGCCAAAGTAGCAGCTGAATTAGCCGCAACCGAGTTCAAGCAGACCCCAGGACAATTGGCTGGTACCGGAGGAGACGAGTGGAAAGATCTCTTTGCGGCCGCCCGAGCGTTCGCCGAGGTAAGCCATCCAGAGCATAAGTTTCCGGGGCTTCCCGAGGACGCGACGTGTCCACTTTGCCAAAACACCCTCGGACAGGAAGGGGTGGCACGCCTTGTCCGATTCGACGCCTTCATCAAGGAAGCTGCCGAAAAGGCGGCAACGGATGCGCGCGAGATAGCTGCGACGGCTTACAGAGCGCTTCAGCAAGCCGCTTTGGACATGATGTTCCGTGATGCGCTGGTTGAAGAGATTACTGAGATCGAGCCAGCTCTCGCCACAGCGTGTACCTCAATACAAGAGGGGCTTGTCGCTCGCCAAAAGGCTGCGTTAGAGGCTGCGGCAGGAAAACTTCCATGGGAAGAAGTTCCTAAGCTACCGGATGAACCACAGCCTGCTTTGGCTGCCATCGTTAACGGCTTGCTGGATCAAGCCAAGACACTTGAGGCCACCGCCGACGAGAAGATTCGGGCTGCCATGGTTGCCGAGAAGCTGGAGCTTGAGGCGCGTCGCAGGCTTAGCGAGATTAAGACTGCCGTCCTTGAGGCGATGGTCAAGCATGAGACCTGCCGCAAGCTGCAAGCTTGCATTGATGGAATGGACACACGAGCCATTTCGAGGAAATCGACCGATCTGTCACGGACGACGGCCAGCCAAGAACTGGCGGATGCCCTTAACGAAGAGTTCAAACGGCTCAAAGTTCATCAGCTCCGAGTCGTGATGAAGCCCGAATCCCCAGGTGGCAAGACGCAATTCAAGCTCACTCTGCAACTACCTGGCGGCGGGACGCCTGCGGCCATTCTCAGCGAGGGGGAGCAACGAGCCATTGCCATTGCATCCTTTCTCGCGGAGATCAAGCTTGGCAAGAAGCGCGGAGGCCTCGTGTTCGACGATCCAGTCTCATCGCTTGACCACCGGCGCCGTTGGGAGCTCGCGGAGCGCTTAGCGATCGAATCCTTGACAAGACAGGTGATCGTCTTTACCCACGACATCTACTTCCTCTGCATCTTGGAGCAGAAAGCGGATGAGGTAGGCGCGACGCTGACAAAGAACTACATCCGGAGGACTGCGCAAGGTTTCGGCGTCCATTCCGAAAACCTTCCCTTCGATGTGTTGGGTACAAAGGATCGCTTAGCACGGCTGAGGCAAATGCTGGTCATCGTTCGCAAGACCGAGCAGGAAGGCAACGACGACGATCACCGCCGCTTGACCGCAGCTTGCTATGGTCGGCTGCGCCTTGCGTGGGAGCGTTGCATCGAAGAGGTTTTGTTCAACGGAGCAGTTCAACGGTTCGGTGAAGGCGTGTCAACGCAACGACTCAAGTCAGTGGTCGTGACAGACGACGACTATCGAGAAATCGAAGCAGGCATGACCAAGAGCTCGAAGTTCGAGCATGATGCAGCGGCGGCAGTCGGGAGACTGCCGGTCCCTGACCCCGATGAGCTCGGCGAAGACATCGAGCGACTGGCTAGTTGGCGGGATGTCGTCAACAAGCGCCAGGGCGAAGTCGCCAAGGCAAGGGCATGAAGATGAAATCTGCCGTAAGAAGAGGGAACTAGTTGTGTAGCTGGCGGTATCCTGTCTTATCTCTTACATGGAACGTTATGGATAAAGCGATTCGTGAACAGATCGAAGCGAACGAGATCGGTGCGATCGCGCTCGATACTGAGGTGTTCGACGCGAAGCAACTTGCACTGGAAGCAGGCTTGCTCCGGCGTGTGGCGCAATTTTCCGATAGCGAAATTACCGTGTTACTGCCAGATGTGATCGCTGGCGAAGTCGAGGCCCATCTGCTTCAGGCCGCAAGCGATGCACAGAGCAAGCTCAAACGCGCGATGCGTCTCGTAGAGAATGCGCAGCTGCTGTCACTAGTCGACGATGTAACGCCGGCGACGCAACTGCTCGTGAATATCACCCATCCGGAGGCCGCAGCCGAGATCGCCAGACAACGCTTGGCGAGATGGATTGATCGCACGGGCGCCGTGGTCCTCCATGCGGGGGATCATGTAATGCTAGATCAAGTGATGATACGGTACTTTGACGCGCAGGCGCCTTTTGCAGCTACCGGGCCAAAGAAGCACGAATTTCCAGATGCGGTCGCGCTGCTAACCCTCGAGCACTGGGCCGAACAGCAACGGCGCAAGGTGCTGGTAGTATCAAACGATCCAGACTGGGTTCGTTACTGCGCAACGAGCCCGCGCCTCGTCTTGGTTCGCGACCTCGCGGATGCCCTTAGCGGGTTCCAAGATCAGACAGCCAGCTATGCCGCGCGCCGACTCGCCGAACTGCTGGACGAAGGCGATCCGATTGGTCTTCAAGCCGCGTTGTTGCGAGAACTGTCTGGTCAGGATAGCAAGATTGAATTCGATATCGACGCGGAATCGCAATTCGAATTTGAGGTTGAGGGCGGAGAGGCGTCCTTCACTGACGTCGAGCTGCTTGAGCCAGAATTCGCCAACAAGAGCTTTGAGGCCGTCGAGCATGGCGACGGCAAGGTATTTGTGCAGGTCGAGGCCACCGCGTTCGCGCAAGTGAGCAGCTACTTTAAATTTCGCAAGTGGGATGGCATGGACCGGGAGTACATGCCGATGGGAGGTAGTCAGATTGTCACCGACGAACGTATCAACATCGAAGCAATCGTTACGCTCGGCGGGCAAATTCCCGATCGCATTACGATTGAGGCGATCGAAATCCTTCCACAAACACACCACATCCAGTTAGGTGACATTGAGCCGGATTGGATGAGCAATCCGGACAACTACGGCGACGATAACACTGAGTAAACTTGGGACGGCGCGAGCCGCGGCAGTTCGGCACATGGGGACGTCTGCTTCTTCCCAGGAGGAACAGGAAGTATTCATCCAACGCTCACTATCAGGTCAAGTCCGACTTACTACAACTCATTTCTTGATCAATAACAACTGATTGATATCTCCATCCAGCTAATTAATTATATTTTTCGCAAAATTTCTCACGGAAAATATATTGCCAGAATGTATTTACATTAGCATAATTGGGTGGCTGTAATTTTTATAGAAAGCCATTGAGTCTTTACGTGTCGATACATTTCCATTGACTACGTAGAGATCAAGTTTTTCGGGACACAGGTGTGTAGAACAAATAATTCGAACATGCGTACTTAGGAGAAACAAACTTGAATCGCGAAAGAGAATCTGAAATTCGAGACATCATGGCACGCATCTGTACTTCTGATTCCCCGGCAGAAGCATTTGCAAGGTTCAACTTGGCGGCTTCATCATTACCAAATTGCAAGTTTGTCCTTGCCGCAGAAAATGGAGGTTTACCTGGCTTTGCGGTCAATCGCACCTTCTCCGCAGGTGCTGCCGTCCGATCGCTGTTTCACACCGAAAACATTCTTGTTATCGACAAGGAAACTGTGAAGGAAATGGAAAGTGGAGATATAAAATATCCAATCGATTACTCAATATCTCTTGACACTCAAGCCCTGAGCTATCTTGAACCACACTTAGCGGGACGAATATCTTCGCGTATCCCAAAGGACTTCCAAGAGGTTTTTGATTTCATCGCTCGGGACGATGTGTTCGTGGATCCAATTCCATATCTTTATGAAAATCTTCACAACTTAGATGATGGCACTGCCGCCGATTCGATTTTCGAGAAACTCAAGGCATACGAAATATTGCGGACACTCGATACACAACGACTGAAAACTCACGGCGAAGCACACTCAGTATTATCTGCCCAGGAGCTGTCAAAGCGAGCGCATGAGCATATATCGCGCATGTACATAGATCGGGCCAACGTGGCATTCATGGCGGCCCTGAACTTTCGGCACCAATTCATGTACAGCCAATTGTTAAAAATGGCGTCAATTCAACTAAAGACCCCGCAGGCATCTATCAAGAAAAAGATTGAGGAATTCGTTGCATTTTGTGACGAAGAGCTTGCCACAATAAGCGGGCGAGAGACCGCTGTTGCTCGTGCCTACTTCGAGCGAGGACATGAAGGATTAACTTTTTTCGGGAAAATCCAAAAAAGGGATCCGAATCAGAAAAAAGCGTCCAACTTATTCCATGATCTAGATGGCATGGCGTGGGATTTATGGCACGTACGCCAACTAGAACAGTCTATGACACTGAAACCATCTCGACATGCGCGATACTTCTTTCCGGCGCTACTAACATTCGACAAGAGGCTTATTGAGGTCATTGATCTTTACCCGTTGAAGGCGTGTGCCTACATTGAGGGAGGTCACGAACCTATGCCTTTTTACGACGGAGATTGGTTTCGATTGATTGCTGGTGACAGTAAAGCTCAGGCTGAGTTTGCTGCTCGTTTCTATTCACCGGAGGCCGTTGCTTCTAGAGCAGCTCGCCGAAATCAGGCGAACTCTAGACTTGCTATTGTTGTTGATACATTGGAAGAAGAGCTTAGCGAAATCGCTTTAATCGAGAAATCTAAAGTATAAGATATCAAGGGGAAACGCCATGGCCTTCAAAACTGCCGCCGCAGACGAATCTGTTCCGGAGTCACCGGACAAGCTGTTCCGTGACCTGACACGTCGGAAATTTCCTGATGTGTTGCCCCACCAAGCCGAGATGATGCAGGACTATGCTGCCCAGGGCGTGGATTTGTCCGACGTGGCCTTGCAGTTGCCGACTGGAAGCGGGAAGACGTTGGTTGGCCTGCTTATAGCCGAGTGGCGCCGCCGCAAGTTCAACGAGCGGGTGGTGTACTTGTGCCCCACAAAGCAACTGGTCCACCAAGTGGTAAATCAGGCTGAAGAGAAATATGGTATGTCTGTCGCCACCTTCGTCGGCAAGCAGCGCGACTACCCACCTGCGACAAAGGCCGACTATCAACAGGCAGAGAAAATTGCGATCACTACATATTCGAGCCTTTTCAACACGAACTCGTACTTCAGCAATGCGGACGTTATCGTGCTTGACGATGCTCATGCGGCTGAAAACTACGTAGCATCATATTGGTCGCTGCGCATCGAACGAGCCGAAAAATCCCATGCGGTTGTTCATCAGGCACTATGCAATCTACTGGCCCCCTATCTAAGCGTCACCAACTTAACTAGATTGCGCGGATCTTGGGAGGATTCCGTTGACCGAACCTGGGTCGACATGTTGCCAACGCCGACGCTGGTCGCCATCAAGGAGGAACTGATTGAGATCCTCGACGTCCATAGCCCGGATACCGATCTCCAATATCCCTGGTCATTGTTGCGTAGCCACGTCAATGCCTGCCACGTCTATCTATCCTCGCAAGACATTCTCATCCGCCCTTTGCTACCGCCGACGTTCTCGCATGCGCCATTCAATGCAGCAAAGCAGCGTATCTATATGTCGGCCACACTAGGAGCCGGTGGCGACCTGGAGCGCCTAACGGGTCGTAGCAATATTCACCGCCTGTCCGCCCCACGAGGCTGGGATACCCAAGGGGTTGGCCGCCGCTTCTTCATTTTTCCCGAGATGTCATTGTCAGGTGCCGACGTCACAGATTTACGCCTTGAACTTATGAAGCGTGCCGGGCGCAGCGTTGTACTGGTCCCTAACAACCCACTGGCCGACGTAATAACTAAGCAGGTCACCGATGGAATCAGATTCCCGATCTTCCGCGCCGAAGATATTGAGAATTCGAAAAACAAGTTCATATCCAGTCCCCACGCAGTCGCGATAGTTGCTAATCGTTACGACGGAGTAGATTTCTCCGGCAACGAGTGTCGATTACTTTTCATAGAGGGCCTACCCAAGGCGATGAATTCGCAGGAGCGCTTTTTGATGTCGCGTATGGGAGCGAACACTCTATATAACGAGAGAATTCAGACCCGAGTGGTACAGGCGATTGGCCGTTGTACCCGATCACTAGAAGATTACTCAGCAGTCGTCGTTACAGGTGATGACCTTCCTGACTACCTATCCGACATTCGTCGCAGGAAATTCTTCCATCCCGAGCTTCAGGCGGAAATCGACTTTGGTGTGAGACAGTCGAAAGATAACGCGGCGGCGGATATATTGGAGAATTTCAGCATCTTTCTGGAAAATGGAAAGGCTTGGGAAAATGCCAATCGCACCATCGTTGAAGCGCGCCGCAAGATGCAGCAAGAATCGCTGCCCGCAATAACGAACCTACAAGATGCAGTTGGCTGGGAAGTCGACTATCAGACGACGCTATGGCGTAGCGACTACACTCGGGCTGTTGGATTCGCCGAGCGAGTTCTCGGGGCGTTGACTGCACCCGATGTCCGTGGATACCGTGCGCTTTGGCATTATCTAGCCGGCTCGGCTGCCTATCTCGGCGCAAATGCAGGGATCTCAATGCTTGAATCGAAGGCCCGACACCACTTCGCAGAGGCATACAAATGCGCTCCCGACATCAGCTGGCTCACCGATTTCGCGCGACGAGAAACTCCCGAGTTGTTAGATTTAGACACCGCCCAAGCGGCCCTTCAGCAACAAGTCGAACGACTTGCTGCTGAACTTTCACGACTGGGATCGAGCCATGACCGGCAGTTTGCCAAGATCGAAAAGGACATTCTTACTGGGTTGCGTGACCCAACAACTTTTGAGAACGCACAAGTCGCGTTAGGCAATCTTGTTGGTTTTATCGCCGGCAAGATCGAGTCCGAAGGTTCCCCGGACCCTTGGTGGATCTCGGGCACTGGGTGCATTGTCTTCGAAGATTATGTGAACACAAAGAGCGACGGTGCGCTCGACGTCACCAAGGCGAGACAGGCAATGTCGCATCCAAATTGGATAAGAACACATGTCGAACAATCAACCGGATGCACTTTCTTCCCGACGCTGGTTTCCCCAGCGACCGGCATCCGGTCGGCTGCCGTGCCGCATGCGCAAGGACTTCGCTACTGGAAACTCGACGACTTTCTGGTATGGGCACAGAAGGCACTCGAAACTGTGCGTGAGCTGAGAACAACGTTTCTTGAACAAGGCGACCTCGTCTGGCAAGCTGACGCGGCGATCAAGCTGACGGATTGCGGACTAGATTTTGCCTCGGTGGTGAAGTACTTGGACAGCAAACTTGCGGTGGATTGTCTCATTCACGTTTAGACTGGCGTATTTCAACCTGGCGGATCTTCGTTTTCAATTGATTGAACGTCTCTTTTGATTCGTTTTCCGCCAGCGCAGTAGTCATTGTTGCCATTCTCGTTGTGTTTTTCTGTGTTTTTCTGTGTTTTAGAAAGTCACACATCGTCAAAACAAGCAACTACTGCCGTACCAGCTCCGTTATACGCATTCATCTGAACCTGCCACCACCAATATCCCTCCGCATTTGGGCCCGCAGTCGGTACTAATATAATAGTCGTACCGGTCACCTGAGGGTCTCCAATTCCATTTAAAACACAGAATTTATGCCAACCCACATCGCGAGGAGCATTTCCGGTTATAGCGCCAACAAATGTTGTTGCTATAGAGCCGGGACGTCGCCAAGCATATGATGAACCATTTGTTTGACACGACAACATGCGGCCAGTACCTGCTTCAGTCGCAATTGCATTAGGCCACCAGCAGAACGAGTTGGCGGCATATGCGTTGGTAGGTACAAACATTTGGCCGGTGACTGTCCCAGATGAGTTGACATTTCCAACTTGTGGAATATCGGCAGCTGATCCGTCATAGTGTTGGATGTAGAAGCCACCGTTTTGCCTGACCGCGGAATTAGCGCCGTCCCCGTAAAATGCCGACCCGCCGACCTGCAGATTATTCCCGGCGGGTACAGACACTTTCGCCGCTGTCACTGTCCCCGTTACTGAAGAATTTCCACCAATGGTCTCATTGCCGGCAACCGACGCGCTACCGCCGACGGTAGCATTGCCGGTAGTGACCAAAGTGGCGGTATTCACCTGGCCTCCATTATTGATGTTGTTTCCGGCCATATCGATGGCGGTATTCATGCGATTGAATTCCGGGTGCCCTGCGACCGCGCTTCGATAAAGATAATCGCTCACCAATGCCCCGTCGTCAAAGAACAATGCCGTGGCGAGATGGCCAGCACCGGGTGATGTGCCATAGGCTGCCAGAGGCATCTGCCAGCCACCGAAACTGCCAACTGCTACTGCGACATTCGTCGTTGAAATAAAGCCGCCACGCGACCCTGAGAGCTGCGCAATCCGACGAATGCTCATTTCTGGCACTGTTTCTCCGCCTGTCGTCATTACCAGTGTTTCCAACTTACCTGCGACGGGCTGAAGCGCCAGGATCTGATAGTTCTGCGCAAATGCGTTTAGGTCAGTGACCGAAGACGTCAAGTAGCCCGTGTTCTTTAACATCGGTATGGTGATGACCGCCGGCGTCGTGTTTGTTGCTATCGCCAGGATGGCCGCGTAATTGTCCTTCGTGTATTTTGCGGCAGCATCGGCAACCGTTTTCATGTGGTCCGCGGCGGCTTGATTCACTTGGTTATCGGCGTAATCCGACATATATCGTGCGCCGAGACTCAGTGCAGCGACGCTCACGATTAATACAACAATCATCTCAAGGGCCGTGAAGCCCTTTTGCCCTGAAAAACCCTTAGATCGCCTCATGCCTTATCGCTCCTAAATTTATTCCATGCTCCACTCGGAATGAGTCTCAATTTACCTAAAACAGTCACAGGATTAATCACGACCAGCAAGTAACTCGTCGTTGCTGAAACTTCCACTTCCTTCTTCAAGTCGTTCGCTCCCTGGCTGTCTCATATGCCCTTTTCCCCCGAGTCCTCCAGTAGCACCGTGTTTAACGTCGCGTACTCCGCCGACCAAGACGTCATGTCCTTGGTTGCCGGCTTGCTCTGCCGACGAAATGCCGCCAGCATGCGCTCCAAGCCATCGGAGTATGTTGTCGGGAATCCAGTGAATTAGCGAAAAGACGATATGTACGACCGTGGTCATGACAACTACGTAAATTGCTACATAGGCGATGAACGAAACAACACCAGTTAAGGAATCAGCCTGCACCCCAGCCACGACCGTCATGAAAGCGACGTTGATCATCCCAACCACTGGCTGCGTCAATAACATGCCGCCGATCAGCCCGAATAACATTAACGAAGGACGCATGACGAGCGACAGGATCATCATGTAGCCATGTCCGGCTTTGCCTACAGCATCGTCACCATCTGGGTGGACGTGTGCAACGGCCATCAAAGGACCGGCGATGACCGACTCCAAAACAAGAACAAGCCAGTTAACCACCGAAGTCATCCAAGTGATGAACGGAATCATTGGGACGTAAGTCGAGAGTGTCACCCCGAAAAACAATATGGCGATCACGAGCACACTGATGACGCTGGATAGGAACTGCAGTACAGCACCCCAATCCATGATGCCGGCCCCAGCTACTTTCCCCGCTAGAGAACTTGCTACGCCCGTGGCACTGGCAAACGTAACAAGCAAAGCTTCACCGGTGCCGACAATCGTATCGCCGAAGGATTTCATCTGGCTCATGTGATTCAAGTTCGATCCAGCGATTTCTTGCGTCATCTGGTTGATCGCTCCCATGAAGGGTGCCGATATCATTTTCCGGACATATTCCCAAGCACCTTCCCCCTGCTGTGGTGCGCGCACATCGGTTTGGTTGTAGTAGACCTGCCTGATTCCTGCGACGCGGTTTTTGGCGTACTCATCCGCCGTCGCCATCGCATCCTGGTACGTTTGCAGGACTTCCTGGGTCTCCTTATCGGTGATGTCAATCGGGTCGGAAGTCGGTAGACCATTCAATGTTGATTGCATCACATCGTTCATTTTTACGATGTGGTTGTACCAGGTCCCGGCGAAGATCCAGCCGCCATCCTTTGCGGCCTGTAAAAAGTCACTGCGAGCGCGATCATTGGTCTGCGAAACGGCATTTTTAGCGGCCGTGCGGAGTGCGTTTTCGTAATTGTTTGCTGCGGTGTCGATCGCGCCTGGCGTTGGTTTCTGCCCGGCCACAATCTGATCCGCGACCGGCTGCATCGCTTGGATCATCTGCTGTACGGCCTGCGCGTGGGCGGCGATGATAGGTGCTTTGATGATCTTGGTATTGCTATTGCCCTCAGATGCTTCCCAGCTCTGCTTCCAGGAAATGCCACCACACACCGCGGGGTTGATATAGCTGTTGTCGTTCGCCTTCCACTGGTAGTTGCTGACCGTGTATTTGGCATTCGACAGATTCTTGACGGTGGTGTAGGCCGCTACTACAGGGAGGGAATCGAAAACATCGTAGTTGAGCAATTCGCCGGTATTCATCATGACTTGACTTGATGGCACCGGCTGGATCCGCGTCGATCGACCGGAATCCTGGAATTGCTTGTTCATGGCCGCGGCACACACCTCGAACTTGAGGATGTTGGCCGCCAGCGGCCGCGAATCGGGAATCATTGGGCGTGAAATCATGTTGTCCCGATTGATCTGCTCGATGGCGGCCTTCCAGATGGCGTCCGCGACGCCAACGCCCTGTAGACCAAGCCAGAGGATCGCTATCTGAATGAGTGAATAACCTGAGCCCAGCGGGAGCAAGAGAGCGGTGCCGCCGACGGTGCGCAGGGGGATCCAGATGGATGACATATTCTTGCCCAGTATTTCACCATCGTGGGCAGAGTTCACTGTTCCCTTTATTGTGGTGTAGCCGACAAAGAGCATCCCCAGAAACAGCACCGCGCTGTTGAAGATTTTCATCATCGCACCGAGAACATCGTCGGTTTGGGTGCTCTGGACGTTCCCGCCCGTTGCGATCAACCCCACGATGCTGCCGAACACCTCACGCAGGAAGTCAACGGATGTATCGCCTGCAGGTGGCGTGAACTGGTTCAGCGCTGTGCCAGTCGATGAGTCCGCATAGGCGGCTCCGACCGCAAGCACCAGCAGCAGAGACGCCAAGAAGAAGCGCTTCATTCTGCGTCCTTAGGTGAGGTAGTCGCGATCAGCCACGCATCAGTCACGAACAGAAAAGCATATGGCAGAGTCAGCAATTTCCATACGGCGACGTGGCTGTCAACATAACCCCAAGCGCCCACGCACGCCGTGATAAACATCGCAGGAAAAATCCACCATCCTCCCAACTTCATAAAGAGCCGATGCTGCCCAAAAGGGAGCGCCAGGTTGCTAATCAATAGCAAGCCTGCGCCAAGACGATAGGTGATTACATTGAATAATTGGCTATTCAAAATTGCTATAATAACAATTTCAATTTTCCGCGCGTTACTCATAAATGCTCCCGTTCACAGGACTAAATTTCGACCTTCGGCGATGCTCTAGATCTTCAAGCGACATCCTTAGATGTGCCTTCGCAATTTCACGGCTAGGTGGCTTGACCAGGTCAGGTGCTGACGGTCGCATCACCTGTTGTTCTCTCCGAATCTTTATAGCTCGCCCAAAATCCAGGATGAAGGTGCCTGCTTGAGATTGCTGAACCATATGGGTGACCCATCCACGAACGTTTCTAATGCCTGGATGCTTACCTTGGGAAGCGGCGTCTAAAACACCCGCGAGCTCATCTAAAATATTCTGGGTTGCCCCCGGTTCCAGTGGCGTGCCACGCAATAAGCCCGCCAATAGATCACGGTGTCGCTCAGTCGAACGTTCGAAAATAAGAGAAAAATCTGTAGGTCCACAACCACCACCGCGCTGCGCGCGCGTAGTTGTTGTTGTCTCTTTTTGTGTTAACCCTTCTTGTGTATACGTGCTGTCTGAGCGAGCAGCGGCTGAACCGGTGTTGGCTGAACCAATGTGGGCTGAGCCGGCATCGGCTGAGCCACGTGCGGTGTATTCATCGGGAAGTCCCAAAATGCAGAAAATCCAATCACTTGCGAATTTTCCACCCTCACCGTGCATGCGGTTGAGCCACATATAATTTGCGGACTTAAGCTCATTCGAAACTCTTGCCCACCATTCTCTACCTCGTGGCTTTCCGGGTCTCTCCGAAAATTTTGACTGGATATCTGTGGGCCGAATTTGATAACCATGCCATCGAGTAGCGAGAAAAAGCCCTACAGCCACCGCAGCTTCACTAAGGCGTGGGTCTTCAGCAAATAAATTAGGAATCTGTGCGTACCCTGTTTCTGGACGAACCACCTTGATCACACTCATATTTCACCTACCTTCAATGGTCTGAAGGTAGACGGGGACGGCCAATACGTTTGCCTGTGTCTACCGTGTTGGGTTGCGGTACTAGCTCTGAGCGGGCGGCTTGCACAGCGTCCAGCCAAGCGCGGATATCTCGGGCATACCAGCACGCCCGGCGTTTTTTTGGGAATGCGGTGGCAGGGAGCTCACCGCGGTAGCTCATCTGGCTGAGCGCTCCCGGCGTTGTCGCAAGAAGCTCTGCAAACTCTGCTCGCGTAACGATGGCTTGGTCGGCCATGCGGGCGAACGTGACGCGAAAATCGTTTTGTGCTTTCGTCATATGATCACCTGTGATCTGGAGTTATCTCAGGCATCAATGTATGATCGTGGGAATCAATTGTCGCGGGGCAGATTATGCAAACGAGAGAGATCATCAATGTCGAATGACGGCCCGAACCGCGGCCGTGGCATGCGGCCACATATAAAGAGATTTGCGTTCGGTCTGTTGACAACGCTGCAAAAGACTACTGGGCTGTCTTATCGCGCGCTGGATAGAGCACTGGACTACCCTGCAGCAACTGACTCAAGAACCGAGGCATATATTAGCAGCAACCCTAATACTGATAGGGCATTGCAGACTGCCGCTCTTCAGAATTTGGAACACCGGGCGGCAAAAATGCTTGGTCGCCCAGAGTTCAAAATAGTTGTTCGAAATTTAGGCACCGGCCCCTTGGTTGGTGGCAACGGGAGTTTGTTGCCAGGTGGCGTTCCTGCAGAATACAAGTTGCCTCGAACTTCTCGTGAGGCAAAGCGCGATACGCTCCTGATTACCTATGAGCGATTTGCAGATGGTGCAATGCGTGGTTATGGCGAAAATTACCCTCCTCCCATGGAGGATGTAGCAATCTACCTGCGCGAGATCGAGGATGAAGCTGGGCTGCCTGACAGTAGCTCTGCGGAGGCGTTGCGCAGGCGAGATTGGGCTGCTAATAGACGCGAATGGGTCGCACAGTTCATGGACCCATCTGCCGGAATTCTGCCGGAATCGCCAAGTAAAACTGTGTGATTTCGAGAGATGGCTAGTGATGCAAATCCGTTGTTAAATCAGGTGATTGGTAGTAATCTACGGGCGCTTGGTTTGATTTTTATTCGGCTCTTAATCCGTAGGTCGTGTGTTCGAATCACACACGCCCCACCAACAGAACATCAGCAAGTGCTAGTTGGCAAAAAGGGCTTCCGAAAGGAAGCCCTTTTTGCTTTGCGCAGTGGGCATCTAGCGCGTGCCCAATAATCATCCCAAGCGGACTCATTGTGTGAACTGACTCGCGCTTTCTGGCTGTAACGTCGCGTTTGCTTTCGGACTGATTTGTATTTGATTCTGGATATGAAGATGTCTCCGGTTCGATGACCTTTTTAGTATTCTAGTGGTTCACCTTCTAAGTATTGCGGGCGCTATTCCTAGCCTCCATACCCAAGAAAATTCTCACTAAATCTTATCGTGATAATTGTTAAAAATTGTCATGATAAATAATCAATATTTTCTCTTGCCATTGCTTAATTATCAAGCTTATAGTTGCCACATTTAACGGGTGAATGAGGGAGCTTTATGCGGCGCTACAACATCGTTCACGGTGACAAGACTACGGCAGGCGGAATAGTCCTCGCTTCCCAGAACTCCTCTACCAATATGGGCAGAGCCATCGTTATGATTGGCGACCAGGTAATCTGCCCGAAGTGTCACACAACGGGCGTCGTTGTTGCATACGGCCCTCGCTTGCATTGCTACTTCATGGGCAGAGAGGCTGCCCTAGACAGGGATTTGTGTGTGTGCGCCTGCAATCCAAAGCCCAGGCTCATCAATTCGCTGAATTGCATGGGCCAAACCATGACTGTTGAAGAGGTTGTCCAGCAAGGGTATGGCTCATGGGTCGGTTACAAAGAAGGCCCGAGTACGCCTACCACCGGCACATTATTCGATGACAAATTCGTGCTCAAAGACGGGGCCGGTAAGCCAATTCCCAACGCCATATACGCAGTCGAGCGTCATTCTGGTGTATTCGAATACGGCGAAACGAACGGGAGCGGGCATACATTTTTACTCGCAGCTACGGTAGTGGCCGAAAACGTTAAATTCTATCTGGTGGGATGACTGGGCTAGAAAACGAGAAATGAAAAGGGTGGGCAATGTGGATTCGTGGTGTAGGGATAATACGGCTAGGTGACTCGAATACAAGTGGCGGAAAGGTTGTTTCCGGTTCATCAACTGGTTCCGCATTTGGGAGAGCGTTTGCCCGATTAAATGATTTGGTGGACTGCCCAGGGAAGTATCCAGATGGTCGTCCCCATGGCGTGAATAAGATCATCGAGGGTTCGCCCCACTTTCTTTATCACGACATTCCTGTTGCTCTTGATGGTCATCGAAGTGAATGCGGCTGTGCCTTGATTACCAGTTTTGGACCGGCTCCTATAATTCAAGAGGAAGCTTGGAGTCCTCCAATCAGCCGACTTCCCTCCAGCATGGAACTACTTACAAATTCTATCGACGAATTTTTCGATGATAAATTTGCCCTGAAAAATTCAGATGGTCAGCCTATTCCCAATACCGTTTATGCGATTGAACGCAGTTCGGGGGCAATCGAATACGGCACAACGAATGGGAACGGGCATACACACTTACTGTCATCTGTTGCCACTTCCGAAAATATTAACGCTTACCTTGTGGGATGAATATGCCAGATCCAAAGCCAATACATGTAGGGCCAGATGGCACTAAGTACCGCTACGTCGGTTCGGCGACCACGACCCCAACAACGGATACCTCGATAAAAGTAATTACCGTTTATCCTGAAACGATGTGTCCAAATATGACGAACGAAGAGTTCGCCAAGACAGTTATGCATTTGCGAGATGTCGCGATGGAACGCGCCATGATACGAATCGCTGAACTCGGTCGATGGGGAGTGAATGATAGGAAGGCATGCATTCAATGGTTCGGTTCAGACGGCGAAGAAGTACGATCGGCATTGCTGAAAGGACTTCCACAAATAAGTCGCGTGTTGTCCAAGCTCACTCCGTCCAATTTTATACGCTTGTCGGAAACATCATCGAAGCATCTTAGCTGCGATACTAGCAAAACTGATAGGAATACAACAGCAGCGGTTTGCAAGCCTGACACAGAAACACATACGATTGCAATCGGTCTAAATTTTTGCGAAATGCCTGACGATAAAAAGAATTTTGATACAGGCGAACCTTTCCTAGGTGATTCCAAACTGATTACTCTTGTACATGAAATTTCACACTTCAATGACACCATGAATTCAGACGACACTTGGTACTCCACAAGGAAGGCCGTAGACGAAGCGATAGAAGGTAATAAACTTTGCATCTCCACCGCTGACAACATCGCTGGTTATGTTGTTTTTGCTCGGAAGGGGAAATAATGAAACGGCTCGTTAGCTTTGTCGCTACCCTAATGCTGACATCTTTAGTTTCTGCAACCTCGTTTAGCGGGCTAGAACACGATATACAGTTTGATGATAATTCCAGTCAAATTCGGAGCGAAGAAATACGATCTCTGATTGATTGGAAAATAAATTCTGTGGAAATGGGTGGTATTGATTACGAAGTTTTTTTGTACAAAGATGACCAACTTGGGGTAGGTTCGAATCTTGTTCAAAAGCGTAGTGACGCTATCGTGTCATTCATGAACAGGGCAGGAATTCAAATTACGAAAGTAGTGATTGTAGACCAACAATCTAAACGAAGAGAATCTGGTTTGTCGAAAAAACAAACAAATACTGCAACAATAATATTTCAGCCCCCATGCACGAAGAGTCATGATTGCGCTCTTCAGCCGATTACAGGCGGGAAGCCAGCAGAGCAGAGCAAATAGCATTGACTAACGGAGTGTGCGATTAGAGCGATGACTACTTTATTTTAAATTGCTCTTTTGATATTCATTTTTTACTTAGTTTTTCTTTTTCTGACATGAACAAGAATCACGGAACCAACTATATTTCTGACTATGGCCTGTCGCTTGTTGTGAGAACCTTCCGGCGAGGTGATGATTCGACCTGGACTGAGCCTACATGGGTAGGTTCGGAGGAAGGTTCCGGCCCGCTTCTGTTTGTCTCGCCTATAGACGCTGAAATTTTCAGACTTCGACGTAACAGCACTAGCGCCGAAAGCGACGATCCTGAAGAGACGAATAATTGGAGGCGTATTTCACTGAGCAAATTTGACCTCTATCAACATGCCATTGATTGCAAAGGAAAACTTGAATGTATGTTGGCGTTCGGTTTTTCTGCAACGTTGGAAGGTAATCTGTTAGGTCCCAGGGGCGTGCCACGAACGCTTCATGTTCCAATACCGTTCACTGTGTCGACGAATGCTCCACGTCCTACCTTCAGTTTCACCGGATGGGTCTTTGATTTTATGCGCGACCAGTGGAAAATTATTGGGGCTTCAAACTACGCCGACCAGCTTGAAGGCCTCAATTCACTGGACAACGACACCATCCATGCACTTGCCAAGGAAGCCATTAACCGGGTTTCTTTCACTAAATACGAACCGGATGTTACAGACTGGGGTGTATTTCTTCCTGATACAAAACAATGGAAAATGGGGCCGCCGGAGGAGCGCCAGAAAGAATCGTTTCATTAGCCCTATGAGGTGCGCTGTCAATAGCGAACACCTCCGTCTCAAGCAGCAGTCCAGTCCCCATCGCACAACCTACAAGAGTCCCATTACCACAGCCATCACTACCGCCGCAGTCCTGTTGGTCACATTGAGTTTCGTAATTGCATTTTTGATATGGAAGTTGACGGTGTGTTCGGATATGGACAAGATCAAGCCGATTTCTGCCGAAGTCTTGCCGTCTCCGATCCATTTCAGGGCCTCTGCTTCACGCGGAGTGATCGGGCTGTTGGGGCCGTTGGTCAATGTCGGCATGATATGCCGCGACATGTTCAAGTGGGCCGCTTGCGCCAGCCAATTCATTTGCGAACTCTTGTGCTGTAGTTCGGCCTCGGTGAGCAATTCTGCAGAGCGGGCCAAGGTCAGTATTCCAAAGATCCCGTTCCTTTCGATGCAGGATTTCGCCCAGCCGACCCGAAGGCCGAATGATTGCGCTTCATTCCACAACTCTGGCGAATTGGCGAACATCTCATTCGACCAAACCATGGCTTGGGTCGAACTCTGTCCATGTCTGACCGTAGGGTCTTGAAGAACGTAGTCCCGTTCCCTATACATGTTCTGCCAAGTCTCTGGGTAATTGTTGAGCAAGGTGGCCTGTCGATTAAACAGTGGATAGCTCACCCTCAAACCATATGCGCAGTATTCGAAACCAAGTGCACGTGCGCCTTCCGCCAATTCAGCGAAGCACTCGTTCGCGTCATGACCGCCATTGATTAAGTTTAGAATATCTTCTTGCCAATTTTTCATTGATTGAACCAGCCTGTGCTCATAACTAAAGGGGACCCATCTATCAAGACAATTTTTCGGCGAGTTTGAGTTGTGTCCGTTTCCAATGCTGCAGCTGGTCGGCGCTGCCCCGTGATGCTACTTTCGCGCTGCTATACCTATCAACGATCAGCGCCCGCCACCAATCCGCTGAGATAGCCGTTGGCCGGCGTCTGGTAAATAAGGGATGGGTGCGGTCGCATTGCGTGTAGAACCCGAAGTATTGCGCCAATTCCGCCATCGGCTCATCCATGTTGGCGTAGCCCTTCAAGTGCACATCCTCGTGCTTCGCGTTGCGTCACAAGCGCTCGACGAAGAAGTTGTCCAAGGCCAGACCGCGCCCGTCCATGCAAATGATCACGCCTTCGCGCTTGGGCAAGTCCGTAAAGGCGGTGCTCGTGAACTGCGAACCTTGTCGCTGTTGAATACCTCGGGCTTGTCATGCTCGCGCAGAGCGTCTTCAATGTCAATACCGAAACGAAGATTACCAAATGGCGCGTTAAAAGTGTACCAATTCGGATTAATAAGTGGAGTCGTTGAGGCACTGGATTCTTCTTTTTTCAATCCACATTTCAATACCAGGCAGACTTCAGTGGTTTCTTCAGTGCGCATTCTGAGATGGGCTTTCTACGGTTGGCATCAACCAGAGCATCCACGCCGCCTGTCTCCATTGCCGCTTGATAGCGCTAACACGCGTCGCGGGGAAATTCCGTCACCTTACAGACACGAGACATGTTTCCAAGTTCGGCAGCAAGATTGCGCCGGCCGACCTTGCGCTTGATGGCATTCTGAGGAAGCCGGCGCATGGGATTACTGCTTGGCGCTCATGCGCTGGTTTGATCCCGGATGTACTTCTGACACAGCCTTGTCCTGCCTTTGTTTACGTCATATCTCCGATACGTGGATAGCAAGAGACCGATTCGTAAGCACCTCCTTCCTGTGCACTAATTTTCTTTCCTATCCACTCCAATCGCTTCACGCCTGAAATCTTGCGATGCATTGTGCGCCCTCCAAAATTTGGTAGCTATCGCTGTCGACGCTAATCGTCGAAGATCGCCCTGTTCCCGATTTAAGGAAGTCGCTGTCAGGGATATTCATTGGGCGGCCATGCGCAGAAATACGCCCAAGTGCAACTCGCTGAACTTGGGTGAGTTGAATTCAAATGAATCCTGCTTGTGTCGTGATGGATGGATGGCTTTCTCAATGTCTGGTGCATTGTTTAGCGCAGCCGCCTTCCATTGAAGATGCCAAAAACAGATGCTCGCGACAGCATCGAAAGACGTTGCGACTGTGCCGATCCGTTCACTCAGCGTAGGTTGAGCGGCTTTGCCAGATAAGGATTGAGTTGTCCCCTTCAGTGACAAGGTCGCTGGGCAAGGCATCTATTTGAGATGCTGTGACATATGGAGAATGTTAATGACAGACGGTGATATCAAATCTAATCCTGTTGCTCTGGTGAGCGGCGGATCGCGTGGCATAGGAAAGGCAATTTGCATCGCGCTGGCGCAAGCCGGCTACAACATTGCATATTGCTACCGCACTGCCGGAGACGCGGCGCTGGAGACGCAACGTCAATGCGAGCAATTCGGCGTGCAGGTATCGGCCACGCAATGTGACGTGTCCGATGGAAGTGCTTGCAACGATTGGCTTAAGTTGGCGACCGCGCGCTTTGGCAAGATCGACGTGCTGGTCAACAGCGCCGGCATTAATCGAGATGTCGGATTGGTGAGCATGTCTCCGAACGACTGGTCGGAAGTCATCAATATCAATTTGAACGGTGTGTTCAATTTGAGCAGGGCGGCGATATTCCATTTCATCAAGAATCGCGCCGGCACGATCGTCAATATTTCATCGGTATCGGGCGTGTACGGCAATGCCACGCAGACCAATTACTCCGCGGCCAAAGCCGGGATCATCGGTTTTTCAAAAGCACTGGCGAAGGAAGTTGCCGGCTACGGCATCCGGGTCAATGTGGTTGCTCCCGGTTTCATCGAAACCGACATGACTGCGGCGCTGTCCGACAAAACCGCTGCCGCCATGCTGCTCCGTATTCCATTGAAGCGGTTCGGGCGATCCGAGGAAGTTGCATCCATGGTCCGGTTCCTGGTGTCAGAGCACGCTGCCTATGTCACCGGCCAGGTATTCCAGGTGGATGGCGGGATCACCATCTGATCGGAACCGACGCATGACGACGACAAAATCATTCCATCAAGCCCGCGCGATTCGCACATTCGAACAATGGCATTGCCATGCCGACGGCGATTGGGAGTTTGAATGGAAATTCAAGCTGGATGATGTGGCCTTTCAAGGTCATTTCCCGCAACAGTCGCTGCTGCCAGGCGTATTCCTGCTGGAGATGTCGCAACGCGCCGCTGAATTTGCGCTGCTTCGGAATGGCTTCGCACGACCCAGGTTGCTGCGCGTTGAACGTTTTCGGTTTTTTCAGCCGATCGTGCCGGGCGACACCTGCGTACTGAAACTAGATTGGGAATCGTCTTTGCTAAATCATTCCATCCAGGTCGGATTGCTCTTCGAAAAACATGGAGAGCGCGTGGCGCAGGGCCGAGTCACCATGGTGTGCGGAGGAGCTGTCGATGAACTTTGATGCGGCGCATATTCTGCATGTCATGCCACAGCGTTATCCGATGCTGCTGATAGATCGCTTTGAGGCGTTGCCGGATCCCGAGCGCGGACTGGCGTTCAAGAATATTACGCTGAACGAACCCTGCTATCAACACGTCCAGGGCACTCCTGTCGCCGACGAGATGCTGGCCTATCCCTTGGCGTTGCTGCTCGAGTCGTTCGGCCAGGGAGTGGGTTTGCTGCTGTCGCAGCAAGGGTTCCTGGCGCAGACGCAGGAACAGTGGGCGGTGGTATTCGGTGAATTCACCGGTATTGAGGTCAAGGGCGGGGCTTATCCTGGCGATCGTTTGCGCCACGAAATCAAGCTGGACCTGGTTAGCTCGACTATGGCCGTGGCCAGCGGCGAGACCAGAGTTGGCGAGCGCAGTATCGCTTCCTATCGCAGCATCAAGGTGTTTCGCGTAACCCATGCGACGCTGGTCGGGGAGCTCAGCGATGCGTGAGGCTTCCCAGTTGCATGATCTGGTCTCGGCGGAGCCGCTGGCGATGGTGGTCGGGCTGGGAGCTGTGTCGCCCATTGGAGGCTGCGTTGCCGAATTCTGGGATGCGCTGTTCCAGCAGCCCGCGGATCCCTCTGTCGAGGCCATTGCCGGTTTTCCTGAACCAGACCAAACGCCGCACCATGCCTACGCCATGCCGGCCCATCACATCGGATGCGAAGTACGAGGCTGCCAAGCCAGTCGTTTCGAGAGCATTGTGGCCGGTGCGGTCGAAGAGGCCTTGGCCGACGCCGGATGGGACGCTGTCGCAGGCGAGCACTTGACGCTTGGCTTTGTCCTCGGCACCGCTGCCGGCGATACGGAAATTGCGGAGAGCCTGCGCTGCGGAGGCGGTGTGCCGCGCTTCGCAGAGCATAACAGCTATCGCTTGCTGGATCGCGTGGGCGAATTGACCGGCCGTGATTTTTCAGGACCGATTTTTTCGATGAGCAATGCTTGTTCCGCCGGCTTGTATGCCCTGACGCAGGCAGCCGAACTGATTGCTAGCGGATCTGTCGACGCCATGTGCGTGGTCGGCGCCGATGTGCTTTCCCGCGTGACCCAGGCCAGCTTCCATCGCATGACGGCGTTGGACCCCGAGCGCTGCCGGCCGTTTGATGCTGAGCGGCAGGGCACGGTGTTTGGCGAAGGCGCGGTCGCCATGCTGTTAGTGTCGTGTGCTGTCGCCAAGCGTCTGGAGCGCAGCGCATATTGCCAGGTGCGCGCATACGGCGTCAGCTGCGATGCCTTTCATCCGACCTCTCCGCAACCGCAGGGACGCGACATCCGCTCGGCGATCAAGCGCGCGCTCAAGAACGGCCGCGTCAGCAGCGAACAGATTCGGTTGATGCTTCCGCACGGGACGGGAACTCCCATGAACGACCGTATAGAAAGCGACATGATCGAGCAGTTGTTTGATTGTTCTGGCGATGATTTTCACGTGCTGCCGATCAAGGCGCACATTGGACACTGCGCTGGCGCGTCGGGCAATTTTGCGGCGCTCGTCGCGGCCAAGGCAATCTCATTGCGCACGGCTCCGCCGACCCTGCACATACGGGTGCCCGATCCGGACTTGCCGCTGCCGTTTCCAAAGACCGCAATCAGCCTGGCGGAAGCGCCGGCGGTGCGGGTTCTGGTCAACGCCTATGCTTTTGGCGGAAGCAATATTTCGATATTGCTGGAGGCGCCCAGCCATGGCTGATGTCTACTTCGGATCCATGGCGGTGCTGGCTCCCGGCGTCTCGCATAACTGGCGTGCAGGGCAGGCCATGCTCAGCTGCGACCAGCCGGCCGCACCGTGGAGCGCGGCGTGGTTCGATGTCAAGCAGCAGCTGCCCGGCGTCAAGCATCGCTATTTGAATGACACCTCGCGCTATAGCCTCGCTGCAGCCATGTCTTGTCTGCGGTCCAGTCCGGAACTCGAGTGGCATGGGGCCGCGGAAGAGCGCCGTGGCGTGATCGTCGGAACTGCCGTGGCTGATTACGCGGTGCGCGAGCACCATGACCGCAGTGTGCTGAGCGGGGAGACCGATGCGCTCAATGCGATATCGTCGCCCAACGTCTCCGCCAATATTGCATCCGCCCACGTTTCGATTGCATGCCATGCGCGGGGCTTCGCCACCACGCTCACTTCGCCCTTCCTGGCGGGCTTTGAAAGCTTGGCGGTCGGCTTTATGGCCGTGCGCTCCGGTCGCGCCGACGCCGTGCTGGCCATCGCGGCGGAGGAAGTCCTGCCTGCTGCCGATGATCAACGGATTACCCCGGGCGCGATCGTCTGCGGCCTGCAGCGCCAATCGTCGGCGGCATGCCGCCGTCTTGTCGACGTCAGCTGGGGGCGTCATCAGCCATCCTCGGCCCGCCTGGCGAAGGATGCGGAGCGCTTCCTTGCTGCGATCGCGGCTGACGGGACACAGTCGCCGGATTGGGTTGTGATACGAGACAGATCAACGCCAGCTGCGAACACTGCTCGCACCTGGCTGCAGCATGCGCGACGCGCCGGAGTAGCCGTCACGCCGCGCGAGCTGCTGATTGAAGAAGCAGGAACCGTTGGACCGTTGCTTGCGGCGATCAGCATGATCACCGACGGCAAGCAAGTAGTTTTGTCAGTGATTTACCAGAGCCGTTATGTCGTACTTTTCATAGCCTAATTAACCACCATTAAAGAAGGAATATGCACATGAATACTATGGTTACCAAACAAGAGCGTCTCACTATCATCAAGAACATCGTCTCCGAAATCCTGGAGATCGAACCAAGCGAGATGACTGAAACCAGTCTGTTCAAGGAAGAGCACGACGCCGATTCGTTGCGGGCGATCGAAATCCTCGCCACCCTTGAAAAGGCGTTCGGCGTCGAAATCTCTCAGGAGGCCCTGGCACGCATGGTGAATCTGGCCGGCGTCTACGACGTGGTACGGGAAGTGGCTCACTGGCAGGACTAGGACCAGGAAACCGCTACGCGATGACCAATGGGAGAAATTGTCTCCGCCATTACCGGGCAAGCCGAGCGACCTTGGGGCGGCTGCACTGGATATCAGCCTGCTTTTGGAGGCTGTGTCACGGATCGTGCGTACTGCCTCGCCGTGGCGGGACTTGCCGGCTGAAATGGGTAATTGGCGCACGACATACACCCGGTTCAAGCGCTGGGGCGAGACCGGTGTATGGCTGCGAGTCGTCGAAGTCCAGTGATGACCGGCGTCTGTATAAGGACCGCAATCTGGTCGAACGTTTTTTTATCGGATCAAGCAATCCCGACGCATCGCAACACGTGATGAAAAACCGGCACGCAACTGCTTGCCGTTTCTCGATACCGTCTGCACCGGCATCGGGATTGCTTGAATGTAGGCAGGCCTTAGTTCGACCATTATTTTTTTAGGAGAATAGAGCATGCGACGAGTCGTCGTGACCGGCATCGGTGCCGTCAGTAGTGTGGGTATGGGTGTCAAAGCGTTTGCTCAAGCGCTCAAGGATGGCGTTTCCGGTGTTTCCGAAATCAGGTCCTTCGACACAACGGGTTTCGCCTCCAACAAAGGGTGTGAAGTTCAGGGATTCGAGCCCGAACAGTGGATGCAGCGGGTTGAACCGGCCACTCTCGGGCGTAGTGCGCAGTTTGCCGTGGCGGCTGCCAAGATGGCGGTCGCGGACGCCGGTATCGATCCGCGAGAGTTATCAAGCAGCCGTTGCGGCGTATCGATCGGCACCACCGACGGCGAGTCGCAAGTCATAGACAAATTGACCGAACAGGCTGTCCGTTCCGGTTATGCGTCGATTGATTATGAGCTCACTCGCCAGGTGCCGTCGCATCGTCTTTCCTTTGCCATTGCGCGCGAGCTGGATCTGCGCGGCGGCGCGGTGACGATTCCTACCGCATGCTCGGCCGGCAATTATGCGATCGGATATGCCTATGACAGCATTGTTCTCGGCGATACCAATTTCATGCTGTGCGGCGGCGCCGACTCGATTTGCCGGAAGACCTTCGCCGGCTTCTATCGGCTGGGAACGATCGCGCCTGAAGTCTGCCAACCCTTCGATGCCCACCGCAAAGGCATACTGACCGGCGAAGGAGCGGGCGTCCTGCTGCTGGAGTCTCTGGACAGTGCATTGGCGCGCGGCGCCAGGATCTACGCTGAAGTTCTTGGCTACGGCCTGACCTGCGATGCAGACCATATGGTCGCACCGAACCGCGCCAGCATCGCTCGATGCATCCGCCTGGCTCACCAGAACGCCGGCGTTCAGGCACAGGACATCGACTATATTTGCGCTCACGGAACCGGTACTGTGGCTAACGACATTACCGAAGCCGGCGCCATCCATGAAGTATTCGGCGACGGCAAGCCGCCGGTCTCGTCGATCAAGTCGATGATCGGCCATACCATGGGCGCCGCCAGCGCGCTGGCCAGCATTGCCTGCGCGGTGGCAATCAAGGATGGCTTCATTCCTCCGACCATCAATCATCGCGAAACCGACCCGAACTGCAATCTGGATTGCGTTCCCAACCACTCGCGCAAGGCCAGCTTGCGCGTTGTGCAGAACAACGGTTTCGCATTCGGCGGCAACAACGCCATCACTATCTATGCACACTACGACCGTTAAGAGGAGGACATCATGGCATCGTTAGGAATCGCCGTAACCGGTTGGGAGGCAATATCGCCGTTGGGCATCGGCGCAGGGGCTTTGTCCATGCCGCAGCTATCCGCCGCCGTTGCTGCGCCACCCATGCATGTGGACCGAGAACATTTTCCGGGAGATATCCACTATCGCACCGCGGATTTTGATGTGGCCGGCATATTGGGCGCCAAGGGCATCCGCACGATGGATCGGACCACCGCCCTGGCCGTGTCCACATCCAAGCTGTTGCATGACAAAATCGCCTATCAGCAATTCATTCCGTCGGAGCGAGTCGGCTTCGTCGTCGGCACCAGCACCGGCAGCATCCGCAGCACTAGCGACTTCACGCGTGATTCGCTGGTGCAGGAAAGGCCTTTCCTGGTCAATCCTGCGCTGTTCCCCAATACCGTGATGAACTGCGCGGCTGGGCAATGCGGCATCTGGTTCAAGGCACGGTCGGTCAATGCCACCATTTCCGGCGGACGTCTGTCGGGATTGCTGGCTTTCAAATATGCGCTGCAGATGCTGCGCCGCCGCTATGCCGATCTGTTGTTCACCGGCAGCGTGGAGGAACTGTGTCCGCAAACCGCATGGGCATATCGTCAACTGATACAGCATGAGCGCAGGCGCCCGGTTCCGCTGGGAGAGGGATGCGGCATGTTCGCGCTTTCACGCTCTGCCGACGTGGTGGTCGGAGCCGGACCAGCGGTTGCGGAGATTCTGGCTCTGCAATACGGACGTTATTTCCAGGATTTGCGGACGGATCCTGCTTCCGCGCCGAACGGTGTACGGCAATGCCTGTCCGAAGCGCTCGACCAGGCCGGCATCGGGCCGGAGCAAATCGAACGCGTCATCCTGTGCGGCGCGGCGGACATCGGCAATGACGAGCTGGAGCGTCAGGCGGTGACGCGCATGTTCGGCAGCGATATGCCGGTCCATGGAAGCGAACTGCTCGAACAATTCGGCGATACCTACAGCGCCACTTTCGCCCTCAATCTCGGCTGGCTGCTTGGCCGCCTTGGCCAATCGAAGGAGCAAGGTCCACGCTACGGTCTCTTGCTGACGACCAGCAAAGATGGTCACGTAGGCTGCCTCGTCGTGCGCGTCTCCGGGGAGGCATCATGAAACTTGCCATCACTGGTTCCGCAATGATCACGTGCGTCGGCAACGACAAGGCGGCAAGCTTCGTCGCGCTTTGCCGCGGCGAGTCGGGGCGCAAGGCATTGCAGTCCTTCCCGGCCGACAAGTTCAACGTAAAGCACGCTTACGAAATCGCCGACCGGCCGGCTGGCCGCGACCGCACGCTGCGCGCCAGCGAGTTGCTGGCCAAGGCGGTGGCTGCCGCTGCTGCGGAGGCAAAACTGTCATCCGGCGACACGCGCTGCGTGGTCGTCGTCGGCACCGGACTGCGCGAGCTGCGTTCGCTTGAACTGTTCTGGACCGAGGGACAGCAGGTAGCGCTGGACCAGATGCACTTCGAGCGCACTTTGAATGAAATCCTCGGTTATGCGCTACCGGTTATCACCATCTGCAACGCCTGCTCGGCATCGAATTTTGCGCTGGCCTTGGCGGAGGACTTCATCCAGGAGGGTAGCTACGATCGCGTGATAGTCGCCGGTTGCGACACCATCACCGAGAGCATGTTCGGTCTCCTGGACCGGGTCAACCCCTTGCACCCCGATACGGTGCAACCGTTTGAACGTGACCGCAAAGGGGTCCTGATGGGGGACGGCGCCGCTGCCGTGGTGCTTGAAGCGCCAGATCGGGCGCGCGACCGGAAGGCCGAACCGCTAGCCTTGCTGGCGGCCGTTGGCACCAGCTGCGACGCCAACCATGAGACCGCGCCCAACGCCGATGGCATCGTGCGTGCGATCGAGGACGCCTACCGGCGCGCGGCTGTTCAAGCGTCGGATCTCGACCTGCTCATGGTGCATGGCACGGGCACGGCGTTGAATGACAAGACCGAGGCCCTCGCCCTGCATCAGGCCATGGGCACGGCGGCGTGCACGATTCCCGTGTCGGCGATCAAGTCCATGACCGGCCACACGTCGGGTGCGTCTGGCCTGATCGGCGTCGTCGCGGCGATTGAAGCCTTGCGCCAGGGACGCTTGCCGCCCACCGCAGGTTTTTTCCATCCCATGGAGGAAGCAGCTCACATGAATATCGTCAACGTCCGCGCGCTTGAAATTCCGTCCGCACGTCTGGCCCAGATCAATGCCTTTGGATTCGGCGGCGTCAATGCCGTAGCAATCGTGGAGAAACTGAATTGAGTAATGCAACTCGTACCCCTGTGGCAATTACGGGCTATGGTTGGGAATTGCCATCGCTGGGCAATCCCCGCAACCTGGCGGATGTGTTGAACCAGCCTGTCGCAAGTGCAATTCCGTTCGCGCCTGAGGACAAGCTAGGCAAGAAAGGCCTGCGCTACAAGGAGCGCGCAACGCTGCTGGCGTTGTGTGCTGCCAAGAGTGCGCTGCAGCACGCGGGCTGGCTCGATGACACAACGGAAAAACTGGAAGCCCCGGACTTCGGTGTCGTCGTCGCCTCCAACACCGGCAACTTCGACACGGTTTGCGGAGCGGCCGACACCATCCGGCGCGAACATGTTGACGCTACCAGCTCGATGGACCTGCCCAATGCGTCGAGCAACGTCATAGCGTCGACGATTGCCATTCGCTTCGGTCTCCAGGCCATTAACCTGATGGTGTGCTCGGGCTCGTCAGCTGCGCTGGATGCCTTGGTTCTGGCGGCCAATGCGATCCGCAACAAACGCGCAAAGCGCATGCTGGTGGTTGCGGTGGAGAGCGATGGCGTCGCCTTGCGCAGCCTGCTTGCGCAACAGCGCCTCACCGTCTTGGAGGGGGAGGCGCCGATACTGGAAGGTGCTTGCGCCGTCGTGCTGGAAGCCGCCGAGGAGACGCTGGCCAGCCACGCCAACGTCTACGGCTTGCTGACCGACTACGCCTACGTGCACGCTGACGCGGCCGATGCGCATCCGCTGTACAACTTGCTGGATCGGCATCAACGCAAGATCAAATACCTGTCCGGCGCGTCTTTCGCCAAGCCGCTGTACGAGCGGGGATTCGGTGTCGTGGACGACGCCGTGATCGACCTGGGAGATCACGTGCTGCGCAGTTACGGATCGGCCGCGTTGCTGCAGCTGCTGCACTATTGCGAGCAACAGACCGGCGTCACGGCTGCCGCGAAGGAAGCCGGCGGGCATGGCGCTGTCATCATGGCCGGTGGCGTCTGGGCTGACCGCCGCGCCGGCGCCGTCGTGGTCCTGGCGCCGCCGGCGGCTGGCGAGGGGGCGGCGCTGTGACGAGCCAATCCGTAAGCCTGGACGGCTATACGCTGTCGGCCCATTGGAGCGGCGCCGCCGACGACGATGCGCCGCTTGTTGTCCTGCTGCACGGATTGCTGGAGCCCGCAATGGTGTGGGCTCCGGTCATCGCCAAATTGCCATCTTACTGCCGCTACGTGGTGCTGGACATGCCGTGGAATGGCCAGCAAGGCGGTCACTGGGGCATGCGGCGGCGGCCAGAGTCATGGATGGACGCTGCAATGAAGGCCTTCGATTTGCAACCCGATGCCTTTGTCGCGCATTCATTTGGCGCGAGCACGCTGTTGAGTTATCTGGCGAGCGATGCCGCAGCCGGTATGCGGCACGGCGCGACGATACTTGTTTCGCCGTTTTACAAGAGGCGCCACGCCGAATTCGATTGGCCTCTGTTCAGGCGTTACGTCGCCCACTTTCCTTTATTCGTGGAGGAAAGCGTCAGCCAACGGTCTGGCGGCCGAATCATCGAGCCTGATCTGATGTCGCGCATGGTTGAAACCGGCTGCGACACCTTCGGGGTCTACAACTGGATGGAATTCTGGCAGCTGTTTTCGCGCATGCCGTCGCTGGATTTGCAGCGGCTGACCCAACCCGTATTGCTGGTGAGCGGGGCCGACGACTTCTCGGCGCCGCCGGCGGATCTGCGTGCCTTGGCTGCGGCGTTGCCGCAGTGTAGTACCGAAATATTGCCGCAGACCGGCCATTTTCTGCTCGACAGCCGCCATGCAACGCTTGCCAGTTATATCGGCCGTTTCCTTGGCGCCCATTTTCATGCACTTCCATGAGCGCCTCCCTTGGCGCTCATGTTTAAGCGAGAAATGAGGGGAAGGCGCGCGCCAACCTCCTGCTTTCGTGATCCATCAACTTTAAAGCAATCAATCTGAAAGGTAATGCCATGAATAAACCGCAATCCCCAGAACCGATTCTGATGAATCGCACTACCGCCGTGCTGAAGCCTCGTTTCGAGGGCTCGAATATCTGCACCTGGATCGGCTTCAAGCATGTGATGTATGTCGTCGAGGAAGCTGTACTGGAACACTTCCGGGTGCAGGGCCTGGCGCCGCGGCCGTTGTATGAAGAAGCGGGACTGTGCCTTGAGATCGTCAATTCCAACGTCCGCGTCCTGCATGCGCTGCACATGGATGACAGCGTGCACGTCAATGTCATTCCCGTTACCAAGTCTACCGATACCGAGATGGTCATGCGTATCGAAGTCATGGTGCGCCGCGACGACAAGGAACTGAAGGCCGTGACGGGTACGGTGAATGTCTTGTTTCGTCTCGACGACAGCGTGGTGACGGCGCACGCCGGCTCTGCTGAACGGGACCCGCGCATCGACCGCTACACGCACACTCGGATCCTGCGCGGAGACCGCAAGTCGATCGGCGGCCTGAATCTGGCGCGATCCCCCGGCGTGGTCGCCCCCGATGTGCTTGCCGCGCTAGGCGCCGACAAGACAAATTCCTTCGTGTGGAAGTGGCATGTGCCGTACTTTTACTGCCATTTCAACGATCGCATGCAGCATTCCGGCTATCTGCGCCTGATGGAAGAAGTGCTTGATCTGTTTGTCGCCGATCGCGGCATTTCGATCCGCACCTTGCTTGAGAACAAGCGCTGGATACCTGTGGTTCCTGCGGCCAATCTGCAAATCCTCGATGAGGCGATGATGGAGGACACCATCTACACCGTGTTTACCGTCGAAGACATCTTCAAGGGCACTACCTACAAGTCGCGCATGGATTGCTATGTGGAACGGCATGGCGGACTGGTGCATACCGCGACCGGCCACATCACTCACGGCTATGCAGTGGTAGACAGCAGGCGCGACTGGTCATTGGTGCAGTTCGACGCGGAAGTCATGGCGGCGTTGAGCGGAAAGCCGAAAGCCGGCAACGCATGAAAACCCCAGTGCCGACGTTCTACTTCTCGTTGCGGAGTCCTTATTCATGGCTGGCCTGGCACGACTTGAAGACTTTGTACCCGAAGTTGCTGCAACGGCTACGCCTGGTGCCGTTCTGGGAGCCGGACTCGGCTTACCGGGACGCGCTGGGAGAAAAAGGCGAAGTCTTTCTGTACAGCGCGATGTCCCGTGAAAAGCATCTGTACATCTTGTCCGATGTCAGGCGCCTGAGCCAACGACGCGGTTTGCCGGTGCGCTGGCCGGTTGACCGCGATCCGCAGTGGGAGGTGCCTCATCTTGCCTACCTGGCAGCGGACAGAGCGGGAAAGGGCAGGGACTTCATTGATGTCATCACCCGCTTGCGGTGGCAGGAAGGGGCCGATATCTGCGACCCCGAAACTGTCGCTGCGGCGGCTGTGGAGCTGGCGCTCGATCCAGGATTTCTGCGCGATGCCCATCGCGATCCGGGCTTGCGGGAGCAAGGCCTCATGCCGCTGCGTGCCTGCATTGCCGATGGCGTTTTCGGGGTTCCCATGTTCAATGTCGGCCGCGACAAATTTTGGGGCATTGACAGATTGCCGGATTTCATCGCGGCGGTGGCCAGCGCGACAGTGCCGGCGGCGCCGGAGGAAAAGCCGCTGGGACGTCCGGTGCAAGCTTTGTTTGACCACGCCGGCGGTTGTGGCTGAAAAGGAGAGATCAATGACTGAGATGGCTGAAGATGGCGCCCCGGCCGGCGCGGCGCGCCTGCTTATGGTGGAAACCCGTTCGCCCTGGGAGTCAGGCGATGTTGCCGACTTCCTGGGCCTGGTCGACAGCCTTTTGCGTAGCGGCGCCGAAGTGCATTTGCACTTGATCCAGAACGGCGTGTTATGGCTGCAGCGCGACGCCGCCGCCCTGAGCCGGCGCAAGCAGGAATTCGGCGAGCGGTTGCGTTTGAGCTGCGACGATTTGTCGCTGGATTTGCGTGGGATTCCGCACGCCGAGATGGCGCAGCACGTAGAAGTTCAAGGTATCGACGAACTGATGTGCAGGATGCTCAACGCGTCGGTCAAGACGATTTGGCATTCTTGAAACAGGAGATTGGATGCGATGACTGAAATACATGAACACCTTGCTCTGCCTCCCGCATCAAGGCAGGCTTTATCGATGGATCGGGATACGCCGCAGCCGGAGGGAGACAAGCCCAGCCTGTTTTTCGGCATGATGGGTACGCCGTTCCAAACGGAGACGACGACTTCGCTGTTCCGCATGGTTGAATCGGCGCTGGCGAAAGGACATCGCGTAACGGTATGGAATTGCGGTTATGCGACCGGACTGTCGCAGAGCTCGCTGGTCCGTCCGCGCGATTCCTTTGCTGCCCCGGAAGACCAGACCCACAACCCGACTACGGCCGAGTTGATCCAGGGGCTGATGCGCCGCTATGGCGGGGGAGGGCAGAAGCTGGACTGGCTTGTGTGCCGCTATTGCATGGAAGAGCGCGGAGCGACGCAGCAGATACCTGAAGCCAAGGTGAAGATTCCCTTCACCTTCCAGCATTACCTGAGCGAGGCGGATGTGTCGCTGGTGCTGGGAGTCAAATCATGAGCGCGACCTCCGCCACCGTTGCCCCCCGCACCCGGCGGCGTTCAAAGAGTTCGCTGGCCATCGTGGAGCGTGCCTTCCGCGGCAGCCTGGAGGAACAGTATGGCCATATCGTCTGGTTGAGCCGGGTCATGCGTCGGATGGGAGCAAATACCGGATTGCTGCTGAAAGGCGATGCCGTGATGTTCGGCCGGTCCCGGCAAGAGCGGGTCGCGCTATCCGTAGGCGATCTGCGAATCGACGACATCTCCCATTACGAGACCACCTTGCAGCATCTGCTGCAAGACGGCGTTCCGGTCTACGCCTGGCAGGCAGACTGCGAACGGCTCCAGCTGCCGCCGGAGAACCTGATGAAACAAATACGACTGGTGCAGGATGACGACATGCCCGGATTGATCCAACAATATGACTGTGTCTGGTACTGGTGAACCAACTATGAACGATATTATGAGAACAGCCGCGCTGCCCGTCGACAATACTGCGGCAGACGCCGAAATGCGAGCCCATTTGTTCGTCAGTGGTAGCGATATCTTCGCCCTCGGCCACTATCCGAGCAACCCGATCTATCCCGGGGTCTTGATCGCAGAGCAGTTTCTCCGTCTGGCCGAGGCCGTTGCCGGGAAAGTGTTCGGCGGCCTCGCGACAGTTGCCGCGATCAAGCGCATTCAATACCTTGACGCAGTTGTTCCCGGCGATGTGCTCGAATTGGTGGCATCGGTGAAAAAACGCAGCCAGGACGGGCTTGAAATCGCGCTGCAGGCCCGGGTTGGCGAGACCATAAAGACCAGGGCCACCCTGTTGTGCAAGCCGGGGATGCGCCACGCCAGCGAAATGACGGCGCCTGCGCTGCCTGCCGCGCCAAGCGAGCGGAGCATCAGTCACCGCGCATTGTCAGAGATCCTGCCGCACCGCTATCCATTCTTGCTGGTCGACGTCATAGAGGACTTTCAAGCCGGGGACTGGCTACGTGCGCGCAAAGTGATCAATCGCGCCTCGCCTCTGTTTCTTGATGGCTTTCCATCCAGCTATCCGCATGGACTGGTGCTCGAATCGATAGGGCAGGCAGGTATTGCATTGTATTTCTTGTCGCGCGAAGGCGGCCAGGCCGCGGACATTGTGCTGGGGTCGATTTGCGATGCCGAGCTGATCAGCGACATCCCTTTCGATGCGGTGCTTACGATCGAGGCGCGCATCGAGCGGCAACTGACAAACGGCGTGGTGCTCAGTGGCGAGGCGAGGATTGGTCAGCAGGTGGTAAGCCGCGTCGGCAACCTGATCGCAATGATTGATCCGCGCTAGGACGGACAGTTTTCGGCGTCATTTTTAATTTTAATAAGGATCCAAAATGCGTATTGATGGAATTTCCTTCTTGCCGGCATCGCGCGAGATGAGTAATCAGGATGTGCTGGACGAAATCCGCAAGCACAGTACGGATAGGTTCGACGGCGACCTTGACCAAGCGTTGAAATACATCAACGGGATGATGGAGGGCACCCAACTGCAGAAGCGATATTGGTTCGCCGAGGACGAACGTCCCCTGGACCTGATGGTCAAGGCGGCGCACCAGGCAATGGCGCAAGCCGGCTGCGAGGCGAAAGACATCGATTTGCTGATATACGCCGGCAACTGCCGCGGCTTCATCGAACCGGGCGACGCCTATTTCGTGGCGCAGGCGCTGGGCATGGACGGCGTCGATTGTTTTGACGTGCTTGATGCCTGCATGGCCTGGACGCGCAGCTGCGATATCGTGCAGAGCCACTTTGCGGCCGGCCGCTACAAAAAAGCATTGATCGTCAATGCCGAGTCCTATTACGTTCCGGGCGGCGTGTCCTATCCCAGCAATTTCCAGCTTACCGGCTTGCGCGATATCGCCCACTGCTTCTCGGCCTATTGCGGCGGCGATGGCGCCTCCGCCACCGTGCTTGCCGCGGATGGCGGCGATGACTGGGAATTTAATTTCTCGTCGGTAAAGAGCGGTGTCGACCTCTGCACGATTCCCTTGGGCGGCTACGAATCCCGCTCCATGCCGAGCACGCGAATCGGCCTCAACGGGATAGGCGCGTTCACCTCGTTCAGTTCCCAGGTATTCAATATCGCCGGCGAGCATATGGTGGCGAGCTTGAGCAAGCTTGCGCCGCAACGCGACCAGATCAAGATCGTTTTCCCTCACTCCGGAGGATCGGTCGGCGAATACCGGAAATGGGCTGAGCAGGCGGGGTTCGGCGATGTCGTCAAATTCATCTATCCGCAATTCGGCAACGTCGGTTCTGCTTCGATTCCTGCCGCGATCGCCTTGCATGTCGAGAGCGGCGACGTCTGCCGTGGAGATCGCATCGGATTCTGGGTGGGCAGTTCCGGCATGTCGTTTGTCGCAGCGACGCTCTGCTATTGACGTGGCCCGCCGGATGACGTCGTTTCGGACCCGTCGCCGGCGGGAAACCGGGCGGCGCTTATCTTGGCGCGGCATTAACGCTTAGTTTTTTATCGGTCCAAGGACGGATGTGCAGTTACAAGGAGATTGCTTATGAAGCGCAATGATTTTGCAGGCCAAGTCGCGCTGGTGACGGGGGCTTCTTCAGGACTGGGGGCGGAATTCGCCAGGCAGCTGCATGGCATGGGCGCCGACCTGATTATTGTTGCCAGGCGTCAGACGCTATTGCATGAGCTGCAAGCTGAATTGGAGCAAAAGCGCGCCAATTCGGTTCGTACGCTGACGATTGACCTGGTGGACGGCGAACAGCTTGCGGAATTGATCCGGATGGTGAAGCAGGAGCGCATCGATATCCTGATCAACAACGCGGGCAAAGGCTGTTTCAATGCGTTTTCCGAATCGCCGGAGCTGGCGCAATCCGAAATGATCGACCTGAACATGCGCGCTCCCACGATGCTGCTGCATGCGGTCTTGCCGCAGATGGCGCAACGGCGGCACGGCTTTGTCGTCAACGTTGCGTCGATTGCCGCGTTTTCTCCTTCCCCCTATCTCGCTGTCTATTCGGCCAGCAAGGCGTATTTGCTGTCGTTGACAATATCGCTGCGACATGAATTGCGCGACAAGGGAATCAGGATGACCGCACTGTGCGCCGGCGCCACGGAAACCGAGTTCACCGCAGCGGCCGGCGTTCCGCGGCAGGCAGTGGAGAAAGTGCCGCATCTTTCTCCTCGATTCGTGGTCGGGCAGTGTCTCGATGCCTTGCAAAACAACCAGGCACGCGTCACGCCAGGAGCCATGAACCGCATAGTGGGATGGTTGCAGCGCGCGCTGCCTGCGACCTGGTCCGCCAGCGTATTCGGCGCATTCCTGGGTAAATTTGCCGGACGAACGGACAAGACAGCCTAGCAGGCGCCGCGCTTGCCATTCAGTTCATCAATAGAAATAGGAAATCGATAATGTTCGCGAACTCTCTCATCATCAGCGCTGGCGCCACCAGCGTGCTGATTGCGTTGCTCCACGTGTATGTCATCGTGAAAGGACCTGTGGCCTATCGCCAGTTCGGCGCCGGCGAGCGTCTTGCCTCAATGGCGGAGCGCGGTTCATGGCTGCCGGCCGTGCTGACCTCCGGCATTACCTTCACATTCCTGATTTTCGCCTACTACTACATTGCCGCCGGCGGATGGGTGCCCGTTCCGCCATTTTTGCAGGCAGGGCTGCTCGCCATTGCCGCGCTGTATAGCGTGCGCGGCGTGATGATCCTGCCATTGCTGGTGGGCGGCAGGAAGTTGACGCGATTTGAATGGGGGTCGTCGCTGCTGTCGCTGCTGATCGGCCTGCTTCATTTCGCCGCAACCTCGCTTTACCTGCAGCATTCGGCGGCACTCGCGTAAGCGTGCATAGACAGCGGTGCCATACCTATCCCGTATCTGAGGAGCATTTCAAATCATGAATAAGAGAGTCGCCTATGTATTCCCAGGGCAAGGTTCGCAAAGTATCCGCATGCTGGATGCATGGTCTGGCGAACCGACAATTCGGCACACGGTTGCGGAAGCGTCGGACGCGCTGGGATTGGATTTATGGAAACTGATCGAGAGCGGGTCGGCGGAGACGCTCAATAGTACCGACAATACCCAGCCGGCGCTGGTCGCGGTGTCCGTTGCCTTGTTCCGGACCTGGCAAAAACGCGTGCCGTTATCGCCTGTCGCGGCGGCCGGACACAGCGTAGGAGAATATTCCGCGCTGGTCGCCAGCGGTGCATTGACGCTGGCCGATGCGATCCGTGTTGTGCGCTTTCGCGGCCAGGCCATGGCCAAGGCAGTGCCGCCGGGCAGCGGCGGGATGGCGGCTGTCCTTGGCCTGAGCGACGCGGCGGTGGAGCAGCTGTGCATCGATTGCGCCGGCGATGACCTCCTGCAGCCGGCCAACTATAACGCACCGGGGCAGGTGGTGGTGGCGGGCCATCTGGCCGCGATCGAGAGGATCAAGAGCAAGGCAAAGGAAGCCGGCGCCAAGATGGTATTTGTCTTGCCTGTCAGCGGACCGTTTCATTCCGCGTTGATGCAAACCGCCGCCGATAGTCTCAGTGCGCGCCTGCAAGCCCTGTCGGTGGAGCAGCCGGCATTCGATGTGCTTCAGAACAGCGACATGCGCGTCGCGCATCAGTGGTTCATCAAGGAAGCGTTGGTAGCGCAACTCACACGGCCAGTCAGATGGGTCGAGACCATCCGTCGCTTCGAGCAGGTCGGCATTACGCACCTCATCGAAATCGGGCCGGGCGAGGTGTTGACCAACCTTACTAAAAGAATTGCGCCGGCAATGCAGTGCATGCCGATCAATTCGCCAGCCATGCTGGAGTCCGCCGTCGCAGCAGTGGAGAAAAGTCAGCCAATCGCGGCATGACAAGGCTGACCACAGTGCAGATTGGACGGAGTTGGATAAAGGACGATATGAAACGAATCGAAAGTTGTTGCCAATGGCAACAAGAACCAGGCGCAAGCGCAGATGGGAGCACTTGTCGAAAGCGCATCTCGCATGCGTTATGCACGGCCGGAACCGATCAAAACACGAGAGAAATTGATGCGTAAATTTACAGAAATGATTATTCGGTTTCGCTGGCTGTCCATCATAGCGACGCTGTTGCTGACTGTCGTCCTGGCTTACTTTGCCTCCGGACTTCGCGTTGTCATTGATCCGACGGCGCTGAATCCGCAAAGCCATCCGTTCACTCAGTCCACCAAGTTGATCGACAAGGTGTTTGGATCGGAGTATCTGGTCTTGATCGGCGTCACCGCCACGGAGGGAGACATTTTTCAACCGGCGGTGCTGCAGCGCGTAAAGCAAATTACCGATGAGCTGGAGGCCACGCCAGGCGTGGTGAAAAGCACGCTCGTCAGCCTTGCCGCGCCGCAGGCAAAAAATATCCATGGCACATCGGAAGGGTTCGAGGCCCGTCCGCTGCTGGGCAAGACTGACCTCAGCGAGCAGGAGCAGAAAGATCTGAGGGCGGCATTGAAGGCCAACCCGGTTTACATGAACACCATTGTTTCGCCGGACTTCAAGACCGCCGCGATACTGGTGGAATTGAAGGAGAGATCAGACGGATTCGCCAAGATGGTCGCGCCGGTCAAGGCGATTGTCGATGCGCAGGCTGGCCCGGAAGTGAAGTTGACCATGGGTGGAAATTCGGTTTACCTGGATAAGTCGGAGGAATTCGCCGGCCGCATGGGCTACCTCTTTCCCATCGCTGTGTTGGTGATCGGTTTGCTGCATTTTGAAGCGTTTCGCAGCAAACAGGGACTGATATTGCCGTTGGTTACCGCAATTCTGGGGGTGATCTGGGGGCTGGGAATCATGGGAGCCCTTGGCCAGCAGCTCGATATCTTCAATTCGCCCACGCCTATCCTGATTCTTGCCATTGCAGCAGGGCATGCGGTTCAATTATTGAAGCGATATTACGAAGAGTACGAGCGATTGCGCCAGACCACCTCGCTGGCGCCGCAGGAGGCCAACAAGGAAGCCGTCATACGTTCCATGGTCGGCGTGGGGCCGGTGATGCTGATCGCAGGCGGCATAGCAGCAATCAGTTTTTTCTCGCTCCAGATATTTGATTTGTCGTCCGTGCGCGCCTTCGGTTTGTTTACAGGGATTGGGATCGTGAGCGCGGTAATGCTCGAGATGACTTTCATCCCTGCAGTGAGGTCGTTGTTGCGTGCGCCAAATGACAAGGAACGCGCCATTGAAGCCAAACTCAGGATCTGGGACCGGATCCCGCGCTGGATCGGCAGGCAGGTGCTCAGCAAGAAGCGCCGGAAAATCATCGGCCTTTGCTGCGTGCTTCTCGTCGCGACGAGTGCCTTCGGCATATCGCACATCGTCGTCAACAATGCCAGCCGGATTTACTTCGCCGACGATTTGAAAATCCGCCAGGATGACGATTTCTTGAATCGCCAGATCGGCGGCACCAACAGCCTGTATCTGATGATTGACGCGGGCACGGCGGATGGCATCAAGGATCCAGCCATCCTGCGCGGGATGGACAGGCTGCAAGAATTTGTGGCGAGCCAGCCGAATGTCGGCAAGATCGTTTCGATCGTGGACTACATAAAACGGATGAACCAAGCCATGCATGCCGATGCTGCCGATGAATATCGCATCCCGGCTTCGCGTGAACTGGTGTCGCAGTACCTGTTGCTGTATTCCATGTCAGGGCAGCCGGACGATTTCAATGCCTATGTGGATTACAACTATTCATCGGCAAAGATGACGGTCCTCCTCAAGACTGGCAATACGGATTATCTCAAGCAGCTTATCGGATCGATTCAGGCAAAGGCGCTGGATGAGTTTGGCGACCGCGCGAAGCTGATGGTGGGCGGCGATGTGGCCTTGAATATTGCATTGACCGACACCATGGTGAATGGCAAGACAAAGAACATCATACAGATTGCCATTGTGATCTTCCTGGTGTCTGCGCTCGTTTTCCGTTCATTGACAGTGGGGCTGATTGTGCTTGCGCCGCTATTCGTCACCATCTTGGTGATCTTCGGCACGATGGGCCTGTTTGGCATCCCGATGAATATTCCGAACTCGCTGTTCGCCGCGATGGCGGTGGGTATCGGCGCCGATTATGCGATATATCTGCTTTATCGATTCCGCGAACAAATCAAGTCGGGTGAAGATGTCGATGGAGCGATCCAGCACACGCTGGCGTCGGCCGGCAAGGCAATACTTTTTGTGGCCACTGCGGTTGCCGGGGGCTATAGCGTTCTCTCGTTGTCCATCGGTTACCTGCCGCATCTCTGGCTGGCGATTTTCATCGTGCTCGGCATGTTTGTCAGCGCGTTCGCTTCGCTGTTCCTGGTGCCGACGCTCATCATCAGTCTGCGCCCGAAATTCATCTACACCCAAACCTTGCCTGCCGATCTTGAAGAAAGGGCCGCAACATGATATCGACTACTATTATCGGCCGCCTGGCCGGCGTCCTGACGTTGAGCATTGCGCTGCAGATGTCGGCAATGGCAGCGGAAGACACGGCGTTGGGCATCATGCAGAAGAGCGCTGCCGCGATCAAGCTGAAGGACTCGGTGTTCAAGGCAACGTTCACATTGGTTAACCGGGACGGCAGCACCAGGATCCGTCAAACCTCCGCCTATACGCGTCTGCAGGGCGATGGCACGGACAATATGCGGCTGGTGCGTTTCCTTGCTCCAGCCGATATCAAGGGCACGGCGACGCTGCTGATCGAGCATACCGCCAGCGACGACGACATGTGGATCTACCTGCCTGCGCTGGGCAAGGTCAGGCGCTTGTCAGCCTCCAACAAGAAAGACAGTTTCGTGGGAACCGATTTCAGCTATGGCGACGTGATCGGCTACAAGCCCGAGGAGTGGTCCCATCGGCAATTGCGCGAGGAAAGCGAAGGCAGCCAGCCGTGCTACGTGATCGAATCGTTGCCAGGCACCGATGCGGTGAAACAAAACTCCGGCCAAAGCAAGCGCGTCACATGGGTGCGCAAGGACAATTTCGTCGCCATCAAGTCCGAGGCCTGGGACACTTCCGGGCAACTGGCCAGGCGCATTACGCTCAGCGACGTCCGCCCGGTCGGCAGCAACGGACGCTGGCAGGCCATGGTGTCCGAAGCGCAAAACCTGTTGACTGAACACAAGACCACGATCAAGTACGAGGAATTTCAGGTTGATCAGAATGTCCCGGAGAAAATGTTCAACCCGCGCGAACTGGATAGATGAGTCGAATCGATAGCCGGCTGAGAAGGCTGTTTCTGCAGGTTGCCGGCTTGCTGACGATGGCGTTGATACGGGTGCCGGTGCTTGCAGGCGATGTGGCGCCGCCGCTGGCGTTGGACGGTACGCTGTCGCTGCGTAGCGACGTCTGGCAGCACTCGCGCGATCTGGATCTGCGCGGGCCGATTGCAACAAGTTCGGCCTGGGCCCGCTTCAAGGTCGATCTGGACACCGCGGGGGATGTGGTTGGAAGCGGCTGGTTGCGTGGAGAGGTTGGCAGTGGAAAGCCCGGCGATACAAGCGGCTTGGTCCGGGAACTCTACTGGAGACGCAATCTGGGCCCGGCGGAGCTGCGCCTGGGACGGCAAATGGTGGTTTGGGGTCGCGCCGATGCGATCAATCCGACGGATAACCTGTCGCCCAGGGACTATACGCTGCTGGTGCCGGAAGATGCCGACCAGCGCTACGGCAACACAGGCGCCCAAGTGAGCGTCGACAGTCGCCTTGGGACTTTCTATGGTTTGTGGTTTCCGGCGATGGCTTCGCACAACCTGCCTCTGCCGATTAATCCGGCGCTGCACTATGACCGCGCGCCATTGCGATATCATCCGCAGCTGGCGTTGAAATGGGAGGGCCGTGGCGACAACGTTGATGGTTCCATATCGTATTTCCACGGTACGGACCTCACGCCGGATCTCTATTTCGGCGGCATGCTAGGCGACCAGTTCAAGGTCCAGGTCAAGAATCAATGCCTGGACGTGCTTGGCGCCGACATCAGCATGAGCCGCAACCAGACCATATGGCGCGCCGAGGCAGCTTACACGTTTACCGACAGCAGCGGCGAACGGGATTTCATGCACAAGAAGTCGCAGTTCAAGCTGGTCGCCGGCGGCGAATGGCGGCTTAGCGAGGCAACCAGCCTGGGATTGCAGGCTGTGGTGCGGCGCGTATCCCGCTTCTCCAGTCCCGATGCGATCGACGACCCGGCGATGCGAGCAATCGCCTGGGCCCAGGCCGACCTCAGCGACCAGGCTTCACGCTGGCAGCGCGGTCTGATTTGGCGGCTGGCCGGAAATTGGTGGAACGATACACTGCAAATGGAGTTGTCCGGCCTGCAGGTATGGCCGGGCAAAAGCGGCGCGTTGCGTACAAAGATAGCTTACGCAATCAGCGATCGTTGGCACGTACGGGCAGGCAGCGACTATTACTTTGGCGCCGATCACAGCTTCTGGGGGCAATTGAAAGGCAATCGCAACATATATATTCAGTTGCGCTATACATTGTGATGGCGATGCTGCACACATCTTCGGTAAGTTGGCGAACCGAAGGCATGGCAACACTCGATCAAATTTCCGCAACAGATTGCATCATCGCCGTCAGCGATGACGGTGCGCATGACGCCAAGGCGGCTGCCTAGGCTGATCTTTGCCGGCCGCCGGCCCCGATGTTCTTATAGAAGATGGTCGTTGCGCACAGGCCGCCTTGCGGCAGCAGGGCATAGTCCGGAATCACGCCGGACACTTGCCAGCCTAGGCGCTTGTACAGCCGTTCCGCGCTGTCGCTGGCGGTATCCAGCACCAGCACGCTCTTGCCGGTGCCGGCGGCGGCTTGTTCCGCGGCCACCATCAGTTTCTCTCCCAGCCCTTGCTTGCGCGCCTTGCGATGCACCAGCAGCTTGGCGACATCGGCCCGGTGCGGCTGGTTTTCCGGCTGGCTTAGCACGACCTGTACGGTGCCGAGGATGGCGCCATGCTGATCTTGCGCCGTCAGTAATATGCGTTCGCCGGCAGCGACGCCGGCGGCAAGGCTGCGCCAGAAATGTTCTGCGCGCGCTTGCGACAGGGGCTGCATGAAGCTGACGGATGCGCCGCCGTCGACGCAATCGACCAGCAGTTCGCCCAGGCCGCCAAGCAATGCCGGATCGTCGAGCGCGGATACGCGATGGATTTGTATATGGGTTTGCATGCTTGCGTCCTTGTCATTGTATGGGGGCGGTGCTGGTGACCACCGCGTAGCGCGCCGCCTTGCGGTGGGGGTTATGAAAAGCAGTAGGGCAGTCCAGCTGAAACGCCAGGCAGTCGCCAGGTTCCAGTGCGTATCGGCTGACGCCGACGGTGATGTCGATGTCGCCTTCCAGCACCCAGATTTGCTGATGCACGCGGGCGTCGCGGGCGGCGGTTTCATAAGTCACCTGGGCGCCGGCAGGAAACTCGACTTCGACTATCCGTATCGGCGTTTGCGGATTGGGCGGCGAGATATTGCGGCGCAGGTATCCCGATTGCGGATCGCGCCACTCCGGCTGCTCGGCCCGGCGCATCAGCGGGGCGACGGCGGCCGGGGTTTCTTCGAACAGCGCCAGCAGCAGCACGCCTAGCCCGGCCGCCAGCTTTTCCAGGACCACGGCGGTAGCGTTGCTCTGGCCGCGTTCAATCAGCGAAATCATGGAACGGCTGACGTCGCACCGGGCCGCCAGCGCGTCCAGCGACAAGCCGCGTTGCTGGCGCAGGAAACGTACGCGGGCGGCGATGCGGGCATTGATGTCCATCTGGGCGAGTCCTTCGATATCTATAATATTGGAATAATTATCTAGGATATTGGATTTTCAAGTCAAGCCGCTTGCCGCGCTCAATTGCCATGACGAAGCTGGACAATGTTCGATGTATGATTCAAGCGCAACAGGAACACTGCTTTACAGGCAGGACGGTTGCCGCGGCCAGGGACAGCTTTGCAGCAAAAACTCATTGACAGATACGATGCAGACAAGCGCTTCGATTGAAGATATTTACCGTAGCGAATCGCGCCGGGTATTCGCTACGCTGGTGCGCCTGCTGGGCGACTTCGACCTGGCTGAAGAAGCCCTGCAAGAGGCCTTCAAGGCAGCGATCGAGCAGTGGCCGCGCGACGGCATTCCGGCACAGCCGGTAGCCTGGCTGGTTTCCGCCGGCCGCTTCAAGGCGATCGACACCATACGGCGGCGGGCAAGGTTTACCGCCTATGAAGATGTCGCCGAGATCGTCGATGAGATGGCTGACGAGGCGCCGGACCAGCGCGAGCATCTCGAAGATGACCGCCTGCGCCTGATTTTTACCTGCTGCCACCCCTCGCTGGCGCCAGATGCCCAGATCGCCCTGACCTTGCGCGAAGTCTGCGGGCTCAGCACCGAAGAGATCGCCCACGCTTTCCTCACTCCGGCGCCGACGCTGGCGCAGCGTATCGTGCGCGCCAAGGCGAAGATACGCGACGCCCGCATTCCTTACCAGGTTCCCGAGCGCGATGAATTGGCGGTGCGGCTGCATAGCGTGCTGCGCGTGATCTACCTGGTGTTCAACGAAGGGTATTCGGCCTCGTCGGGAGCGTCGCTTACCCGGCACGATCTGTCGCAGGAAGCGATCCGCCTGGCGCGCTTGCTGCTGGAGTTGCTGCCGGAACCCGATGTGGCGGGCCTGCTGGCACTGATGCTGCTGCATGAGTCGCGCCGCGGTGCGCGCAGCACTGCGGATGGCGACCTGGTGCCGCTGGATGAGCAGGATCGACGTTTATGGAATGCGCAGTATATTGTCGAAGGATCGGCTCTGGTGGGGCGCGCCTTTTCGTCGGGACGCATAGGCGCCTACACGCTGCAGGCGGCAATCTCCGCGGTGCATGCCAGGGCCGCCAGCACCGACGCCACCGACTGGCAGCAGATCGTCGGCCTGTACGACGCCTTGCTGCGGCTGGAGCCGACCCCGGTGATCGAGCTCAATCGCGCGGTAGCCGTGGCCATGCATCAGGGACCGCAAGCCGGGTTGGCCCTGGTGGAAGCGCTGATTGCCAGCGGCCAGTTGCAAAACTATCATCTGGCCTACGCGGCGCAAGCCGATTTCCATCGGCGCCTCGGGCATGTAGCGGAAGCGCGCGCCGCGTATGGCAAGGCGCTGGCGTTGACGCAGCAGGAGCCGGAACAGCGCTTCCTGAACCGGCGCCTGGCAGCTTTGCCGCAATAACAAACTCGGGAAGCAGTTTTGTTTGCAAGGTGTCAACCCAGGCTACGTTCGCCAGCATAAATTTTTTTTGGCCAGCTGTCGATTACGCCGTTTGCCGTTCGATTAGTTAGGGCCTGTTAGCATTTGATTTGGGAACCCTCCGGGAACGGCTGCAGGCGTCACATGCCGTTGTTGCAGGGGGCGGCCATCCGTCTCCTTGCCGTAGCACCGCTAGCCCTAGTGTAAGTAGGTCAGGCAGTCATTACTCAATATCCACTTTCGGAGACCACCATGAATTATCTATGCCTCGTCTATCTCGCGGATGACCAGCTGCACGCTTGTCCTGATAACGTGTGTTTTGCTTTTGGCCAGGAATTGCGTGAAAGCGGCCACTATGTCGCCGCCCAGGCGCTCAAGCCGGTCGAAAGCGCCACCACCGTGCGCATACGCAACGGCCAGATGTCGCTGACCGATGGCCCGTTTGCCGAAACCAAGGAGCAGCTGGCGGGCTTCTATCTGATCGACGCCAAGGATTTGAACGAAGCGATCCACTGGGCATCGAAAATTCCGCCGGCGCGTTTTGGCAGCATCGAAGTGCGGCCGGTGAGGGAGCTTGAGCTCACCGACCTGCCATCCATGTCCGCCACTGTCTGAAGATACATCGCTTACCTGAAAGGTCATATCATGCACAAGCAAATCTATGTCAACCTGCCGGTCAAAGACCTGCCCAGGTCCATGGCTTTCTTCAAGGGCCTTGGCTATGCCTTCAATGCAAAATTCACCAATGAGCAGGCGGCCTGCATGGAGCTGGGCGAGAATCTGTACGTCATGCTGCTGGTGGAGAAATTTTTCGAGGGCTTTGCAAAAAAGCCGGTCAGCGATGCCACCAGGCAGACTGAAGTGCTGCTCTGCGTTTCTTGCGACAGCCGCCATCATGTGGACAAGCTGGTGGCGCTTGCCATGGCGGCAGGCGCAAAGCAGATGGAAGAGCCGAAGGACTATGGCTTCATGTATTGCAACAGTTTCCACGATCTCGACGGCCACGCGTGGGAAATGATGTACATGGAGCCGGAAGCGGCCGGGGCGTCTGCAAGCGGCGAGCGGCAAGACACAACGGTGTAATCATTTTCATTTTCCCAGGAAGGCTTCGAGGGAATGCTTCAATCTTCCCGGGGCTTAGAGGAGCAAGCCAAAATGCAAAAAATCTCTCCGTTCTTATGGTTCGATGGCCGCGCCGAAGAGGCCATGAATTTTTATACCTCGGTTTTCAAGGACGCCAAGATTGGCGACGTCCAGCGCTATGGCGATGCGGGACCGGGGCCGAAGGGCTCGGTCATGTCGGCCACGTTCCAGCTGCATGGACAGGATTTCATCGCGCTTAACGGCGGCCCGCAATTCAGCTTCACGCCGGCCATCTCCTTCTTCGTGAATTGCGAAAACCAGGAGGAAGTGGATGCGCTGTGGAACAAGTTCCTGGACGGCGGCGAGCCGCAGGGCTGCGGCTGGATCAGGGATAAATTCGGGCTGTCCTGGCAGATCATCCCGACCGCCTTGGGCAGGATGCTGCAGGACAAGGATAGGCAAAAATCCCAGCGCGTCATGCAGGCCATGTTGAAAATGACCAAGATCGACGTCGCGCTGCTGATCCAGGCTTACGAGCAGCAGTAGGGCGCAACCGTTCACGGGCCGGCTGGCTATTTGGCGTGCTCTGCCTGGCCTGCGGGCATGGCCGCCTGCGCCCGCCATTTTTTCAGATACGCGTCAATCGTCGCCGTGTGATACATCTGCGGTTCGGAATGCAGTATTTCGCCATCCTCGTCTTTGAGCTTGGTATCTTCTGTTTCCCAGGTGGTGACCAGCGCCTTCGCCTTGTCGAAAGCTTCGCTGAACGAAGCGCTGGCCGGCAAGGCCTTCTGGAAAAACGCTCTGCCGAAATAGGTGAAGTCATTGTCGTCGGCGCAGCCGAAGGAGGTGCGGTCGCGGCGCGCGGCGGCAATCACCATGGTGTGCGCATTCTTTAGCGGATCGATGAAGCCGCCGGCATAGCAGGCGGATACAACGACTACCTTCCAGCGTATCCCCGTCTCCTCCAGCAGTTTCGCCAATTCCTTGGCCTCCAGGGAGCGCAGGGTCATGCCGTTTTGCGCCAGCGACAACTCATGGCTTTGCGATCCGTGGCTGCTCAGGTAGAGAAAGAGGATGTCGTTTTCCTTATCCATTTTCCCGGCGATCGCATTGAGGCTCTCGCGGATGCTGGTCACCGTCGCCATCGGCTGTTCGGCCACGGTGTTGCGGCTGTTAACCAGCACCATCGATCGCCCCTGAGTGCCGAAATCGCGATCGAACTGTTTGCGGACAAATTCGGTTTCGCGGCGAAAGACCTCTTGCGAGCCGTCGCCGGCAACTGCCAGCAGATAGAGATTGATTTTGCCCGGTGCATGCGGCGCAAGCGCCGCCAGGGTTTTGTCGAGCAATGCGCGCTGGCCGTACAGTGCGGTTTCGATATTGATTTTCGTTTGTCGTTCTGCGGCCTTGTCCACCAGCTTGCCGTAACGCCAGACGCCGATGTCCTTGCTGCGGCCGTCTTTCTGCGGCGACGCGTAGCTCAGGATGCCGCCGCCGTTAAACAGGTCGTACGCAAGGCTACCCTTGTATTCGTCGCCGTCGGCGTTGCGGTAAATCCCCATGCCGTCGAATTTTCCATCCTTGAAATCGCCCTGGTAGCGGCTGCCGTCCTTGCCGACGAAGCGCCCTGGCCGATTCAGTTCGCCGGCCTCAAATACGCCTTCATAGGTATTGCCGGCGGCATCGGTAAAGCGGCCGGGGCCATCGGGCAGCCATTTCTTGAAGGCGCCGACATGGCGCGAGCCGTTCTGTGCCTGGTAAATGCCGTGCCCGGTGAAATCGTTGTTGCTGAATTCACCTTCGTAATATTCGCCGGCCCGGACCTGGTATCGTCCTTGGCCCTGAAAGCGGCCGCTGGCGAAATCGCCCTTGTATTGACGTCCGTTCTTGTACTTTATTTCGCCTTTTCCGGAAAATAATCCTTGTTCAAAATTACCCTCGTAGGCATCGCCGTTGGCCCAGACTACTTTCCCTTTTCCCTGCAGTTTGCCATTGACCAGCGGCCCGTAATATTGGCCGCCATCCGGCGTCACCGCGTCCGCGGCCGGGGCTGAGGCGCCGGCAGCGCCGAGCGCCAGTCCGCTAAAGACTGCAAATATGGCTGCATGGCGCATGAAGGCGAGCGTGCGGCCGCAAGCGCCTGGGACGAGTCCGGGTTTGGTCCTGTGCATGTACTTTCCTGTTTCCTGGGTTTTGTAATTGGAATGAGTTGCAATTTGGAAATTTAACACGAGATGTTGCTATTTCATATAGGGAAATTTGATGTGCTCGGCGAATTGGCATGCGCTTGCCTGACTGATATCGACGGTCTGCGGCAGGCTCGCCGAACTCCCGGGCATCGCGCCGGATTATGGCTATGTGCGCTGGCAGACAGTCTGCCTGCAGAGCTTCATGCACACTGACAGTGTTACCCGACATTGCATTCGCCAATAACGCAATTTCTATCTGCCGTCTTGTTTCAGATAGAGCAGCTATATACCGGAGAACTATTTTGGGCGCCGTCGAGAACCATCTTGTCGAGCTGCTTCCGCGCAGGGAGCGCTCGCGTTTGCTTGCGGTCTGCGAGACCATCCGGCTGGAGCCCGGCGAAGTGCTGTGCGAACCCGGCAAGGCAATCACCCATGCCTATTTTCCGCTGGAGGCTTCGATCTCATTGCTGGCCCTGATCGACGGCAGCCAAGGGGTGGAAATCGCCATGGTGGGGCGCGAAGGGATGCTGGGCGTGCAATTGGTCCTCGGAGTGACGGCCGCGTCGGTGCATGCACTGGTTCAAAGCCCCGGCGCTGCGCTGCGCGTCACCGCCGCCGCATTGCGCAACGAACTGGCGCACAGCCCGGCCTTACTGCGCGGCATGAATCACTATCTTTATGTTCGCATGGCGCAGATGGGAACGTCGGCCGCCTGCCTGCGTTTTCATTTGATCGGACCGCGGCTGGCGCGCTGGCTGCTGATGAGCCAGGACCGGATTCACGCCGACAGTTTCCATGTCACGCACGAGTTCCTGGCCGCCATGCTCGGCGTGCGGCGCGAAGGCATCACGACTGCGGCGAGCGCCTTGCAACGGAGCGGGCTGATCGCCTACCGGCGCGGAAATCTGACTGTGCTTGACCGGCAGGGGCTGGAAGCGGCGGCCTGCGGCTGTTACGCGGCGGAACGCGAGGCCTATGCCGCCTTATTGTGCTGATGGCCGAGGGGCGAAGGGCCGGCCGTTCGCAGATGCGTCAAACGCGCTGACGCGCCCGCCTGCTGCTGGCGGGAGCGTCGAATTCCTTCTATTTCCAGGCTGTGCCGGAAGCGGCTTAGCGCTTGCCAGCCTGGTTGCCGATCACGCCGCCAACCGCCGCGCCGCCCACCGTGCCCAAGGCGCTGCCGTTGGTTAACACGGCGCCGCCGACCGCGCCTATGCCGGCGCCGATGGCTGTGTCCGTGCCGCGCCGGGACATGCCGTCGCAAGCGCTCAAGCCAAGCGCCATCATCAAGGTAATCGCACTGACTGCCAGTTTTTGAGTCGTTTTCATTGGAACACCTCTTTATGAAAAATTCCTGTTACAGGGGGAATGCCTGCACCCTGGCTTCCAAAGTAGTCTCAATAGCCGGCCGCGTCAGTGCGGTAGCGCACCTAAGACTGCTTTGCGTCGATTGCCTTGTCTCCCCGATAACGCCGCTTTCTGCGCGGTAAATTTCCGGGCGGTTGCCACCGCCTTTCATTCGTGGCAGCATAAACAGCGTAACTTCACGCCGTTCGCAGTCATCACCGGGAGTATCAGGCTATGAATATCGACGAACTGAAATCGGTTGCACGCGCCATCGTGGCGGATCAAAAGGGCATTCTTGCGGCGGACGAAAGCGGACCGACGATCAAGAAACGCTTCGATGCGATCAAGCTGGAATGCAGCGAAGAAAATCGCCGCCGCTATCGCGAAATCCTGTTCACTACCGTCGGAGCAGAGCGCTATCTGGGTGGCGTCATCCTCTACGATGAAACCTTGCGCCAGAGTAGTAGGGAAGGAATTCCCTTCGCCGAGCTGCTGAGCGGCCGCGGCATTATCCCCGGCATCAAGGTCGACGGCGGCGCCAAGCCGCTGGCGCTGCACGCCGGAGAAAAAATCACCGAAGGGCTGGACGGCTTGCGTGAACGCCTGCAGGAATACGGGCAGCTGGGCGCGAAGTTTGCCAAATGGCGCGGGGTGATAGAGATCGACGCCGCCGCGCTGCCGAGCAGCTATGCGATCCGCGCCAATGCGCACGCCCTGGCGCGTTATGCCGCCCTGTGCCAGGAAGCCGGCATCGTCCCCATCGTCGAACCCGAAGTACTGATGGATGGCGCGCACAGCCTGGAACGCTGCGAAGCGGTCAGCGCGCAAGTGCTGGAAGCGGTGTTCGAAGAGCTGGCGGCACATGGCGTCGCGCTGGAAGGCATGCTGCTCAAGCCGAACATGATCATCGCCGGCATGAAATCGCCACAGCAGGCCGATATCGGGCAGGTGGCCGCGGCCACCATGCGGTGCCTGGCGCGTCATGTGCCGCCGGCCGTGCCGGGCATCGTCTTCCTGTCAGGCGGCCAGGGCGCGGAGGATGCCACCGTGCATCTGAGCGCCATGAACCAGCTCGGTCCGTTTCCCTGGCGGGTGAGTTTTTCCTATGGGCGGGCGCTGCAGGCGCCGGTGCTGGACAGCTGGAAAGGAGTAGAGCAGAACGTGGCGGAAGCGCAAAAGATTTTCTTGCGGCGCTGCCAGCTGAACAGCCTGGCGTGCGCAGGCAATTACGACAGCAGCATGGAGAGCGGCGCTTAGCGGCTGTCGTCCGCTGTCATGAAAATGCCGGGCAAATTGGCTTGCCCGGCAGGGCTTCCTGCGGCAGCGGATTCAGCCTGCTTTATTGCGTATCTTGGCGACGGCTTCTGCGCGCAGGCGGAAGCCATCCGGCATGCCGGATCCCAGCAAGGGTCGCAGATACTGGTGGAAGGCGTCGCTGACGTCGGTGCCGCTGGCGGCGATCAGCTCATCTTCCATGACGCGGGTTTTGCCTGCGACCACATCCAGCGCCAGCAATTCGTAATCGACCGAATAGGCGCCGCTGCGCTTGATGGCGACCGTGCCGTTGCTTGCCTTTTGCACGGCAAACTGCAGCGCCTTCTCGCCCACCTCGCGCGCTTCGCGCTGGTCGACATCCGAGACGCAGCCGGCAAATGAACGCTGCAGATAGCCGAAGGTATCGCCGCGCACGCGCTTGATGTTCAGCTTAGCCTTGATCTCTTCGCACAGCAGATCCGCCAGCGCGCCGTTGCCGGACAGCTGCACATTGCCGTGCGCATCGCGCTCGACGGTCTCGGTCAGCAGGCTGGCGATCGGCGTGCCGGATTCATCGTGTATGCCTTCCGAAACCGCGATCACGCAGCGGCCCAGGCGTTGATATACCTCCTTCACATCGGCCAGGAATTTTTCCAGCACGAAGCTGCGCTCCGGCAGATAGATCAAATGGGGGCCGTCGTCGGAAAATTTCCGGGCCAGCGCCGAAGCCGCCGTCAGGAAGCCGGCATGGCGCCCCATCACCACGCCGACATAGACGCCGGGCAGGGCGGCATTGTCCAGGTTGGCGCCGGCAAACGCCTGCGCGACGAAGCGCGCGGCTGACGGAAATCCCGGCGTGTGATCATTGCCCACCAGGTCGTTGTCGATGGTCTTGGGGATGTGGATGCAGCGCAGCGGAAAGGCCAGCTTTTCTGCTTCCAGGCTGAGGATGCGCAGCGTATCGGAAGAGTCGTTGCCGCCGATATAAAAGAAGTGGTTGATCTGGTGCGCCTGCAATACCTGGATGATTTCCTGGCAATACTTGAGGTCGGGCTTGTCGCGTGTCGATCCCAGCGCGGAGGAGGGGGTGCGCGCCACCAGTTCCAGGTTGTGGCTGGTTTCCTGCGCCAGGTCGAGGAAGTCTTCATTGACGATGCCGCGCACGCCGTTGCGGGCGCCGTAGACCAGCTCGACATCGCGCATGCTGCGTGCCGCCAGCACCACGCCCACCAGCGACTGGTTGATTACCGCGGTGGGGCCGCCGCCTTGTGCAATAAGGATTCGTCTCGCTTGCATTTGCCTGCTCCTTGATCCATCGTTGTAAGGGCTGTCACCTGATTCTACCCCGATAGCCTGGCGGCGCCAGTCCGATGCGCATTCCAGCCGCGGCGCGCGGACTTATCTTCCCCAGATTTTTTTATACTCGGTGCGGTAGCCGTTGTTCGGCTCAAAAGTATTCTTGTCGCCGCCGTGAAAAGCGATGTTCTGCTCCGTCACCAGGTAGGCCGGCGTGGTGTAGGCGCTGGCCTTTTCACCTGAAAACGCGCGATTCAGTTCGTCGATGATCTGCCATCCCTGCTGGCCGAAGGGCTCCGGCACGGTGGCGATCTGCAGGCTCTTGCTGCGGATCCGCTGGTAGGCCGATTCAGAACCTTCGCCGGCCGACAGCGTCTGGATCTTGCTGTTGGCGAGCAGGCTCATCGAGGCCGGCGTCGTCAGCAGATCGAGGTAGCTGTCGTTGACGCCGATGATGTGCGTCCATCTCTTGCCGAAGCGCTGCTGCAATGCCGCCAGCAAGGCCGGCATCTTGTCGGGCGAGGTGGCGATAGGCAAGGCTTCGACGCTGAGCAGGCTGCAGGTGCGGCATTGCTTGATCACCGCCACCACTTCATTCGATTTGGCCTGCGAATACAGGCTGGCCGGATCGGTGAACACCACCACGCCGGCCTTGCCGTTGGAATCGACCACGCCCAGCAGGCTGGCGATCAGCGCTTCTTCCTTCGGATCGGCGGTGACGTTGGAAAACAGACCGTCGCTAGGGCCGACCCGGGTCGAGGCATGCCAGCCGACCACCGGGACATTCTGTGCATTGGCGGCGTTCATCTCCTTCGGCTGTTCGTTGGCGTCGATGCCGGCCAGCACGATGCCGTTGGGCTTGAGCGCCAGCGCGCGGCTGAAGGCTTCAGCGTGCTTGCTGTCGACGCCCCAGCAATCGATCACGAAGACTTCCCAGCCGGCTACCGCGGCGGCTTCCTGCACTCCCTTGGAAACGCGCAGGACGCTATTGTTCTTGAGATTGGAAGCGATGACGACGATGAGTTTTTTTTGCGCTGCGATCTTGGGGCCGCTGGTGGGGCCGTCCCAGTTGTTCTTGAAAGCCATCGCCTTGGCGATTTTGGCGTTGGCCCGATTCAAGAACAAAGTCGGATCTTCCTGTGCAAATGCTGAACTGATAAGGCCGAAGACAAGTGCCACCGTTACAAAATTTAAATTTGTAAATTTCATTATTTTTTTATCCGGATTTTGACTGCGTATGGTCGGAGCGGATTTCCCGCTTATCTTTTATTGCAAACGAATGCAAATTATTATTTGACAACTACTCCCTGCACTGCAACTTCCACCATCTCCCTTAGCCAGTACCGGCGCGCTTTCCTTTCATTCTGTCTCCTGCTGAAAGGGCCCCGGACTTGGCTCGCCTTAGCTTACGCAAAGGTTAAATAATTGTCTATTGGAAATCAAGCCCAGGCCTGATGTAAAGCACTTTTTGCGCCAGGCCGAGAAAGCTTTTTCTCCATCGCACTGCACCATGCGAGGGCTTTTCTCGTGCAAAAGTGCAGGCGAACAAAAGGGCTACCGGCCGTGGCGGCGGGTAGCCCTTTTTAGGGTCGCTGCGAATTGCTGCTGCAATGCGCGGAAAGCCGTCGCTTCAGGTCAGCGCGGAAGTGACTTTCAAGACTTCTTCGACGGTGGTGACGCCTTCCAGGACTTTCAGTGCACCAGCAAGTCGCAAAGGTTTCATGCCGTCGGCGATGCTTTGCTTTTTCAGTGCGTGGATGTCGGTTTCGGCCTGGATCATTTTTGAGAAAGGCTGGGTGATGGTCAGCAGTTCGTACAGGCCGGTGCGTCCGCGGTAGCCGGTCTGGCGGCATTCGGGGCAGCCGACCGGATGATAGACGGCTGCCGGCTTGGGCAGGTTCCAGTTCTCCACCAGCGTCGCCCAGACTTCGTCGGCGATCTGGCCGTCGGCGCTCTTGCAATGCGTGCAAAGCGTGCGCACCAGGCGCTGCGCCATGATGCCGATCAGCGTGGTTTCCAGCAGATAGTAAGGCACGCCCAGTTCGAGCAGGCGCATGACGGCGGACGGCGCATCGTTGGTGTGCAGGGTGGAGAGCACCAGATGGCCGGTGAGGGCAGCCTGGATCGCCATTTCGGCGGTTTCCAGGTCGCGGATTTCACCCACCATGATGATGTCCGGGTCCTGCCGCATCAAGGCCCGCACGCCGTCGGCAAAGGTCAGGTCGATGCCATGGTTCACTTGCATCTGGTTGAACGATGCTTCCACCATTTCGATCGGATCTTCGACCGAGCAGACATTCACTTCGGAAGTGGCGAGCGCTTTCAGCGTGGTGTACAGCGTGGTGGTCTTGCCGGAGCCGGTCGGGCCGGTCACCAGGATGATGCCGTGCGGGCGCTTGGTCAGCGCATCCCAGCGCAGCGCGTCGTCGGTGGGAAAGCCGAGTTCGGGCAAGGTCTTGACCACCACGTCAGGATCGAAAATCCGCATCACCAGTTTCTCGCCGAAGGCGGTCGGCAAGGTCGACAGGCGCAGCTCGATTTCCTGGCCGCCGGCGGTGCGGGTCTTGATGCGGCCATCCTGCGGCCGGCGTTTTTCGATCACGTCCATCCGTCCCAGCAGCTTGATGCGCGCGGTCATGGCGATCATGACCACCGCCGGCACCTGGTACACCTGGTGCAGCACGCCATCGATGCGGAAGCGGATCGCGCTGAAATCGCGCTTCGGTTCCATATGGATATCCGAGGCGCGCTGTTCAAACGCGTATTGCCACAGCCAGTCGACGATGTTGACGATGTGCTGGTCGTTGGCGTCGACCTGCTTGTTGATCTTGCCGAGCTCGACCAGCTGCTCGAAATTATTCCTCAGGGCCAGGTCCTGGCCGCCCGATTTATGCGCGCTCTTGATCGATTTCGCCAGCGTGAAGAACTGTGTGATGTATTGCGTGATGTCGAGCGGATTGGCAATCACCAGGCGGATGTTGCGGCGCGTGATCTTGGAGATTTCCGCCTGCCATTCGGTGCGGAACGGCTCGGCGGTGGCGATCACCAGGTCGGTCGCGCTCAGCTCGACCGGCAAGATGTTGAAGCGGGTGGCGTAGCTGGCCGACATGACGTCGGCGACCTTGGCGAAGTCGATCTTGAGCGGGTCGATCCGATAGAACGGCATGTGGACCTGGCGCGCCAGCCATTCGGTCAGCCATTCCAGCGTCAGGACCCGGTGCGGCGGCAAGGCCGACTGCCGCTTGCATTGGGCCACGGCGCTCAGCGGATGGATTGCGATCGCGGCGTTGCGGAATATCCCCTGGGCCTGGGTATAAAAGGCCTTTACCTCGGTTTTATCGACCGTGCCGTCATTCAGCAGCCAGGTAAAGATCTGTTGCAGGTCGAGTGTTTTGGGCGCTGCACTGTTCATTGCATTGTTCATCGCGATGGGCGGTTGGATTGGTAAGGCCGGCGCTGGCCGGCACGGTGTTCAGCGTAGCGGGTCATTGCGGCGAATGCCAGGCCTTGAGACCGTTGACCCAGGATTTGGCGGGCAGCTTGGTCGCTGCGGTAATTTCCGCCGCGCGTTCGTACCAGGCGCTGAAATCGGCTGGCGGGGCCTGTTTGAATGCAATGGCAATGACGTTGCCCTCGTGGACTTCCGGCAGGCACCAGACGTCGTCGAAGGCAAACATCATGGCTTTCAGGTTCTTGGCATAGCTCGGATGGTCGCCGAACAGGTTGACGGTCATGATGCCGTCGTCTTTCAGGCAAGCAGCGCAGGCGCTGTAGAACTCGGGCGTGTCCAGCACCGGCCCGCGTGCGGTGGCGTCGTACAGATCGACCTGCAGGGCATCGATGCTGTCGTGGTTCAAGGGATCGAGGACGAAATCCATGGCGTCCATTTCGACCACCGACAGCCGTTCATCGTCGGGCGGCAGCTTGAACATGGAGGAGCAGATTGCCAGCACTGAAGGGTTCAGCTCGATGGCTGTAACGCGGGCTTGCGGAAACTGGCGATAGCTGAACTTGGTCAGCGCCGCGGTGCCCAGGCCCAGCTGGACGATATGCTGCGGCTGCGGATTGAACAGCATCCACGCCATCATTTGCTGGGCGTACTCGAGCTCCGGCCAGTCCGGCTTGCGCAGCCGCATGGCGCCTTGCACCCATTCGGTGCCGAAGTGCAGATAGCGGACCCCGTCCTGTTCCGACAGGGTGACGGGGGCGAATTTCGGTTTGCGGGCAGGTTTGGGAGTGTCTTTTTTTGCAACGGCGGCGCGCTTGCGCGGGCCTGCCATGCGGTTGGCGTCGGCTTCTATGGATTTGCGTTTGATCAGCATCAGGTGGATTTATCAGGCAGAAAACAGGTAAACAAGGATATCCAGCAATGATACCGCGCCACAGCCGTAAATTTGGCCTAAATATAGCTTCACAGCGATTGCCGCAATGCGGCTACCGGACGAAGTGCGGGTATTTGCAATCGGCGATCAGCGCTCTTGCAGCACGATCCAGGCTGCCAGTTTTTCCGCGTAGGGCCGGGTGTAGGCCGGGCTGCTGGAAGGCAGCAGGAGGATGCGATAACGGCCGGCCTGTTCTCCCAATGCTTTCAGTCCCAGTTTGGCGGCAGTGCCGCCGTTGAAAGCGATGGTGTGCAAATGCGGCAGCCTGGCGATCAGGCCGGTCAGGTCGTTATGCGCGTGGTCGCGGATATTGCTGTCCAGGCTGCCGTCGCGGCGCGCTTCGGCGACCACGTCCCACAAGCCGATGCCGTGCGCCAGCAGCACCGGCAGCCGTTCGGCATAGGGCAGCGCCGGCAAATCGATGCCGACGACTTCCGCCAGCAGTTTCCAGAAACGGTTTTGCGGATGGGCGTAATACTGGCTGTGCGCCAGCGACTGGACGCCGGGAAGGCTGCCGAGGATCAGCGTGCGGACTTGCTGATCGACGACCGGTGGGAAGCTGCGCTTGCGGTTCATTTTTTCTTGCAAAATGCGCTCTGATATTTTCGTGATATTGATCTGGAATGTGCAACTCTGGCATGACTCGCTGGTCAAATGCCGTTAATCACAGCCTGATTATAATGTGCCGGGATCGGCGGCAATTGGCGGCAATCGGCGAGACCGGGAGGGCGAGTGCGCTGCCCTTGCCTTGAAGCGTAAAAAATGAGGAAGCAAGCATGTCGAAACCAGTCATGATCGTTACCGGCGGCGGCCGCGGCATCGGCGCCGCCACCGCCTTATTGGCCGCTGCGCGCGGCTATGCTGTTTGCGTCAACTATGTCCACAGCCGCAGCGCTGCCGAGTCGGTGGCGGCGGCTATCCGCAGCAGCGGCGGCGAAGCGCTGGCGGTGGCCGGCGATGTCGCCGTCGAAGCCGATGTCATGGCCCTGTTCCAGACCGTCGACGGTCAGCTGGGCAAAGTGACGGCGCTGGTCAACAACGCCGGCATCCTGGAGCGCCAGATGCGCGTGGAAGAAATGGACGTGGCGCGTTTGCAGCGGGTGCTGAGCACCAATGTCATCGGCAGTTTCCTGTGCGCGCGCGAAGCGGTGCGGCGCATGTCGACCCGCTTCGGCGGACAGGGCGGCGCCATCGTCAATCTGTCGTCGATGGCGGCCAAGCTGGGCGGTCCGGGCGAATATGTCGATTACGCCGCCTCCAAGGGAGCGATCGACGCCATGACCATTGGCCTGGCGAAGGAAGTGGCCGACCAGGGCATCCGCGTCAACGCCGTCCGTCCGGGCGTCATTTACACTGAGATACATGCCAGCGGCGGCGAGCCGGGCCGGGTCGAGCGGGTCAAAGACAGCGTGCCGATGCGGCGCGGCGGCAGCGCGGAGGAGGTGGCGCGCGCAGTGCTGTGGCTGCTGTCGGAGGAAGCGTCGTATTGCACCGGGACTTTTATCGACGTCTCCGGCGGACGCTGAGACCTGATCAATGGTCAAACAGGCAAGCAAGCTGGTCTTTTTGGCAAAAAAACGGCGGTGTTGAAAACATTGCTAGAATGCGCGTTACTGGCGAATAAGTTTGACAAGTATCGCGCATGTAAAAAATTTCCGTGTTGCACTATAATTGATTTGGCAACCCCTCTGCTGGTGCGCTGACCGAGTTATCCGGGTGCGGCAATTTTAATGTATGAGCAATTTACGATGGAGTTATCAAGAATGAAGAATCTGATTATTGTCGCCGCCTTGGTGGCATTGGGCGGTTGCGCCGTGACCCCGAACTCTGCCAGCGTGTATAGCAGCGGCCAGGCGCAGGGCGAACAATCGGTGCGCATGGCGGTAGTGGATTCGGTGCGTCCGGTGACCATCGACAAAAGTCGCGGCGGCAACGGCGCCGGCACCCTGGCTGGCGGCGCGCTCGGCGCGGTTGCGGCCGGCTCGACCATCGGCAAGGGCAATGGCTCGCTGGCGGCCGGCGTTGTCGGCGCCGTGCTGGGCGGCATCGTCGGCAACCAGGTGGAAAACAATCTGAACCAGCGTCCAGGCCTGGAAATTACCGTACGCCTGAGCAACGGCGAATTGCGCGCGATTACCCAGGATGCGGACGAGCGCTTCAACGTCGGCGACCGGGTTCGCCTGCTGTCTTCCGGCGGCGTCACCCGCGTCACGCATTAATTGCCGAAGCGGCCGGCAGCCTGGCTGCCGGCTGCAAAAGCCAAGGGGTGGAACAGCGATCGCTGTTCCACCCCTTTTTTATGGAACTGACGCGCAGTTATGGTCCGTTGTGGATCACTACCAGCAAGGCGGTGGCGGTGCTTTTGCCGACATTCTTGATGTAATGAGGGCGGTCGGCGGCATATCTTGCGGTTTCGCCAACCTTGATTTTGCTCAGGTTGCTGCCGCTCTGGACTTCCAATGTGCCGGACAGGACTGTCAGGTGTTCGCGCGAAGCCGGCTCATGCGCTTCCGAATCGAGGCAGCCGCCCGGCTGCAGCGACAGTTCATACCATTCGAACTGGCCGGCCAGCTCGATCGGGCCGAGGATGCGCAACTCGCAATGACCGTCCCGTGAACGTAGCGAAGGCGTGGCGTGGCTGGCCACGGTTTCAATCGAGGCCGGGACTGCCTGATTGCCATCCACCAGCAAAGAGATAGGCACGCCCAGCGCATTGGCCAGCCGCCACACCACGGCTACCGTCGGATTGGCCTGGTTGCGCTCGATTTGCGACAGCATCGACTTCGATACGCCGGCGCGCTTGGACAGGGCCTCCAGCGACAGGCCGTCGGCCTGGCGCAGCCTGACCAGTGTGTCGCCGACTTTTGGCGGCGCGTCTTCCAGCATCTTATCTGCCATGCTTATTTACCATGTTATTCCCGCTTTTTTTTTTCGCTGAATTGCTGTGCATCCGGTTGACAGTCTGGTTATTGTGCATTATCGTGGAATTTGTGTTCGATATATCGAATTAAAACAATATATTATATAAGATCGAGGCTCGCAATGACCGTGACGCAAGAGAATACCCAACACCATGGCGCTCCGCAGTTCTATAGCCACCTGCGCGACGAACTGAGCGCAATCGAAGCTGCCGGCCTGCTGAAGTCGGAGCGCCTGATCCTTGGCCCGCAGGGCGGCAGGATCAGCACCGAAAGCGGCGAACTGATCAATTTGTGCGCCAACAACTACCTGGGATTGTCTTCCCATCCGGCCTTGATCAAGGCCGCGCATGATGCCCTCGATTCGCACGGTTTCGGCCTGAGCTCGGTGCGCTTCATCTGCGGCACGCAGGATATCCACCGCCAGCTGGAGCAGCGCCTGTCAGCCTTCCTCGGCACCGAGGACTGCATCCTGTATGCGGCTGCCTTCGATGCCAACGGCGGTTTGTTCGAACCTTTGCTGGGCGAGCAGGACGCGATCATCAGCGACGCCCTCAACCATGCCTCGATCATCGACGGCGTGCGCTTGTGCAAGGCGAAACGCTATCGCTATGCGCATAACGACATGGAAGACCTGGAGCGCTGCCTGAAGCAGGCCAAGGCCGACAACGCCCGTTTTTCCATGGTGTTTACCGATGGCGTGTTTTCGATGGACGGCACGGTGGCGCAGCTGGATGTCATCCGTCAGTTGTGCGACAAGTACGGCGCGCTGCTGGGCGTCGACGATTGCCACGCTACCGGCTTCATGGGCGCAAAAGGACGCGGCACGCATGAAGCGCGCGGCATCTTCGGCAAGGTCGACGTCATCACCGGCACGCTGGGCAAAGCCCTGGGCGGCGCCAGCGGCGGCTTTACGGCTGGGCGGCGCGAGGTGATCGACCTGTTGCGGCAACGCTCGCGGCCTTACCTGTTCTCCAATACCTTGATGCCGGCGATTGTCGGCGCCTCGATCGCCGCGCTCGATCTGCTGGAAGCATCGACCGAACTGCGCGACCGCCTGGAGCGCAACACTGTCTACTTCCGCAAGGCGATCACTGACGCCGGCTTTGAAATCAAGCCGGGCACCCATCCGATCGTGCCGCTGATGGTGTACGACGCCGTGGTCGCGCAAAAATTGTCGCGCCGCCTGTATGAGCTGGGCGTATATGCGGTCGGCTTCTTCTATCCCGTGGTGCCGCAAGGCCAGGCGCGGATCCGGGTACAGATGTCCGCCGTCCATGATGAAGCAACCTTGCAGCGCGCAGTGGTCATTTTCCGGCAAGCCGGCGAAGAGCTCGGCCTGGTGAAGAACTAAAGAAGAACGGTAAAGAGACTAAGATGAAAAAAATATTGGTAATCGGCGCAAACGGACAGATCGGCACCGAACTGGCGACGGCGCTCGTCAAACTGCACGGTGCCAGGCAGGTGGTCACAAGCGATATCCAGCCAGCCGGCAAGCATCCGGAGCTGGCGTATGAAACACTGGACGTCACCGATGCAAAGCGCCTGGCCGAGGTGGTCAACCGGCACGACATCGGTGAAATCTACCACCTGGCGGCAGCGCTCTCGGCAAAAGGCGAAGAGCACCCCGAGTGGGCCTGGAACCTCAACATGACGGGCTTGCTGAACGTGCTGGAAGTGGCGCGCCAGGCCAAGCTGTCCAAGGTGTTCTGGCCTAGCTCGATTGCCGCATTCGGCCCTTCGACCCCGCGCGACAATGCGCCGCAAATCGGTCCTATGGATCCGAAGACTGTCTACGGCATCTCGAAGCTGGCAGGCGAACACTGGTGCACCTGGTACGCGGAGAAATACGGCATGGATATCCGCAGCCTGCGTTACCCGGGTTTGATCAGCTACTCGGCGGAACCCGGCGGCGGCACGACCGATTACGCCATCCAGGCATTGTTCGCGGCAGCTGACGGCTGCGCTTTCACCAGTTTCCTGGGTGAAGAAAGCACATTGCCGATGATGTACATGCCTGACGCCGTGCGCGCCACCATCGAGTTGATGAGTGCGCCGAAAGAAAATCTCAAGACAGCCGGTTCATACAACCTGGCCGCATGGAGTTTTTCTCCGCGCGAGCTGGTGGCCATCATCCAGCAGCGCTGCCCATCTTTCCAGGCAGCTTACAAGCCGGATTTCCGCCAGGCGATCGCCGATGCCTGGCCGCGCTCGATCGACGATTCCAGTGCGCGTCAAGACTGGGCGTGGCGTCCTGCGTATAGCCTGAGCGAGATGGTTGACGACATGTTGAAGCATCTCGTCGGGCGCAAATCGGTGAGCCAGGAAAAGCAGGTTGCCTGAGTTTGCGGCCGCTTTCGTTTCCATTGTGTAGATAAGCATTTTCAGGAGGCGCTGGAGTACAGCTGCTTCCGCCGGACATGGGCGACAAGTAAAACGGCGCAAGTCAGCGAAAAGGCTGGAGACAAATTGTCTTCCAGCCTTTTTTATCAGAACCCAATTAATTTTCCCGCAAACTCGGCGGACGGGATCGGTATAGCCTGCCCCTTTTTCTATTTTTTCAGCAGCCTGATCTGCGCGCTCAATTTTTCCGGTACCGGATAGTCCGGATAGGCGCGCTTGAATTTCTCCCACTCTTCCAATGCATCCTGGCGCAGGCCGGCCTTCAGCATCTCATCGATCGCTGACAGCCATGCTTCTGCTCTTGGCGTCGATTCCGCTTTTCCCGGCGGTGCGACGACGGGCGCCAATTCCGATTGCGCTGGTAACGCCCTTGCGGCGGCGCCGGAAGCAAGCGCCGGAGCAGGAGCGGGCGAGTACGTCGGTGCGGGAGCGGCAACTGCCGGTGCCGGGGGAGGCGAATAGTTTGACTCGGGAGCCGGAACTATCGGCGCAGGAGCCGCGGCGACCGGGGCGGGCGGCATGATGATTGCCCGCACTCTCGACGCGGCGTTTTCCGGGCTTGCCGGCTGCGATGGCGAACCTGCATAGTTTTGTCTTGCTGGAGCGGGAGGCGGCGCAGGTGTAGACGCCGGAGCAGATGCAGCTTGCATATCCTGCATATTCATCGGCGCCGGCGATTTCGCTTCAGGCGTGTTTTTTTTCACAGGCGGCGCCTTGTGAGCGGCGGCTTTTGGCTGCGGCAATTCCTGCTTTGCCTGCGGTTCCATTTCAACTGCTGCTGGTGGCGGCGCCGCAATTGGCGCCCCAGGCTGCGCTGCCGGCTCAGCCTGGGGCGCGGCATCGTACGTTTGCACTGCCGGTTCTGTCTGCCAGCGCAGCGTCACAAGAACCGCCAGCACCATGCTGGCAGCCATGGCCAGCTGGGTCGACCAGCGCATCAAGAAACGTGGTTTGCCGGGCTTTGCGATTTTGCCTGATAAGGCATCGTTGGCGGCCTGCTGCACAGGCGCCTCGGCTTTGGCCAAGGCCTCGGCCTGCGCCAGGATGGCGGCGTCCAGCGCAGCCGAAGGCGATGGCTGCGGCAGTCCCTGCAACTGGCGCGCCAGTTCGCCTTCGCCTTGCAGGAAGGCCTCAAATTCAGCGTCGTCCAGGTGATTGCTGTCTTCGGAAGTCATGCCGCCTCCTCGCTGGAATCCAGGTCTTGTGTCAGGTGCTGCCGCAATTTGCGCATGGCATAGCGCAGCCGGCTCTTGATGGTTTCTTCCGGCACAGCGACGATCAGGGCGATCTCTGCAAGACTCATTCCGTTAAATTGCTGCAAAATCAAAGCCTCTTTCTGTTCCCCGGGCAGCAACCGTATCGCCGCGTGCAGCCTGGCGATGCGCTGGCGGTTTTCCAGCGCGGCTTCGGGCGACAGCGTTTCCTGCGCTGTTTCGGCCAGGTAGTCGAACGCCGCCTGCTCCTCATCTCCCTGGCCCGTCTCGCTGGCCAGCAAAGTCTGCTGCTGGCGCAGCAGATCAATCAGGCGATTGCGCGCAATCTGGAACAGATAGGTCCGGAACAGCGATTCCGGCTGATAGCGGGCGCGTGCATGATGCAGGCCTGCCCAGCTGTCTTGCGCGATCTCATCGACCCAGTCGCGGCGCGGCGAGCGCCAGGCGATGAACCTGTATAAGCCTTGGCTATGGCGCCGGTACAGCTCCCTGAACGCGCCAAGATCGCCGTCACGGTAATTGAGCATCAGCGATTCGTCGGAGGGTTCAGCGGGCATGGCGGATTGGCGGCTGCTTCTTTGCCCGGCAGGGCGGTAGCGGCGATTGTGACGCCTGCCGTGCAAGAAAGCAATAAGCCGATGAATGCTTGCCTGTCAGCCGTTCCATGCTGGATCAGAAATCTTTTTTGCAAATTTAACCCCGTATCCGAAGCCGCTCCGTTTCATATCACAAGCCAGCGTATCGGCATAAACGGAGAATAATATGTTACGAGGCTTGTTTGGCGCACTTTGCGCGCTGCTCCTGTTGCTTCCCGCAGCAGAGGCAAGGACGGTGATGCCGCCGAGATTGATTGTCGCCAACGGCGCCGAAGAACCGATCGTGCTGCAAAGCCTGCGCGTCAGCGGCGAGATCAGCGGCGGCATGGCGCAGACTACGGTGCAGATGGTGTTCTTCAATCCCAACCGGCGCTTGCTTGAGGGACAGTTGCAATTTCCTTTGCTGGACGGCCAGCAGATCATCGCATTCTCGCTGGATATAGAAGGGCGGCAGCGGCCCGCCGTGCCGGTCGAAAAAGCCAAGGGACGCCAGATATTCGAAGCAATCGAGCGGCGCCGCGTCGATCCCGGCCTGCTGGAAGCCACCCAGGGCAACAATTTCAAGCTGAGGATCTACCCGATTCCGGCCAACGGCACGCGCACCGTGGAAATCAAATATGTGGAGCCGCTGGCGCGCCAGGGCAGGAACTGGCTGTACCGTTTGCCGCTGGCTTACGGCGACCGCATGCGCGACTTCGATCTGGCGCTGAACGTGCACGGCGCCGCAGCCATGCCGCAGCTCAGCGGCACGCTGGGCGCCGTCGGCATGGTGCGGACTGGCGAACAGTACCAGATGCATGTAAATAAAAGCGGATTCGCCGCAGCCGGCATGCTCAGTCTGCTGATACCTGCCAATGAGAAGCCGCAGACTTACACCCAGGTGCGCGATGACGGCACATGGTTTGTCACTGAAATTCCGGTGACTGAGACACGTACCGCGCGTAACTTGCCTAAGGTGATCGGTTTGCTGTGGGATAGTTCTGGTTCCGGAGCCGGACGCGACCATGACGCTGAGTTTGCCGTTCTCGATCGCTATTTCAAGGCGGCCGGCAATGCAGAAGTACGTTTGACCCGCTTGCGCGACAGACCTGAACCGGGACAGTCATTCCACGTCGCTAACGGCAACTGGAGCGCCTTGCGCCAGGCCTTGCAAAACACCGCCTATGACGGCGCCAGCGCGCTGGGCGACTGGCAGCCGGAGGCCGGCGTCGGCGAATACCTGCTGGTGAGCGACGGCCTGAGCAATTACGGCAATGCGGCTTTCCCCAGGCTGGCGCCGGCTCAGCGCCTGTACGCCTTGAACTCGGCGCTGGCGGCGGATGCCGGCCTGCTCTCCGCCTGGGCAGAAAACACCGGCGGCCGCTTGATACAGGTTTCAGCGCAATCGGTGGCGGCAGCGACGCAAGCCTTGCTGACCGAAGCGACCCATGTAGAAGCATTGACCGCGGCGGGCGCCAGCGATCTGCAGATCGAATCGCATGACGCCAAAAACGGCATTCTCCGCATTGCCGGGCGCTTGCGCGGCCCGGACGCCCAGCTCACGCTCACCACGCGGCAAAACGGCCGGCTGGCAACAACGACGATTCCGGTTTCGGCAGCGGCGCCCGGGCATCCGCTGGCGGCCTATCTGTGGGCCGGCTATCGCTTGCATGAACTGGAAGCGAACCGCGACCTGCACCGCGCCGAGATCCGCCGCATCGGACAGCAGTTCGGCCTGGCGACCCGCGAGACCTCGCTGATCGTGCTTGAGCGCCTGGACGATTACGTACGCTATGACGTCGCCCCGCCGCAAGAATATCAGGCGGCATTCAACCAATTGAAGAAACTGCGTGACGGCGATCTCAGGCAGACGCGTAGCCGGCATATGGAAAATGTATTGCAGCAGTTTCAGGGCAAGATTGCCTGGTGGGAGAAGGATTTCTCTAAAGGCGACGTGCCGAAGCCTAAAAAAGCCACGCCTGACGCCATTAGCAGCGCCGGCCGGGTGCGTGCGATCATTCAGCCGCCGGTCATGTCTGCCCAGGAATTGGCGGCGCCTGCTCCTGTTTCGGTAGCGGCAGCTCCGGCAGCGCCGGTAATAGCGCCTCCCGCCGCAGCGGAACCACCGCCGACGCCCTCTCCAGCCTCGGCCCCGGTTGCCAGCCGCCAGCGCTTCTCCGAGGGAAGTGCAAATTACTCGGCAAAATCCGCGGCAACAAACGATGCCGCGCCCGCAACGCCGGAAATCAGCGTAGCGCTGCAGAAATGGAGCGCCAATGCGCCCTATATCGACCGTCTCAAGGCCGCAACGGCGGACACCGCCTATGCCATCTATCTTGACGAAAAACCGGGCTACGCAAACAGCAGCGCCTTCTTCCTCGATGCCGCCGATATCCTGCTGGAGAAAGGGCAGCGCGACCTGGCCCTGCGTGTCTTGTCCAACCTGGCCGAGATGGACTTGGAAAACCGCGCCGTATTGCGCATACTGGGCTACCGCCTGCTGCAGGCCGGCGCCCCGGCGCTGGCCATCCCTGTCTTTGAAAAGGTAAAACAGCTGGCCGAGGAAGAGCCGCAGTCGTTCCGCGATCTCGGCCTGGCTTATGCCGCCAGCAAGCAGTACCAGCAAGCCATCGATCAGTTGTACGAAGTAGTGCTGCGGCCATGGGATGCACGCTTTCCAGAAATCGAAACGATCGTCCTGGCGGAACTGAACCAGATCGTGGCGACCGCCGGCGTTCCGCTCGACACCAGCCGGATCGATCCGCGCTTTTTGAAAAACATGCCGCTCGATTTGCGCGTTGTGATGACCTGGGATGCGGATAATTCCGATATGGATCTGTGGGTGACCGATCCGAATGGCGAGAAATGCTTCTACGGCTATTCGCTGACACACCAGGGAGGGCGCATGTCGCGCGATTTCACGCAGGGATACGGTCCGGAGGAATTTTCGCTGCGCAAGGCCAAGCCGGGCAAGTACAAGATCGAAGCCAATTACTACGGCAACAGCCAGCAGCTGATTGCCGGCGACACCACCTTGCAGGTCAAGCTGACGACCGCTTTCGGCACTTCCCAGCAGAAGGAGCAGATGGTGACGCTGCGCCTGAAGGACAGGCAGGATACGGTCTTCGTCGGCGAATTCGACGTGACGCCGTAGGACAGGCCGCCGGACGCAAAGAAAAGGGCTGCAAGACAATCTGTCTTGCAGCCCTTTTTATCGATTGCCCGGCGGCGCGGGCGGCAAACCGGCCTGGTCCAGGTATTACTTGCCGGTCATGCCCAAGAGCATTTCATTCAAGCGCTTGACGAAACCGGCCGGGTCCGCCAGGGCGCCGCCTTCAGCCAGCAAGGCCTGGTCGAACAGGATGTGCGACCAGTCGCCGAACTTGGCTTCTTCGTATTTCAGGCGCTGCACCAGCGGATGGTCCGGGTTGATCTCCAGGATAGGCTTGGAGTCAGGCGCTTCCTGGCCGGCAGCCTTGAGCATGCGCAGCAGATTGCCCGACAGTTCATTTTCATCGGCCACCAGGCAAGCCGGCGAATCGGTTAGGCGGAAGGTGACGCGTACGTCCTTGGCTTTGTCGGCCAGGGCGGTTTTCATCTTTTCGACCAGGTCCTTGAACTGGGTTTCGGTTTCTTCGTGCTGCTTCTTCTCGGCTTCGTCTTCCAGGGTGCCGAGATCGAGGCCGCCCTTGGCGACCGATGCCAGTTCCTTGCCTTCGAAATCCTGCAGGAAGGACAGCATCCATTCGTCGACACGGTCGGTCAGCAACAGGACTTCCACGCCTTTCTTGCGGAAAATTTCCAGGTGCGGACTGTTCTTGGCGGCGGCAAAGGTTTCACCGGTGGCGTAATAGATCTTGTCCTGGCCTTCTTTCATGCGGCCGATGTAGTCGGCGAAGGACACGGTCTGCGCATCGCCGTCGTTGCTGGTGGAGGCAAAGCGCAGCAGCTTGGCGATGCGGTCCTTGTTGGTGGCGTCTTCGCCTATGCCTTCTTTCAAGACCTGGCCGAATTCCTTCCAGAAGCTGGCGTACTTGTCTTTTTGCGTTTGCTCGTCGCTGTTGGCCAGTTCTTCCAGCAAGCCCAGCACGCGCTTGGTCGAGCCTTCGCGGATCACGCGCACATCGCGCGATTCCTGGAGGATTTCACGCGACACGTTCAATGGCAGATCGCTGGAATCGATCACGCCCTTGACGAAACGGAGGTACACCGGCATCAGCTGCTCGGCGTCGTCCATGATGAAGACGCGCTTGACGTACAGCTTGATGCCGCCGCGCTTGTTGCGGTCCCACAGGTCGAACGGGGCGCGGCTTGGCACATACAGCAGCTGGGTGTATTCGCTGCGGCCTTCGACCCTGTTGTGGGTGTAGGTCAGCGGCGCTTCGAAATCGTGAGAGACGTGCTTGTAGAACTCGACGTACTGTTCTTCCGTGATATCGGACTTGCTGCGGGCCCACAGTGCGCTGGCCTGGTTGACGGTCTCGAACTCGTCCTTGACGACGGTTTCTTTCTTTTCTTCGTCCCATTCTTCTTTCTGCATCACGATCGGCAGCGAGATATGGTCGGAGTATTTGCGGATGATGGATTTCAGCTTCCAGGCCGACAGGTATTCGTCTTCGCCTTCGCGCAGATGCAGGGTGATGTCGGTGCCGCGCGAAGCCTTGTCGATGGCTTCGATGCTGAAATCGCCGGCGCCGGCGGATTCCCAGCGCACGCCTTCGGTGGCGCTGGCGCCTGCGCGGCGGGTGTCGACCGTGATCTTGTCGGCGATGATGAAGGCCGAGTAGAAGCCGACGCCGAACTGGCCGATCAGCGCCGCATCCTTTTGCTGGTCGCCGGACAGCTTCGAGAAGAATTCCTTGGTGCCGGACTTGGCGATGGTGCCCAGGTGCGAGATGGCTTCATCGCGGCTCATGCCGATGCCGTTGTCCGAGATCGTGATGGTGCGCGCAGCCTTGTCGAAGGCGACCTTGATCTTCAGCTCAGGATCGTTCTCGAACAGGGCGCCGTTGTTGATCGCTTCAAAGCGCAGCTTGTCGGCGGCATCGGATGCATTGGACACCAGCTCGCGCAGGAAAATTTCCTTGTTGGAGTACAGCGAGTGGATCATCAATTGCAGCAGCTGCTTTACTTCTGCCTGAAAACCAAGGGTTTGCTTTTCGGATACGGCCATTGTTTCCTCTATGTGTAAATTAAATAAGCGTAGAAAAAGTGATGTAAAAACGATAAGAACGGCAAAGCGGCCAGCATGGCGCTGCTTTGGTCCTGGGTTTAGTCCTGTGTATTGGTCAAAAAATGGGGAGCAATCCGGATTTTACAAGAGCGGATTGCGTGGGGGTTACTTGACTTGCTTATTTGTCACACTTATTTGTCACGCTCATTTGCCACATTCCTGTTCCAGGAAGCGCCAGATGGCCGGGTCCGACATCGCCGCCACGTTGATCCGCATGCGCGAGGAGGGCAGCTGGCTGGGCGAGAACAGGGCGCCGGGCGCCAGCAGGAAGCCTTCGGCCAAGGCCTTTTCCGCCATCACATTGGTGTCGTGGCCGGTATCGGCCCAGACAAAGATGCCGGCCGGGGTGCTGATGTCGACCGTCATGCCTATTCTTTCCATCTGCCGTATGGTGCGGTCGCGCACGCTGTCGAGCTTGCTGCGCAGGCGGTCGAGATGCTTGCGGTAGTGGCCTTCGGACAGGATTTTATAGACCACCCGTTCGCCCACTTCGGCGCTGGTCAGGTTGGTCAGCATCTTGCGGTCGGCAAAATGCTGGGCCAGTTCGGCCGAGGTGGCGATGAAGCCGGAGCGCAGGTTGGGCGACAGCGTCTTCGAAAATCCGCCCATGTAGATCACGCGGTTGAGCTGGTCGAGCGAGGCAATGCGGGTCGCCGGCTGGATCGCCGAGCCCGGATGCATGTCGCAATAGATGTCGTCCTCGACAATCATGAAGTCGTGTTCTTCGGCCAGCTTGAGGATCTGGAACGCCTTGGCTGCCGACAGCGAGGTCGAGGTCGGATTGTGCAGCACCGACACCAGCACATACAGCTTGGGCTTGTGCAGCGCCACCAGTTCCGCCAGCTTGGCCATGTCGGGGCCGTCGGCGAGGCGCGGCACGCCGACCACCTTGGCGCCCAGCGCCGCAAAGGAGGCGAACATCAGGAACCAGGAAGGGTCGTCGACCAGGATGACGTCGCCGGGCTGGGTAAAGTGGCGCGCCACCAGGTCCAGCGCCTGGGTGACGCCGGTGGTGGTGACGAACTGTTCCGGCGTGGCAGCGATTTCCAGTTCGGCCATTTTCAGCTGCAGTTGCTGGCGCAGCGGCAGGAAGCCTTGCGGAATCCCGTAGGAAAGCAATTGCGCCGGATTCTGCCGGCTGATGCTGCGCAGGGCGTTGGCGATCAGGTCGGCATCCAGCCATTCGCTGGGAAACATGCCGGAGCCGGGCATTTTCTTGTTCGGCGCCTGCTGATGCATATTGCGCACCAGCCAGACCACGTCGATCAGTTGCGGCTGCTGATGGTTTCCTGTGCCGCTGGCGGCATTGCCGCCGCGCTCGGCCAGCAGCGGCGAGCGTTCGCGCACGTAAAAGCCGGAACCGCGGCGCGATTCCAGGCAGCCCTTGGCCACCAGCCGGTCGTAGGCTTCCACCACCGTGAAGCGCGACACGCTGTGGCTGTCGGCGAACTGGCGGATCGACGGCATGCGGGCGCCGCTGCGCAACAGACGGTCGCTGATGCGGCTTTCGATGCTGCGCACGATCTGTTCGACCAATGAAGTATCGCTGTCGCGCGACAGCAGTTGCGGGGCAGATGGTAGCTGGGGCAGCTGGCTGTTGCTCAGCTTGCGGGGCGGGACTGTGTTGGTCACTGTGATGGTTACTGTATTGGTAATTCAGCCGGGACAATGTCAGAAACTACTTGTTTAACTGTACTGGTACTGTATTGGTTTATTGGCTTAGCATAGACCTAAATCCTTAATGCTGCAAATCCGGAAGAGAGTGCGCCATGCAAACGCTATTCAAACAACAGTCTCATACCTTGTCGGGCGGCAGCGTGCTGTCCGGCGTGACCGAACAGCACGTGATCCTGAAGGTGGTCAGCGGCCGCGTCTGGGTGACTTTCGAAGGGCAGCCGGAAGACCACTGGCTGCACGCCGGCCGCTCGCTGATCTTGCTGCCGGGACGGGTAGTGGTGGTTGAAGCCGATCCCGGCAGCAGCCGCATCAGCCTGAGCGGCTTGCCGCAACGCGGTACGCCGGGCATCCTGCGGGCGCTGCTGGCGCGTTTGCGCGGCCCTGGCTTCCATCCAGCCACCAGCGTGTCGTGATGCTGGCTTCCTTGCTGCCGCTCGCCGTGTTCGCCTTCGTGTCGTCGATCACGCCGGGGCCCAACAACATCATGCTGACCTCGTCCGGCATCATGTTCGGCTTCAACCGCACGATTCCGCACATGCTGGGCGTCACCTTCGGTTTTGGCGTGATGCTGGTGCTGTGCGCAGCCGGCATCGGCAGCCTGGTGCTGGCCTTGCCGTCCATCCATGTGATTCTCAAAACCCTGGGCTCGGCCTATCTGCTGTACCTGGCCTGGAAGCTGCGCAAGATGTCCTTCACGTCCGAGCTGGAGAGCGGTCATAAGCCGATGACTTTCTTTGGCGCGGCGATCTTTCAGGCCGCCAATCCCAAGGCCTGGATCATGGCCATCACCAGCGCCTCGGCGTTCCTGCCGCCGCTGCAGCCGATCTGGCTGTCGATTGGCCTGTACTGCCTGATTTTCTCGGTGATCAACCTGCCATGCGTCAGCGTCTGGGCCGCTGCCGGTTCGGGGCTGCGGCGGTATCTGGCGCAGCCGCTGTGGCAGCGCGTGTTTTGCGCGGTAATGGTGCTGTTGACCGTCTATTCAGCGGTCTCGATCTGGCTGTGAGGGCGGGACTGCTCCGATTCAATTCAATCAATCAATCAATAATGGAAGACTGGCGACATGACAGATGAATCGAAGGGCATGTGGCTGGGGCTGGCTGGGGTGGCGATATTCAGCCTGACCTTGCCGTTCACGCGGATGGCGGTGGCGGAGCTCAATCCGGTGCTGGTCGCCTTCGGCCGCGCGGTGGTGGCGGCCTTATGTTCGATACCGCTGCTGTGGAAGCTGAAGGCCGCCCGACCGCGCGGCGCGCAATGGAAAGCGCTGGCGCTGACGGCGCTGGGCGTGGTGGTCGGCTTTCCCTTGTTCTCTTCGGTGGCGATGCGCTACGTGCCGGCTTCGCACGGCGCCATCGTGCTCGGCATCTTGCCTCTGGCGACCGCCATGTTCGGCGCGCTGCGCTTTGGCGAGCGGCCATCGGCCGGTTTCTGGATCGCAGCCTTGGCGGGTAGCGGCCTTGTTATTGTATTTGCACTCAGTCAAGGTGGCGGCGGCCTGCAGTTGGCCGACCTGGCGCTGCTGGCGGCTGTAGTGGCTGCCGCCATGGGTTATGCCGAAGGCGGGCGCCTGTCGCAAACCATGGGCGGCCAGCAGGTGATCGCCTGGGCCTTGCTGTTGTCGTTGCCTGTCTTGCTGCCGATCACCGTCTGGCTGGGCTGGCGCTACGGCGTCAACGCCTCGCCCAAGGCCTGGCTCGGCTTTGCCTACGTCTCGCTGTTCTCCATGTTTATCGGCTTCTTCTTCTGGTACAAGGGGCTGGCCCTGGGGGGCATCGCTCGTGTTGGGCAGGTGCAACTGTTGCAGCCGTTCATGACCCTGCTGGGAGCGGCGCTGCTGCTGGGCGAGGCGCTGGTAGCCAGCAACATGCTGTTTGCCCTGGCGGTGCTGGTGGTCGTCGGCTTTGGCCGCAAAACGGCGGTACGGCGTCAGCCGGCCTGATATTCCGCAAAAACAGGATGGCAAAATATAACGCGCACTGGTCGCCAACTCGGCGCTGGGGTGAGATAATTGTTGGCTTCCCGGGCTTGGAAGAATGGCCATGGCCCGGCGTTATCCCATTTACCCTGTCATTGCTGCTGGCGTCACAAGCGTTGGCAAATGATTATATTTTTCGGAGTATCTGATGTCTGTATATGAAAAGTTGCAAGCCCTGAATATCACTTTGCCTGCGGTCGCTGCGCCTGCGGCTGCCTATGTGATGTATGCCCAAAGCGGCAACACGGTCTACCTGTCCGGCCATCTGTCCAAGAAGGACGGCAAGATCTGGGTCGGGCAACTCGGCAAGGACATCACGACCGAAGAAGCCAAGCAAGCCGCACGCGGCATTGCGGTTGACCTGATCGCTACCTTGCAAGCTGCTTGCGGCGGCGATCTGTTGCGCGTCAAGCGGGTCGTCAAGCTGATGAGCCTGGTGAACTCGACGCCTGACTTTACGGAGCAGCATCTGGTCACCAACGGTGCCTCCGAACTGATCGGCGAAGTGTTTGGCGAGCAGGGCAAGCATGCCCGTTCCGCATTCGGTGTGGCACAGCTGCCGTTGGGCGCCTGCGTAGAAATCGAAATGATTGCTGAAATCGAATAAACCTCGCAGTTCTGGTAGCGCTAACCGCACTTAGCGCTACCGGCCCAGGAGACGGCAGATCATAAAAACCTTGGGCTGCTGCGAATCGGATCCGGCTATGACAGTTCACAAGTCGCGGCGATCGACAGCAGCCTTTTAAAATAAGATCACTTGAAGAGAATTGTATGAAAATCGAAAACCCAACCCCGCTGCAATGGCGTTTCTCGGAACGTGCACAGAAGCTGCAAAGCTCTGCCATCCGCGAAATTCTCAAGATCACCATGCGTCCGGAAATCATTTCCTTCGCCGGTGGCCTGCCGTCGCCGGCGACTTTCCCGGTCGAGCGCCTGAAGATCGCTTTCGACAAGGTATTGTCGAATCAGGGCAAGGTCGCGCTGCAATACGGGCCGACTGACGGCTATGGTCCGTTGCGCGAGTGGGTGGCCAATTCACTGTCGACCGACGGTGCCAAGATCATGGCGAACCAGGTCATGATGACCTCCGGCTCGCAGCAAGGCCTGGACCTGTTGGGCAAGGTCTTGATCGACGAAGGCAGCAAAGTACTGGTTGAAACCCCAAGCTACCTGGGCGCCTTGCAGGCGTTTTCGCTGTACGGTCCGGAATTCGTTTCGCTGCCTAGCGATGACGGCGGCTTGATCCCGGAAAGCGTAGCGACCCTCGGCCAGGATGCGCGCATGCTGTACGCCTTGCCGAATTTCCAGAATCCTACCGGCCGCACCTTGTCGGTCGAGCGCCGCCAGGCCTTGGTGAATATCTGCGCCCAGCTTGGCCTGCCGCTGATCGAGGACGATCCTTACGGCGCCCTCAGCTATCGCGCCGAGCCGCTGCCGAAAATGCTCAGCATGAATCCGGGCGGGGTGATCTACATGGGTTCCTTCTCCAAGATCCTGACGCCAGGCATACGCCTCGGTTACGTCGTCGCTCCGCGCGCGCTGATCGAGAAGATGGAGCAGGCCAAGCAAGCGACCGATCTGCACACGTCGCAGCTGACGCAGATGGTAGTGTACGAAACCATCAAGGACGGTTTCCTCGACCAGCATATCCCGACCATCCGCAAGCTGTATTCGGACCAGTGCGACGCCATGCTGGATGCGTTGCAAACCTATTTCCCGAGCGGCGTCAGCTGGACCCGGCCGGAAGGCGGCATGTTCATCTGGGTGACCCTGCCTAAGCATATCGACAGCACCAAGCTGCTGGCGGAGGCAGTTGAGCAGCACGTGGCCTTCGTGCCTGGCGGCCCGTTCTATGGCAATACGCCGGAACAGCATACCCTGCGCCTGAGCTTCGTCACCGTGCCGCCAGCCAAGATTCGCGACGGCATCGAAAAACTGGGCAAGCTGATTGCTGCGAAACTCTAGGAACCCGATTGCCTATGGAACCCCTCGTGCCGTCGCCCTTGCCGCCGTCTTTGCAGCATTTTGCCTCCGATAACCAGGCCGGCATCTGCCCCGAAGCGCTTGAATATCTGCTCAAGAGCAATGGCAGCGGCCACGAGCCTTCCTATGGCGACGACACCTGGACCCAGCGCGTATGCGACCGCATGCGCGATCTGTTCCAGACCGATTGCGACGTCTTCTTCGTCTTCAACGGCACCGCCGCCAACTCGCTGGCGCTGGCGTCCTTGTGCCAGTCGTATCACTCCGTGATCTGCCATGAGCTGGCGCATATCGAAACCGATGAATGCGGCGGCCCCGAGTTCTTTTCCAACGGTTCGAAGCTGCTGACAGCCAAGGGCGAAAACGGCAAGCTGACGCCGGATGCAATCGAGGCGCTGGTGACCAAGCGCGCCGATATCCACTATCCGCGGCCGAAAGTGGTCAGCATCACGCAATCGACCGAGGTCGGCACCGTCTACACGGTGGAAGAAGTGCGCGCCATCGCCGCGATCGCCAAGCGCCGCCAGTTGCGGCTGCATATGGACGGCGCGCGTTTCGCCAACGCCGTAGCGGCGCTGGATGTGCATCCCTCTGAAATCACCTGGCGCGCCGGCGTCGACGTGCTGTGCTTCGGCGGCACCAAGAACGGCTTGCCGGTGGGCGAGGTGGTGGTGTTCTTTGACAAGAAGCTGGCCGAGGATTTCGCCTATCGCGTCAAGCAGGCCGGCCAGCTGGCCTCCAAGATGCGGTTCATATCCGCACCGTGGCTGGGCTTGCTCGACAACGATGTCTGGCTGCGCAATGCGCGCCATGCCAACGCCATGGCCGCGCTGCTGCACCAGCGGTTGCTGGATATCGCCGGAATAAAAGTGCTGTTTGCACCGCAGGCGAATGCCGTCTTTGCTGAGCTGCCGGATCACGCCGCCAAGGCCATGCGCGCGCGCGGCTGGAAGTTCTACCAGTTCATCGGCGCCGGCGGCTGCCGCTTGATGTGCGCCTGGGATACGCAGCAAGAGACGGTAGAGCGGTTTGCCGCTGAGCTGCGCAGCTTGTGCGTCTGAGTATCTAATCCAAATCTCGATATCACGCAAAAATAAAATGGGGTCAGAGTCGAATTAAATAATTCGACTCTCGTATATTGAGCCTACCGCATCGCCATCAGATAATCAGGATGTAGAAGCGGTCGGGCGGAGTGATGCCG
>NZ_JBWKVC010000019.1:0-88116 GCF_059421505.1 Collimonas sp. GW821-FHT02H07
ATCCAGCTCGCAAAACCATTGCACCGTTGCGATGCAGGTGCGGCTGTGCAAATCGACGTGGGTGGTATTGCTTTTATTTGTTTTGAGAACGGTATTATTCATGATGCGTCCGTCGGTTTGGCGCCGTCGCGGCTCTGGATGAGATGAGCCCGGTAACCCTGGTTCGATAGCTGATGTTCACCACTGGCGGATAATTTCTGATGAACTTGTAGTTCCAGGTTCGTCCCGTCGCTTAATTTGACCTGATAGGCGGTGGTATCGCTTTGATGATTTTCAATTAAAATCTGTCCATATTCATCCGCCATACCGCTTTGTATCTTCGTTCCAGATTTGTAGAGTTGGTAGGGTTCGTTGGCAAATGCGCGACTTTGTTTTCCATGCGAAGTCAGATTCAATACCAGGCTGGCCGGCTCCGGCCGAGTGATTGGGGTAGCCAATATCGGGCTGGACAAGTTCGCCGGCCCAGTCAAGTTCTTGCTGGCTGAATGCACCAGCCAGCTGCCGCGAGTGCCGGTTTCAACTCCGCCAGCCTGCCACTTGGTATAGCTGCCGCCGCCGTTGATCAGTACCTCTTCCTTCGCAGTAATGGTGATACGGTTGGCGGTATGCGTAATGTTCAGCTTCGCAAGCACATTAATGCTGTCCTTGAGTGCCTTGATATCGATGTCGCCCGCCGCGGCGATCAGCTTCATGCCGAGCTGGTAGCTGAACAGACGGATGCCGTTCATGACACTGGCCAGGAGACGCTGCCCCACCGACAAGCTCAGATGCCCGCCGCTGGTCAGCGCAATATGCTCGCCGCTGGCAATATGCGTCGATTGCGGGGTGGTGCTCTCGATGCCGGCAGGGCTGGACAGCAGCAAATGCGGTGCCGTCAGTTCGCCCTGTTCGCCGTCTCCCTTGAGCGCATCGTTCTGCTCCTTGATTGCCTTGGCGACGTCGCTTTGGTCACCATTTTTGTCTTGAGCATCGAGCTGCTGTGCGTAGCCGGCATACTGCTCGATCTGGTCGCGAGCGTTGGTTAAACGCCGTAACGGTTCCTCAATTTCTTTGATGTGACCCTGGGCTTTATCGCGTGCATCGGTGGAAATGAGCATCCCCTTGCCGGCTCGGATAGCGCCGTGCCCCCCAGTCTCCAAGGCAAATCCTTGGCCCCGTTCATCCTTGCGGCCTTGATTATCTTCAATACGGGTGATGTACCCCAAACTCAGCTGGCTGTGCAGGTGATCCGATTTCAGCTGCGCCTGAATCTTGCCCTCACTGTCGTCCATCACCAGATGGTTGCTTCTCCCCCCTGCGGCGTTACCTCCGCCCGGTGTGAGCTCCCTGGAGCGAAAACCGGACAACGCTTGCTGGCTAGGTAATTGCCATGGCGGTAAATTGCTTTGGTTATGGACGCGGCCTGTGCAGATTGGCAAATCCGGATTGCCGCTGATAAATCCGATGAGAACTTCCTGCCCCATACGCGGGATATGCACGCCGCCCAGCTGGTTACCTGCCCATGGCGAAGAAACGCGGACCCAGCAGCAGCTGTTTTGGTCGTTTTGTCCGAGGCGGTCCCAGTGGAACTGTATCTTGATGCGCCCCAGATGATCAGTCCAAAGATCCTGATTTTCTGGCCCAACCACGATGGCAGACTCGACGCCAAACATCTTTGGCACCGACGTCTTGCTGGCAGGACGATAGCTGCCGGCGCCACGCAAGGGATAGACATCGAAATCGACCTCCACTTCGTGGCGTTGCGCGTTCGGATTACCCGGGCTTTGGGTTTCCTGGGCGACTTCCCGGATGGTCAGCTTGGTGCTGAGAATCAGGTAGTCGATATTGGCGGTGTTGCGTGGGTGAGCGTGGAGTTTGAAACTGTGACCTGGCTGCATACCCTTGAGGTGGCCACTGCCGTAGGCACGATAAGCCTTGCAGTGCAGCTGCTCCATGCGGATACGGGCCAGGAATTGGCCCTCGTCCAACGGTACATTGGTCGCCTGGTTCGGACCGGCTTTCGGCTGCGCGTAATGGCTATGACCGCTGCCAGCGCTGTGCCATTCATACACCTCGTGTTGATTATGGCCGGCATCCTTAATCGGGTCTTCCTGGGTGACGGTCAGGTCGGCGCGCGGTCTGGTGTAGTCGAAATCCCTGGTCGTAAAAATACCGGAAGCGAGTTTATTGGCGGGGACAAAGGCGTGGATATATTCTTCGTCAATCTTGGCGTTCGGCGTGTGGAACAGAACCGTTTGATAGGCTTCACTGGCATTGGGCCGATAACCGCCCATGTAGTCGGTAAAAATAAGACGATGCTTGCCATCGCTATGCTCAAAGAAATAGGAAATTCCCCAGGTTTCGCACAGCCGGCTCACAAAATGGAAAGTGCTTTCATTGAACTGGGTGGTGTAGTCGCGCTTCGGATAGGTGTCGATTAACCGCCATTCAATCGAATAGTTCAGACCGGACAACGACTCGTCGATGACTTCCTTGACCGTCTTGTCCTGATAAATTTTGCAGTCGGTGATCAGGGTGGCCATAGACAGCCAAGGCTTGAGCCGGACTTCGTAGAAGGCGTATCGGCCCTCGATGCGTAGGAACCTGGCATCGTCAATGATGCCGTTGATTTCGCGCACGCCGGCGCCGACGTTGCCCATGCCGCTCACGCCCATTTGTCCAGCAACGAAACTGCCGCTGCCTTCAAGCTGAATCTGTACGGACATTTCCTGGCCCAGCCATTCCTGCGTGTCGAAGTCAGCAGTTTGGCTAATCAGATGGTTTAAGGCATCGGGCGTCTTGAGGATGACTTGATAATCGAACAGGCTGTCCACGCCCTCTGTGCCAATAATCGATACCGCCACCAATGCTGGCTCGCTCATCAGTATCGGAATTACGGAACTGCTCACACTGAGTGTGCGGCTGGAGAATTTGTCAAATAGGGAAGTCATGCTCGGTCATCCTTTAGCTGTTTGTTCATTTCGCGACGGTGTGCTGCGGTTACTTTTCCCGCACGCCCCAGAGTTCCAGGCGCAATCCAGGGAAGTCGCCCGCAATGTGCATGGCCAGGCCGCCGTGCTTGAGAATGTGTTCCCACATCGGGCCGCTGTTGCCGAGCTCGTAATAGACGAAACCGGCATTGAACGGAATTTGCCGCGGCGGTACCGGCAACGCCGACATGCTGATACCAGGTAGATGCGAACGAATCAATTCCAGCAGGCGGTCGGATGGACCTACCTTGCTTTGCGCGGCGAATTGGGTGACCAGCAAATCCGGTGGCATCTGTGCGGCGACCGCGAGCACCACGTTGCCAAAACTCTGCAGCGTGGCTGGGTCAATCGACGCCAGGCGCATCCCATGCGGCCGGACTTCGAAGTCAATGCGTTGCGCGCTGCGCACCAGCACTTCGTTCAGCATCGCATGTACATCGTCAGTCAATTCCTTGAAAGTGACGTATGGATTGACGTGCTGGTAAGCTGGCCACTTCTTGGGACGACGGGTGGTGGTCCGAACGAAGGTCGACAGTTCGCCGCCAAAGCTGCACAGCAATGCATATAAGGCTTCTGGCGAAGTTTCCTGCACCGTGAGCATATGGTTGAGCAACGGCTCGTAGCGGTTGAGGATTTGCAGCAGCAGATAGTCGGAGACCTCGGCGGCGTCGGACGCCTTGCCGTCGGCGCCAGTCAGGCGCGATGCCAGCGTATTCCCGCGCAAATGGGTCAAACCTTGTATTTTTGTCACCCAGCTGGACAACAGCGTATTCGTGCCAATACCCGTCACCGGCGGAATCAGGTTGAAATCCAGTTCGGCGCTGCCATCCGAATGCAGCGCGGTGACCTTGGCAATCGGCAGGCCTATCCAGGCGTCCGTCAATTCCTTGTGCGGCAGCAGGCGTAAGCGCAACTGCGCCAGCTGCACCAACTTTGGGCCCTGGCCAATCGAATTGGCATCGCGCAGCTCTTCGTCTATCACAGCGTAGCGCGCCAGCGACCCGCCACTGCCTTCATCGAAGGTAGCTTCTTCGGCGTTCGGTGTGCGAATCGGCACTGCCAGATAAATCAGCTGGTCGATATGCTCCGGTTGAATGGTCAACGGCGGAGGCGGCGGCGTTTGCGCCGGCATCTGGAATGGCGTGCCGTCGGTAAAAATGCCCGCAGCACTCGAAATCACCAGTTTGCCAAGCGAGAGCGAGCCAATGTCGATGGCATAACGATGGAAACCCCAGTAGAACGGGGTCGACGATGCCGCGCGCAAATGCGCGTAGCTCTCCAGATAGCGCTCTTGCTGCTGAAAGAGTTGGGGCCGTAGGAACAAACCTTCGGTCCAGATGACTTTGTTATGCCAGCTCATGAAATACGCGCTTTCTACTTGATTTCGGTGATGTTGATGTCTTTGGTACGCAGCTCAATATTCAGCTTGGCCTTAGGCGAAGGCAGCACGCTGCGATACCAGGCGGCTTCCGGCGCGTCGGGCAATTTGTAGACTTGACGCCAGGTGGCATTGGGCAAATCGCGATACGCGGCCAGCACACCAATGGTGGTGGTGTCGGCATAGGATTGACGGCGGATGGTTTTACTGTCGCCAGGGCGCAGGATAAATTCGTCCTTGACCAGCATGTCGGCGCCTAACACAGCTTTGTCGGTATTCTGTAAGGTAAAAAAATCAGCTTGCTTGAATGCCTCGTCCGACTTCAATTCATAGATGCGTACCATGATGGGCGCGGCTTGTCCCTGGTCGGTTGGATTGACGCCGTCGGCGGCGCGAATCGCGATGTCGAGCTTGGTCGGCTCCTTGATCACCTGGGCATGACCGAGCGCCGGGATGGCAAGTAGCAGGAGCATCAAGCTCGACAAAACTGCAAGACGCCAGCGACGGAAATGTGTTCGAAGAGGGTTCATGAAGTTATCTGGTCATTCTCGGGGAGAGAGCATCGAAGCTCCGGTCTGACTAAATACCTGGGACCGGATATGCACGCAGGCATACCCAATCCCAGACGTGTCGATGCAACGGCAATTAGCCTTCTTTGTTGGCCTTGATGTCGTAGCTGGCAGTGACTGCGCCGCCGCTGCCGCCTTGCGCGTTCTGCACCATGTACTCTTGCATGACTTTGGCGAACGACAGACGCACTTGCTCGGAAATCCGTTCGTCTTTGCTGCTGCCGGAAGGCTTGACCATCGTCACGATGACATCGCTCATCGTGAGTTTCAGGTATTCCAACGGATTGCCGCCGGCTTTGCGCACCACGAGGACCGCCGTGTCGATGTGTTTGCCGCTCAGGCAGTACTTCATCAGGTTAGGGCTGGAACGGTCTACGAAATGGTCGAATGTCAGGTCTTCCACAGTCGCCTTGCCTGCACCGCCGCCGCTACCCGAATGCATATTGGTGTCCTGGCGGATTTCCCATGCCCAGTTGCTGACTTCGATTTCGTTCTTGTGCTTGTCGTCGCCAGATTCACCCTCGATGCCCGCGATTTTGATAAAAATATCTTGTGCCATAGTCATATTCCTTCTATTTGCGTTGAAAAAGTACTACCTAAAAATAGCAGACGAACTTGCGATATTCACGTTCCTTCTGCTGACTGCTACGAATCTTCGGTAAAACTAAAGTCGCAAAATGAGGCGCCGATTAAAGCTCCCCATCTTTCATCAAGCGGCTTGCTTAATAGACGGCAGCTTGGCGACGAGTCGCAGCGAAACAGTTAAACCTTCCAGTTGGAAGTGAGGGCGCAGGAAGAACTTGGCGCTGTAGAAACCAGGGTTGCCTTCGATTTCTTCCACAACGACTTCGGCCGCCGCCAACGGACGCTTGGCTTTGGTTTCCTGCGAAGAATTAGCAGGATCAGCATCGACGTAATGCATAATCCATTCATTCAACCAGCGCTGCATATCTTCACGTTCCTTGAACGCACCGATTTTGTCGCGCACGATGCATTTCAGGTAGTGCGCAAAGCGTGAGCTGGCAAACAGGTACGGCAGGCGTGCCGACAGGTTGGCGTTGGCCGTTGCATCGGCATCGTGATATTCCTGTGGCTTTTGCAGGGATTGGGCACCGATGAAGGTCGCGTGATCGGTGTTCTTGCGATGTACCAAGGGGATGTAGCCGGCGCGTGCGAGTTCAGCTTCGCGGCGGTCTGAAATGGCGATTTCTGTCGGACATTTCATGTCGATGCCACCATCGTCGGTCGGGAAGGTGTGGCATGGCAGGTTTTCGACAGTACCGCCGGATTCGACGCCGCGAATCATCGTGCACCAGCCGTAGTTCTTGAAGCTGCGGTTGATATTGACCGCCATCGCGTAAGCCGCGTTGCTCCAGATGTACTTCTTGTGATCCGCGCCGTCGGTTTGCTCTTCAAAATTGAATTCATCCACCGGGTTGGTTTTAGCACCATATGGCAGACGCGACAGGAAGCGCGGCATGGCCAAGCCGATGTAGCGCGCATCGTCGGTGTCACGCAGTGAATTCCAGGCGGCATGTTCCAGATTCGAGGTAATCTTGGCCAAATCGCGTGGGTTGGCCAATTCCTGCCAACTTTCCATTTGCAAAGAAGATGGCGACCCGCCCGCAATAAACGGAGCGTGTGCCGCGGCAGAGATTTTGGCAATCGCGCTCAGCAGTTCTACATCAGGTGGCGTGTGGTCGAAATAATAGTCGGCCACCAGGCAGCCGTATGGCTCCCCGCCGAGTTGACCAAACTCTTCTTCGTAGATGCGCTTGAAGACTGGACTTTGGTCCCACGCAATGCCCTTATGACGGCGCATGGTGCGGCGCAATTCGTCCTTGGAGATATCCATTACGCGGATTTTGAGTTGCTCATCCGTTTCCGTATTGGTGACCAAGTGACTCAGGCCACGCCAGGCCGACTCCAGTTGCTGGAATTCTTCCTTGTGCAGAATCAGATTGATTTGCTCGGACAGCTTGCGGTCAATCTCAGCGATGACAGATTCGATAGCCGAATAGGCGTCGTCGCTGATGGTTTGCGTATTGGCCAACGCTTGCTGCGCCAGGGTGCGCACGGCAGCTTCGACGGCGTCGCGCGCCTGGTCGGTTTTTGGCTTGAATTCGCGGTCAAGCAATGCCGAGAATTCATCGGGAGTAGCAAATTGGGTAGCAGCTTGACCGACAGATAATTTGGCAGTTGCGCCGGCAGCAGTCGTTTTTTGGACGCTCATGGTTTTCCTTCTCTTTTAATTCAACTTGGTTGCGGTGTCGGCGCCATTCGGCTTGGGAGTTGCCGCCAGGGCCTGCATCAAGGCAGGGTCCTGCAACAGCTTGTTGACAAGGCCTTCCGCACCGGACTTGCCGTCCATGTAGGTTTGCAGATTGGAGAGCTGTGTGCGCGCCTGCAGGAGCTGGTTCAGCGCATCGACTTTGCTGGCGACGGCCGCTGGCGAGAAGTCATCCATGCTCTCGAAAGTGATATCGACCATTAGATGTCCGTCGCCGGACAAAGTATTCGGCACCGAGAAGGCGACACGTGGGGCAATCGCTTTCATGCGCTCATCGAAATTATCAATATCGATTTCAAGAAATTTGCGGTCTGCAACCGCTGGCAGCGGTGCGACTGGCTTGCCAGACAAATCGGCGAGCACACCCATGACAAATGGCAGTTCGATTTTCTTTTCGGCGCCGTAGATTTCAACGTCGTATTCAATCTGAACACGGGGCGCGCGATTGCGGGCGATGAATTTTTGCGAATTATTGCTGCTGCTCATAAAAACTCCCTTCAAGTAAGGTGGGGCGATGATGCGATTGTTAAAATGGGCTTAGTCGTAACTGGTCTCGTAGCGAAGCCCTCCATCTGCGTGTTGTGGGTCAAAGTCGAGATGGATACGGGTAATACTGCGATGCGTGTTACGGTTTTCTTCCATTGAGGAAAACCAAAGCCGCGACAGCTTGGGCAAAATGCGCTGCTCAATAAAACTGACCAGCAACCGTGCGCCGGACTCGGAAGTGCCGCATTGGTCAACGATGTGGGCAACCACCGCGTCGCTAATTTCCAGGGCAACGTGGTGTTGCGTGCGCATACGCGCAATGACTTTGTCCAAATGCAGTCGAACAATACGAATGAGAGATGCGTCATCCAGCGGCAAATATGGCACCACGGCGAGACGGCCAAGGAAGGCTGCAGGAAAGACTTTGCGCAACTCAGGTTGCAAGGCTGACGCAAGCGCCTCCGAGGTAGGCGCCGTATCAGGGTCCTCACACAAGGCAGAAATCAATTCCGAACCGGAGTTGCTGGTCAACAGAATGACGGTATTCTTGAAATCGATGAATTTGCCTTCGCCATCTGCCATCCAGCCTTTGTCGAAGACTTGAAAGAACATTTCATGTACATCGGGATGGGCTTTTTCGATTTCATCGAGCAGTACTACGCTATAGGGCCGGCGACGTACGGCTTCTGTCAGCACGCCACCCTCGCCATAGCCGACATATCCTGGCGGCGAGCCTTTCAGCGTGGAGACGGTGTGCGCTTCCTGGTACTCGCTCATATTCACGGTGATGAGATTCTGTTCACCGCCATAGAGCGTTTCGGCCAATGCCAGTGCCGTTTCGGTTTTACCGACACCGGAAGGTCCGACCAGCAGGAATACACCAACCGGCTTATTAGGGTCCGTGAGGCGCGCCTTGGAAGTCAAAATGCGCTCACCCAACATTGCCAGAGCGTGCGGCTGCCCTATGACGCGTTGCTCCAGGGTCTGGGGCAACTCCAGCACCGCGCTGATTTCGTCCTTGACCATTCTACCTAGGGGTATGCCGGTCCAATCTGACACAATCGCGGCAACGATGGCTTCGCTGACATGCGGCGTGATAAGTGGCGTATCTTGCTGTAGCCCGGCAAGTTTCACTTCCAACTCACTCAGTTCCGCCAATGTCGGAGGTGATGCGCTATTGTCCTTATCCTCGGTTTTATCTTGTGCGGCAAGTAGTGCGCTGCGTTTATGAATGATTTCTTCGACGAGCGCGCGCTCTTCATGCCAACGCGCGTCCAGTTCGGATAGTTCTTGTTGAAGAGTTGACAGCCATATTTCAACCTCTGACAGACGCAGCGTATTAGCGTGGCCGATGCTGGCTTCACGAACAATAAGTTCGCGTTCAAGTTGTGCCGCGGCCATGCTTTGACGAAGATATTCCACACGTGCAGGCGGAGCGTGTAATGACATGGCGACTCGTGCGCAGGCTGTGTCCAGCAAACTAATGGCCTTGTCTGGGAGCTGGCGGGCAGGTATGTAGCGGTGGGACAGGGTGACGGCAGCGCGTACTGCATCGTCCATAATCCACACCTTATGGTGCTCGGTAAAAGTTCCGACCAATCCACGCACCATGTTGATTGCGGCGACTTCTTCCGGTTCCATCACCTGTAGCACCTGGAAGCGGCGAGTCAACGCCGGGTCCTTTTCGATATGGCGCTTGTATTCGCTCCAGGTGGTGGCGCCAATGGTTCGTAGCGTGCCGCGTGCTAAGGCTGGTTTCAGCAGATTGGCAGCATCGCCGGTACCGGCTTGTCCGCCGGCGCCAATCAAGGTGTGGATTTCATCGATGAACAGAATGACCGGAACCGGAGAGCGCGTGGCTTCTTCAAGTAGTCCTTTTAGGCGCGACTCGAATTCGCCCTTCATACTGGCGCCAGCCAGCAACGCGCCCACATCCAGGCTCAGTAGACGTACCTCGCGCAATGCCGGCGGCACCTCCTGTTTCGCAATCGCGAGTGCCAAGCCCTCGACGACTGCAGTTTTACCGACGCCGGCTTCCCCAGTCAGCAGGGGATTGTTTTGTCGTCTGCGCAGCAGGATGTCGACCATGGTACGGATTTCATGTTCGCGACCGATAACGGGGTCAATGCGCCCAGCGCGGGCGCTTTCAGTCAGGTCCGTGCAGTACTGCGCCAAGGGTGACTTATCCGACGCCGGATTCGTCATCGCGCGACTGGCTTCCCCTGGTACGGCTGCAGGCAGACCAGAACCATCGTGTGACGACTCGTGACTTTCCGGCGACTCAAGCACAATCGCAGGTAAAAGGTCGGCAAGGTCTTGTGAAGGAATTTTGGAAAATGCAGGAGAAATACTGAGCAGCACGCGCCGTAATTCAGGTGTTTCAACCAACGCGCACAGTAACCAGGCGCCGCGGATGCGGTAGTCGCCCGCGAGTAAAGTGGCAGTCACCCATGCACGCTCAATCGCAGTTTCAACATGATGAGAAAAATCGCTGATGGACGTCGCACCCGCTGGAAGCGACGCCAATGCGGAAGCCAAATCTCGGTCCAGTGTCGCTGTGTCGATTTGAAAATGCCGCAAGACACGCTGCCAATCGCCGTCAGGAAGTTGATGCAACTGGTTCAGCCAATGCACCAACTCGACATAGGGATTACCGCGCAGTTTGCAAAAGGTTGTCGCGGATTCTATCGCCTTGAAAAGCGTGGTATCGAGTTTGCCGAAAAGAATATTGCGGGAAAGACTCATCGCGATGTACCTATTCTGGGTTATTTTTCTGCGCGGCATCGCAGTGGGGGGATAGAAATCATAGTGAGCAACAACAGTATTTTTCGTAAATACCGCGTACATTTCACGACTCTTCATAGAATTTCAGAAGGGTCCATCTCTTTTCTGAAATTATTTTTCGCCGTACTACATGCCTGCAAATAATTTCACAGATAAATTAAACTAGCTATAAGACAAATCCCAATTTCGCCATTGTTTGCAAATATTTTTATCGAGAAAAAGTCATAGAATGTTAGGCAGTGTCATGATCTATAAAGTATGTTTTTCAACGTGCTATTTATTATCTGAATCGGCTCAGTAAAATGAAAACAGTCAGCGCGAATAATGGTGCTCAGCTTGAAGTTTTTCATTAATTGCACGCAGCCTTTACTGGCGCAAATCACATTTGAATTGCATAGAAAAAAACGAACGAATCAAGAGTCAATTGTCTGATTTACGATTGCGAAAACCAATAGGCCTAATTTCTAGGGGAAGTTAAAAATTGAGGTAATCTATAGGGTTACTAAAAATTTGCGCATTGCGGAAAATGGACGACTTTAAAAATTACGACCTCATCATCGATGCACGTTGCCCCCGTGAATTTGCGGAGGACCATATTCCTGGAGCTGTCAATTTTCCAGTGGTGAACGACGATGAATATGCAGAAGTGGGAACGTTGCATCGCACAGACCCGATGGGCGCCTATAAAATCGGCGTGCAGTATTCGTTGATGAACATCGCCAGGCATTTGGGTGAAAGTTTCGATACCTATAACCGCAAGAGCCGCATACTTGTTTACTGTTTTCGCGGCGGCAAACGTAGCCGCCTGTGGTGCGATGCGCTCGAGGTCATCGGCTATCGCGTAGAGCGCCTCAAGGGTGGGTGGAAGGAATATCGCCGCAGCGTCAACGAACAACTCAAGAACTTGCCAGGAACGTATCGCTACAACGTCTTAACCGGCCCGACAGGATGCGGCAAAACACGCTTGCTCACTGCATTGCATCTGGCCGGCGCCCAAGTCCTGGACCTCGAAAAATTAGCCGTTCATCGCGGCTCAGTCATCGGCGCCATTCCTGGGCACACACAGCCATCACAAAAACTGTTTGACAGTTTTTTGTTGCGCCAACTTTCCACCTATTCAGCCGACCGTCCAATATGGGTAGAGGCCGAGAGTAAGAAAATCGGGAATGTTCAGTTACCGGAAAATTTACTGGTGGCCATGAGAGCGGGCGTCACTCTGCAGGTGGAGACATCCATGCCGCAACGGGTAAAAATGTGGCGGGAAGATTACGCGCATTTCGAGAGCGACCCGAATTCGCTGGTGGCGAAGCTGCAATTCCTTCGGCCTTTGGTCGGCAACGCGGAAGTGGCCGCATGGGAGGATTTGGCCAACAAGCGCGAAATTCCGGCCTTGTTTGAACGCCTGATGCGCTCGCATTACGATGTTGCATATCGCCGGTCCAGCTTGCGCAACTATCCAATGATAGACAGTTCCCCAGTCCTGGCGCTTGGCGACTTATCCCCGGAAGCTCTCTTTCCAATTGCAAAGCAACTCATCGATCAATATGAGTGATGCAGCGTTAGCTGGCGTTCTATTTTTTCGAATGGCCGACAGCTAACGCCCCATACCTGCTTGTCGTAATTCTTAAAAGCAGACTCTCAACGCGATTGACCCTGCATATTTTTTTATTGTCTGTATCTGAGCAGTTTTTTGCCACCGACAGTTCAACTGGCAGCAGTTTAACCTCCGCTTCCGTCGAGTCAATCTGCATCACACTAAGTCGACAAATTTTATTGCCGATATCAAGCGCAACCGAGAAGCCGTGCTTGCAGCACCGCTCATTTCCCGATAGACCGGCATCGATTTCCTTCAAAAATCCAATGATCTGTTCTTCATTGAATCGCTTCTTCATCGTCCGTTCTTTTGAGAATCGGACCCTGCTGCGTTATGAAGCTTATGTTGGGAAGCAGACCAGTGGCGGGTCAGTGAGTGCCGCTTAATGGTTTTTAAAACGCCGGATATTTTTTGCATATTGCAATAAATATAGCTGCACGGATTTACTTGGATGTTTTTTTAAGACACGTCCAATTGCTAAATGTTGAAAAAAATTGCAAATTCATAAAAGACAATTTTCATCATCATTACGGAGATCAAAACTGTGAATCGAGATTTATCAGATAGCAATGGGCTCTGGAATGAAGACCTGGCACCGACCAAGGCCAGTCAACGTACATGGCGCTGGTATCACTTTGCCGCGCTGTGGATCGGCATGGTGATGTGTATTCCTGCCTACACACTTGCCGCCAGTCTGATTGAAGGCGGTATGTCGTGGAAGCAGGCTGTGGCGACGGTGTTTTTGGCTAATGTCATAGTGCTGTTGCCGATGTTATTGATTGGCCATGCCGGCACGAAATATGGCATTCCTTATGCCGTGCTTGCACGTTCTTCGTTCGGCACTGCTGGGGCACGTTTGCCAGCCCTGTTGCGCGCGATTGTCGCCTGTGGCTGGTATGGGATCCAGACTTGGTTTGGCGGCATGATGATCTATACCTTGATCGGTGTGATGCTCGGCCATCCTCTCGGCGGCGACAAGATCGCCGGACTAGGCATCAATGCTGCGCAATTTGCGTGCTTTGTCGGGTTCTGGGCCATTCAATTCTGGTACATCCTGCATGGTATCGAGTCGATTCGCAAGTTGGAAACTTATACCGCGCCGATCAAGATCGTGATCTGCTTTGTCCTACTTGGCTGGGTCTACAACAAGGCTGGCGGTTTTGGCCCAATGCTTGAACAACCGTCGCAATTCGTAGCCGGAGGAAAAAAAGCCGGGCAGTTCTGGGCGGTCTTCTGGCCGTCGCTGACTGCCATGGTCGGTTTCTGGGCCACCTTGGCATTGAATATCCCTGACTTCACCCGTTTCGCCAAAACGCAACGGGATCAGGTGATTGGGCAGGCGGTTGGCTTGCCTGTGCCGATGGGTCTGCTGGCAATGCTGGCCGTGGTCGTGACGTCGGCCACCGTTGTGCTCTATGGCGAGGCGATATGGGATCCCGTCGACCTGGCCAGCCGCATGACCGGAGTTGCAGTGTTGATCGCTCTGATTGTTCTCTTGATTGACACCGCCAGCGTGAATCTGGCCGCGAATCTGGTTGGCCCGGCTTATGATTTTTCATCGCTCAGCCCGAATCATATTTCCTACAAAGCTGGCGGCTATCTGACAGCATTCATTGCGATCGCGATGATGCCGTGGAAAATACTCGAAAGCTCCCAAGGCTACATTTTCACTTGGCTGATCGGTTATTCCGCGCTATTAGGCCCGATCGCCGGCGTTCTTATTGTTGATTATTATCTGATCCGAAAAACGCAACTCGACGTCGATGAACTCTATAAACATAACGGAAAGTATTCATATGGAAACGGCTGGAACACGGCCGCGATCATCGCCTGTGTTCTTGGGGTGTTGCCGAATATTCCGGGATTTTTGAATGCGGCTTTCCCGGTGTCTTTTGCGGATATCCCGAATGGATTCAAGATAATTTACACCTACGCCTGGTTTGTCGGCGTTGCCATTTCTGCTCTTGTCTATGGTGTGTTGATGGTCAGGAAGCAAGAGTCCTTTCCGGTTGCACCTGTGCGTCAGCGCTGAGGAAAAACATCATGTCTATCGTAATTTGCGGCGGTACCGTGGTTAACGCAAACAGTGAGTTTCGCGCAGACGTTCTGTGCCAGGACGGAAAGATCGTCGCCATCGGTGAAAATCTCGACGCCCCGCCGGGTGCGGAAGTGATTGATGCCGGTGGTCAGTATGTGCTGCCAGGCGGTATTGATCCGCACACTCACATGCAGTTGCCTTTCATGGGGACAGTCACTGCCGATGATTTTTTTACCGGAACGGCTGCGGGCCTGGCCGGCGGCACGACCACGATCATGGATTTCGTCATACCTAATCCACAGCAATCCTTGATGGAGGCGTATCAGACTTGGCGCGGCTGGGCCGAGAAGTCGGCAGGCGACTACACTTTCCACGTCGCGGTCACTTGGTGGGACGATTCAGTACACACCGATATGGAAATCCTGGTCCGGGATCATGGGGTCAATAGTTTTAAGCATTTCATGGCCTACAAGAACGCGATCATGGCGGACGATGAACTGTTGATGAAGGGTTTCGCCCGGTCATTGGAACTGGGGGCGATACCGACGGTGCATGCGGAGAACGGCGAACTGGTTTTTCAGTTGCAACAGGCGTTGTTGAAACAAGGGAGGACTGGTCCGGACGCGCATCCCTTGTCGCGTCCGCCAGTGGCGGAAGATGAAGCCGTCAACCGTGCAATCGCCATTGCAAATGTACTCAACACGCCCATTTATATCGTGCACGTTTCGTGTGCCGACTCGCTGGCAACGATCGCTCGGGCGCGCGCCAAAGGTCAACGGGTATTTGGCGAAGCACTGGCCGGCCACCTGGTGGTTGACGACAGCGTGTATTGCAATGCCGATTTTAATTTCGCAGCCGCGCATGTGATGAGTCCGCCGTTTCGCTCCAGGGAACATCAGGCAGCGCTTTGGCAAGGTTTGCAAACCGGCGATCTGCATACGACCGCAACTGATCACTGCACTTTTTGCGAAGAACAGAAAGCGAACGGACGCGGTGACTTCACCAAAATCCCGAACGGCTGTGGTGGCGTTGAAGACCGGATGGCCGTAATCTGGGACGCCGGAGTAAACACAGGAAAATTGACGCCTTCGGAATTCGTCCGTGTGACATCAAGTAATGCGGCGCAGATTTTTAATATGTTTCCGCGTAAAGGCGTCATTGCGGTTGGCGCAGATGCAGATATCGTGGTCTGGGATCCGCAAGGCACGCGCACTATTTCTGCCAAGACGCAATTTGCCAAAGGTGGCTTCAACGTGCTGGAAGGACGCACCGTTCGCGGTATTCCCAGCCACACGCTCAGCGCTGGAAAATTGGTGTTTCGTCACGGTGAGTTGCGCGCCGTGAGAGGTGCGGGACGTCATGTGGACCGCCCGCCATTTTCGCCGATGTTAGATGCCTTGGGTTGACTGGCCAAGACGTCTATCTCGATCCATTTTCCATGATGAAGTGCATTGAATGCGTAGATAGCAGGTACAACGCCCGCGTGGGTAGAGTTAAAAAAATAGGATTGCAAAGAATGGATACCGACACATTGGCAGTAAACGGTGAGCGCCTGTGGCGCTCCCTCATGGCGCTCGCCGAGATCGGAGCGACAGTAAAAGGCGGTGTTAAACGCCTGGCTTTGACCGATCTGGACAAACAAGGCCGCGACTTGGTCATTTCGTGGGGGAGGGAAGCCGGTTTGCATATCACAGTCGACAAAATCGGAAACGTGTTCATGCGGCGGGATGGCCTTAACAAGACGCTGCCGCCAATCATGTCAGGTAGTCATATCGACACCCAGCCCACAGGCGGAAAATTCGATGGCAATTATGGTGTGCTGGCGGCTCTGGAGGTGGTTCGTACGCTGAATGAACAAAACATCCAGACCCAAGCGCCGATTGAAGTCGCGATTTGGACCAATGAAGAGGGATCGCGCTTTGTTCCCGTGATGATGGGCTCTGGCGTGTTCTGTGGCGCTTTCACCTTGGAGCATGCGTACGCGGCGAGGGATGCCGACGGCAAGAGTGTACGTGACGAACTGGAACGTATTGGCTATATCGGCGACGAGCAGTCAGGACAACATCCGGTTGGGGCTTATTTCGAGGCGCATATCGAGCAAGGGCCCGTATTGGAAAATGCCGATAAAGTGATCGGTGTGGTACCTGCGGTGCTTGGCCTTTCCTGGTACGACTGCGAAGTCACGGGAATGGAGGCGCACGCAGGCCCGACCCCAATGCCACTGCGCAAGGATGCCTTGCAGGTAGCAATAAAAATCATGGAGGAAACGGTAAATATTGCGCATCGTTATCCGCCCTACGGACGCGGCACTGTCGGGTTCATCGAGAATTTTCCGAACAGCCGCAATGTGATTCCGGGGCGAGTCAGGTTCAGCATCGATTTGCGCAATGTAAGCGAAGTTTTGCTCAATAAAATGCACGACGAGATGTTGTCGTTTGTCGAGAAACTGCGTAAAGAAACCGGGCTTGAGATTAAGATTCAGCGCGTATCACATTACCCTCCGTGCCCATTTCATCCAGATTGCGTTGCTGCTGTACGGCAAGCGGCCTCCAAGCTTGGTTATTCCACGATGGACGTGGTCTCCGGTGCTGGTCACGATGCCATTTATGTCGCCCGGGTGGCGGCGTCTGGCATGATCTTTGTGCCTTGCAAAGACGGAATCAGCCATAACGAAATCGAGGATGCCAAGCCAGAGCATCTCGAGGCTGGTTGCAATGTCTTGTTGCACGCAATATTGGATCGCGCGCAGATCACTTCTACTTGACCAGACACAGACGGCGCGCAGCATGACCATTGAGGGCAACAAGCGGGTGTCCGACAATGCATGCGGGACTGTAGAAAAGGGGGATGCTGCTATTCAGATGTGGCTTGCCAGTGTCGAATAATTCCACGTCTATTACTTCCGTCCCCTTGCCCACTCAATAATTTTCAGCAAAGAACTTTATTTCCGAATATTGGACGAGGGCGCAGTCGAAGGCCTTTCAGCACATCTGAACCTGCTGGTGGCGGCGGAGATGACCGAGAGGCCGTGCCTTGCCGGGCGAAGTGCTGAAAGGAACGGTGGAAAGCCTGGGGCCGGCCAGCGGAGTCAGATATTCTGCCGTTGCGCCACACAACGCCACCGGCAACTTCACGAAGATCGTTCAGCGCTTGCCTGTTCGTATTCGCATCAATGCTGGCCAGCCTGTGGCGGCGAAGCTGCGAGTAGGTATGTCCGTAACACCGAAGATCCATATCGGCAATTGACTTTAACCAATGTTCAACCAAAGCTACCCCCAGTAGGGCCTTCGGCGTCAACCGTGCAATCAGCCAAAAGTGAAGGCAAACGCGCCGACGCCTGCATCGAGAAAACAAATTTCGAAGGTGGATTCCTTCACCCTGCCAAACTGGCGCACAAGTTGGTAAAGGCGTGACTCGGTGACGATACCGTTGCCTTCCGCATCGGTAACCCCCGCCGCTTGGCTATCGTAGCGTCGACGTGATGCGAAACCCCATGGCCCAGCCACGCGCGTGCGCACCAACACCAAACCGTCGGCGCAGATCGCTTTCAACCAACCGTTCAATGCTTGCATCAGCCCACTATAGCAAGATGAGACGAAGTGATATGTAGTTGCGCGATATCGGCATGGATCATCTTCCTCCAATGGTTTCTAATGAGGTTCTTTCAAACCTTAGGGGCCAGATATGGAAGCTAGAGACCACATCAAACAAGTGATAGAGACCATCTACGACAAAGTCTTCAACCAGGGACAAGGGGACTTGTATCCGGGCCTCGTGGCTGGCCCGTACATTCAGCACAACCCATTATTCCCGGATGGGCTGGAGGCCATCGTGGGCTACATCAATCAGGCCGGGCCCATCCCCTGTGAGGTCAAGCGCATCGCGATCGATGGCGATCTGGCCTTTGTGCACGTGCGCTACTTGAACTGGGCTGGCCAAGAAACCGCAGGCGTCGACATCTTCCGTTTCGATGCCGACGGCAAGATCGTCGAGCACTGGGATGTGCTGCAGCCGGTGCCGAAGAATGCAAACAACGCGAACACGATGTTCTGAGCGAACAGAAAGGATATTGACATGACGAAACCGATAGATATGGGTAACGTGGAATTCATCGAAGTCGATGGCTTGAAGATCCGCTTTCAACGCCATCGAGTCGGCGAGGGAATTCCCTTGGTGCTCACCAGCCCCTGGCCGGAAAGTCTCTACGCTTTCCACCGGGTCACTTCGCCTGGGAGGATTGTGCGGACGAGTACGCAGCGGCGATCCTTGAATGGATTCGAGGCAGCTACAAAACAATCTAGGGCGGCATGTGGTGGTGTCGTCGCCCCGCACTATGCGTTATTGCTTGCCACTCCCCCCGTTGTCTGGCAATGCCAGTTCCCACTATTCATCGACGTAACGGAAGTCAGACATTCTCGCGCCTGCCAATTCGCTGCGACTCCGACCGGAGCTCGGACGCGCCCTGGTTGAAGAGGCGCGTGTAGATGGTGCCGATTGCGGCTTAGAGACGATCCTATTCATGGTTTCACCCCCTGGTTGTGGTGGGCTGTATTAAATTAGCAGCGAAGAAGATGAACCATGCATAAAATTCATAAACACATATCAATTCGTCTTATTCTGCTAACGTATGGTGATGGACGCATTAAATGGTTGGTTGAAAGTAGTTCGGGCCGATGGCTTGGTGCTGGTGCGCACTCGCGTGGCCGGGCCATGGGGGTTTGCGGCGCAAGCTCGCGATGCTGTGGTGTTTCATTTCGTCGCAGAAGGACGAGCCTTCGTCCGCCAAGTCGATGCAGAACTCATCGAGCTTCAGGCTGGCGAAATGGTCATATTTCCGCGTGGCAGCGCGCATGAGGTGGCCTATTCGAAGCGCGGCCGAGTCATGCCGCTCGAATCCTTCCTCGCCCTACGCGATGGTGTTCTCGACAGCGTTCCAAAGGCCACCACGTTAATTTGCGGCCAGTTCGACCTGGATCAGCACCTGACGCTTCCTGCCCTGCGAGCATTACCGCAAGTCGTGGCGTTGCGCGCTGGAATGGAACCTGGCGATTCATCGCTGAGCGATACGCTGCGCATGCTGCGCCACGAAGTCGAGACGCCGAACTTCGGCAACCATATCGTAGTGCGCAACCTACTCTCGTCCCTGTTTGTTTACTTCATGCGCGGGTGGGCCGATGCTTCCTCGCCGGAGGCGAACGACTGGTTTTCAGCTTTGCGCTCACCGCACATGACGCGGGTTCTCGCGCGCATACACGAAGCCCCCGGCCATGCCTGGACATTGGAGCAACTCGCAAAAGAAGCTGGCTTGTCGCGCGCTGCTTTCGCCCGCAACTTCTGCGCTTTGGTCGGCGAGCCGCCGCACCAATATCTGACGCGCTGGCGCATGGGAATTGCCGCGCAACTCTTGGAGGAAACCGAGCTGCGACTTGGCGAGATCGCCTCGCGCGTTGGCTATAAGTCGGAGTTTTCGTTCAGTCGTGCCTTCAAGTTGGCGCGCGGGATCTCGCCGATCCAGTACCGCCGCGCACCACGGCGCCATGCTCCTACCGGCCAGCGTGATCCTGGATCAACTGCGACATAGGCCTTCGTACGAGTGCATTCAGGGACAGACGCTGATTACTATGGCCAAGACAGATATGTTCAAACTGACGGCCCACGCTTTCTGCCAAGCTCCCAGGACACGTCACCACCGCGGACTGTCGCGGCAAGTTGCTACCCCAGTCGACGTTCAAGCACCAGCTTCCACGGCACCAGGCTGAATACCATGCCGTCATCAAGCGTGCTCCAGCAGACTTTTTTCGTCGCCTCTTCTGGCAACCAAAGCAATATAGATTCGTCGCATTAGATCCCGACGATACTAGGCACCCATGTCATTTTCCGAATGGAATCGACAGTGTGGGCGAGAAAATTGAATGGCTGGAATTTCGCATTGATGAAACCCAAGAAGTGAAACACCGATTCGCCCTCCTTGATTGCCGCCCCAAAATGGGAGGATGAACACAGAGTTACGATTGTGATTCGCGACGGTATTCCAATCGGCATTGACGACTACTCGGTAGATTTAAAAAAATATGACAACGCCTAGCAGTCGTTCACTAATGCCTGTTATCGGCCAGGAGCTGCCGGTCATACAACAGCGGAAAAAGGTCTGCTTCACCGACTGATTGCGGACAGTCGGTTTTACGATCGGTGGGTGACGACCTTTATAGCGGACCTTCCCGCCCGTTGGAAATGTCACCCGCCAACGTTTCTGGTCAGTCGCTTGGACACGGGCTCGTCTCGGTCTAGCAGGCAATCAATGAAAGCGCGGAGCGCTGGTTGAGGGTGGCGACGATTCGAATAGTAGAGGTAGAGGCCGGGACTCGTCACTGACCAGTCTGTCAGGACGCGCTTGAGCCGTCCGTTCGCCATCGCCTCGCCTACGCGATCGTCGTCGTAGGCGTAGAGAATTCCGAGGCCCTGCAATGCGCCTTCGATGACGACATCCTGGTGATTCGAGATCAACGGCCCTTCCACGGCCATTTCAAGCTTCTTGCCCTTCTTCTCGAATTCCCATCGATAGATCCTGCCGCTGCCGGGAAAGCGCCAGTTGATGCAAGCATGGCGGTGTAGATCGGCGGGCGTCCTGGGCTCGCCGCGACACGAAAGATAGTCGGGTGACGCAAGGGCAAGCATCTTCACGTCAGGGGTGAGGCGCACGGCGATCATATCTTTCTCGAGGCGCTGTCCGACACGAATGCCTGCGTCGAACCGTCCGGCAACAATATCGCTCAGGCCATCGTCGATCACGATGTCGAGCACAACATCCGGGTGCGCCAAGTGAAACCGACCGAGTCGCGGCGCGATGATCTTCTTCGCCGCCATGCCCAAAGTGTTGATGCGCAAGGTGCCTGCTGTCCGGCCCGTGGCGGCGACCGCTTCGGCGACGGCAGCATCCATCTCCAGAATCATCGGCGCGACGCGCTCGTGGAGGCGGGATCCCGCCGTCGTCGGCGCCACGCTCCGTGTCGTGCGATTGAGTAGCCGCACGCCGAGCCTGGCTTCGAGTTGGCGGATGGTCTGGCTCAGGGCCGAGGGGGACAGCCCGAGATGATCGGCGGCGCGCGCGAAGCTCGCCCACTCGACGACGGCCGCAAAGGCTTTCAACTCGGCAAATTCCGATCCGCGCATTATGTATTAATTGCTAAATAACATATTCATATTATAGGTGATTCTCTAATCTTCGAAAGGAGGTCATAGTGATTTCACTGTACGAACAGAGGAGACCGCCATGACCGACCTGATTCTTCCCGAACCGATCGCCGCTTACTTCGACGCCGACACGCGCGACGGCGAAGCCGTGACGCGCTGCTTCACGAAGCAAGCCGTTGTCAAAGACGAGGGACAAACCCATTCCGGTCCCGAGGCCATCAAGGCGTGGAAAGCCGCGGCGTCTGCCAGGTACTCGTACACCAGCGCCCCCTTCGCCGTGGTGCAGAAAGACGAGCGATACATCGTCACGAGCCGGCTGACCGGCAACTTCCCGGGCAGCCCGGTCGATTTGCGATACGCCTTCCGCCTCGAGCGCGGAAAGATCGCGTCCCTGGAGATCACACCATGACCTTCGATCTACAGCTCGCCAATCGGCGCGCACTGATAACTGGCGGCACAAAGGGCATCGGCGCTGCGGTAGTGGAAACACTCCGCGACGCTGGAGCACGAGTCGTCACCACGGCGCGTTCCGCGCCTTCTCGGCCGGTCGACGGTGTACGCTTTCTTGCCGCTGATCTTTCGACCTCCGAGGGCGCCAGCGCGGTGGCCCAGTCGGTGCTGCAGCAGCTCGGCGGTGTCGACATCCTCGTCAACGTGCTCGGGGGCTCCAGCGCCCCAAGCGGAGGATTCGCGGTGCTGGACGACACGGAGTGGTCGAAGGAGCTAAACCAGAACCTCATGCCGGCAGTTCGTCTCGATCGAGCCCTGCTGCCGTCGATGATTTCGCAGAGCTCCGGCGTTATCATTCACGTGACGTCGATCCAGCGCGTTCTGCCGCTGCCCGAGTCGACGACCGCCTACGCTGCGGCCAAGGCGGCGCTGTCGACCTACAGCAAGGCCCTTTCGAAGGAGGTGGCACCAAAGGGAATCCGCGTTGTCCGCGTTTCTCCCGGCTGGGTCGAAACCGAGGCGGCAGTCGAATTGGCGCAGCGCCTCGCAGCCCAGGCCGGTACGAACTACGAGGGCGGCAAGCAAATCATCATGAAGGGCCTCGGCGGCATTCCGCTCGGCCGGCCCGCCAAACCGAAGGAAGTCGCGGACCTCATCGCTTTCCTGGTGTCGCCACGAGCCGCTTCGATTACCGGTACGGAATACGTGATTGATGGCGGGACCGTCCCGACTGTCTGAATGGTTGGCATCCGCTTCTGGCAGGGGCCTGCCGGCCGGCCGCGAAGATGGCCGACCGCTTCAGCTGCATTTCGGACGTTCGGACGCCAGCATCGTACTTCCGCTTTGGATCGTTTGCTGCCTGTCGCAACGCGCATCAGTCGGTCAATCGCGGACCGTAAGGCCAGCACCTTTTCAGGATAGGTCAGCGTAGACCAGCATAGTAGGTCAGTCAGAACCGGCCCAGTGACCAATTTGTACCAGCGCCTGCTTTCACCCCCAAAACAGCCTACAGATTCGAGGCCCGGCGATTTTCAACCTCGCAATCGATAGCAAGTTACGCGGTTGCGACCCCTCGTTTTTGCTAAATTCAAGACAAAAAAATGAGCTACGACTTTCATCGTAACTCACTGTTTTAATCGCTACTATATGTGCTGGCTCCCCGACCTGGACTCGAACCTGGGGCTTATGGGTTAACAGTCTTCCAAAAGGCATTATTGTTTCGGTTGTTAATGCCGATCGTTTGTTTTCAACTTTAATTGTAAGAAATATCGGGATCGAAATTTGCCTGCCCCAACCGGTTCAAAATGGCGTGTGCTTACGTCGTACCCATGCGCAGTTCATTGGCGTCAATAGATGATTTCGTGTGCAAGGTTGGAATTTACTATCCCAATCCCTCTTTTTTAGCGCAGGGGGGAGCATTTTTACGAAAGACAATAGTTTCGGATACAGCACATCAGCATTACCTTTCCGGCCTATATAAGGCATGCGTATCCGAAACTAATTGGTGTTCCCAACAGATATGTTCCGTGCAAATAAAGTCTGAGACAAAAATGGCCCAAAAGGCTCACAAAAGTCGACATTTTCATCAATTAATGTCTGAGACAATTAGCGTAATTCTACGCATTTTTTTGCACAAATTTCTTAATGTCTGAGACAAGTTGGGCTTAAGTATAACTCCTGCGTTCGTTTGCTTGCTGAGTGCCCCAGTCAGTTTGACCCGCCCGCCATACCCATGCGCACGCCGCGACCCTGTCCAGAGAGCCCTCAAAGCCCAATTCTTCAGGTCTTCATAGATCTGCTTAAATGTCCGCCGTTGCTTGCGTGACTTGGCTGCCTCGGTCTTCAGCAATGCCGATATCCGTTACGACATACCGTAATGAAATACACAATGGAAAAAGAAAGCGGCAGAAGCCTATGTCGCTTCATAAATTATCGTTACACTAAGGCAATTGAGAAAATGCTAAGAGGGCCATTTCATGCAGAAACCAACGATATTCTTTAGCCACTCATCCAGAGACAAAGATTACATCTCAGTTCTTCGGAAGAGAATTCTCAAGGTAACCGCCAAAACAATAGAGATATTTCAATCAAGCGACGGAGAAAGTATTCCTTTCGGGAACAACTGGGTGCACAAAATTGAAGAAAATCTGGACAAAGCAAAGATCATGCTGGTTTTTGTGTCGCCTCAATCTATCAATTCGAATTGGATTCATTTCGAATCTGGCTTTGCATACGCCAAGGGGGTAAAAGTAATCCCGATAGGAATCAAGGGGATAGATGTAGGAAAATTATCTCCACCGATTAATCTGTTGCAGGGATTTAATATCATGAGTGAAGCAGGGATGAACAACATAGTGACTGTCATTAATAGAGAGTTCAATTGCGATTTTTTGGAAGATTTTGAGTCGCAAGATTATGCTGAATTGTCCCTGCATGATGAAACAGCTGCCGTAATCATTCCCTCATCGGTTGATTATTTCCAATTCGATTTTCCGGCAAAAATTTCACTGGGGAGAAGTAGTGAGGTCCTAATTTCGGAAAAGCCTCTCGAAGCAATCGGACAATGCCTGGATAAGCTTGGTATTGAATTTGGATACAGCGCAGAAAAGAAAATATATTCCAACGGGGTGGTGATTGAGCATAAGCCCCCATCAAATGGGGAGCAACCTCCGACTCTAGGTCCCGTGAATTTAAAGATGGATCCATATAGATTTTCCACGAGCAAGGAAGTCGTTGAGGGTATGTGTAATGCTTTATACGGCGAGAATCAGTTAACTAAATTCTGGTGTCGGGTCTTTTTCAATGAGGGTACGATACTTGAAACTACAGAATTTAAAGTATCTGCTCGCCTACACAAAATCGGCTTGTCTATGTCCAAGCTAAATGCCAGTTTCTTTACATATAAAGGGTTGGATTTTGTATTGAAGAGGGACATTAACTCGCACCAAAAGATGGTGCCGGTAAAGAATCACATTCATGTAGTTTTTGACCCGAAAAATCTTGTCCCAAGTGAAATCCTTGAACTCATTTCCCTGATGTATGACGCGAAGGTAATCTGTCAGCAAAAAGAATAGTAATGGGTTTTGACGAGATTGTATGGTGCGGTAAGTCAACGCTCTGAGTGAATTTCCCCAAGGCGACCCTGTTGTATTACTGCCGCTGATTACTAGAGCGACCCGGTAGCCCGAGGGCGTCCTGATCCAATGCACTTGTTGTGAGTCGAATTTCGAATTGGGGTATATAAAAATGCCCATCAAATCCACGTTCTAATCAGTCGGTTTCGTCAGTCCCACTTGATGTGCTTCCGTCATTGCATGTTTGACCCATGGGGGAGTCAGATCGTCCGATAGTTGTGTGAATATATTATCCGTTGCATCACCCTTTGCCTCTGGAAACGTCCAACCCTTTTTTGTATTCAGCTCGATCACGGCTATCCCGTCGGGTAATAGACTGAGCGAGAACTGGCTCTGCGCTCTTGCAGTGTCTGTCAATGAACCGAGAAATTGCCCGTCAGGGTCAAGCACCAGGTTAGCTAGCGAGCGCAGGTTTTTTCTCATGCGAAATAGGGCGGACGTGACCATTCCTGATGTGGCAGCGGTCGTAACTCCCCCACCGGGTGAGAAATAGGCATTTCCATCAATTGTAAGCATCGGATCGATTCCTGCTTTGCGAAGTTGTGCCCGTTGCTCGTCAGTGTAGGAATTTTTTGGTGTAAGGACACCCTTAAGCCGAAACTGATCTATGTACGACGGCCAGTTTCTCGCGATAATTTTAATAAGTTCTTCCCTTGAAAAAAGGAATTTATCGCCTTTATGTGGTTGAATGTCGATGAAGAGAGTGTGATCTCTCCCGAAAACGGCAAATAGCAGAAAGCCAGCTCGACCAGAGAAATAACTACCTTCACCAACGGGACGATCAGAGAGATGAAGATGATGGATACCCCAATCGGCCCAAAGCAAGTCAGTTCTTGAACTCCGATTCTCCGCGCTGGTGTCATGGAAAAGCGTCAGGCCCTTCCCCTGGTAAGGGTTTACATCTTCCCCCGTAATGATCTTATTCTCGATCAAGTGAAGTGCTCGCTCAGCTTCATCATGAAGTTTCATCGGGAACTGATCTGAAACGTAGATTTTTCTTGGGCGAGGGTCGATAAATCTCAACCGAAAATCCAGCCAGCGAAGTAATGGTGAGTGCAGACGATCGACAGCGCGGTCATGTTTTACGCCAAAACCATCCAACAGTGTTTCAGCGATTTGGTTCGCGCTTTCAACGAACTCAGCTTCCAATGCTTCAAACTTCTGCATAGCATTTTCTTCTTGTCGATGTTGTTGACAATTTCCTAGACCTATAGCGATTGACGGTTTAATCAACTACAAGAATACGTAGGTAAGAAAATAATCAATTGGACGATTTGTATTTCTTGAGCATCGTTTCAGGTACAAAATACAAATTGCCTCTTGCCCTTGAACAAGCAACATAAAATTTGTTCTTGGTCTGCGGAGGCAGGCTTATTAAGTCCTGTTTTTTGTAAAGCTGATAGGTCGTTTTATTCAAGACAACACAAACGTCTGCGTAATGATCTTGACCTTTTGAGCCTCCCCAGTTTTGAGAGTAACAGTCATATTGGTCGTGGCCTTGGTAGAATAGTTTGATGGTCGTTTCGCATGAAAATAATTGATCAACTCCATCTTGATCATCAATCATTTGAACGTTAGTCTCTCTGTCCGTGTGAGAGTCAATTTCTATTCCAATATTTTCTTTGATGAACTTGCACACGGTTGCGCTACATCTATGACTATTAACAAGGGTTTTTAGATCAATATTTACATCGATCTTCTCAAAACGCTTTTGATACTTCAGATAGTCCTCATGTAAGGTTCGATTGGTTGCCCCATCTCGGCTAGTATCAAAGGTATGCTGATAAAAATCTCCTACGAGCAGTGTCCCTAATTTTGACGCAGAAATTGCAGTTAGTAGATTGAAGTCGTGGCCGGCAAAATCTTGGACTTCATCGACATAAAAAGTATCAAAATATTTTTCAACCCGTTTGATGACTTCATCAAAGACGTTCTTGATCGTCAGAAATTTGGCTATGCGGTTGTAATATAGCCGCTGACTGGCGTGTATGTAACGTCGCGTGTCCTCTAGTGGCAATTTGCCAGTCCACTCTGGTGGCATGTCCCAGAAGATACCCTTCGTACGGAGCTCAAGGGCCAGAAATGGGCGATAACAGAACGAATGCAAAAAGGAAAAATACGAGTAGAGCGTTATATTTGGGGGGAAGAAACCAAACTTTTGAATGATTTTGAAGCGTAGATTTTTTAGATTATTCTCAGTGTAGGTTACAACAAGAAACCGTTTCTCAAGATTGAGATTTGCGATGAGTAGAGTTGTTTTTCCTGATCCTGCTACAGCGAAAATTATTCTCTTATCCATTCTATCGCCTCCTTGATGTAGCTTGGCGATTTGAGATATTCCCCCTTCTTGCTCAACAATTCAAAGGCGACGTCCGCTTTATTATTGAGCATGTAATCTTGGACCGAGACAGTCCTCCGACCAGGTTTGAATAGTTCATCGCAGATTGCCACGTTGTCTTGATAGAGGCATATTTCAAAGGTACTTCTGGTATTGTCGATGTCTGAAAATACCTTGATGTGATCAGCTTTATATTCGTTGTAATTCTCGACGCAATTTTTATTGTGGTTCTTGTCATTGTCACGAACAATGGCGGTCTTAATGCCCAAAATTTTTGCAATGTCCAAATAACGTTTGAAGCTGGTTCCGCCGACGGAGATAACATGCACATCGTCTTTCTCAAGTGTCGAATCGGAAACGATCGTCTTATATAGAGCGTCAATTAGGATGAATTCAGCGTCACCTTCAACCAGGATGACTTTTTTTGACAGGACGAATTCAAGTATGTTGTTGTCGGGTGCTTTGATAAAAAAGCTTGCTGTACTCTCTGGCAACTCCTTCAATAGCAAAGGTTTGGCGCTGCTACTGTTAAGCATGATCGCCTTACGCAAATCAAGTCGGGTGCAAATGAGGTTGTTGTGCGTGGCGATGAAAAGCTGCTTCTTCTCGCTTTGATAAATTCGCTGAACGAGCTTCTTCATGCTCACGTGACTTAGATGATTCTCTGGCTCTTCCAGCAGTAGAGCATCGATCTTGTTTTCCACCGCATTCTTCTTGAGTGCAAATTCTGTCTTGATGAAACATTGCCGACCTTTACCCTTATTTTCAATTGGGATGTCATCCTCAGTGATGACTAAATCCGTTTCCAAGTTGGATTTGGAATTTGTTCGGAGGGAAAATTTGTAGTCTTCAAGTTTGTCGTTCATATCTGCAAGAACGGTGTCTTTGAATTCGGATTTGTGTTTGCGATACTCATTTTGATACCGGTTCTTTTGAGCGGTATCCGCATTGGCGCTGTAGATTGATTTGGTATATTCCCTGGTCGCATATTCATTGTTGATCTGCGAACTATCAATGATTATGTGTTTTAGGAAGCGTCTGTAGCCAGTGAATGGTTGATCAGCAAAGGTAGTAAACCTAATTGAATAGTACTCAAATGGAAAATTCGGACGATCCTGCTTGAGGATTTCTTGTATCTCTTTGCTATATTCCTCAATTGGTTCGCAGTCTAATCTAAGGCCGTCACAATCGATGTTGTCGAAGTTATTCCTGCCGAACAAATCTGGATTACCTTGTTCGTTTAAGTAAACTTCAACATACATGGATGGCAAATCAGTAATTTTCTTTGTGCCAGCTAAAAATTTACTCACAACGTCTATGTTGAGTAGACTTTCAATTCCAACTGTTTCAATCTTGCTTCTGCTTCCGCTCAAAACGAGATCCAGTGCCAGTAGAATTGAACTTTTCCCCGCTTCATTGTCGCCAATCAGGATATTTATTTCATCATCAAAGTTGACCTCAAAATCTTGAAATTTCTTGAAATTGGAAAGCTTAATTTTTGTTATGACCTTCATACATCATGTTCCCTGTTGTAAGCAGTCCAATACTCACGCGATTGACGAAATACTAAAGTTCCAAAGGGGGGGTAAGTTGGTTTATCAAGAAAATTTAAAAGGCTAATTGCTCACGCAGTATTGAGCACTCGCTTCTCAACCACCAGTGCTAGACAGCCAATCCAGCCAGTACAATTTTTTGCACAATTCAAGACGTTGCGCATATCTTCCTTTCGAAGCTTCAACTTTCCCGTTGCCATGGCGAGCAAGAATTCTCCCGCGGCAGCACCGGCCGGATCGTTATAGTATTGCAGCCACTTCAGAAGCAGCCGCTCCATGTCATGACTCATCTCTGGACTGACGCCGTAGTTCAGCTCCGCTGGATAGGCGGCACGCAGCAAGGCCGCTTGGATAACAGGGTCATTGAAACGTGTGAATGTCTCGGGGCAAATCAGTGCGTGTTGGAATAGCCCGGTTCTAAGACTGGTCTCATCCGTTTTCGATGCCGCGATCCTTGCCGCCTGAAGCAAGGCCGCAATGGAAAGAAGCACAGCCCCACCAAAATTATCGCCTTCGATTTCGCTGCTACCGGGCCATAGAAAAAATCCTGTTGACAAGGGTAGCGGCTTTTCTAGAGCCGACGGAAGAAAGACCGATTGGTCTTCGAGTGTTTTGAAATCGTCCAATAAATTAGTTCGCGCAGATACTGCGACGGCATTAACATTTTTTTCCGCCATGAGTTCGTCCAACTCATGTAAAACCTCGATCTCTAATGGCCATTGCACCGCTGTGTCTAATCTCCCAATTGGCAACGCAAACTGAAATTTAAACTCGTAACGGCTGTCGGCCGTAGCAACTGAAGCAATGTCACTCTTCAGTTGGTTAAGATGGGCCTGGGATTCCGGTAGCACTGCAAGTGCCAAAAATAGGCGCGGACCTTTCGGTTGTTTATGCCGTAATAGTGCACTGATTTGCTTAAAAGCGAATCCATTTCCAACAATAGGAGCAACAACTATGATGCTGCAATGCTTTAGATCGTGTTGGAATGGCTTACTCGATTTAGCGAGTTCGTCGCTGCTGAGCTTGAACACGGTAGCGCTCGGAGCCAATTCCTTTAAGACATCTTCCGTGCGTTGTGCAAGATCTAGCGCTGCTTGAGCCACTTCTGTTGCGGAAGAGCCATCCGCCGACGGATACACAATTGCAATTGGTGACGGTGAACTGTAATTTTTGAGCCAACTCTTCAATAGTGAATCTGCCTCATGATTTTCCGGCACGCATGCCATATTTATCAACTTAGGAAAGTCAAACGAAATCGACCATCGTGATCGTGCGTCGAATCGTCCACGTGCGATCTTAACTACATGCTTATTCGCAATTTTTGCAAGGATATTTTTCGTGGGGTCGTCAAGAAGCTTGTGAACCAATCGGACGCGCTTTGGCTTCGCTGGCTGACTCAGAAAGCGTTCTCCAACAATACTAATCGTTTCAGTACCTGGAGGAATAGATTTAATATCAGCTTGAAACTGGTCGCGCAGGCCGTCTAAGGCGGGTCGTCCTCTCAACCGACGCGGCAGTAGTGAAATGCACTTTGGTTCGGGGAGCTGAGCATCTTCCTTTTCTACAATCAGGGGAGCCAATGCCAGCAACGTCCACACCTCTGCGTTGGATACGCCAAGTTTCATGCTTACTCTTTCCGCCAGACCGCCGGAAGTTGAGGCAGAGATGATAACAAACGCCGGGCGCGGAGGAGGACTCCATTTCATTAGTCCGTCATAAGACTTGAAGCTCTCGATGTTGCATCGGATCGGAGCGGGATTACCAAGCTCATGAAGTTGGCGTAATTTTTCTGCTACGGGCCAAACACTCATTGTATCTAAGAAAATTCCAGCTTCACCGGTACCTTTTATCGTCGACTTTTCATACCAGTCGTTAAATGGTTTAAGTAGGCGCAAGGCAAGCATTTCAATGCAAGCGGTTGATTGAAGTAGTGCTTCTGCGCGGATAAAATGGCTTGAGAATCGAGTCGAAAGTTTGTCAAAATATGTGCCAGGTGGAGCGGGAATGACGACGTCAGCTTCTTCAATTTGAAGTTCGACGTATGCACGCACGGCGCGGTAAAACAATTGGGTCAGGTCAACAGGAGCATTTTCCTGACCATCTATCTTGGTCACATGGCCGGTAAAATCGAAACCACCTAGCACCACACTGCCTTGCGCACCGTGACCATATAGACGGTCCAGGCCAGGAAGTCGCCCCTGTGGATTGGCTAACTGTTGGAACTGCCGCAAAGCGTCAGCCCTTCCAATAATCAAGGTGGTGGGTGGCGGCACGTGAGATGCTGTCCAGCGGACATAAGCATCGTCAATTTCGGCGGCCACCGGTGTATCAAGACCAAGGAATATCACAACACAATCCGAATACAGATCTGTTGAATTGCCGATAGTTTCGAAAGGAAATACGTGCATATTGCTAGACCGGCAGAAGAATTGAGTACGAAGTTCCTTCAACCGCGCTGAGTGCTTCTTTATTCCACGGTCGAAGAAAGAACGCGACATCGTTATCTTCGGTGAACACATGAGTTCCGTCGTCAAGTGTATGCTGCAATGCTTGTCCGATCTTCCCCATGCCTTTCGTTCGTTGCTCAACGTCCTTCGCGGCTGATTCGGTTCCGAAAAGATAGGCGAGACGGCCGGTTCGTAGACGCATAAATCCGTTCTTTTCTCGCAGCATGCGAGCGACTGAAAACAAGCCGATACCACGCGTTGAGCTATGAGAAGAAGTCGCCCATTTTCTGAAGCACTCCACAACTGCTTCCTCTTCTTCTTTTAAGCTAATTTCATCCAGATTACTGACAAGGCGTTTCCCGTTCTCGCGGGAAGCTAACCAACGTCTAGCTAAGCCGGGGCCTGAGTCGACAACAGAAAGTTCGATAAATGTATTTCGTTTGATCGAACGCTTTCGTGAGCTAGAAATACCACCATCGGACTCACCATGTTCAAGCAAAATAGTTTGCAAATAACTGTGGAGGTGGTGGTTAGATCCACCAAAGCTAGCCGCGTTGTCGTCGTCAATCTCCACGAGGCGGAAACTCAATACTCTAAAGCTTTTCCCGCGGCGGTATAGTGTTCCTGTTTCGTCTGTCCGAGCCCACCAGTCCGCATTTTCCATAAGCTCTTTGACGAGCTGAGCAAGCGGTGCTGAAACCTCTCGCAATTCTCCGCCGGTCCACGTCGATGCCAACTGGGATAAGATATCTTGCACAAATAAGCGCACATCCGGATAAGGGCGAACAACCATTTTCCCCTTAACTTCGTGATAAAGCGGCTGAATAAATTCTCGTTTGGCTCCCTGCACGCAAACAAGATTAACTCGAAGTTGAGGGGTCGCATGGGTTCGCAGGAACTCGTATGAGTCCATCGCGTCCAAGTACCTGGAAAAAACCTGGCTCTCCGACTTAGGGATAATCTCGCCTTCTTCATCAAGAACCTTTGCTGCCATAATCCATCCACATAAGGCATGGGTGGTGCCTAAAGCATTGGCGAGCGCATAGTCGTAGTTCTTGCTTCCTCTTACAAGACCGTCGAGATGAACTGAGAATGCGTCGCCGGCTTTACGCGAGGCGGACGCGATAAGTTGGAGCAACGGCGCTTCTACACAAAATGGGAGGGGGGTCGGCAAAGAAGTTGGTAGCCATAGCGATGGATCAACCTCAAGTTTCCAGGCTGTATACGCTGCTTCTAGGCTATCCACGGTCAATGGGTCGGGCAACTTCATACGTTTCCTTGGTTATTGGCAAAATCTTAATCTGAATTAGGCAATAATGCGAGGCAAATGAATTCCCCCGGCTCACCACGAGTTTTGCTGATGCATTCGACCGGTCGTTGTGCGGGGGATTTCGGCTATTGTGGTAAAAAAAACAATGTCCGCTTACAGTTCGTAGCGGATTATCGTTGGGCACGCTCGACCGGTTCCAGTGGAACTGCTGTAGTGATTCAAAGGCGGCCCGTTCGCGATAAAATCTGGCATCCTACGGTAGGGTTGAGTCTGAATTAATACATTTGATAGATTAAGGCCTACGCTACATTTTCCCAATATGCAGCTTGTTTCTAATCCCAAATGACTCCGGAAATTAGACAGTCTGAACTCTTTCCGTTGACCGGAATTTTGGATTGGCTTCCAGATGAAATTGTTTTCAGTCTTTGTAGTAGGTACCATGCTTTAAGCGGAAATTCACGCGCCTCCATCACTTGCCAACAATTGTTCGGTGACTCCCTCAAAGGGACCTCGCATGACTTCCCGAGTCGATTAGCACATTTCACTAACAGGACCGGCGGTGTTCTCGGGGCATCTGAATCTGTAATACGACGTCGAACAATCCTCTCCTATTATTTTCCTTTTCGTTCAGCGGCAGATGAACTTGATGCGATTGCTTCCATGCAGGGCAACGGGATTGGATCGCTGAAATTTCGCTTGGGCATCCTGACCAGCAAGTTCGGCGCAAATCACCCTTTAAAGGCTTGTCCTGACTGTATGGTCGAGGACCGCCGGAAGCACGGTGTCGCATTTTGGCATTTGTCGCATCAATACCCTGGAACCTGGTTGTGTTTGGACCATCTTTCGCCACTCTTACAGTCGACCGAAAAATCTACAGGGGTTGGCCGTTTTCTTTGGTTACTTCCGGAAAAAGAGCTGCTATCTCGAGGTTTGTCGTTTGAGAAATCAAGCTCAACGGACCGTCCATTGACGCAATTACTTCTGGAGTTAGCAAAGAGCGCAAATCAACTCGCGGCACTTTCAGAGGGATTTCACTTTGACGCACAAATCTTGTTACGGACTTATCTAGCATCTCTCAGCGAGTATGGGCTGTTGGCTGCCAGTGGAACTCTTAAGGGGGCTTCAATCGGTGCATCATTTTTCTCTATGTTGAAGCCGTTGATCGGCACACCAGAATTTCCGACATTGCCAGAAAATGAAACTGCGGCATGGAATCAAATATCGCGCCTATTACGTATACCTCGTTCCGGCGTGCATCCGCTTCGACATCTTCTACTCATTCAATGGCTGTTTGGAGACTGGAAGAATTTTTTGAGTGCGTATCGCTACAACGAAAATACAAAACATCAATCAAGCTCAACTGACACAAATTATATCTTCGACACACATTCGGATTCGAAGAATATCGATCGCGAAAATCTACTTAAAATGCTTAGCGAAGAAGGTCTATCGATCACAGCGAGTGCACTCCGAATAGGCATTGATACCGCGACAGCTATGGCATGGGCCGCTGACGCTGGCATATCAATAAAAAGACGCTCAAAAAAACTCAAGCCTGTTGTTCGAGAACAACTGATTGCGGATTTGAAGCGAGGTCTTGATAAAAAAATAGTCGCCGAGAAGTTTGATATTTCTGTACAAACGATCACAACTACGTTGCGATCGGAAATCGGTCTCCATGAGACCTGGGCATCAGCAAGGAAGGAAGCTGTCCGCAGTTTCATGCGAACTCGATGGCAAGAGTTATGTGTCACATATGAGGATATGGGAATTAAACATGTAAGGGCGATAGATCCGCGCGCCTATGCCTGGCTATATCGGAATGATAGAGTTTGGTTAGAAAAAGCATCCCTTCAATTGGGAAAAGTAATCCGCGACAAGCAGAATAGAGTTGACTGGAGTAGTCGCGATCGTCAACTTTCTAATGACATCAAGCGCGTAGCATCAGAGATTTTTTTGAAACTTCCTGGTAAGAAGATAGCGCTCTGGCAGTTGTATCAGGTACTGCCAGAGTTGAAAATCAGACTTTCAAGCTTGAGTCATCTACCACTTACTAGGCGAGCAATTGATGTGATCATTCGCAAGAAACTGCCTCCGAACAAGCAACAGCATCTTTTCTGAAAATTTCATGATCTAGGACATGAACATGCATATTCCAAAGCCGTTACCGGATGAACTGGCACGGGGCTTGTTGGGACGTATTAGAATATTGAATGTTTTAGAAACGATAGAGGATGCTATTAGACGTCTTCACAATTTCATTGGGGATGACGGCCCTCCCAGGGCGAATCGGCATGATGCCTCATTGCTTCCCTCTGCTGCAAATATGTCTCCCATTGCTTTCGTCATGAAGCACACATTGGTGCCTTTTAATTTCGCGTTCTCAAACAATCGTGAAAAGGGGCGTCATGAGAGACGATTAGATGAATATTTTTCGACTTCACATCATGAGGCTAAACTCACAGAGGCATTCCTGTGTCCGAACTGCGTCCGAGAAGATCAGTTGTTATTGGGTTTTTCTTATTGGAGACGCACCCATCATTTACCAGGTATTCATTGGTGCTTGAAACATGAGTGTTCATTGCTACGCGTGATTGGCTTGAATCCTTATTTCGACACGCCAGCATTTCATGCAGATTCCGCGTTGTCGTATAGCCCTGACTATATTTTGGCAGCACAAGAAAATTCCGTCATCCAACGATACGTCGAAATTTGTTGTAATTTGCTCGATCGAGAAGCTTCTTTCGACTCTACAATTGTTGCAGATGCATTGTGTGGAAAGGCCGAAGAATTCGGACTCCATGTTGGGAAGCGGGGTGGCGCCGGTCGCCCTCTACTAAGCGACGTTGCTTTGACGGCACTACCAAACAGTTGGCTTACTACAAATTTTCCGTGGTTCGCTCAAAAAGTTCCTGGGCAAGATGTCCAATCTTTTAACCGACTAACTAGCCATCTTTTCAGTAGTATGTACGCTGAGAACTATGTATTGGCCGCGGCGTTGATGTCGACGCACCAATCTGTCGATCTAGCAAGAAAATTTGGTATGGAAGCGCGACAATATCGTCGTTCGATCGGACTAAAAACTGTGCGGCAGGTCTCGAGGCGACATGAAAAAAATCGAATCCGTGGAGTCGAAGAGAATCACTATTCTGACATTGCCCGAGATCTCTTCATCAGTCTGTCCTGAATAGGTCATTTTTTCGGAGTATTTTCTTCAGATTTGTCTTTGGGGCCGGTTACCTTCTCAATTTTATGGACGATGAGTTCTGTGTCTTTGCGTTCGATAACACGAGATACTTGGTCGTGTGAATCAAAAATCGCAATGTGAGTGGTGGAACTATCTAGAATAAAGCCGGTAGCGATTTTCTGTCCATTTTTTTTAATTTCATGACACTGCGAATCAGTAGAGATAACTTCGCAACCTTTGACATAGATTGCTCGTTTATTTTCCGCCGAGATTTTTCCCTGGCTTACTCCGATATATAACGGCACGCTAAAGATCATCCCGATCAGAATCAATATAATGGGTACGGTCAGAGCTAGCCCTCCCGTTAGGAGGAAACTACCAAACAGTTCTGACAGCCACTCTGGAATATCTCGCGTTTTACCTAATGGTTTCTTTGCGAATTTTCTAGTCGCAACCTGCATACCCCAAATGTAAAGCGTAACTATGAGCGCACCCAAGAGCAGGAATTTGAGGTATTTATTTATTCCATTCATCGCAGTGGTTACAAAATTTAAAAGCGTCACCGCGCCATAAATCTGAGTTTCATATGTACCTTTGGGGAAGTCAGATGAATTCACGCCGAAATTATCCAAAAAAACACTTTGCTGGATATATCCAAGGAAGTAGAACAAGATTCCTGCCCCGATAATTAACGCGGCAAAAATTTTTGCAAGCAACCCAAAAAAATGCAGAATCCTATTCTCGGAGGCGGAATTTCCGCTATTAGTCTGGGCAGGGAATTTATTTTTCGAAAGAGTTTTTGCCATATAACGATCAAAGATTATCGAGCATAAAATGCCGGGTCATGGGGGGGCGTTGGCCCATTGTAGATTAATCGTCGCACCCCGCGCATATTCCGGTAAAGTTGATCATCCGCGCCAGTAGTTGTTGACCGGCTTAACTACGTTTCGCTGGCATTGACTGTACCTATCAATGGCTTGAGGCAAGCTCCAGCCCGCTGTTGGGCGGTGTACCTTGAATGACGGATTAGGTCGGCGACGATAGCCGCGCAGGGTTGTGATATTCCGATGAAATAAAAAATGGGGCAAAAAATGGCAAATTGTTGGGCGGCGTGCATCGGAGATTGCAATGGCGGTATCAGTCGCGAGCATGTGGTATCGAAGTGTCTTTTCATATCACCCGGAGTGACGGTCCAAGGCCTTCCTTGGTGCAAGGACGAGCCAAAAACAGTAGGCCTCGAATCGCTCACCGCGAAGATCCTGTGCCAGTCCCACAATAACCGGCTCTCACCGCTGGACACGGCGGCGGGATTTGCTTTCGAATCGCTCAGAGAATTAATGTCGAAGGAAAACCATCGCCATAAGACCTCATTGTTGACTCGACTCGCGACGCCGCCACCGATCATCAATGCCAAGCTTCTCGAACGTTGGTTCTTAAAGACATTACTGAACCTCTCGCATGGCAGTGAGCTGTTTATCGGAGTGAATGGGGCCGAAAAAGGCATCGTTCCGGCCGATCTTGTCAAACTCTGCTACGGCGAAATGCCATTTGAGGATGCTGCGGGAATGTATGTGGCGGCCAACTCCGGCATGATTTTGAACTCGACCGACACCCTCCAGTTCTCCCCACTGCTCAAAGACGATCGAATCCTCGGAGGATTTTTTGAATTTCGAGGTGTGCGGTTCTTCCTCGCGCTAATGCCGGAGGGCTTGCGATTTCCCCTGTCGACTATTCCTGGCTTGGGCGACGGCTGGAAGCACGCCAACTTATTGCGGCCATTTCTAGCCATCAAAACTCAGATATCCGAACTCATCACGCTACCCGTGATACAACTCCAGTGGTGAAGACAACGCCCATCGCAGAGCACTCAAACTGGCTGCTTCGCTGAAGCAGTCGAGCCTCTCTACTTCCCTAGAATTATGGATCAAGAGCGTCTACAAGACTCGTGGTGATTTTTTTCTCATCGTACTTACATCAGGATAGAATGCAATGGAACTAGCTTTCGGAGCATCAGTCAAGGTGCACAATCGGACACACGCGGCCAGTCAGTTCCGCGACTGATGGTTGTTCAACGAATTTTCAAGCTAACGATGCCACAATCATCTGAACTCGCCGGCGGCGAGGGTTTCACCTTTGAGGGCGACGCGGCTGCGTTCTATCTCACCTCGCTGCTAGCCGAAGCATACGCACCCGGTATCGATGATAGAACTGTAGTCCGCGTGTCAGTTCAACAGCGCGATTTCGGTGAACCGCTCGATGATGTGATCGTCGATTTTGAAGACGCGGCAAAGAACCCCGCACGCCTTAGTCTTCAGGTGAAGCGTTCGCTAACGATCAGTAAAGCACAAACAAACACTGACTTTCGCGACATCATTCGCGACAGTTGGGCCACTCTCAAGAAGTCTGACTTCCGCATCAACACCGACCGATACGGGGCAGCAGTTGGTACGGTTACCCCTACCAAAGAACGAGCGCTCAAGACCCTTTGTGATTGGGCCCGTGAAAGTCTGACGGCTGACCATTTCGAGGCTCGCTTTGCCCAGGGCGGCAACTCCGGTGCAAACGTCAAAGCTGTTAAGAACGACGTCGTTGCTCTACTGGACGAAGATGCGAAGGGAACCCAGTGCTCTAGTGAATGATGCGGTCCAAGCAGCAAATGCGCGACCGGTCCGTAAGACTCAACTCAGTTGGATGGTGCCTAAGTTCCTCTTTGCGACAGGGCCGATCCGCGACCGCGCTTGTGAAGCAATCCTTAGTTTTAAGAACGATCTGCCATATCAGTACGAAGAGCACCGCGACCTTCCGGAGGCGAGGGAGCATCTTACCGCCCAAGCCCTTGAATATGCCGAGCTGACGGACCCGAAAAACTATCAGGTATACCGCACTGAAGAGGATTCAGACCAGTTTGCGATCGTCCATGTCAGTCCTTCTGCCACTAAACCTGAAAACATTGCTAGGTCCGAAGAGGCCTCCAGGTACCTTCGGCTGTCGAGTCTTTGGACATGGGCGTCCAAGTCCTTTGAAGAAAGGGCAATCCAAGGCACGTATACGATCGAGGACGCCATCTCATTGGCAAAAGAAGCTGACACCGGCGATTTGTTCGTGCATTCGAACGACGAGAATGAGGAACAAAGCTTGTCTATGAGTCGAGGCGCGGTCGCCGCTACTGCGGCCATCGTGCTCAACTTTCGAGAAGGGCGCATGCAAGAGGACCTTGAGTGGTCTCGTAACGTCTTAGGGCGCGCGATCCGTCTGCCAGAAAAGCCCGGTCTAATGTGGTCGCCTAGTTCAGATATCCCGTGGCACCAGGCGATCTGCGTGGCTCGAGGACTTGCAGCAGATCTCCGTGAAGGTACAGCAGTAGGCAACGCGGCTCGCGACCTCCTCGGACTGATTGCGCACCCACTTGAAATCGTTTCGTTGGCTGCGCTCGAAGAAGCCTGCAAGCTTTGGTCCAAAGACCCCAAGCTGACTTGGGCCGGACTGACATTGGCATTTTCGCTGTGCCACGTTCCACTGCGACCGCGCGATCAAGCCCGTCAACACGGTGAAGCGCTCCACTCGTTAGCTGAAGCACAAGCGGCGGTCGACGCGGCGCTTACGTTCTGTGAGAAAGGAAGCGGATGGGCCTCTCTTCCATTACCGCCTCCAGCCTGGGTCAAGGTCAAACCAGAGAATGGCCGGCGTAGGCGCCAGAGCAATGAAGAATACGACGTGGATGATGCTGCCGATGCGACTGAGGAGTGGGGTGAGCCGGATGTCTTCTGGCACTCAAAGCAGGCGGCAGAAGTCCTCAAGCGTATCCCCTTCGCAGAGATTCTCAACAGTAGCGCGAGAAGTGTACTCCTCGAATTCCTCGCCGGTGTTCTCGACTGGACCAACCAGAAGAATGCACCGCCTTGGGTGAAGCCAGGACGTCGAGATCGTTCGGCGACCCGCATCTTTGAATGGACTCACGCCTTAGGGTCGAGGCTCGGCCGGGTGGCTGGACTTCTCCCGCTTAGCGACTTTCAGGCCCGCTTCCTCGCCCCGATTTTGGGGCTCGAGGGTGACAATTGCTGGGCGCTGCTCTCTCCATTCGCGAGCACCTACGTCTGCGCCCACGTGTACGATGCGCCGGCCGTTCCGGCCGACGCAGTCGCGACGCTTGACCTCTGTCTAGGGCGACTTCTCCAGGCCCCTGCCTTCAAGCGCGACGCCTACCGGAGCGGTGAGTTCTCTGGCTTCGATCAGCCAGAACTTGTTCGAACGTTGATGTTTGTATCAGTCGAATGCGCGGACTTGGCCGCTCGCTACGTCAATGGCGACTGGTCCGAAATCAGCCGCATCCTGCCCTTGATTGATCGTTTCGTTCGTGCTGGCGGATGGGCTGCCTCCGTGATGGATCCGTTCCTTACGCTCTGTGAGCGAGCTAAGGCCTACTACCCCGCCGAAGCCTTCGCAGACCAAGCACTCGCGGTTATCGGTGGCGGTCCTGACAATCTAAAGGGTTGGCATGGTACGTTCATACTGGCTCGCATCGCGGAGCTGGTGCAGCACTTCGCACATCGTGACGCACCGATGACGCTGGCGCTGGCTCAGAAGTTCCTGCGGATTCTCGACATGTTGGTCGACATGGGTGATCGGCGAAGTGCAGCACTTCAGCTTGGTGAGGCGTTCCGCGAGATTCGTTTGCCTTCCTAGTCCGAGACGCCTGGGGCAGCAGGTTGCGCGGCGGGCGCTCATACTATGCTCTCTATGAAAACGTTATATCGATGACCTTTGCACGGGGGTATTAAGTCGTCGTCCTGTGCTTGGGGTCTTAGATGGCTGTTTCTCCTGCTTTTGCTAATGAATCCATCTGATGGCCGATTCCAGCATGGAACGTGCGGAGGCTACAGTATCTCCACCTCGATACGGACCAAGACGCGGTCGTTAGGCGAGTAATCATTTTTTCTGAAAAAACAGCCTCTTTTATAAAAAAGTACAGGCCGGAATATGGGACTAGGGTGACTCTGGATTTTTTAGGCGATTTCCTCTCAAAATACAATTTAATATGTTTTGAGAGGAAAAATGAATATGGGCAGTCATTTCGAAGAGCTTTCGCCGCTGCAAGCCAAAAATTCTATTGATATTCGGCAAATATTTGATGCTTGGCGCGTAGCGTCCGCGCAATACTTAGTGCAGTTAGCACTATTTAAGAAAATGACAGAATTATTCAAGAATATCGTTAATTAAGAGAAATTAATTTAATGGCAATTTTCGTTAAGTGCGCACCATCAAGCTCAGATTAAATAGCGCTATTCCAGAATTCCTTCCTACAAAGAGGATCAATTAGATCCGCTTCCGCCCGCGCCCAACATGCCCATTCCCGCAATTGCAAAACATCTTGCATAGGTAGTCCCTCTTGCGATTGCGCTAAGGCTGCTTCTACACAAGCACGTATGTCTGAAGCCCGTCGCCAATCCGCTGCGTCGGAAAATAATTTCTGCCGTTTTTCTTCTTCTATCTTTTCTATTCGTTCTTTCTCCAGCCGGATTTCCTCCTCTTTTCCTCGACGAATTGCTTCTTCCAAATCATTCTTCCGCTCCACGTGCAATTCATGCCGATAGACTGCTGCGGTCCGATACATCCACTCCCCGGCAATTAGGAAGCCGATAACAATGTCCTTGATTTGATTTTCAAGTGGAAAATCTGGCCTATCCTCCCACTGAAGGGTAATTTCAGACGGAGCTTTCCACCACGAAATCTCTAGTCGCAGTTTTTCTACTTCAGTCTCGGTAGCTGGTGCGCGATGGGTGACGCGTTTCCGCTGCTCCTCTATGGTGTCCAGCTCGAATAGCATGGATTGATCACCTACACGAACATGCAAATCTTTAGCATCGCTTCGGGGAGTAGAAGGCTTGCAACCGCAATGAGAAAAAGCCACGAACAAACTATTTAAAATAAGGAGGCGCCTGCGCCCCGGTCGTGAATCAAATAATGGGGGATTCCAAGAAAAACCAAACGGGCTGCTTATTTGTTTTTCTTTTCGCTCATTGTCTTTTGCGAGTAATTTGGCAATGATCGGATGAGGATTCGAGAGGCTTTTTCGTATCGGCGCCTTGTCAGCAATCTTGCGCGCGCGTTCAGTTACCACGTCCAAACTTTCTGGAAAATACGGTAGCGCTGGTATAGGTTCAGACAGAAGTTTATGTTTATCCTCTTCTGTTCCCCAGTTTCGATATTCGCCAAAGACGATTTTCTCCGTCTGACCGAGCTTACGCTGCGGTAGCGGTGGCTGAACAGTGGACTTTCCTGACTGGCGCTTCGCCCAGTAGCCTACGCCTGGCTTTGGAATATCTGCTTCCACACATATTTTCCCCAGTCGGACATCGGAGATTTCGAACCGTTTAGCTAAAATCGATAATGGTTCGGCCCACACTAGGTCATATAATTCTTGACGAGTAACTTCGTGATCGATCATTCGCCCCCCGGTTTTCGAAACGTTTAGTTTTTCCAGATCTCACCAGTATCTCAAATAACGAATTGTCTCGAATCACTATGCAATATTTGGCCTTTAGCCGCCACGCTTAGCGCAAGATTTTTCCGCTTCGCGAACTGATCCCTTATAGATGTCCGCTGCGTAATCCTGCTTGGCGAGAGGCGCGCAGCTCGTCGATGTCGCCAGGCCGGATTACGCGGCCGTTTTCGTCAGTGATGCCGCAGAAGCCGACCCCGTAGGCATCGAACCCCAATCGCTCCCGGCGGCTGCTGTAGTCGAGTCGGTCATGGTGGTGGCCGTGGAAAGTCGCGTGCACGCCCAAGTTGTGCGCCAGTTCGTCAATTTGCGCGAAGCCGTGGGGGTGGCAACTCGGAGCTTCGTGGGTCACGAGGATCTCCGCTTGCTCACTAGCGAGCCGGAAATAATCGCTGGGGAAAATAGAGCTACGATGCTTGCGCGGCAATCCGCCGCGCCACAGATTGCCTTTACCGCATCGAGCGACGAAATCCTCGGACGTCTCGAATGCGAATTGCTCGGGTGGTGCCCATACTTGGCCGCGAAAGATCCCGCCAAGGCCTGCGACAAGCACACCGGCAATTTTTACAACGCGGCCATGCAAGTTGCGATCGGCCAGCGTCGAGCCGAATAGGTGATCGTAATCGGCATCGCTATCGGTATCGTGATTGCCGTGAATCCACCAAATGTCGGTCAAATTGAGGATTTCTGCCAGCACGTGGTCAAGCGCCTGTGGGGACTGTAGGTCGCCCAAGAACACTACAGCCTCCGGCCTATGCTCCCTGACGGCTTCGATCACATGTTGAAAGCGGCCGTGCACGTCGCCGCAGAAGAAAATCCGCCCCATAAACTTTCACCTTTCAGGTAATTACTGTCAGACACGGGTAAGCGTGGTTCATGTTAATCATTGAAGGAGCGATATTTGGTTGGGCAACAAATCTTCATAACGCGATAATTTGTTAGGATCGTTTGACTGAAGTGCCTCGATCGCAGGTCGTAGTGGTGACATGTATGTATTCATCGCTAATACGAAATCTTCAACGGCAAGTGATTTGGCTTTTCGCTCCAATACACATCGCTGTGCAAAAAACCAGAGACAAGAGATGATGCGCTGTACGCCACCGGTCCAATCGAACATCATTTTTCGTAGCTCATCACTTGGGGCTAGTTTTTTGTCAAACCATTGGTATTCAAATAGTTTAGGGAACATATATTGTTTGAAATAGAAATCATTGGGTGATGCTATTTGAGGAATTTTATGAAATCCCCCTGTGATCAATCTCTGCGACATACTAAACCGTGTAGAAAACGCTGCCATTCCATCTGGTGTGCCAGCCGCGACGATAGCAATGCCCGACGTATTTGCTAACGTTAATACAAATTTGAGGGCTTCGTCTTCAACGATGCGTAATGCAAGACGATTTTCTTCTCTAAGTTTTGTTTGACGAGCCCTTTTCGTTGCTAGCTTAAAAAAATTCTGAATCTCATCCAATACTAAAATCCCTAGAAAGTGCGATTTGGCTTTTTGTTGCCATGCCCGCAGCATCTGAGGGCCATTTTTTCTAGAACTTTGTAAAATTGATTCGAAATGCTCCGAGCCGAGCGCATGGTCCAAACTAAGCATGAGTTGTTCTGCCAGGTCGATAGATTTTCCGCTGCCAGGAACATCAACTTTTAACCAAAGCACTTGTTTGAAATGACCTGCAATGGATGGGAATTGGTCGTGGAGAAAAGTTTGAGGATAGAGAGCGAGTGCTTTCTCAATGGCCCGAGTTTTTCCCACACCGGATATGCCAAATACTGCAGCTAACAAAGGTGACGGAAGTGTGTTGTCTTTTGTATGTGGCTCGTCATATAGATCTCGCCAAGTACTTGGACTGGTTGGCTTGCGTGGGACATAGCTCTGTCGAAGTAAGAAATCAATGGTCGACGCCACCTGAATACTTTCTTGCGTGGGGATATGCAGAGCATTTACGCTGCCTAGTTGATGAAGACGAATGTGATGCTCCACTTTCCCGGCATTACAAGGATATGGCGGAAAGTAGGTAAGTCTAGCCATCGTTTGGATCGGACTGAGAATAGGACCACAGGCATCGATAAGAGGATTGTTGGCATAATTCTCGACAGGTCTGTGTTCAGCATTTTTCATGATGTTCTTTGCTCCGATGATTCGAGTGAAAATAATTGATTCATCAGATCTTCATAGACCTCATTTCTACTCTCGGTAGGAGCTTTTACATCACTTGGTGTGGAAGCAACTGCTGACAAATCCCCAGACTGGTGCAGAGTATTCTCCAACGATTTTGCTTCGCGCAAACCGAGAAGAGGCCCCTGATAGTTGGCCTCCGCCTCTGCGGTCTTTTCTTTGGCATTCGTAATGAGCGCTTGTGTAGCATTGTGGTGCTGCAGAGCTCCCACTATTCGGCAATGCTCTCTGTCATTTGCTTTGAGCTTCTCGTAAGTACGTACATCCAACCATTCGTCGAAAGATGTTCTTGGTGAAGCTAACGCGGTCGGTGAAAGAGTTAATGTATCCAGTCCACGTTTTTCGGGATCGCTCCACCATATTTGGGAGTTACTACCAGGGAAATAGTGCATGCGTTCTTCCATGACACCGAAATTTCGTGCGAAGGCGGGCCACTCCTTTTCTTGTACAAACGGCGCCTCATATTTCAAACCACCAAAGTACACACCATCCTTGCGGATAATGGCGTTTTGAGTTGGCAATAGAGAGGTTATTAAGCGCGAAGATACCTCTTCTTTTTGGTAGCCAATGCCAACTTCATGACCAAAGCGCCATAGGCCAGACGGAGTAGGATCGACTCCGGCCGCCATCATTTCTGTATTGAGTCGATGAGAGCGATCAGAAAAGAAATTGTATTGGGCGAAGATACCAGAGAGATAAATCACGTACTCTTGTAAGGTGAATAGACTGTCTCTTGGATTGGCACGAAGCTCTAGCTCTCGTCTGCGGGCGTCGATTGTTCCCGGAATGAATTGAAATTGCTGGTCTTTAGCAATTCTATTGAGTACCTCAACAATTCCTTTTAAATCTGGACGATAGGACGGGTTATATTGCATATTTACGCCAAGACGATGTCCCGTCGCCGCAGCGCCCTTAGAGAGATATTCACCTCGATCACAAAGGAACGCATGCGGCAGATTCGGAGAAGGGGAGAGATGCAGGGTTGGTTCATATCCCCATAGTTCCCCAAGAACTGCTGGATTCGAAATCGTCGAGAAAAGCGCGACCTTAGCGGTTTCCCAAGACGGCCCAGACAGACAAACGTAAAAGCCAACCACCGCTGTTGACCATACATCTACGACGATATAAACGATCGGTCTGCCAATACACCAAGCCCGATTTATGCTGCTTCTTAGGAAAATGTCGCCAATCGTGGAATCAATTGCGTATACATGGCCAGGACCGGCAATGCCATTCCACGATTTCCCGAACAACCCACGAAAATTTCGAGTGAAATGACCAGCGGTGGTCTTGGCCATTTTTCGTTGTAGCTTATTTTCAGCTTGATGGATGATCCGCCTGACTTGCTGCTTATTGGGGTATGTTCCTTGCACAGGATCAATGGGGACGAGGCCGTTCTGTGTTTTTCGGTAGCTCTGAACAAAGCAGTTGGCTATGATTTTTGTATACTCACTGCCAAATTTCAGTTTCGGGTCCCGCTTAATGACTTGGTGCGCGGCGACTATTTTCTGTCGCATTTCTTCAGTGACGCCAACTTGGAGAAATGGCTCTTCCACTTTTAAGCGCTCTTTGAGAGTCTTGCGCCCTGCTTTTTTCTTGATTGCGTCGCATAACCGTAATTTACCTGGTGCACCTGATAGATCGTATCGAGGATTGAGAGCTCCTAAGTTGAACCCATGCAGGCAAAGTAGATCCCATAGTCGATAGCAGGTGGCGCGCGAAACCTTACAATTTTTTCTAATCTCTGCAATCAGGCTACCGATTCCACGGCGGGATAAAAGTGCGTCGCATACGTTTTGATGGTCTAGAAAGAAAGGTGCTATCTCGCTACGCTTATCAAATATCCGTTTGTCCGCCGGCGAAAGGGTATCTGGCTCAAAGAGGAGTTTTGCATCGACCTCGAGATCAACCTCTTGAAGCGAATGCAATTCCTGAAGAAGTAACAAAATCTCGGTTGGAACACGTTTGATTTTTACTGACCTCATTGAGATACTGATTGTTTCGTCTGAGCTTGGCTCAGTAATATTTCTCGGGATGTCCTCGTTGTCCTTCATACGAAATAGAAAAACGCTATCGTGCCCTGCGGGTCTGGCAATTATTCGATAAATCCCACCGAGATTCTTGTCAGTGATTCGAATCACTGTATTGAAATTCAGAGGCATATCGACCTCCTTGATGCCACTGGGTTTTGAGCCAGAAACTGTACGTCATTTAATAATCGTATGGGGGTACTTGGCCATGGTGAGCGACATAAATCGATTTTTAGGCGATTTTTCCAGACGGTTTGCCAGAACGCCCTTTGTGCCAAATCCATTGAAACGCCTAATTGGCTGCGGAGTAGCTGCAAGCACTCGGTAAGTGATTTTCCATTGAAAGAGGTTGCCTTAGCGGCGCATGCATCTAAGTAATTGATCTCAACAATGTCGCAGTTTTTCTTGGGAAGCCCCCATGGTAACGACATGCGAATGGTAAGGCCGACGGATTTCTCATATAGATCCGGCGTGATCAGTAACCATTCAACACCTTGTCTATTCCAATACTCCTTTTCGAGCTGAAGCAGTCGTCGTTGCCGTTTAGTTAAATTATTATTTGGCTTAACACTGACAGCTAAAAGTTCATAGTGTCCAACCTCGAATTGCAGCGCGACGACAATATCGGTAGTCATTACCCATGATTCTTTGTCAGAGTGCGTCTTCACTAAGGGATGCTTTATTTTCATTTCCTCAGCAATGGCTAGCGTCCCCGCGCTACAGATGTTTGTATGTGTTGCGCTGTAAGCGGCGAGTTCTATTTGATGCTCGTGTAAGTTAAGAGGAAATTGCTCGCAAACATCAATTGCCTGAGGAAGCATAGTGACAAAGCCAAAAACATCAGATTCGGTATCAGATAGGTAGTGATGACTTCGATCTGTGCGCGCCCATAGAGCCAGCTGAGATCGACCGCGACTAGCTGGATCGCCGCGCGTAATTTGATGCCATGGCTGGTAGTCTGCAAACGTACCAGTGCCTCGGCCGCTGTCCATCCAATTTCGAATCTTCGTAGGGGTGAATCTTTGTCCTTTTCGCATGTTTTTCCTTTTCGATGGACGAGCGAATTCCTCGCTTCAATATCGCTAATTAAAATCAATGAAAAAGGGGGATTGACGTGCTCCGACGAAGCGCGTAGATTTCTAGTACCTGCTATAGAAATCTGGGTTATCCCCCAGAGAAAAGCGCCAACGGTTTGCCGACCGTGGCGCTTTTTTATTGCCTATTTTTTTGTTGCCATGCAGTCTTCCCTTTCGTAGCTATAAGGAGATTGATCGTTATTTTTCTCAGACCTATCTTTGGAATGGTGGTCTTCATTCCGGATGACTTCATGTAACTTCTGTTTTAAGCCCAGGGCCACTGCAATTTTGTGACCTTCTCCGCGAAGACCCTTTTGGCGTCCAGCGAGAATTGCGTACACCATCTCGGCGCGAAAATTATTTTGCTTTGCCCAATCGACGATGCTTTCACCCCTTGCAATGAAAGCGTCTCTCAAAGCCTGTAAGCGCACTCGGTCAATTTCGTACACATTGGCACCTTTATGCATAAAAGCAGTTAAATTCGTACGTATTCTCATTTTTCACCGAGGGGCAGTGAAAATCTACGTACAACTGTCGGAATTTTTGTCGTTAGAAAAAGACGTCACGATCACTTGCAACACATGATCACAGTGGTCGAAAAGCACAGGTTGTTGGTGTTCGTGGGGGGACCTGCAGCAGTTGCTTATCCGTCGAACACTTTGAAAAAAATACTGAGTAGATTTTCAACGACACCAGTCTTTCGAACATGGTCTGCGAAGAGATCGGTGATCGGATGCGAAGCTCACCTTCTTTACCGGTGTTGCCGGATTGAACTCATAGACGGGGAGAATCCTCGGGAATGGAAGGTTTCGTATTGAATTCTTGAGCACGAGCCATCTTCGGCAAAACGCTTGGGTTGATACCTTGAAAGAAATCTAAACGGGAATCTGCGGGGCGCTTCCAAGTATGTGCGCAGGCACCTCATAATTTATCCAAGTAGGTAAATTGGTTGATTTCTTGTTCCCGGCGTTTTATGAGCGCGTAATCAGCAGGGGGAGGAGCTATGTTTCATATTGGCAAATATCTATAGAGTGTGATGTATAGTAGGTCGTAGTCGCCCGTGTTTCGCTAACCCATTTACAGGGAATCAGGTTAAATGACTACGAAATCCCGGGTGTTAAGGGAAGTATTTGCAGAGCTAAGACGGACTCTTGGTCCTGAAATTCCAGCAAGGCAGCTATTAGTATTGGCGAATGGATTGCTAGAGTTGTATCTAAATGACGACGAGCCTGGGCCATTATTTGACGATAAAACTGGATACATTCCTTTCGATGAGTGGCCCGTCGATATTGCTATGAAGGACGGCGGCTGGCGTATTGCTAAGTATGAAGAAGATCTTGAAAGATCGTTTGAATTATCTGAACTACGAGATTTGGTCACATCGGCGGGGATGCGAAATCTCAGACATTTCACTCGAATGGCAGGAACTTGCCGAACTAGCTTACGAGAATCGGATATTGAACAGGATGTCGACGAGAAATAATGGAGGATGAATAGATGAAAGTGACGCATGGACTGAGCGCGGCAGTGAGAGAGCATTTACTGACCGGGCAGCCAATAACGCGACTCGAAGCTCTAATATTCTTTGGCGTATCAAATTTGACTGATGTTATTTCTGAACTGAGGAAGCAAGGCTTCATCATAAAATCAAAATCAGTCACTTTCGCTTCTGCCGTCGTCCGTGTGAACAAGGTTGCCACGCTCCTGCCTCCCGCTAGCCTACCGACTAGAGAGATCTACCTGACGGAATATTGGATTTCTAAGTGAATTTGAATGGGACGAAGATTCTCATCAATTCAGCGCCGAATTTTGTTGTTCGTTGCGGGTGGATATTGCAAAAACTGTGGGACGCGGCTATCAGGCCGCTTTCATGCAGATCATATTGTTCCATGGTCCAAAAGTGGCAAAACGATAACAGCTAACGGCCAAGCACTATGTAGCGCATGTAACCTTAAAAAAGGGGCGAAAATGGCAAATCAACTCCGACCATGGCAGGAAAAGGCAATACATAAAGCTTTGAAATGGCTTGTTACGGAAAAGAGAGATCGACATTTTCTGATCAATGCAGCTCCAGGCTCGGGTAAGACGATAGCGGCTTGCGCACTCGCTAAGCAACTTTTTGATCTCGGTGAGATTGATCGAGTTGTCGTCATCGCACCCAGACGAGAAGTAGTAAAGCAATGGTCAACCGATTTTAAGACTGTTACTGGCAGATATATGTCGAAAGTGACAGGCGCTGACGGGGATATTGTTGAAATGGATCTCGATATTTGTGCCACGTGGGCGGCTGTTCAAGGACTTCAAGAAGCATGCCAGGCAATCTGTCGGTCTGCAAAGACGTTGGTGATTTGTGATGAGCACCATCACGCAGCAGTGGAAGCCACCTGGGGCGATGGGGCCAGCAGCGCATTTCTTGATGCAAAATATGTCTTGATTTTGACTGGTACGCCAATACGGAGCGATGGAAATAGTACTGTTTGGCTTGCCTATGATGATGCTGGCGCCATTGCTCATCCTGAAGAGGGGAGCTACACGCTTACGTATGGGGAAGCTGTTGATTTAGGGTATTGTCGGCCAGTGACTTTCCACCGTCATGATGGGTTCTTTACTGTTGATTTCGCCGATGAAAAAATTACTGTTTCGGGAAACAATCCACCTAACTTGACTAAAGAGCTAAAGCGAATCCCCGCGCTTCAAAAAGCGCTATCGTTTTACAAGCTTGCCTGTACGCCACAGTATGAGCCAATTGATTCTTCTAAGCCGCTAAAGGGCGGGTATCAATGGACGATGGTTGAGTGGGCAAGCGAGAAATTATCTGATCTGCGTAATCGAATGCCTGAGGCTGGTATTCTTGTTATTGCTCCAAATATTGAGATGGCAGAGTATTTTTCAAAAGTCATTGAAGCTGTTGATGGCGAAAAACCTGTAATTGTCCATAGCGAAAGACCTGACTCCGAGGGGAAAATTCAGGCCTTCAGAAACACAAACAAACGCTGGTTAGTATCTGTTGCTATGGTGTCCGAAGGTGTTGATATTCCCCGTCTTCGGGTGCTGATCTATCTTCCTTATGCCTCAACCGAGGTGGCATTCCGACAAGCGATAGGCCGGGTTGTGCGCACGTCTGGTCGCGATGACGATACTCGTGGTTATGTTGTAATGCCAAGCTGGGAGATATTTGAAGCCTATGCCAGGCGTGTCGAAGAAGAGATGTCAGCAACTGCAAGAAGGCAAGAGCATGTGACGACAAAAAAATGCCCTGCGTGTTCTACGGAATTGCCGCTAAATGCCGCGGTTTGTTCCGCTTGTGAATATGAGTTCCCTGTTCGCCCAAAGCAATTGAAGCCATGCGAAAAATGTGGCGCATTAAATCGAATGTCAGCAGGTGAATGTCATAGCTGTGGCAACAGTTTTCTTCAGGAATTTAAACTGACGCTTGACGAAGCGCTACGTGCTGGCGCTATTGTCCGAGGGATGGACATCACCGAGGATGAGATAAAAGAGTCAGAGGAAATTGCCGATGGTTTACGAACAATGATTCTCTCTTCGGGCGATAAGAACCTACTCAAATTTCTTAAGCTATTTCCCGAAGAGAGTTTCTCTAGGCTAGCCTCTATGATTTCCGAGGTTAAGAAGAAGCCATAAATCGATGTCGTAGGGAGTCGAGACACATCTTTTTCGATTTTGATCTCTTTTTATCAAAACGTAACGCAAGCCGTACGAAAATTTTCCCGAAGGATTTGAATTTTTGAGTGTTGGCCGCGCCGGAAATGAACCGGCGTTGGTAACTACAAATCTTACAAGCAGAGGCGCCAACCAGTGACGGTTGGCGTTCGCGAGGCACATTCCTGGTGGAAAAGAGGAATCGAACTACCGCACAAGATTTTTAATCCCTTACTTACTGATTAAATAGTTCTAATAAAATCAGTATTCGAAGAAAATAAATGTCTCAGACATTATTTGAATGTCTCAGACTTTAATTGCATGTCTCAGACTTTATTTGCACGAAACAAGATATATTCCTTACAATTAAAGTCGAAAACAGGGCCATAGCATCCATGCGGGTTCCAGGGCATGGAAATTCAGCTACATATCGTTCAAAGTCGAAAACACATTGACGTAAGCTCGGGGACTCGGCGTTCCTCGGGAAAATAAAGTCGAAAACTAACCGGTTCGATACTTCGGGATGTCGCCACAATCTTGTTCCAGCCTGAGAGTTTCTGTCCAAGGATGGATGAAGAATGAGCGAAAATCACCACCGGGGACTACGGGGCATCCAAAATTATCGTCGTATCATTCCTTTGAATCCTGGATGGGCCCGAGCGCGAATAGTATCGGCATTCATTTTCAGATACACAGATTTTCTGCTTGATAAGTCTCGATGTGACGACAGCTTGGTTGAGTCAGAAATCAGATTTTTCACCCGATAATTTGCGGAATGATCGCCGAGTGACTCAATAGTCACATCCCCGGTTTTAGTAGTGTAAATGGGGATTCCGAGTTCATGCAGCAAATCTCGAACATTCTGAGTTGGATGGTCATATTGATTGTCATAGTTACTGCTGCATATCGCAACGCTCGGTTTCACCGTCTCTAGAAATTTTTTTGTAGTTACTCCGCAGTCTGAACCATGGTGAGCAAGAATGAGAACATCCATTTCATTTGCGAAAGTTTTGCTTCTCCTAAGCATTGATCCGATGTGGGGCGACTCAATATCCCCAAGACTCCCAACATTGAAACAGCCACGGCGAAACAGCTTCACTGTCGAGTTGTTGTTGGAGCTTTGCAAATCTATTACCTTTGGGTGATAAAAAATATCCTTGTAACCTATTTCTGCCGCGTCCTCTAAGCTTGAGATATAAGGAGGATCAACTCGAATTAATTTTGTATCGAGTTGTTTGACAACGCGAAGCTCCCTGTATTTTTTTATGATTGCAAGACACTGCCTCGCAGTATCGCTATGCGGTTCATAGCCAGGGTATTCGATTTTTTTCGGACAAAATTCGTCCAAAATCCATTCAAGGTCAGCAGTTGCGCAGTGATCCTGATCCCAGCTAGTGATATGGAGAGTATCAATCTGGGTTTTTCCACACGTCTGAAGTTCCAGCAAAATGTTGGGATAACTGAGTGCCGTAAGCCTTGCTTCAATGAGTACAAACCGATCGTCTGCGAAATACGAAAATGATGATCCAGCGCTTCCCAATTGATATGCTCGAAATCTGGTTTTGACTTTTTTTAACATGTTGTTTCCCAGCTAGTCCTTTGTCATGTTGAATACTAGATCGTTCCAATAAGTGGACTCGTATCCATGTCGGGCGATCAAATTAAAGTCTGTCTCGCTCATTTGTCGTAGAGACGTGCGGTAGCACGCAGCTTGACGAACCATCGCAGGAGGCAGCCAACCGATTTCTTTTGCTGCTTGTAGTATCGTGGGTTGATCACTGGCATATGCTGTAATTCTTGATGCCGCGTCCGCACCTATCTGGAGGTAATAACCATGTCCTGGATTGGTTTTTGAAAAATTGGTTAGTGCCCGTACCCGAAGAGAACGTGTTTGGTCAAATGCGACGTTGGCAATACGCAGCAAGCGAGCCGGATTTAACGGACCTGGTATGTCGCTTCTGGCAAAAGCAGCACCGGCATCAGCAACAATGATTATGTCGACGTGTGGGCTGGATTTAATCTTTTGTGTACCGACATCGAATAGCGGCTCCATCCCGAGATTGTCATATAAGCCACCATCGTACAAATGCAGCAGTCGAGATTTGAGAGTGATCTGCTGCGCGGGTTCGGTGGTGCCCCACGACGCTCTCTTTTCCCATCGATAATTGGCGCTCCTCAGACTCAAAGGGCCAATCCCTCCAGGAAAAGCAGCAGAAACAGCCATCGCAGCAGCGATCTTCAGTTCCGGAGCCTCCGCATAGCCCGTCTCGTAGTCACCAATCTGAGTTCCTTTGAATCTGAAACGTCTGCCATTCTCCGCCGTTGTGGCATTTACGGACCAGACGGGAGTTTTAGGCAGATCTCCCAGACTTCCCTTTACTCCCCAATAATTTTCAATAACCTTTGCTGTGATGTTGGCACGAGAGAGAATAAGGGGCCAGTTGAAGGGGTTAAAAATGAGGCAGACGAAGGATCGCCATTGCAGCGATTTTTTTGTCAGTAGCCGAAAAATTTCGGGATATACTTCAGACAAATACTCTTGAGACGAAGGCCATTTATTGTCGGATAAACTGAATACCAAGCCCATAAATAGGCTGCCCCCCGATACCGTCGAAATATGATGAATCCGTTCCAGGCAATTATTTTCGGCAAGGTATTTGAAGACGCCGGCGTGAAAAGCAGCGGCTCTAACGCCACCGCCAGAAAGTGCTAGCCCAATTTTTTTCTGTGTATGCATCCTAGCGAATACTTTCTGTCACTTGTATGCTGATAGATTTATCGCCGACAATCATCGTGAGGAGTGGTTGGCCTGTTTCGCCCAATTCGTTGGCAAGCTCTGTTTGTTGTAGTTGATCGTGCTGGCTAGGCTTAGCAGAGCAATACCTTGGATGAGAATGCCACTCGCCGACGTAGTCGACGATGCTTGCAGTTTTTTGAAGAACTGTATTTCGCACCTCTGAAAGCCCATTCACTCCACGTATAAATTCATGTTCACGCTCGATGCTATCTGACGGCGCCGCTAGCACGTCCACGACGTAGATACCGCGTGACACCTGGTCGACATATCCTAAAATAATCCCGCCGGTTTCAACCGGTAGCTTCATTTCACGCAGCGTATTCAGCTTTGCTTTGATGCCCTCGTCCCAGTAGACTTTCCATCCTCGACATACTTCCGCCAACGAATGAAATATCTTGATATTGTCATTTTTGACCGCACCGGTTTCGGCGTTATACATCCAAATCCGTACTTGGGCATCTGGAAGTTGGCTAAGGGATCGAATCTGGCGAGCAAGAATCGATCCATGAAGATGAATCTGACCAACAGACATTACCAATGAGATATCGCGACATCCCGCGCCTACTGCAAGCTGGCCGCGGTGCCCAACGAGATGCGACTGCCCCCATTCGCTGTTAATTACAGCTCGATAGTACTGGGCCTCTAGCGCATCAAGCCGTATGCTTTGATTGGCAGGTTCAAAAAGGAGTACGGAATCGGCGCCAGATGGAGTTACGAACGCGGAACAGCCTCTAGGCATATCGGAATGCATTGAAATGGATCGAGGAACGTCAAGAGTCGTGGTTACATCTACCCACAAAGCTGCACTGTGGTACGCATCTAAGAGAGCCTGATTTGTACGCGAGGCGGCTCGATCCACGATCGCACAACTCTTATATTGCTCCTCAGGATGCGCCGCTTCGGTCAAGACCTTGACCGTGTTAGCTTTGGCATATCCAAGAAATTGGTCCAGTGCAAGGTGTCGAACCAAATTGTGCGGTTCAACGTGGTCATGATCGACGAAAGTCCAATTGCCCCAACATTCTCTTGACCATATCTCTGCGATGGCACTTCCCAATGCGCCGACACCAGCCAGCACACCTGAAAACGAGGCCGTCGTCACGTCAACTCCGGAGGCGCGCTGGTTAAATTCAGACGTCAACGCCGCTCTCACGCCCAAGGAGGCAATTTTTAAGTCTCTCCAGCCGCGGTCTTGCACTGCAGGCTCGACACCCACTTCAGTATCGACGCAGTAATTGGGGGAATCTGGAACCTCAGTCAGGACACCCAGTGACGATCCGACTTCGCAGCGGTTGGCAGCGATGAAATATGCTCTTCGCTCGATATTTTCAACGGTATTTTCTTGAGAGCGGATGATCGGGATTGATAAGATCAACAGGCATTTTTCGACTTTCGGCTCTAGTAACCCGCCTTGCAATCGCGAGCGCAAGACTTGATATAGCTCCTTAACAAGACTTGAACCTCGCTTTACCAGCTGATCGTCTAATTCACCCAACGTAAAAGGGAGGCTTTCCACCTGCCCGTGTACCACCGGCGCAAGCTCCAGCGTGATCGTGTATGCCGTAATTCGATGGTCGCTAGCCTTTTCATTGGATACGAAAAATCCACGCAGAAAAATTGGATTATCATTCTCCTTATCTGCGGCATAAAGTGCGAGCGACGTGTTGTTATCCTTCAGGTGTTGCTCGAATTGAGGCGGAAGAATTATTGTTTGTGGCGGTTCAAAGTAGATTTGTTCAACATGCTGCTCAGCAGGATGCAGCGTTCCCTTCGCGGTACCTGTTAGCCACCAAAGAATGTCTGCAAGGAATTTCTGTGGTGTCCAAGTGCGAGCGACAGCCTCCCATTTTTGCTGATGTAGACATAATCTCGGTGGCTGATTTTCCGATGCATAGCCCAAATGAGCCAAGTTCGCGGGGAAGTTTTCGCGAAGTGCAAACACTTCCGGTTCAGAGCCTGGATCGATGGGTAAAAGTAGGGCTAAACGTTCACGCCACTTAATACCTGGAACATTTTTGTGGCCGACGGCATCGTTAGTGCAATCGACGATCAGCACATCGGCAATGGTCTTTTCTCCACTAAGATACTGTCGAATTTCAACGAGTTCGTATTGGCGATGTCGTGCTACGGCTTGAAATACGGACCGCGCGCGCGAAGTGGACAGGGAGCCGATTTTTTCGTTGTCAGATGGCGCCCCAAAATTCCTATACGCGACCATTGCCAGCGCGAGGGGCAGGTTTACTTGTGATGGCGACTGCCGGGGCGGCAATGGGCATCTTCCGGCTTAAGCCATCATTTCCGATCTCAAATATGAGAGGAAGAGGTTTGGCCGCATTCGGCTCTGACATGGTGACCAAAAATGATCGTCCGTGGATGTCTTTTAAATAGCCTTCGTAACAATAGCGTGCTTGAATATGTGGAGGTCGTTCCTGTTTTCGGGAAACGGGGGTGTCGTTAATTGGGTCACTGGAACTTACAATGTATGCGTCTTCCTGCCCCGACAAGAGAAGCTCCTTGATCAAGGGTTTAGGCTCGGTCTTTTTCTCGCCTTTTTCATCGCTCAGTGCCAAATAACTACAATGATGAGGAATATTGAACAGATTCCACCTTAAACGATCCTCATTGTGATGGTCTTTGGTGGTTTGTACGATGTCCTCTAATACATGCCAAGTGGAGTCGCCTACCGCCAGATAATCGACTGTTTCATTGCCAGCCTTAAAGCGGACATTAAAGATCAACGATGCATCGTTGCGCAGGTCGTCCCCGTCGTCAACATGCTTGACGTAAGGGGAGTGACAGAAAAACTCAACGCCATCGTTCGCTAGCGTCAGGCCTTTGGCCAGCTTGCCGGCATCTGTAATAACGTTGAGGCGATCTTCGAGCTTGATTCCCTCATCTGCCAACCATTTCTTGAGTTTGTCAGGCTTGGAAAAGACTTGAATACCCTTTCCCTCTCGCAAACGGTGACGTGCCTCTTGGCGCCAGATCACAAACTCCGCACCTTGATTGTCTTTTGTTGCTTCTTCCAAGATCATTGCTGCAGGAACCCAGAGTTCCTTAATCTTAATGCGGCCATCGCCCTGATATTTTGCGGCATGCAGCAGCTCGAAAAATTCGGTGCTGTTATTAATATGATCTGCGTCGCAGTGTGTGAAGGCAACGACATCAAAGTAATCGCGTTTTGCCGCTCCCAGCTCCTCACTTAAATGTTTCTTTAAGTCAATTTCCGGACCTTTTCCTTCTTCAACGGACTTCAAGTGCCGGAAGTCAAACATGAGACGCTTGCCATTTTCGAGAATGATTTGGCTCGAATCTCCGTTCCCTACTGGATAAAAAATGACTTGATGCATGGCTCCTCCAATTTATCGGCTAATTTTTGCGCGGTAGCAAGCCAATAAACGGAAATTAGGCTTCCACTTCCTCCGGATATATGGTTGTGTTGCCATCTTTCAAGAGCAACAATGGTTCAGATGGAAATATTTTTTGTGATGCTCGATCAAAATCCAAAAATCGAGCTAGAAAATTACTTGCAGGGAGCGGTACCATTTCTCATCTGAAAGCCATCATTGTCAGCATAAAATTATTTTCCCAACACAATTTGTGTTCCAATATATTTTCATATCATCAATGTTTCCTATGGGTATATGGTAAATTGGCAACGTATTCAACTATGTATCTGCAGGCCCCGTGTTACCCAGACGTGACTCAGGTGAGTGCGGCAGATGCCTCGGGAAAGCGCGTTGCTTTTGCGTTTAATTTCTAGACTCCATGGGAAGCACAAATGTCTATCGTCAAGAGCTATGCAGTGGGTGCCGGCGACATGTTCTACATTCAGCATAACAGCGACAATTTCACAATCATTGATTGCGACCTCAGCGACGACAATGCGGATGAAATAATCGATGACATAAAAGCCGCCAAAGCAGGAAAAGGCATAGACCGATTCATCTCCACCCATCCTGACGAGGATCACTTCGGCGGAATCCACCTGTTCGACGACGCAATTCCTATCAACAATTTCTATGTCATAAAGAATAAAGCCATAAAAGAAACTGAAACCGATTCATTCAAGAGATATTGCGCACTACGAGACGGCGACAAGGCCTTCTACATTGAGAAGGGCTGTTCGCGCAAGTGGATGAACCAAAACGATGACGAGCGTAAAACGTCGGGCATCGCTATCCGTTGGCCCGAAGTGACAAACCAGCACTTCAAAGAGGCGTTGACAGCGTGCGAGGCCGGAGAATCTTATAACAATACATCCGCGGTGATTAGATATTCGGTAGAAGGAGGTGCAAGCTTTTTGTGGCTAGGCGATCTCGAGACCGAATTCATGGAGAACATCATCGACAGCATTGAACTCACCAAAACAACAATTGTATTTGCCGCTCACCACGGAAGAAAATCTGGAAAGATTCCCGATAGCTGGCTAGAGAAACTGGACCCTCAAATCATCGTTATAGGGGAAGCACCTTCTCGCCACCTCAATTACTACACTGGCTACAGTACGGTGACGCAGAATATGGCAGGCAACATAACCATGGACTGCGTAGACAACAAGGTTCATTTCTATGCATCCAACCAAAACTACTCGAACAAAAAACTGACCAATGAGGGTCTAGCAGATTTAGCTGTCGATAAATATGTAGGTAGCATCACGGTTGAGATGGAATAAACCTTGTAAATCGCCTCAAGCGTTCACATGCAGTCAGTAGAGACTGTGGCCACTCGTGAATCTAACAAACTGGGAAAATCTCGATGGACTGGACAGCAACAGTGGCAAAGTTTCTCGATCCATATGACCTAAAAGCACGAGTCTTTCCCGGCCTCCTCATTCTGCTTCCCGCCATAGTTTTTTTGGCTTTGATTTATGGGCCAAAAAATCCTGTATCAATGGCATTAAGCTCGGTGTTGATCAGCTGCGGCGGACCATATTTTTTGGCAAGCTTTATTCGCACTTGGGGCCAACGAGCCCAAGAGAGGCTGTATCGTGAGTGGGGAGGTCAACCGACAACCATTTTGTTTCGCCATAGGGACACACGCTTGCCCGTTCAAACGAAGCTCCGATATCACAAACTTGCAGAACAGAAGCTTGGGGTAGCAATGCCAACATCGGCCGAAGAAAGCGCCGATCCATTGGCGGCTGATCAATCTTACGTTGCCGCGGCCAACGTGTTGCGTCCGCGGACAACAGATAATCGGAAGTTTCCCTTCGTGTTCAAGGAACTCGTGGCCTACGGCTTCAACCGAAATGCATATGCGTCGAAATGGATAGGTGCCGGCGTAGCAGCATTGACAGGACTGGCTGTGCTCATTCACGCGGGGGGATTTTCCACCACAAATATTTTTTTCGACCTGGCACCACTGAAGTCGCTCAGCATGCCCCACGCACTCACTCTCATTGTGGCGGCCGTTTTACTTAGCATATGGCTACTGCACTTCACGTCAAAAACGGTCGAACAGGCTGGATTCAGCTACGCGCTGAGGTTGTGGGAGGCGCTGGAAAGGATTCCGAAGAAGTAGCTATTCTTGGAAACGGCGCCTATGGGGCCAGCAAAAGGAAAATGTAATGTCAATAGATCTGCTGCCAGAGCCAGCGGTGTACCTGTTAGCCGTCGTTGAGGTGAGTCGAGATAATCGCATCCTTTGCCAGGTTATAGGCTGCGGCCATTCAGTTTTTAAGCGCATTCACGTCGTGAAAGTTGATGGTGTATTTCAGGTGCTGGGTTCGGAATGTTTCAAACGTTTGTACGGGCAGTTGGGAAGGGATGCGTCGACCCCACGATACGCTTCTTCAGATGGAATGCGTTTGACCGATGATGAACGCCTCGTGTTGATTGATAACACCGAGCGCTTCATTGCTAGGCTGGAAGCAGAGAGGCTTGACGCCGAACATGCAGAAGTGCAACGAGCGGATGAGCGGCGACGAAAAGACGAACAACACGAAGAAAAGCGACAGCGCTTGGAGAAGCTTGCGGTGCTAAACAAGACTGCACGCAACGCGACTTACGTGAAATCACAACGTGTATCGTTTAGTAATGTCGCTGGAATGCGTTGGATGTGGGCACGTTCGCTTGACGAGGGGCGTAGCCGGATCGAACAATATAAATCCGGCGGACAGCGAACCCCAGAGAAGGATCTGATTGTCAGATATTTCGTTGGTAGCTTGCTGTCCGATCCTTGGGTATTTTCGCTCACGCTGAAACACCACCATGCCATTCTTGAGGAAACAACGCTCAACGTTTTGCATGAACTGGCGCTGATTGAACCGCTTCCAGCTTACGTATAGTCGGCATCCGCCATTATTAGTGACGAACAGAATTTCACGAATAAGACAAAAGGAAATCTTGCAGCGGTAACTCGATAGGTGCCTGGACGATGCTACGATGTTCACTAGTAGGCAACAATCCGCTGCTGACACAACGTTATATGTATGTGTATGTGTATGTGTTTGATGGTGGCATCATTGCTGACGATGTAGTCGTAAGCTGACTAAGGAAAAATTAGATGGGCTTCAAAATTGAAGGTTTAGACAAGCTACAGCGTGACCTCGAACAAGCAAGTAAGGCATTCGCGGCCTTAGATGGTCACCTCACGACCTTGCAGTTCAATCCCCTCGATCATGCGTCTGTTGAGGCTGCGATTGGCCAGGTGGAGCAGGCGATCGACGAAAAAACCGCGCCATATTTGGGTAACCAAATTATCATCGACCTTGCCGCTCAGATGAAACAGAAATATCAGAACGAAATCTTGGAACGTGCAACTACTGCCCGCCTCGAAAACGACAGTCCAAGCGTGAACAAGAGCGCAACACCAGCTGAATTGCGGCAGATCGAGGACGCTCTGACGGATTTGCGTTCTGCAAATTCCCAAACTTTCGATCGGCCTATCAAGAAACTGTCGAGGCTCTTGCATTCTGACGCCCTTGCGCCTTTCACGGATCGATTGACAGCAGGGACTGACATTGATGGCTTTCTGAAAAATGGCCATGCGACACAAGGCGGCATGATTGGCAGTGCAATATTAACGTGGCCTGAAAAACATCAAGACGAACTTGGCTTGGTGATTGCTCTGATCGATCGATTCGCAGCCAATTTGAGCGATGCTATAAATTTTTCCCATACGTTCTATACGAATGGCCGCAATATCACGGCCAACCTACGCAGCATGGTCGGACAAATGATCGTCCCGTTCACTCGGGACTACCTCAATTTTGTAAAGAATGAACGTGGAGTAGGTATGAGTGATACCAAAGCGCCAGAGGCAGCGACGTACAACCAGCAGTTCAACTTTCACCACTCATCAATCGGCGCGGTTCAGACGGGCAGCCATGCCATAGCAAATGTCACTCTGCAAAACAACTCGCATGAAGCAGCTGAACTCCTGAAGGCGCTTGACGTTGCTGCAGCCGCACTCTCGCAAATGGACGCCATCCCTGGGCATAACAAGGACGAGGTCTTAGAGCTGGTAGAGGACGGCAAGGCCGAATTGGCAAAACCAAAGCCCAATGTGACCAAGTTGACCTCCTATCTGGGAATGATCGGAGGAGCCTTGGGGGCTGTAGCGAATATGAAACCTGCATATGAAACGCTCAAGGCCTCAGCCGCCTTGGTTGGCATTCTCCTGCCCTGATTGAAAGAAAGGACATCCATGTGGCTATCGCCGCTTTAACAAGTGGAAGTTGTGATAGGAACGTCGGTGTGGGCTGGGAAGGGAAATCATGACTGAACAAACGGCGGGAACTATCAGCTATGCCACATTGGGCATGTTGAAGGAACGCGGCCTGACGACTCATTTTTTGGCGTTTGTCGCAATGTTTTGCAAGTTGGAAAGTGCATCGCAAGCAAACATCCATCAATATATGGAATGGGCAAAGCAGCAGCCAATAGTTCCAACTTATAAAAAACAACCAACGCAGAAGCAGTGGGTAGAAAAATTTCAGAAGCATGCCCCAGAATTCTTAAAATTATGATCTGAAAAAATGCGTGCATATATAGTTAAAACTCCTGATGGCTACTTGTATCCACACGATGGCGATGTGTCGTGGACAGACGACGAATCCAAAGCTGGTCACTTTTTGGACGAAGGGGAAGCGAATGACACTGCTCAAGCTCTCCAATATTCGCAAGGTGTGTACCAGGTAATTCCAGTCGAAGTCCTTATGGAAAAGCTCATCCGTTGATCAAGGAAAATCGAATCGTGCGGAAAGAGAACTCACCCCGCCCCCTCGAATCCATGTCTCAATTCGCGCAGCGAAGAAAAAATGGTTAACACTAAAGACGAATACTTTGCCTTGTCGCGACAGCAAGCTTTACCGAATCGCTGCCCAATACTCGACCGGTGCGAACGTCGTGCTCATACAATTGCGCTTGCAAATAAATGGGACGTCAATCAGGCACCAGTTTTTTTGAAAATGACGATGCCATTGGTTCCGAGTGTGGGCGAATCGGCCTATCTGATAAGCGGCGATAGCAATTTGATTATGGGTGGCCTATGCCCAGAGGTTAGTTTGTTCGAGAATACTATGATGATCGACCCGTCTGGAGTACCCAAGACCAAGTGGCAATATGATAAGTCCATGGACCCACAAGAAGAAGTACTTGAAACGGGTCATTTTTCGGAGTGCGCGGAATATGCTCGATGGTGTAGTGAGGTTTCTATGGACGGAATTGAGTCGGGGAACGGGAATGCAAAGCTGGAAACGTATAACCAGCAGTTTAATTTTCACAACTCTTCAATTGGTGCGGTGCAATCAGGTAGCGATGCCGTTGCAAACGTCAATTTGCAACACAATGCCCAAGCTTCAACGGAGCTCTTAAAGGCGCTTGATGCTGTTGCGGCCGCGCTCTCGAAAACAGATTCTATTCATGGCCACAATAAGGAAGAGGTGCTGGAGTTGGTCGAGGACGGCAAGATCGAATTGACGAAACAAAATCCCAACGTTACCAAATTGACTTCTTATTTCCGGATGATTGGCGGAGCCTTGGCAGCAGCTAACATGAAACCAGCATATGACACCTTCAAGGCCGCCACGGCTTTGTTCTGCATCTCATCGCCTTAGTCGAACAAAAGTTCGCTAGCAGGAAATGGGCGCGGCGCCAGGTGATCCAAGACAACGTTATTTGACCAAGGAATTTTTGTGCATGAGTAACTTTTCCGCAGTGAACGTTTATCAGATGTATGTCATGTCAAAAGGCGATCCAGGTGGTGTCTGGATACGACGCACAACTTGGGCAAACCTGTGCGCAAGGATCAAGTCCATAGGTGACTTTAAGGGGCCGGAGCCATACTACGGCAATCCCGAGATGCGGGCCGATATCTATACACTTGGCGGAGTACTACATCAAACAAATGTAATCATTCCGGTTCCTGGGACGTACAAAACTTGGCGGCAAATTGAAACACCCGCGTGGTGGAAGGAATAGCCTGTTAAAGAATTGAAGGATAGAGATATGCGCCACTCCTTCAATATTTGTTCAAATGGTCTTGTGCTTGGCGTGCTGAGGGTAACTATGGAGCAATATGGTCTTGGAACATCTGCATTCCTGTAGTTGAGTAATTTCTCAAAATATTTCTACAGTACGGATCTCAGACCGACAAAAATCACGCCCGTCATTGATCGCTTACCAAATTTCAGGCGGCGGAAAATAGCTCGTATCTTTGTCGTCAGAAAGCACATTTATGCGTCCCCAAATTTGGAATCGAATTTTTTGTTCAATGTCCTGTTGCATTTCCTCACTCCACGGCCCCAAGTCTTTGTCTGGGCCAATCACCGGATCGAAAGCAAATTTTACATATAGTCCCGAATCACCTCTGAGAAATTTCCACATTTGGTAATACTCTTCGCGCCACGAAATTGAACGTTTTTTAGCGTGTTGAGCTGTAACTCGCGCAGATTGATGAAGGATCTGAGCCCACAGAGGAAAATAATATTCATCAAAATAGAATTTATTTCCATTCCATCTTATTTTGTTAAATATTCGCTCAACGTAAATGTTGAACAGTGCTTCCGCAAGCCCTCGTTTCTCAAGTTGATACCCAATCATGAGAAGTACGCGAAAAGTGCTCAGCGCAAATGCCCAAGCGTGCTCATGACTGCCAGCTTCATAACATTTTATTGTCAAAATTGTCAGGCAAGCCAGTGCATCAATGCTGGCCCTCCGTTCCAGCTCACTTATACACGGTGCACCGCTATGACTACAGAATTGGTCGCCTTCTGCAAAAATTAGCAGTTGCAGTTCCGGTTTCAATTGTCGGAGCAAGCTCACCGCGTGTTTGGTGACGTTGACATCAGGGCGCAAAACTTTCCAAAGTACATGATCGAGTTCGTTGCGCGAGCCAGTAACGAGGTATTCCATCTTCAATACGAGGGGTTCACTCGGCGTGTGTCGACCATGTTGATAGGCTGCCCACTTGTTTCGATGGAATAAGGTGCCGTCCTTATTCCTCCCAAAACCTTTGGGCTCAACTCGACGTTCAAGTGCATAAGCAGTCGGCACTCTCGCCACAAGCCGAATGCCTTCGAACCAATAAATTGTCCGAATTCGGTCGATATCATCGCGTTTAGGGCGAGCCATTTACTTTGGGCTGAACTTATTGGGACAGGAGGTTGAACCCAGATATTTTAGCGGGAATTTATATAGTCCGAAGAGTCAGGAATATTTATTGTAAAAAAAGCGAGTAACGAAACGGGGTTTCGTGCCATCTAGATTTCTCGTATCGCTGTCGTTAATATTTAGTGTGACTACACGTGACGGTATAGGCGAAATGGAACTTCCAACTGTTGATGAGCCGCTTGCAGTTCTTCTGGATAGAGAGCTGACGAGTAGATACGGGCCGATGGTGTCAAACGACAATTTGCGGCTTGTGTTGGGTTACGCATCTAAGGAGGCGTTCAGGCAGGCGTTGTCACGTCAGACCATACCTATCCCAGTTTTTGAAATCGAAAATAGGCGAGGGAAATTTGCGCTGATTAGAGATGTTGCAGTTTGGCTGGCGGCGCAACGCGAAGGCGCTACCAATAAAAAGAAAGCAACAATTGTCGGAGTCGGGGTACAAACCACGCAGAAAGTTGGAGGAGTCCTATGACATAACACAAAGTCAATAATCCGAACCATAGCTGGGACGCTGAAACGACCAAAGCCCAAGAGCTAGAACTCTCGGGCTTTGTATTTGCTGCTTGGATATCGAACTCTCCAGCTTCAAGTATCGTCTCTCCCGAATCCTCTGTCAATACTTTGGCCTATCCCTGGATAGGCCGAATTGGATTCGCACGTCCCCCTTTTTTACCCATTTTCACGCCAGCGGAAGTGATTGCCGCAGCGCCGCATGCGCTCGCACGTCTATAAGCGGCGGGCACTGTCGCATCCAGATTCTAAGTCTTTTAACGAAGGCTGACGCGCGGCGTGAGATTTCTTTAAATAAAAGAGAGATTTATGCGAACTCAAAAGAGATTTACCCCAGATTTACTTGAGCGCTACGCGCGCTTGGGCCGCGGCCAGGGTACATACGAAAACTATATCCCATGGCATCGAGTCGGTCGCAGTGACCCCGCCAGCATCGGACGATCGCATCTGCAGGTTTGGAGGGGGCGGCAAAGAGAGCTTCTGAGTGATAAGGAATGGGTGGCATTTTTGTCTTGTACGATGCTCCCCGATATTGTTGATTGCCGAGAACAATTTCCATTAAGGCAAAAATACTCAGTGCATGAATTATCGATATATTTTCCGATGCGGCAATGGTCGCAGTACCCCGGAACATTGGAGATTGCGCGGGTTCAGCAGGTTAAACATCCAAAAGTATCTGGCGCCGGCCGGTCCGCAGATTGGGTAATGACGACCGACATGCTACTCACGTTGAAGCGCGCTGGACGCGAACTGGAACTTCTTGCCATTGCCATCAAGTTGGATGGAGAAATCAGTAAAAAAAGAACACGACAACTGCTTGCTATGGAGCGCCAGTACTGGCTGGAACGTGGCGTCCAATGGCTATTGATAACGCCTTCGATGTATCACTCTCTTTTTGCGGACGCACTGCGTAATTGTGTGTCGTGGTCACTGGGTACCGAAGTCGACGCGGCAGCAATCGACTATGTCGCCTCGAATCAACAGAAATGGGCCGGCCGCGCGGTTACCGACGTTCTCAATAAATTGGCGGTCGAATTCAACAGCTACGAACGGGCACAACGCGCATTTTGGCAAGCGGCATGGTCGGCTCGCCTGCCTCTTGATTTTCGTCGAGGATGGCGTCCACATGAACCCATAGTGCTCATCAGTGAATCGGATTTTTGGGGGTTAAATCCCATTGCATCCAGGAGGTCAGCATGGAAAGCCTGATGCAAAACCAAGTCATTCGGGTTCTTTCTGGCACTCTTGAAGGACTCTATCGCATGATCTTAGTCGAGAGGCGAATCGACATAGCAGTGATGGCAAAATTGGATTGCATGCCTTCAACGGACAGGAGCCGGGGAGGGAGAAAAAAAGCTGTTCGAAAAACATCTCGGAAGAAGGCGCCGCTACCGTTAGTTGGTGATCTGATCTGGGTCAATTACATGGAGCTTGATTGCCTTGAGGCAGAAAACATACTCACCAGAATAGAAATCGAGCACGAACAAAATCACTTCAATCCAATACTCGGAAAACGCGATAAGGATCGATATGAAAATCGCAAAAAAGTGATGGCTGGATTTCTTGACTGCGATAACCTGAGAGACAGTATCCTTGCCAGTCACGGGCTTGGGACTCTGGTAAAAGAGGCGATAGAAAAATCCGGTTCAAGTCGGGCACTCGTATATAAACTCTGGTCACTCTTATGCCGTTTTGGCATTAGTGAGGCCAGTCTCCGCCTTCGTAGTGATCGCTGCGGAGCACCCGGTATTCGCCGTCCCTGCGACCCAGGTGGTCGCAAAAAGGCGGGGCGAAAAACGGACAAGCAGCGGATTTCGAAAGTTTGTGGAATATCGCTACCTCCAGAACAACCTGGGATGAGTACTGTATGGCGTCAATTGATTATGGCCGCTGATCAAAAGATTCCAACGCCAAAACCCGATCATCCTGCCCGATATACGCAGATACTCAACAGTCATTTTGTTCGACGATATCACTTTGAAAACGGTGAATTGGTTCCTCTTGAACTAAAAAAGGGCGAGTATCCCAACAGCAGGCAAGTACGTCGGGTTTTGGCCGTCGAGGTGCCACGCCTGCAAAGATTATTGGAGAGAACCACCAAAGGTCACTTTTTGCGCAGTTACAGGGGGATGACCGGACGCAACTGGAAAGGGGTCGCAGGTCCAGGGCATACGTGGGCTATTGATTCAACGATTGGAGATATCTACCTTCGCTCCAGCGTGAACAGGGCGTGGATCATTGGACGGCCAGTGGTCTACATTATTGTCGATATTTGGTCTACTGCCGTAGTTGGCTTTTACGTGTGCCTGACTGGTCCCAGCTGGAATATGGCGAAGATAAGCTTATTTTCCGCTGCCGCCGCCCCTGATTTGCTTGCCGATCTCTGGCAATGCCAGCCAATGGAATGCCTCTCCCCATCGCCTACAATGCCGGCGGCTCTGATGTGTGATCGTGGTGAATACCTATCGCAGGCTGCGAGCGTGACCGGTTTAAAGTTGATTCCATGTCTGTCGTATGCGCCTTCCTACCGGCCCGACATGAAAGGACTGGTTGAGGTACTCCATCGCATCAAAAAAGGCCGTCAGTATTTATGGATACCGGGAGCTATTGATGCGCGCCGTGCAGAATATGAACTGCGCCGATTTAACCCCAATGACGCTGTCTTGACCGTGCGGGAATATGCCTGTTGCTTATCCGTGATCTTCAATGAGTACAATCTCACGGCGAACCGTAAGGCGCGGGTCGATACCCATATGAAAGCGGCTGGCGTGGTGGAGAGCCCAGCAGGTTTATGGCGTTGGGGACACGCAATTGGCATCGGAACGCGCCGAACCTTCCCTCAGTCGGAATTGATAACATCACTTTTACCCAGCGAAGGTGCAATTGTGTCGCGCGCCGGCGTCAGATTTGGCGGGCTGCATTACGAGTCGGACCAAGTCAATGAGGAACAATGGACTGCTTACGCGCGAAATTTCGGAAGTTGGAAGATTTCTGCTAATTACTTCCCAGGGTCGGTTTCGCGTATTTGGACTCCTAACGTAGCGGGAACAGGTCTTTTGAATTTGCAGCTTTCCGAACAAACACGCGCCTCACGCGAGCAAACATATGATGAAGTGCTAGACGCGTTCATGTTTGGCAAATTGAATCAAGCGGAAGCCGAGCATGCCAATGTGCTGCAAGCAATTAGGTCTCGTCAAAAAATGGAGGCTATTATTGCCGGCGCACGCGTTCTCACGGAAGAGGCCCTGGAGCGACAGCGAGGTACTGTGCCAAGCATGACGGAGTCTCGACACTTGGAAAGCTTGGTCGAGGGGCAATTATCGGTCGAACCTCAGGCGGCAAAACCGCCTCCTATCGATGAAGCCCAGGAGGCCTACGTCGATATGATGAAAAACGTGTTTGCGGCTGCAAACGCTACGGGAGATTGACAATGGCTATGTCCATTCATGATCCGTATAAAGGTAACATCTTAGTCCAAGGTCTTGGGCCCATTTTGTCGCGCAAAGAAGCACTAGCCGCGTTACTTCATTTACCACCAATCCCGGGAGAAATGAAAGGTATACCGGTCCATATCCGCCTACATTATTTAATGAGTCTGCGCGATCTGCATATTCCTTTCCTTGAAACCGCGCAATTGCTGACCACAATGGATGCGATGACCAGGCAGAACTATAGGTACCGAGATCCCATGCTCGCTGAAACCTGGCGCTTGGTGAGTGGTGAAGCCGGGGCACGCAAGACTACTCGTGCGCCAGCGTCCGCGGCAGTCGTTGTGGGACACTCAGGAACCGGGAAGACAGAAGCGATATTGCGGGGATTGAATACCAATCCTCAACAGGTCATTTTTCATGAAAATTTTCCACAAATGGCGCATGGCTTATGGCAGGTTGTTTGGCTATCCACAGATGTGCCTGCAAGCGGGCGTACTGCCGATTTGGCGAGCAATTTGATGATGGCTTGGGATAATGTCGTAAAGGGAGGACGTTTTGCCCATTCACTTGCCAAAAATCGCCGTAACGGGGTCCAAATGCTCGATGAATGGCGTCAGGTAGCATCGAGTCATTTTCTCGGGATTCTGCATCTTGACGAGGTGCAGAATTTCTTCAAGATTCAAAGCCTTGAGCGTCGCAGGAAGCAGAAGGAAATCGACAGCGGGCCTGAGCTGAGTATCGTGGAGGATGCCTGTCTTAAATGGATATTGAATCTAACTAATAACTGGCAAATTCCGTTAGTTCTATCAGGTACGCCTGATGGTGTCGGCGCTTTGACGAAACGAATGAGTACAACGCAAAGATTGGTGACGGCGGGTTATCATCCCTTGACGTACTTTGTGGGTGCTGAGGATCCGCGCTTTTTGGACGTGTTTTTCCCGAAGCTGTGCGAATATCAATACGTGAGGAAAAAGCTGCCTGCAAGCGACACATTCAGGGCAAAGATCATAGAACTCACCGGAGGTATTCCGCGTATTATCATTGCACTTTGGATTGCAGCTCATCGCGTGGCGTTCGAACGATCTACGGACGATCTAATAATTGAGGATTTCATAAAAGCATCGAATACCTATCTTGCGCCTGTCGGTCCGGCTGTTGCCGCGTTGCGTTCGAATGATCTGACACGTATGGGCCGGTATGAAGATTTAATGCAGCGAGACGACGGTTTCTGGGCGACGTTTTGGAACCCGGGCAATTGATTGATTTAGATATATAAATCATCAATAGATCTGACAAGATATGTTTGAACGTGGAGATCGCAAATCGAGCAAAAACGTCCTGTCAGATCCCTTTCCTTGAGTGGTTGAATCCACAAGTGCAATGAGTTGTTCACGATGCGCGGTCGACGGGCCGCAGTCATCGATCCAATAAATTCTATTTCTCTCATTCGAATTCCAGTGATTGCAACTTGCCAGGCGCAATCCAAAATAAAAGAAAATGGATGGCCTGTAGGAATGAGGTAAACCACGTGACACAAGTGGTCCGCGCACTGCAGAAGGCGACGCTCTCGACTCTGAATTGCATACGGTTACTTTATGCCTCCGCTACGCCACCTCGAAAGCGGGCGCAACATGCAAGTGGGTCGTCTCACAATGGTCGGCACTGTTGGTGGCCTCAGATTTAGACCGTCTGAAGTTTAACCACGGTGGGAGACTATGTCTTTCGGGTTGTTTCTTCAGGGCCCAAAGAGCTTCATCGGCCGACGCAAATAAGACGCAACAGGCGAGAATGTAGGGCGTAGCTGCGAATGCCAACCCCGATGCGGAAAATACATTGTCCATTTGATCCAGTTCCACGCCCGGTTCTTTATCTATGAAGACGGGTAATATGGTGCATAGCCAATCGTGCGGAAATTTCGCCAACACTTGGTCGCTTAACAAAGGTCTGGAAGATCTAGCGGTATGTGCGCACGAACGTCTGTTTCTGACGCCGGCCTTTCGACGAAGCAGCGCACGAATAGCGTTCAGATCAAATGGCTTTTCACGCTCCAACAGGGCAAGCGACATAACGAGAAATTGCTGGATGTAAGGGTGTTGCTGACTTAGTGCAGCCCATTCTTCGCTCACCATTTTGCTATCTGTTATGAAGCGCGAAGGCGCATTTAAGAATGCCTCCCCGTTGTTTACATATCGCAACGGTCGAAGATGCTTTGTACACACCGCAACTCCTGGTAATTGATGATAGCGTCGCCAATAACTCATGCCGTAGCTTTCAAGATCCAATCTGATGCAATCACTGCAAAGATATGCACCAAAACGCGCTGATCGCATACTTGTTTTGCGTACCATCGACCGAGCTTGACTGCTGCCATGAGCCATATTGAATCGGCATGACGTGAACGATCGGTGCAATGGAATCATTGTATGGTGACGAACAAATTGCGTGAGCTCCATATTGGCTGCACTACTGAGATGATCCACATAACAGGTATCACGGTGTAATGCTTTGGCGACGTTCGAGCATTGTGTGAGTAGATTAATTACCGCCGCAGGAGATGGTAGGCCGTTCACCCGCATGAGGCGCCCCAAATAGGAGCGATCTAGTTCGTCTGGTAATGGCAAAAGTGTGATCATCGGGAGCTCGCTTTCTCCGAGACGGGCTAAGTTTTAGTTTCGATGGGTGTCAGAAGCGCCAAGGAGCGAATAACTGCAGCAAGTGCTTTCGAATGAGCCGCGGTACCATCCCACGTTTCTGCTAGTGCATCGACCAATTCTTTGTTAGCGCGAATTGAGTCGACGGACGTCTTTTTTGCCATATTTTCTGCATAAATGCATAATTCTTCAAACACTCGGGACTGTCGTAGTCCTCTGCCATTTAAAATTCGGCTTACCTGCGACTGGCTGGCATGGATCGCAGATGCGGCCTTAGCCTGAGTGATGCCTTTGGACTTGAATACTAGAGCGGCTCTGAATGCGCGAGCCTGAGGATCTGTTTTTGTCATGGGTTAAGCATAGAAATATGCATATATGCATATTTCTACTATAGTTTAGATATCCGAAATGTCCAGTATTCAAACGAGCATGTCGATTTGACGAAGGGATTTATCGCGGCGTTTCAAGGCGATCTCAATGGCACGTACGGTACGCGGTAGGCGATCTAGTGCTGATAATTTTGCTTTGAGTTCGGGGATTTCTTGATAGAGATGCCAGAGCATTAGCTTCTTCTGGCCAAGTGTAGGTCGTAGGGCTAGCGCGGCTCGTTCGACTTCCCGACTTAACATCAAATCTCTCTCATCCCATTGCACTCTAGGCCGACGTTCGGGAGCACTGGTGTTGCGCGCGGGGGAGCGTTCGGTCAACCAGGCGCGGTCATTTCGATATAGCCAAGCATATGCGCCGGGATTCATGTTGCGGATAAATTTCACACCTAAAGTTGCATTCTCTGCCACAAGAGCTGACCATGAGGCGCGGGCAGCGTCTTGCGCGGCTTGGTACCGAGCATGTTGCCATTCGGCGTGAAGACCAATCTCTGTGCGGAGCACATGAGTCACCGTTCCGATGGATATATGAAAATTCTCAGCCGCATCAATTTTTTCCGCACCCTGTCGAAGTTGTGCAACGAGGGCCTGGCGGATCTCCGGCTTTAACCTCTTTGGTCGTCGAGAGACGGCGACACCCATTTGTGCCGTCCACACCATCGCGGTGGCGGTATCAATATTGAGTTCTGCAGCCGCGACCCGTACGGATCTGTGATCTTCCTGAATCCGTTTAGCTAATTTCAGTTTTTTGTCGTCTTGATCTATTGTTGGGGGAGGTGTCGCTAGTTGGCATCTCGGTGCAAGACCGACACCAGGTTCGAATGCCGGCAATATTTGCTCATAGCACCGAAAAAAATTCTCGTGGTTGCCGAGAAGCCAGTCGATCATCACCACGTGCCGCAATGGATGTGTTCCGGTACGAGGAGCTCTGAGGTGGCGAGACAATTGCTTATATGCTTCATCTACTGTTGCCGGAAGGGCAGAAAGCTCGGGAATCAGTCGTAAGGTTTGCGTATGCTGCATGAAATCGATTGCAATTTCACGGAGTCGGAATCCACCTTGAGGCGTCAACAAATTTCGCTTCGCTAGTTCTGCGTGATAAAGCCTGTGCAGTTTTGCCGTGTCGATTCGAAATGCCGCATCGCTTTCTATAAGGCCCAATGTTAATTGTGTCAGCCGAGAAAAATCATTAAGTGACGCATGATTTAAGTCGTTGAGGACGGGGGGCAATGGCCGAAAATGTGTCTCGTTCGGCAGGTGCCACAAAAATCGTTGGGCGCCACTGGCTTTGAGATTCGATTCTTGCAATGACAAGTCGTGTATGGGGCATACCCACACTCCCGGGTATTGGTGTTGCAAGTGCCAGTAAGCCCAACCCCTTGTTTCACGGTCTGCGGCCATACATGCCGTACAGGCTTTGAGAGGGTGATGCGCGCGAAATTGACTCGTCAATAATCCGAGTTCGAATTTCAAATTAGAGACCGTCGGGCCGCGAAGTGTGGCAACAACGCGAGCTTCTTCGCTCGCACTCATGAATTTCTTGTAGTAGTGAAGTAAGGTACGGTCAGTACATATCTCGAGCGCCGAGCCAAAGTTATGCTCCGTTCGTTTTACAAATTCGTCAATGCAACTAGGTAGATCGTGTTGGCTGCCGCTTCTAGGGCGACCAAATAGATGGATATTGGTATCCTTTGCATACTGATGGCCCCAAAAGTAGTGATGGCGACTGATTAGACTGAATAGAGTTTCGCCTGGGAGCCATGACAGTAGTTCCGCGCTGTCGAATAAATCATGAGAGGTGTTCATGTCATTTGAGGCCGATTCATCGTCGTTTAATGAAGCATCGATTCGAGCGAACTGTACTTTAAAATGGCAAGCTCACCAGTCACTTTGCGATCCAGTTAGGAACTTGTCGCAGATCGAGAGCTAGTTAGTCGCATTGTTGGCCGGACCAAGTAGGGATATTCACATGACCATAAAAGTATTTATTGATACTGAGTTTACCGATTTCATTGATACACATCTAATCAGTATTGGCATGGCAGCGGATTCAGGAGAAGAATTCTACGCTGAGGTTCCGTACCCCGACCTGCCGTGTAGCGCGTTCGTCCGTGAAGCAGTCATTCCCTTACTGGGCCGCCTTCCCGGAGCGGTTTGTTCGGTGGCGGAACTATACGAAAAGATGATAGCTTGGCTGGAAGTTGTAAGGAGAGGTACGGAAGATATTCAAATCTGTTTCGACTATCAAACAGATTGGGATTTGTTCGCCGATGTGTTGGATTATCGGATCCCACCATGGTGTCACGCGCGTCGGGTGGGTAATCATATCAACGAGTTATTACGCTACGAGTTTCATAAAGAAAATAATCTTCCCGAACATCATGCGCTCTATGACGCATTGGCAAACCGATATGCTTTCCAAGAGATTTCGTCTTCCCTGACGCCCTAGATAAAGCTGTCTTAGAATTGACGGTAGCATATGACTGTAAAAACAAGAGCGAGGCCCATGGCCAGTAGCCGAAGCTGCTATGCACGCACCTTTGTTTTTATATCAGATGCGTCGAATCGCACTAACGGTTTGAAAATTGACGGAGAAACTGATGGGTTTAGAGCAGCAAAGACACTCACTATACTGCGGCTTGCGGGCGGGTCTCTGTTTCGAAGTATTGAATGGTGAAGACGTCCTATATATCAGCGACGTTCCTTTTGAGTTGGAACGGATCGTGGGCAACTGGATTTTTTCCTTACCTGAGGATCTCCTTGAACCCACTTCACCTAATAGCATTTTTCGCGAAGATCCAATTAAGGGCAGGGCGATAACGCGAGCGGTATGCGAGGATTTTATTACCTGGATGCTTGAAGTACTCAAGGATGCCCAAGAGCAGCCAGATTTTCAGGAAAAAGTAATGGAGATAAAGCGCAAAAAGGAAAATTTTTCTGACTAGATAATTAGGAGGGAGCAATGGCGACCGAAGTTACCGAAAGAATCGTAGTGCAAGCAACGTCGAAAGAGAAGAAGGCTATTGTCAAAAAAGCCAAAAAACTCGGCTTGCCGGTTTCTGAACTAATGCGCCGTGGGGCTGTGGCCTACAATTCAGAAGCGGAAGGCAACGAATTATGTTTAGTTGCCGATGCTGCAAAGGCCGCGGCCGACCATGCGTCAGATTCAATTGACGAAGTGCTGGTATTTGTTGAGGCAAGCAATGCGCGAATTGCTGCGATGGAAGCAAAACAGCAGAAGCACAGAAGGCTGCACAATAAATAAGGGACTTTCACGCGATCCATTCCGATTCTGCTAGTAAAGCCCAGAAGCTGTATTTTTATGTGTGATTCACGGACATCGTTTCAATTAAAATGAAGCGATGGATGATGAAATCCGCAAGCGACTGAGATGGGTTCGGTTGTACGAAGAACTCGGCAATGCAGGCATTGTCTGTCTGCGTTGTGGTATATCACGACCGACACTGCGTAAATGGTGGTCTCGATATCAAGAGCATGGGCAGGATGGACTTCAGGAAAATAGTCGACGGCCAAAATCCTCGCCAGCGAGGAAGGTTCAGCCAGAGCACGAGCAGTTGATTGCGGATCTACGCAAGCGCAAACTTGGACACCGCCGAATCCAAAATGAATTAAAGCGTTTGCATGATATTTCGTTGTCTACAGCGACCATTCACAGGGTTCTGGAGCGCTTAAAGAAGCCTCTGTTCAAACACAAGCGGGCCTTCAGAAAACAAGTTATTCGATACAGTCGACCAACGCCAGGGGATCGGGTGCAAATGGATGTCTGCAAGATCGCGCCTGGAATATATCAGTACACGGCGATTGATGACTGCACGCGCTATAAGGTTTTACGGCTCTATTCGAGGAGAACCGCTAACAACACCATGGACTTCCTTGATGCCGTAATGGAGGAAATGCCATTTGCGATTCAACGGATTCAGACCGATCGCGGTCGCGAATTTTTTGCTACAAAATTTCAGGAGCGCCTACTCGAATGGGGTATAAAATTTCGCCGCATCAAACCGGCATCACCTCATCTGAACGGCAAAGTTGAGCGATCCCAGCGAACCGACCTTGATGAATTTTATTCGACAGTCGATCTTAAGGATTCTCAGCTTTCAGACTTGCTCGCGGAATGGCAGCATTACTATAACTGGGATCGCCCGTACAGTTCTCTGGAGGGAAAGACGCCTGTTGAACGACTTTCTGAACTTGCAGACAAAACCTTGCTTTGGGAGGAAGCTGCAGCGAAATTTGATTCGTCCAAAGAGCGTGTCCAGGAGCAAAATTATCGCGACGAATTGAATCGCACAATTTTTACCGATAGACCATCGATACTCATACGCATATCAACCGGTTCGACGGTAAGCTAGATTTGTTCCGGTTGGCCTCCACACTTTAACTTGTCGCAATCTGCGGTTGTGTCGCGCCACCGCCGTTGGCGATTCCATCCGTAGAAATTTGTATAATTATGCGATCAGGGTAGAGGTTTTGTAGTGTGTTGAATGCGGCGAGGTCAGCAGCGGCATCGCCATATTGCGTCATCAGCAAGCAACCTTTGGTAAGGCAAAAACCACCGTAGCCTGCACAAATCCATTGCTGTTAAAGGTGGTACTACCTTGGTTTCAACCATTTTTCGCAGTGACGACGGGTTGCAATGCAGTGAAGTTACGCGCACAAAGCCCCCGTTCAGTTCCGATATCATGCTCTTCGTACAGCAACTATGATGGCGCGCTTGGTAGAAATAACGTGATTAAATTACTAAGCTGCGGCCGACCGACGTGTAATCACTTCGCATGGATAAGTTCATAATTCATGTCTGGCACTTTCATGAGTGAATGTTCCAAAAATGAATTTTTGAACAAAATTTTTACGAATTCGTATTTGCATATTCTTCTACGGCTAGTGTCATGAGCTACACCAAAGTGTAACCATCGCTGGTCCCAATCACACCATACATAGAGGGTCTGCGATCACGAAAAAAACCCCACTCTTCGCGGATGTGTCGGCACTCTTCCAAGTCGAAAGTATGCAATAGGATGGCTTCATCTTCCCGGTCCGCCTCTACAATCTTTTGCCCGGTTGCATCAGCGATGAAACTTCGCCCATGAAATGTCACCTTGAGGGGAGCATGGGCTGCATTTCCTTTGCCGATTTCCGTGCCGATCCTGTTAGCGCAGATCAATGGCATAGCGTTGGCTGCTGCGTGGCCCTGCATAGTGCGCTGCCAGTGGTCGGAACAATCGGAATCGGGCCTCGCTGGATTACTTCCGATAATCGTTGGGAAGCATAGGATTTCTGCCCCCATTAGAGCCATTGCGCGGGCAGATTCCGGAAACCACTGGTCCCAGCAAATGCCGACGCCGATGCGGCCGAATTTCGTGGGCCAGACCTTGAAACCGGAATCGCCGGGATTAAAATAATATTTTTCCGAATATCCAGGGTTATCCGGAATATGCGTTTTCCGATACGTACCAAGGCGGCGTCCATCCGCATCGAACATGACAACGGAATTATAAAATGCATTTCCAGCCCGTTCGAAGAATCCCACCGGTAACACAATTCCCAATTCAGCAGCTAACCGGCCAAATCGCACCAGCTTTTCGTTGTACTCCAAGGGCTCCGCTAAATCGAAGTGGTCGCTATTCTCGTCTATGCAGAAATAGGGGCACATGAATAGTTCCGGACATATGACCAGATTCGCGCCCTTGTTGGCGGCTTGACGAATCAGGTTCATTGCGCGATCGATATTGGCTTCTAGGTTCCAATCGCTCGACGACATCTGGACTGCGGCAACAGTGATCAAGCGGGATTTCATAGTTTTCATCCTCGAAGTGAAATTAAAATTTTGCACTGCGGCAAGCAATGAATAAAGTTGGGGTGTCTTGCTGATGCTGTTCGATCAAATAACGTATTCAGATGTGAGTCAATGCGCATTGAACTTGTTGAATTAAGTTCACGAAGTGAATATTCTTTTCTTCGTGAGCGGTAATCTTATCCAGCGGTGATTGGTGTGTAAAATGAATAATGTCGGCGGGAATCATGATATTTTTTAATATCAAGCGCATTGGCTACCACATTGATGTGACCGTTAAGGCCATTGGGTAGGAGAGATGTCGTCTCACTGTTATATCGTCTCATTGTTCGGGAGCGTGCTTTAATTTTTATCGAGGGAATTGTTCCCATATCCTTCGATATGGGAGCCTGTCAGATTTAAGCAAGCCAACCACAACATCAGAAATCAGGGGTTGCAAAAAAGGGGATGACCATAGATTCTGTGTGAACGGGGTTATGAAATAATACCGAAAGAGAAATTCCATGACCGACGTAATGACCACAAAGAAACCGAAGAAGCAGAAAGCACCTAGCCTCATCCCCGTTGAGCTGATTGACCAGCTGCTGACCCAAGTGCAGAACAAGGACGCAGAGCCGATCCTTGGCGAATCTGGCCTGGCCGAGCGTATGTTGACGACGGAGTTGAGCCATCATCTGGCCAGCGAAGGCGAGGCGAGCCAGAACCACCGCAATGGCAGCAGCCCGAAGAAGGTGCTGACGCCAGGCGACGAACTGCACTTGGACTTTCCCCGCGACCGACTGGCGAGTTTCGAACCTAAGCTGGTCGCCAAGCACCAACGGCGTATGCCAGGCTTTGACGACCACGTCATCACATGTACGCACCCGGCATGAGCGTGCGCGAGATCCAGGGCCATCTGCTGGAGCTGTATGGCACGCAGGTGTCGCCGGACTTGATTTCCACCATCACCGACGAAGTCCTTGATGAGGTCACACAGTGGCAGAGACGACCGCTGGAACCGATGTACCCCATCGTCTATTTCGACGCACTGCGACTGAAGATCCGGGATGAAGGCACAGTCAAGAACAAGGCCGTGTACCTGGCACTGGGTATTCGTGCCGACGGCAAAAAGGAAGTGCTGGGGTTGTGGATCGAGCAAACCGAGGGCGCTAAATTCTGGCTGAAGGTCGTTAACGAGCTGAAGAACCGTGGACTGGACGACGTCCTGATTGCCGTCGTTGATGGCCTGCGCGGCTTCCCCGAAGCCATCGAAGCGGTCTATCCACAGGAACCGATCCAGACCTTCATCGTGCACCTGATCCGCAATTCCACCACGCTGGCCTCCTGGAAGGATTTGAAACCCGTCTACCAGGCCGCCAACGCGGACCTGGCAGCCGTGGCGCTGGATGAGTTTGCGCAGGGGGCCTGGGGCACCAAATTCCCGACCGTGGCAGCCATGTGGCGACGCCAGTGGCGCAGGTCATTCCCTTCTTTGCCTACTCGCCCGAGGTGCGGACCATCATGCCAGTTACCAACGCCATAGAGAGCCTGCATATGCGCCTTCGAAAGACCGTCAAGAATCGCGGCCACTTCCCCAGCGATGACGCCGCAATAAAATTGCTGTTCCTCGCCTTGCGCAATATTGAAAAAGATTGGAAGATGCAACAGCGGACATGGAAGCAAACAGCCAACCAGTTCGCCATCATGTTCGGCGAACGCTTCACGAACGCAATTAACTAACTACGAAATTCTGGCCCCGCACACAGAATTTCTGAAAGGTCCCGATATGGTAAAAGTTTCTTGATTTCGAGCTAGCGATCCTTCATCCCTACTTCAATAGCCTTCAATCAAAATTCAGGCTCGGCACAACGACCCCCCCCCCCAATATATCTATATTGATCAGGTCCGCATCAATGGTGAGATCAAATTTTCCGATCAGATCGGTGTTATGCAAAGCGACTTGCGATATTTCTCACACAACTTTACGTGTCCTTTGTTATCGGAGGATCACTATTGTTAATAAATTGTAATTACTAAATACCGATGTCGCTCTTCAGTGCGGTGCCAGTGGAAATCTGACCTCAGCCAGCAAGCCTTGCCCACTATCAGGCGAATGCAATTGTATCTGCGCGCCATGCTGGAACACGATTGACCTAGCGATCGTCAAGCCCAATCCGCTGCCGCTCTGAGTCTGGTCTGGATCGCGGAAAAACCGGTCGAATACGCGCTCGCGCAGGGAAGGTCTAATTCCAGGCCCCTGATCGGCTACGCTCAGGATGACCCCGTTTTGATCATCATTGCGCAGGCCAACCGTTACCGTGCCGCCACGCGGACTGTACTTGACGGCGTTGTCGACCAGATTGTCGATTAAGGACATCAGACTTTCATAATGGCCGAGGATGTAGAACTCACCTTTTGACGTCAATTCCAACTCGATTTGCCGCGGCTTGGCCAGTGCCGACAGTACCGCCAGACGGTCCTGCAACAGTGTGTTCAGTGCCAGCCTGTCCAGCGTGACACTGGTCGCGGGATCGCTACGCATCAACAACAGCAACTGACTGACTAGTCTGGTGGCGCGACTGTTGCTGCTCAATATCCCAGCCAGAAGTTCTTGCTGGCGATCATTGCTGGTCTGGCTTTGCAAGGCCTCCACATTCACCCGCATAGCAGCCAGTGGAGTACGCAGTTCATGCGCAGCGTCAGCAATAAAATTGTGTTCTCGTACGACACTTTCGCTTATACGCTGCAGCAAGGCATTAATCTTGTCGACCATGGAACTCAATTCCAAGTGCTTAGGCTTGAACGTCAAAGGCGTCAGATTCTGCGGACCGCGAGTTGCCATCTCACGAGCAACCCGGCTCCAGGGACGTAAGGCCAACCGTATCGAGAGCCAGGCAGGCAGCAGCAAGAACGGCAGGCTGATCAGCAAGGGCAAGGAATAATAGCCACGTGAGTTCATATCGATGAGCATGTCCATGGCATCTGCCGGCACGATGATAGTGACGCGGGTATCCGATTGCGGTGATTGGACGGTGCGTGCTCGCCAGCGCACGCCGTTGGCGTGGAGGACTTCCGGCTGGTCGAGGCGACTGTTATGAATACCGCTCGGTGTGTCTTCGGATTGATAAATCAGTTGCCCTCCCTGCCGCACCTGGATGCTGGGAGACAGTTTCGGCGTATTGCCGCCGATACCGTAACCTTCGCGTACCGCGAGATCAATCATGTGCAACACTTTGTGCTGGCGATCGGGATTGTCGGCCAGGTTTTCGACGACGCCGAATATTGCCTCATATGTGCGATCAAGGTTAATCGGGCCAGGTGCTCTGCTGGTCTCGAACATGGCGTAGCCGATAAACAGACTCCACAATACTGTCAACAGCAGCATCTGCGCCAGCAACAGGCGGCGCACAAGGGTCGGCTGCACCAGCCAGGCCCACCAGTGCTGTATCATTTTCGCACGCTGCATGCCGGCGCCTGCTGATCTATCACGAAGCCAACTCCGCGCACGGTGCGGATATAGCCATCACCGATCTTGCGGCGCAAATTGGCCATATGCACATCAAGGGTATTACTAGCATTGGCGTGTCCGCCGGGTAACGCCAGATCTTCCAGCGCACGGCGCGTCACTACACGGTCGGCGCGTATCAATAGGGTGCTGAGCAACGAGTATTCGCTGGCGGTCAGCTCTGTCGGCCGGCCTTGTACGCTGACACGGCGGGTCGGCACATGCAGCGACAGGCCGCGCAATTCCAGGGTTCCGTCGTCGAAACCGTAGCTACGCCGGGCCAAGGCACGCACGCGCGATACCAGTTCAGTCAGCACGAAAGGTTTGACCAGGTAATCGTCGGCGCCACTGTCAAGGCCAAGTAGGCGATCGCTGAGTGCATCGCGGGCACTCAGGATAATCACTGGCAAACTGCTTTTTTCGCGGCGCAAGCGCGTCAGCAGGTCCAGGCCGTCGCCGTCCGGCAAACCGAGATCCAGTAGTACCAAATCGCAGTTGTCGGATTCCATTGCATGAAGCGCATTCTCCAACTGGCGCACCCACACCACATTCATGCCTTGATCGGACAGGGCAATACGTATGCCGTTGCCCAGGTCCAGATCATCTTCGATCAGCAGTATTTTCATAGTTTCGTATTTAAACATTTTAATGTGAAGAAACGCTGAAGGACATGCTCCGCTGAGTATTATCGTCTTCATCAAGGCTTAATGAATGGCTCATGCTTTCTTCATGTTGGTATTAGATACTGTTTACTTTTCCAATGCGGTGTAGCTGAGCATGTCAAAGCCGCAATGTCATCAGGGGCGATGATGAAAAGCCGTTTTATTGAAAAAAAGCCAGGTCTCTTCTGTAGGTCTTACGTCAACACGAAATCGCTCTCATCCCTAGGAGGGTTGCTGGCGCCATTTAGCGCGGATTTGTCGATATTTGTTAATGGTGTCGCCAATCCTTCGATCCCGCCTTTGTCATTGCCCTTGGCGTGGGTAAATTTATCGTCAAACAGATGATGGTTCTGTAATTCGCCAAGGGTCTGAGTGTGACGTAGTTGACCATTGTCTAATATTTTTGTTTGACAAAGAAGGTTCGATTTTTTTCTATTCTCTTAGGAAATGTTCCAAGGAATGTGATGCGCGATACCTTTATTGTTTTGTTGAGTGTCACGGTTTTGCTGTCGATAAACGTATTCGCAATCGATTTGTTTCGAACTTGTCAAATGACGGTTGCCACCGATCCGGTAAGACCTGCACGCGTTACACGCTCAATGCTGCTAAGAAGGCCAGCATTCAAGGGCGTGCCGCCTTGTTGTCAACCGTCGTTTTTGCTGGCAACTATCGCCGTGCACAAAACACCAGAAAGACCATCACTAACAGTTGCAGCATGCAACATTTCCTGTCGCTTCTTTCGTCCACGTAATGGCCGGCAGCATCAGGAAAAAAACGGCGACCGCCAGCGAAGTTGAGTTTGCGCAAGTTCAATTGTTTGTTTTTTTAACAGTAGCTCCTTCACCAACAACATCCAAACAAAAACATGCGTCGGTACCAGCCTCCACGTTGACGCAAAACCTCTCTGCGTCTCAACCTTTACATAGCCCGATCTCTCAAAGGCAGTGTTTGCAATGAAAAATAATAAATTTCTTCTCGCTCTCGTTTTGATAATCGTCACGTTAAGCCAATTCGGATGCGGCGGTGGCTCTGGTGACAGTGGAGGATCATCGCCGACATCGATTGCGGCCCCCACTCCAGCAGCAGCTGTGAGTATCACCGCACTATCGGCATCGAGCGCATCGCCCGGCGCCACGCTCACTGTTTCCGGTGCGGGATTTAGAAAAGTGAATGCGGTCACTATCGGTAGTGTTTCTGTCACTTTCACGATCATCAATGACACGCAGATCGCAATTACAGTTCCAACCGCCGCAGTAAGCGGCGTGGTCACTCTGTCCGGCCCAGGTTTTTCGGTGCAATCGTCGACAACATTTATTTCCAACTCATCGTCACCGCTGGTTACCAGCGTGTCCGCCGCCAACGTTGTGGCCGGTGGTAACTTCACTATTGCAGGAAAAAATCTTGACCTGGTTACTAGCTACCAAATCGCGGGCCTCAACTTAGCCGTCGTTAATAGTTCCAGCACATCGGCAACATTGATGATGCCTACCCAAGCCATTTCCGGCTTCTTGGCGCTCAAGGTGGGCAACACCGTAGTCAACAGCACGTATCAAATCAACGGGTACCTGCCTGCTTCGATTGTCGCTGTGCTACCGCAAATCGGGATTGTCGGCAGCAGTGTGACCGTCAACGGCAGTGGTCTGATAGCGGTAACCAAGGTTCGTTTCGCCAATGGCGCGATTGCATCTGTTTCGAATCCGTCCAACACTGCAGTTAGTTTTACGGTGCCGCCGGACGCAGCCTCCGGCCAACTGACAGTGGTTGACCCCTATCAGGAAGTGCAAACCACAAGCTCGTTTACTGTCGCTCCGACAGTGACCGCGACCGGGTTGCAAAGTGCGAAAAACGGCAGCACCGTGATCTTGACGATTACAGGCACGAATTTGGATACTGTTACTGCAGCCAAGGTCGGTAACTCGAACGCGGCCATTGTCAGCCGCAGCAACGCGCAGTTGGTATTGACCGTGAGCATTGGTACCAGCGGCACAGTGATTTTGACGATGCCCGCACAGGCCGCCGTCAATGCCGGCACGATCGATAGTGCCGGCAATGTCGGATTGTTGATCAGCAGTGTTGACTTCGTGCATGTCTTCGCCAAGAGTGCTACCGATCCGACGTTGCGTCTGACGCCAAGCCGCCCTGCTTTGGTACGGGCAACAGTCCTTGCGCCATCTACCGGCATCAAGAGTCCGGTAGTGAATTTGTCGGCCAGCACTAAGACCGGTGCATCGCTGGGGGCGTTGGTGATGAGTGGACCGGCCACCTTGCCTACTGCGAAAGATGACTACAACCTGAGTAATAGTTTCAATGTGATGCTACCCGCTGCATGGGTTCAGCCCGGCGTCAAGGTGAGTATCAATGTGCTGGCCGGGGTTGGCAACAGTCCAGCTAATCTGGATGTGTCACCCACAGTTGGTGCGCCTACCCGCATCCGAGTCGTTCTGGTACCTCTGACGGTTGGTGCCGCCACCGGTGTATTGCCCCCCAATTTGTTTGAGGTTCAGAAAGCGTTGGCCAGAGTCTTTCCCTACGCATACGGTAATATCGTGGTCCAGAGGCGACAACCGTTGACGATTAATGGTGCAACTAGCACTAATACGATGAGCTGGTCAGCCGTGTTGAAACAACTTGACGCTACGCGCGTAATCGAAGACCAGAATGCGTTCTATTACGGTTTTGTTCCTATGTACAACCCCATCCCGCCAAGCTATACAGCGGGCATTGGTTATGTCGGCGATCGGAGTGACAACAATACATCGAATGTCACTGCAATCGGTTTAGACCAGGCTTCCACGGCGGCTCAAGGCGATCCATTTGATAACAGATGGCAGGAATGGCTAACCACCATGGTGCATGAAATGGGGCATAACCACTCTTTGCAGCATGCGCCATGCGGTGGCGCCAGCGACCCAGATCCGGCATACCCCAATTCGAATGCCGATCTGAGTTCGCTGGCGGTCTATAACAGTTTGTACGACAGCGACACGCAGATCGGCGTATTAAGTGCTCCACACACACCGAACAATATGCAAATGAAAGATGTCATGGGTTATTGCGACGGAACATGGTTCTCCGATTTCAGTTACGTCCGTGCGCAGCAGTTTGCCGAATCGCGCACCTCTGCCATCCCACAGCCGATGGTCCGGACTTCTGCTGCCAGCGTTGGGACGCAGAACGGTTATCTGACCATTTCAGGCGAGCTTACATCTAAAGGTGTGTTTCTGTATCCGGCATCAGCCACCGCCACCAAGCTGCAGGCCGATACGGTAACTGCTAAGTCGACCTATGAGCTACGTGTCCGTACGGTCACCGGTCAGAACTATAGATTGCCATTTAAACCAACCCGTGTAGCGGATGCAATCGATCAAACCAGTCACTTCTCAGTGAGTATGCCGAATCCTGGAGAGGTCGCCGCGATTGAAGTTATGTACAACGGGCGATTGCAGGTCATGCGGCAACCTGACCAGGTACGCCGTTTGAAGGCATCTCCCCAGACTGCGACCGGGAATTCGCAAGAGATGGCGTCATCAGTCGGTTGGAACATTCAGAACGGACATCTGACAGTTACGTGGAATGCAGTAGTAGAGCCATTCTTGTCGCTGGTCTATGTTGAGCCGAGCGGCGCCAAGATTATGATCGGCAATGGACTGGAAAAGGGCAGCGCGTCATTTGACATTAGTGGCTTGCCGCGCGGTGGGCGCTTTGACTTAAGCTTGTCGTCACCGATGCAAGCTCGATTGGTCAGCTTTCCTCATTGATCTGTCGTCGGTAATGTCCGCGTACAACGTAATGCGGACACGCATGCGTTGAGATAACTCCAGTCGCAGGCGGATTGACGGAAAAGCGGCCGGATTCTTAAAATTAATAACAACGATTCAAAAACCTTGATGGGAATGGCGGCTGCGAATTGTTCATGGTCGTCTAAATGTAGACAAAGATAGTGAGGGAAATATTCATGAAAACACCATTAATAGCAGCGATAGTTGGAGTTGTTATCGCCGCTCTAATGACGTTTGCAACACCTGTCATGGCTTCTAACGTTGATGTTTCTATCGACATTGGAACTTCGGGATTTTACGCACCGCCTCCGGAGCCGGTTTTTGTGCTGCCAGAGCCGATTTACGTGGAACAAGACCCGGTCTATATCCAACCCCGACCGGTATATGTTCAACCTCGACCATATTATGTCGAGCCGACGACTATTTATGTAGTTAGGGATAGGGCACATCGTGGGTACTGGAAAAGTAATCATCGTAGGTACCGTCGGCATGACGATGATGATGATTGATTTTCACCATTTTTCATAAGTCCAATCGACAAGATGTTTTTAGACGTATGAGCATGCAACGGTTGGATCAAAAATTGATTAAGTGTGCGCGTTACAATGGAAAGCCGACAGCTGTAATGTACAAAAAAATATCAAGAACAACATTCCGAGAGCGTTTATCTAACAACATCTTAATTAACGAAATTTAGCAATTTATGCTACATAGGGGAAATCAAAATGATGACACGACGCTATGTATTGAAGCAGGGGCTTCGAAAGTCCGCTGCAGTGCTGCTGGCGAGCCTGTTCGGCACCTCGAATAGCTCAGTCTTTGCCGCCACGAGCGAAGGTTGGCGCATGCCGGACGAAGGCGAGTTGCACGCTACCACCTGGATGGCTTTCGGTCCGGGTGAAGAAACCTGGGGCAAGCGGCTGCAGGCCGGCGCGCAGGACAATTTGGCAATCATTGCTCGGACCATTTCGGCCTTTGAGCCGGTGAATATGCTGGTACGCGATGAAGACTACGATATCGCTACCCGTAAATGCGGAGCCGCCATCAATTTGATCGTGCAGCCCATTGATGATTTATGGATACGAGATACCGGTCCTGTATTCGTCAAGGATAGTCAAGGAAAACGTGCAGCAGTTAACTTCAACTTCAACGGTTGGGGAGAAAAGCAGGATTACGAGCGCGATGCGCAAATCGCTGCCTTCGTGAGCGGGCAGACTGACACCAAATTATTGAAGAGCAAGCTCATCCTCGAAGGCGGCGGCATCGAAGTCGACGGTGACGGTACCGCCATTATTACCGAGAGTTGTGTGCTCAATCCCAATCGCAATCCAGGCGTCAGCAAGGGACAGTGTGAGGTCGAACTTAAACGGCTGCTTGGGCTGGATAAGATCATTTGGTTGCCGGGGATCGCTGGCAGGGATATCACAGATGGTCATACTGATTTTTATGCACGTTTTACCAGCCCAGGTGTAGTAGTCGCGGGCTACGAAGCCGATATCGGCTCAGAAGAAAACGCTGTAACCAAACGTCATTTGGAGATATTGCGTAGAACTACCGATGCCAAAGGCAGGAAATTGCAGGTCGTGGTGCTGCAGGGACCATCTACTGTACGTAGTAAATATGAAAACAAGGAATTTGCCGCAGGGTATATCAATTTTTATGTTTGCAACCGTGCCGTGATGGTGGCCGAGTTTGGTGATCGGAAAGCCGACAGCAACACCCGTGATATTTTGCGTGACCTATTTCCTAAGCGCGAAGTGATACAACTGAACATAGACGCGATCGCAGCAGGGGGAGGTGGCATTCATTGCACGACTCAGCAACAACCCGCCTGAATTGCACGGACACTGAAATGAAAATGCCTTAGAGCGACTGGCATTCGCCTATACTCGGGCCACAGGCGTGGCCGTATCTTGAATGTGCTCTGCATCCGATAGACCGCTTGGCAGCGACAGAAATTCCCAAAATAGTTTGGAACGGCAACAGGGTATACCGACCAGAAAATTATGCGTGACGCCTAAGGTTTTTTACTGCCTTTAGCGTCCGCCGTATTCTCTTCCGTTATGCTGAGCATTTTTACGCCGGGGGATCACTGCTGCAGCGCTACGTGCCGTACTCCAATCGTCAGGAGGTCATGCAATCGCGACGCTCGGTCGAAATAATCAAGGCAGCGTTCGGAGAAGTGGCGTGAGCGCCGTAGTAGTCCAATTATCTTTTGCGAATTAAAAGATAAAGATGGTAATCGCCTGCATAAAAATCGGATTCGCTCTTTATGCAGTCTTTGTCTTCCTTCTAGGATGCCTCATTTACCACTTCATCATAAAAGGAAATTGAAGCAAATTTCATAATCAAGGACGAGTTTGTGATCGGGGGGCTATCTGGTTCGTCAAGCGCTTGCGAGTGGTGCGGGGCAATAAAGTGTCTCGTCGCGCATCATTGCGTAAAGCACATCGCAACGCCGGCGGGCGAGAGCGATCAGGGCTTGATTGTGTCGTTTTCCTTGGCTGATCTTCCGGGCGTAGTAGACGCGTGAAACCGGATCGCGAAGCGCGGCAAAGGCTGAGAGGAACAGCGTGCGTTTGAGCACCTTATTTCCACGCCGGGATGGGTGCTCGCCGCGAATCGACGAGCCGGATCGGCGTGTGACGGGTGCCAGTCCGGCATAGGCGGCTAAGTGAGCTGCCGAAGCGAAGGCTTTGCAGGCGACCTCTGTGAGGAGTCTGGCCGCTGTCCTGACGCCGACTCCTGGCATGCTGGTCAGGACCGAGTAAAGAGGGTGGGCTTGAACCAAGCCTTCAACCGCGGTGGCCACTTCCTCACGTTGGCCACGCAGCCCGGCAAGCTGATGCGCCAAGCG
>NZ_JBWKVC010000020.1:0-69226 GCF_059421505.1 Collimonas sp. GW821-FHT02H07
CGCCAACAGCGACGGCACGGTGCAGACGCGCGGCACCAACGGCACGGTGATCAACAATGTGACGCCGGCAACCTGCAGCACGGTGAAGGGCGTCGATGCGACCGGTTCCGGTTTGTGCGCGCAGGCCACCAAAGACGGCGCAACGGCATTCGGTTCCAACGCCCAGGCAACCGATACCAATACCACTGCTGTCGGCTTCCGTGCCTTGGCGTCGCAGGCCGGATCGGTGGCGATTGGCAATAACGCTCAGGCGACTGGCGATCCTACTGTCGCGATTGGTCAGAATGCGCTGGCCTCGGGGAATAACTCTGTCGCCACCGGTGCAGGGGCGCAAGCCACAGCGAGCAATTCAGTTGCGTTAGGTGCTGGCGCAATAGCGGATCAGGCAAATACGGTGTCGATTGGAGCCCCTGGTAGCGAACGCCGGATTACCAATGTGGCACCAGGGATCAATCCTACTGACGCGGTAAATGTGTCTCAGCTTCAAAATGTGCAAAACCAGGTTGGTGACGTAAAACGCATTGCCTACTCCGGTGTCGCTATGGGTGCAGCTCTTTCAGGTGTGGTAATGCCGACTGTGAATCCTGGGAAGAAGGGGGTAGGAGTGGGGTTGGGCTCGTATCAGGGCTATAACGCGCTTGCATTGCAATTCAAGCAGGTTAGCAGTAGCGGCAATAGCGCTTGGGGAGCGGGTGTCAGTACTACAGGTCAAAACACCGTCCTCCAGGTTGGATACGGTTTCACCTGGTAGGTTTGACCGGCAGCACATCATGTTGGTGTGCTGCCGCAGCAGTTCTTAATTTTCGTTGACACCTCGTCGACCATGTATTAGTTAAAAATATCCCTCAGCACCCTGGAAAGTCGTCGTTTTTTCTGTGGGTTTTTCAAGGGTATAAGTGGGGGGAGTGCGGGGGTATACCGTCCTACGACACCTCCGCAAAAGCGCATGAAATAGAGGCCTTAAATTGGTTCGAGTCCAATCGCATGGGCAAGTGGTGAATTGATCGTTTGAATCATCGAAGAGGGACTGGGATAAGAGGTCCATATTCCATGGCATCGAACGGCATGAGTTCCTATGGAGTATGACCCTTGGTTGCCTTAAAAATACCCTTGCAACAGAAATGCATTGCCGATCAAAGGTCATTTGGACAAACGATGCAAGCGGGGTTTTTGCGGAGCAAACCATGGATTGCGGAGCGCAAGAAAAAAGGCCCTCATCGCTGAGAGCCTTTTAGTAATTGGTGCCCGAGGCCGGACTTGAACCGGCACACCCTTACGAGCGAGAGATTTTAAGTCTCTTGTGTCTACCGATTTCACCACTCGGGCAAGTTTGCGGGTTTGCATGAAAACCGCAAAAAGTATCGACAGAAACGGCCTGCGATACTGGGCAGGGCCGAATTTTAACAGGTTCTCCCTGCTAAGGCCATCTTCTCGTAAGCAGTTGCTTTGACAATGAAATTGACTGCCTAGGCGGCGAAACTGACTTCAGCTGTCGCCACCGCCGTGATTTTCGGGCCAAAACTGTCGACGTTCTGCAATGTCGCATTTTCATGGATGCGTATCTGCAGTCCTGTGGCATGCGGCTTGTCATGGGTAGTGTGGGCATCGGACACCAAGGTTACCGGATATCCCAGCGCGGCAGCGCGCCGGACGGTGGTGTCGACGCAGAATTCCGAGGCATAGCCGCAGATCACCAGGCGATCGATGTTCCATGAGGTCAGCAGATCCTGCAACGCGGTACGGAGGAAGGAATCGCTGGTCTTCTTGCGCAGCTTGGTGTCGCTGTCTTTTACCTGTAAGCCAGCTTGCAGTTGCCAACCCTGGGAGTTGTACTCAAGCGGACTGGCGGGTTCCTCGTGCTGGATGAAAACTACCTGGGCGCCGGCGGAGCGCGCCTTGGCGGTGAGGGCGTTGATGCGTTCGACAACCGCATCGGCTTCAAACGGCCGCCTGGCGCCTTCAAAAAGATCGTGCTGGACATCGATGATTAACAGAGCGGATTTCATATTGTCCTGCAGATGAAAAACGGATGATTCCGTCAGATTTTCATTGTGCGGCATCCGCCTAGGTGGAAGGCGGGCGCCGTTGTTCGCCTGATTTTCAGGTTTCCGGCAGTGCCTGGCTGGCCGGTGCTGAACCGAATCTGTTCGGGTCTTTCGGTTCCTGGATCAGGAAGTAGATTTCGATGATCCAGCCCAGGACCGGGACAAACCCCAGTAATTGCCACCAGCCGCTACGATCCGTATCGTGCAAGCGGCGCGTTGCCACGGCGATGGAAGGCAGCAGCGTGGCGAGGGAAAAAAGCCCGCTCAGCTTATTGCTGACTACGCCTGTGGCAACCGTCCCCAGCACGAGAAAAAGTATGAACCACCAGTATTCGGAGCGCGATGCTCTGCCATTGAAATCGACGTACTTGGAAAAGCAGATCTTGATTGATTCTGTAAATGTCATGTTTATCCCCTGAAGTTGTGCCGGCATGGGCGAGGCCTCCGTTTGTGACGATGCGATGCCCATGCAGTTCGGTAAGGTTACCGGGAAGTAATAATAACAAAAGCTGCCGCAATTCTCGTAAAAAGTTAGTTGATCGTAAATTTCGCGGCCTCGTCATATTTCATCCATTCCTCTCGTCAAGACTTCTCCCGCGCCATCTGCTGTGTGTGGTTATCTGGCTGCAAAAATATATCCATGTAGAAATATTTCTATGAAGTAATGAAATGTAAGAAAAAGGCGTGCATACTTTAATTGCCGAAGAGAAACAATAAGACTTATTACTATAGATGCACGACTGAGTATGTGAATGCAGCAGGCCGATATGCCGATCGTTGATCGGATTGAAGTTAATGCACATATATGTGGGAGGCGTTATGGGAAAAGAATTGTCTCGCCAGAATTCGCTGTCGATCATCTCAGTTGCCGTATTGATAATGATGTCAGGTTGCGGCGGAGGCGGAGGAGGCAGCAGCAATCCAAATCCGGTCGCTACTCCCGTACCCAGCGTCCCGCCTGCTCCAAGTCCCGCACCAGCCCCTGCTCCTACCCCGCCCGGCAATACCAGCTCTGTAACTCCACCACCAGTCGTGACGCCGCCAGCCATGCTGAATGTACTTGACCCCAGCAATGTCGCTGCCGCCCGCGCGCAGGGAATAACTGGCGCAGGCGTTACCGTGGGGGTGATCGATACCGATTTCGATGTCAGCAATCCGCAGATTGCCGGACGCATCAGCAAGACGGTGTATAACGCCAGCGGCGCGGACGGCAATATGCACGGCACCGAAGTGGTGGAAGTCCTGGCCGGCAACACCCTGGGCGTGGCCTCCGCTGTGCGGATACAGGCGGCTGCAGCCGGCACCACGGACAACAACGTGCTGTTCAACAGCCAGATGTACCAGGACATGTTCGCTAAGGGCGTGCGGATTTTCAATCAGTCCAGCGGCATCAGCAGCAGCGGCGCGACAGTCGGCCAGGCGCTGGCCCTGCACGCCATGTACCAGCCGCTGGTGGCGCAGCAGGGTTTGTTCGTCTGGTCCACCGGCAACGATAGCGGCGCGCAGCCGAATTTGAACGCCAGCCTGCCCAAGCTTTTTCCAGATCTGCAAGCCGGTTGGCTGGCCGTGACAGCCGTCAATGCCGCCGGCGGCAGCAACGGCTACAGCGCCAGCGATACGGTGCCGGGCATGATTTCCAGCTACGCCAACCGCTGCGGCGTCGCTGCCAACTGGTGCCTGGCGGCGCCCGGCGACTTCATTTCCAGCAGCAGCGGCGGCCGCGTCTTCGGCACCTCCTTCGCCGCACCCGCCGTGACCGGGGCGGCGGCGCTGGTGCAGCAAGCCTATCCCTGGATGAATGCCGACCTGATCCGCCAGACCATTCTCTCCACCGCGACCGACATGCACGATACCGCCACCTATGGCTGGGGCTTGCTGAACGCCAGCAAGGCGGTCAACGGCCCGGCCTTGTTTGCCCAGAGCCTGGCGCTGGGACCTAACGTCAATGTGCAGTTCGACAACGCCTCTTCTGTCTTCAAGAACGATATCGGCGGCGATGCCGGCCTCAACAAGAGCGGCAGCGGCCAGCTGACCCTGGCCGGCAACAATACCTACCTGGGCGACAGCAATGTCCTCGGCGGCAGCCTGAACATCACCGGCGCGGTCGCTTCCAATGTGAATGTTGCCAGTCTGGGCCGACTTTCTGGCGCCGGCGGCACGGTGCATGGCAATGTCAGCAACAGCGGCCGCCTCGACAACAGCGGTGCCGGATTGACGATCGGCGGCAACTATGTGGCCACGCCAGGCGCAATACTGGCCAACCAGCTCAACAGCACGCTGACGGTAGGCGGCGCGGCCATCCTCGGCAACTCGCACCTGATCGCCACCACGCCGGCCGGCAGCAGCGATCCGTCCGGCTATGTGACCCAGCAAGCCGGTCTTACCGGCAAGGTGCTCACCGCTGCCGGCGGCGTCAGCGGCCAGTTCGGCACGCTCAGCTTTGAAGCCGATGGCGTCAGCTTTACGCCGGGCGTATTCATCGTGGCCAACTTGTCTTACCAGGCGAAGGAAGTCGACCTGCTCATCAGCCGCACGAATGTCGCCACCATGGCGGCGCAGGCTTTCGCCGGCGACGCCACCCGCAACAATGCCGCCGCGGCCCTGGAGAGCGGCTTGCAGGCGGCTGACCGGATGGTCGCCAGTGGTAATGTCAGTGGCGTGAACGGGCAATTCCTGGCTAGCGCCGCCGCCGTGCAGAAGAGCGCCAGCGTGGCGGTCGCGGGGCAGGTGCTGGACAGCCTGTCGGGCCAGATCCACGCCTCGGCGCAAGCCTTGACCTTCCAGCAATCGCAGGCCATCAACCGCGACCTGGCCAACCGCTTGTCGCTGCTGGGTAACCAGCCCGGCGGGCATGACGGCACAGGCCTGTGGGTCAGCGCCATCGGCGCCTCCGGCAAGCTGAGCCAGAGCGGCTACGCCAGCGGCGATACCTCTCTGTGGGGCGGCCAGTTCGGCGTCGATACCAGGCTGGGCGCCAACACCATCGTCGGCGCTGCCATCGCCTATTCGGACAGCAAGGCCAGCTTCGACCGGCTCGGCGGGCAGTCGAAAAGCCGCGATACCGGCGTTTCGCTATACGGCCGCCAGGCGTTTGGCGAGCAGGGCTGGTATGTTTCGGGACGGGCCGGTGTAGCGACAGTCGACAGCACGGTGACGCGCGAGGCGTTGATCGGCAACAGCACGCAGAAGCTTGACGCCGAGCATACCGATAGCCTGTGGTCGGCCTATGCCGAAAGCGGCTATGTCTTGCCCTTATCCGGCAGCACGCGGCTGACGCCCTATGCCGGCCTCGCCTATGACCGCCTCAAGCGCGGCGGCTTTACCGAAAACGGCGGCGTGTTCGGCCTGACCGCGGATAGCCGGGCGTACCGGCAGACGGCGGGCATGCTCGGCGTGCGCGGCGACACCAGTTTCCAATGGGCGGGCGGCAACAGCGTGCTGCAAGCGTATGCGGCCTGGCAGCATGCCTTTAACGACGGCAATCTGGATTTCAATGCGTCTTTTGTAGGCGCGCCGGGGGCGGGCTTTACGGTGCAGGGAATAGGTTTGGCGCGCAGCAGCGGCTGGCTCGGACTGGGTTTGAATACGGCGGTAGACAAGCGCTGGGGCTGGTATTTCAACTACGATGCGCAGCTAGGGGGCGGCGGCTTGCGCAATAATGTGTTTGCGCTGGGTTTGCGTTTTGCGTTGGATTGACGCGAGCGGCGGTTGCCGTCGAAGGTAACCGCCTGATGTCAATCGCAGCCGTCAATCACATATCGCTGGCGGCGGGCGTTTCTTCAGCTGCAGGCGTCATTGCCGGCGCTTCATCTGTCGTCGCCGAGGAGGTTTTCATGACGCGCTTCTTGCCCATCAGACCCAGGTCCGCGCCGGTAATGCCGTATTCCTGCATCTTGGTTTTAATTTCGGTAATCACGTCAGCAATTTCGGCCTGGCGCAATTCTTCTGCCTGTTTCCTCAATTGCTCGATTTGTGCTTGCAGTTCTTTGTAGGTCGTCATTTCTATTGCTTTCTTTCCGCGTTTTGGACGAGCAAGTATACCGTAAGCGGAGTGCGGCATGAAACGTCCGCCGGCGCCCGATCTTGCCCCGCATTTTTTGCGTTCTGATACATGCTGTTGCAAACATTACTGAATTGTATCGACCATTCGGTTGCCGCAAACTATATTGAATACAGGGAGACACTGTTGTGGCGCCGCCTGGGGCGGCGGCATGGGAAGTAAGAGGTCTTGCTATGAAAAAGTTTTTGATTTTTTGGTTGGCCACGCTGGCGCTGCTATTGTCCGGCGCCGCCGGCCCGGCGTTTGCCCGCGACGGTGACGGCTTCCATGGTGGCGGCGCCCACAGCGGCGGCCAATTTCATGGCGGCTTCCATGGCAATAACGGCGGCCAATTTCATGGCAACGGCCCGCAAGCGCGTCACGGATTCCACCGGTTCAGGGACTTCCATGGCCGCGCCGTGATAGTGATCGGCGGCCCGTTCTTCTGGGGGCCTTATTACTACGATCCGGCGCTTTACCCGATGGGCACTGTCTATACTGCGCCTGACGGCAACTACAGCTACTACTGCAACGATCCCGCCGGCTATTATCCTGAGATTTCCAGTTGCCCGAGCGGCTGGTTGCGCGTGGTTCCGGGAGATCCTCCTGGCTATTGACGACCGGCGCCTGCCTTGAGCGCCATTGAACAAACAAACGCTACCCAGAAATCGGGTAGCGTTTTTTGTGTGCCGCGGCAGAAAGCTTCAGCGAATTTCTCAGCGCGTATCTTGCTGCCGGCTAACATGGCAGGTAACATGAAGCTCTGAGTAACCAGACCTTCTATCCCGGAGAAATACATGTCGATTCATATGATTGAAGCAGTGCGTTTTAATGTCGAGGGCGACCGGGTCGAGGAAGTGCGCTGGGGACGGGCCAAGCCGCAGGACGACGGCTCTATCGGCTGGGAACACAAGACGTCGGAGCAGGACGTCAGCCTGGTGGTCGACGCGCTGCACTTCGGCGATGAAGTGGCGACAGCATTTTCCGTGGAAGGCAAGATTGTGCGCGGCCCCAGCATCGCGCTGGTGATCTATGAACACGGCATCGAAGGCATCGGCATAGCTGAGCGCGACGCCTCCGGCCGCACCCTGGCCGATTTGCCGCGCTTTTAGCCCCTGTCTGACAGCATCAGAAGCTGTTGGATGAGGCCGGATCCTGGCTTGCGCCGGTGTTGAGCGGGCTGCCGGCGGTCGTTGCTTCACCACGGTTTTCCCGCCACTGCTGGCGCTGCCATTCGAGTTCGCTCCACTGATCTGTGCGCCGTTTTGCCCAGTCGTTGCGTTCACGCCAGGCCGGCGCTATTCTCACCGACGGCGGCGCCATGAATAACGGTTGCGCATGCATGTCTACGCCATATGGAGGCGGTGCAAACAGCGGCGCCTGGCCGGCAATCGGCAGGCCGGTGCCATTATCGGCAATGGCCTGGCCGGGCATGCCGGCCGAGATCCCGCCCAAGAGTAGTACCAGCAGTATTTTTTCCATATGCCCCTCCGCTTGGCCAGCCTGCATGAAACAAGCCGACGGTAAAGTGTTGCGACCAAATCTTCAGGATTTCATTCTAGGAAACAAAGCCGCGCTAAGCTAATAGAGAATCGCTTGCTGGCCCGCTTTCTCCCCATCTTTGGCCATCGCCTGCATTGATTAGTTGCTGGTGGTAATGTTTATCGTCTGTTGTCAGTAAAGGTTGTTTTGAGGTATCAATAACCGCAGGGGATTTTTCCAGGAAAAATCTTCCGGCACGATTTCATATTGGAGAGATTGAATGCCATCCCAGATCGAGAAAGCCAAGGTTTTCCAGCAGCTCCACGCGCGCGAGGGCGCTTTCATCATTCCCAATCCCTGGGATATCGGCAGCGCCCGGTTGTTGGCTTTGCTGGGATTTGAAGCACTGGCCAGCACCAGCGCCGGTTATGCGTTTTCCCGCGGATTGCTGGATGGCGCCATCGGCCGCGAGCAGATGATGGCGCACCTGGCCGAACTGACGGCGGCTACCGGTTTGCCGTTCAGCGCGGACTTGGAAAACGGCTTTGGCGACTCGCCCGCAACGGTGGCGGAAACCATCCGGCTGGCGGCGGCCGCCGGCATCGTCGGCGGTTCCATCGAAGACGCCAGCGGCCGGCGCGAGGATCCGATTTACCCGCTGGAACTTGCTGCTGAGCGGGTACGCGCCGCCGCCGAGGCGGCGCGCGCGCTGGATTTCCCGTTTACGCTGACCGCGCGCGCAGAAAATTTCCTGGTCGGCCGCACCGATCTGGCAGACACCATCAGACGACTCCAAGCCTATCAGGAAGCCGGCGCCGACGTGCTGTACGCGCCCGGCCTGAAAAGCAGGGAAGATATTGCCGCGGTGGTCAGTTCGCTGGACAAGCCGGTGAATGTCGTCATGGGATTGCAAGGTGTGCAGCTCAGCTTGCAAGAGCTGGCGCAGATCGGCGTCAAGCGGGTCAGCGTCGGCGGTTCTCTGGCGCGCGCGGCGCTCGGCGCCTTCCTGCGAGCCGCCGAGGAAATGCGCGAGCATGGCACCTTCACCTATGGCAATGAAGCGGTCGGCATGCGCCAGATCAGTGAGATGCTGCAGGCTGCAAACAAGCTTTAAGCGGCAAAGAGCTTAATTAAGTTCTATGCTGGTTAGTGTAAGATCTTTGCTTTTCCGCGCCGACGAATGCCGCATCATGAAAGTCTACAATTTAGCTTGTGAACAGAATCATCGCTTCGAGGGCTGGTTCGGCTCGGAGGATGATTTTATTTCTCAATCGGCGCGGCAACTGATCGTCTGTCCGATCTGCGACAGCGTCAAAGTGGGCAAGCTGCCGTCGGCGCCGCATTTGAATCTCTCCGCCGCCAAGTCCGCAACCGCCGCGCGCAAGGAAACCGGCCCGCATTCGCCAGCAGCGGCGCAGATGCAGAAGCGCTTGCTGGACATGGCGCGCCATGTCATGGAAAACACGGAAGACGTGGGGGAAGGTTTTGCCGAAGAAGCGCGCCGGATCCACTACAAGGAAGTGCCTGAGCACGGGATCCGCGGCGTCGCCACGGTCGAGGAATGCGATGAACTGGCGGACGAGGGCATCGACGTTTTCCAGCTGCCTTTGCCCGCCTTGCACAAATCGACGCTGCAATAAGCCGTCGCCGCGGCCGCATGCAGGTTCATCAGGACTATCAGTTACGGTCGCGCAAGATCCTGGTGACGCCGCGGATGCGGCGCACATTGCGCATCAGGCGCGCCAGATGCACCCGGTCCTCGACCTGGATGGTGAACACCAGTTGCGTCATCAGCTGGTCCTTGTCATCGTCCATGTTGACATAGATGATGTTGGCATCGGAATCGCCGATTTCAGCGGCCACCCGCGCCAGGATACCTTTGTCGTTGTGGACCAGCACCTTGATGCGGCAGTCGAAGCGGCGGTTCAGGTCTTCGCCCCACAGCACTTCAATCCAGCGGTCCGGATCCTTGTTGCGCTGGCGCTTGGCGATGTTGCAGTCTTCCGCGTGCACCACCAGCCCCTGGTCGCGCTTCAGCTGGCCGGTGATATGGTCGCCCGGAATCGGCTGGCAGCATGGCGACAGCTGCACCGAGATGCCTTCGCTGCCGTAGATCACCACCGGATCCATCTTGGCCGGGGTGGCGACGCCTTCCATGTCGAGCAGCGGTGTCTGTAAAGGTTCGTTTTCCAGCAAGCCCATGATATGGCGCGCCACCAGGGTCGCCATGCGCTTGCCGACGCCGATGTCGGCGTAGATTTCGTCCAGCGACTTGGCGCTGGATTCGTTCAGCAGGCGGTCGACCACCACCGGCGCCAGCGCCGGATTGAGGTTGAGCGTGGCCAGGGCCTGCGACAGCAAGCGTTTGCCCAGTTCTACCGATTCGCCCAGGTTGATGGTGCGCAGGTGATGGCGGATGGCGGAACGGGCCTTGCCGGTGCGCACAAAGCTGAGCCAGTTGGGGCTGGGGCGCGAGCTGGTCGAGGTAATGATTTCAACGATGTCGCCGTTATGCAGTTCGGTGCGCAGCGGCGCCGGTTCGTGATTGATCTTGGCGGCGATGGTCTGGTCGCCGACATCGGTGTGGATGGTGTAGGCAAAATCCAGCGCGGTGGCGCCGCGCGGCAGGGCGATGATCTTCGATTTCGGCGTGAACACGTAAACCGAATCAGGGAACAGGTCGACCTTGACGTGCTCCAGGAATTCGGCCGAGTCACCGGTCTGCTTCTGGATATCCAGCAGCGACTGCAGCCAGGCATGGGTGCGCTGCTGCAGGTCGCTCAGGTTGCCTTCTTCATCCTTGTACAGCCAGTGCGCGGCTACGCCGGATTCGGCGACGCGGTGCATGTCCTGGGTACGGATCTGGAATTCCACCGGCGTGCCGTAAGGGCCGATCAGCGTAGTGTGCAGCGACTGGTAGCCGTTCAGCTTGGGAATCGCGATGTAATCCTTGAACTTGCCCGGCATCGGCTTGTACAGAGCGTGCAGGGTGCCCAGCGCCAGATAGCAGTTGGCGAAGGTGTCGACCACGATGCGGAAACCGTAGACGTCCAGCACCTGCGAAAACGACAGATGCTTGTTGTGCATCTTGCGGTAGATGCCGAACAGGCTCTTTTCGCGGCCGTCGATCTGGGCATTGATGCCGGTCGCCGCCAGCGTGGTGCTGACCGATTCGAGGATCTTGCTGACCACTTCGCGGCGGTTGCCGCGCGCTGCCTTGACGGCTTTCGCCAGGGTGCGGTGGCGCAGCGGGTACAGGTGCGAGAACGCCAGTTCCTGCAGCTCACGGTAGATATTGTTGAGTCCGAGCCGATGCGCGATCGGAATATAGACCTCCATGGTCTCGCGCGCGATGCGGCGTTTCTTTTCCGGGATCATCACGCCCAGCGTGCGCATATTGTGCAGGCGGTCGGCCAGCTTGACCAGGATCACGCGGACGTCGCGCGCCATCGCCAGCAGCATCTTGCGGAAATTTTCCGCCTGGGCCTCGATCTGGCTCTGGAATTCAATCTTGTCCAGCTTGGAGAGGCCGTCGACCAGGGTCGCCACCGGTGCGCCGAAGCGTTCGATCAGCTCGTCCTTCTTGACGTCCTGGTCTTCCATGACGTCGTGCAGCAGGGCGGCCATGATGGCTTGCGCGTCCAGCTTCCAGTCGGCGCAGATTTCGGCGACGGCGATCGGGTGTGAAATATAGGGCTCGCCGGATTTGCGCATCTGACCCAGATGCATTTCATCCGAAAAGCGATAAGCTTCCTTGACCTTCTTCAGCTCGGCTGGGGTCAGGTATTCGGCAAGCTTGGTGGTCAGGTGCGTAATCGAGGCGACGCCGGGCTGGAGGGCGGGCTGAGGATCTGGCAAGGGGGGTGTATTAGCAGGTTTTCTGGCTGAGCGGGGGGAGGCCGCCCGTTTTTTTGTGGTTGCGGCTGATGACATGCTTGAATCTGGAGATGTCAGGTTCATACTTGGTCGATAGCAGCCGCATGAGTTTTATCAATTGCAGGACAGAGTCGTGAAGTCGCCAAGGCGTACCGCATCAGTGACGTAACAACGCTGCCCTCAATTCATCAAAATTAACCAGGTACCTTCTTGAGCATTTCAATGCCGATCTTGCCGGCAGCGATTTCGCGCAGGGCGATCACGGTTGGCTTGTCCTTGGCGTCGATCTTCGCTGTGTGGCCTTGCAACAGCTGGCGTGCGCGATAAGTCGCGGACAGCGTCAACTGAAAACGGTTAGGGATCTGTTTCAGACAATCTTCGATAGTGATGCGGGCCATAAAATTCTCCAGAATGCGGTACTGCCAATTGGTGGCTGAATACCAGTTGGCTAAATATTAACTTAAATTTGCGTGGATGCCCAATTGGGCAAATAAAGACGCGTTTCGCACTGCCTGTTGCGAAAAGCGGCAGCGAGTAGCTTTGACAATCGCTGTTAATTCCGACAGAGCAGATGCAAACTCTTGATTAATAATAACATATTCAAACTCGGGGGCGTGCGCGATTTCACCGCCGGCGGCAAGAATCCGTCGCGTGATGACCTGCGGTTCGTCCTGGCCGCGCTTTTTCAGGCGCTCTTCCAATGCGGCGATCGATGGCGGCAGGATGAAAATGCCGACTGCGTGCGGAAACTGCTTCTTGACCTGCTGCGCGCCTTGCCAGTCGATTTCCAGCAAGACGTCGGTGCCGGACTGCATCTGCTCGGCGATTGCCAGGCGCGAGGTGCCGTAGTAATTGGTGTGCACTTCCGCCCACTCCAGGAATTCACCCTGCTTATGACGGGCGCGGAAGTCTTCCACAGTGGTGAAGTGGTATTCGCGGCCATCCTGTTCACCCGGGCGCGGCGGCCGCGTGGTGTAGGAAATCGACAGTTTGATCGTTTGCTCTTGCGCCAGCAGCGCATTCACCAGCGTCGATTTGCCGGCGCCGGAAGGGGCGACCACCATGAACAGGCTGCCCGACATCGGGTGCTCGTCGGGCATGGCCGCGCTGTTGACCAGTTCGGCTGATGGAGTAGTTAGTGGAGGTGTCATAACAATTGAAAGATGTGCGGGCTCTCAGGTATGCAAAATGCCTGAATAGTAAGTGTGACATTGTATCAGCGTGGCAATGAGGCTGCAGCGAGGATTTGTATCTTTTATGAATGACGCGTAGGCCAGGTATATTGGTGTAGTGATAACGGCAGGCCAGGGCTTGGTGTACATTTATGGGTTTCCCAAAAAGCGTGGGCAATGTTGGCGCGCTTTGATGATGTACAACAGACAAGGATCAAGGCAATGGCGATCAAATTGCAGCAAGCGGAACAGAAAGACCTGGCCGGCGCCATTCAGCGCTACTTCAAGGAAAACATGGAAGAGCCGATCGGCGACCTGAAGGCTGCCATGCTGCTCGATTTCTGCCTGCAGGTGATCGGCCCGGCCATCTACAACCAGGCGATCGCTGATGCGCAAGCCCATATGGAAGCGAAAGTCGCCGACCTCAGCGTCGAATGCTACGAAGAGAGCGGCAACTACTGGAAGAAAAAATAAGCTCGGGCCAACCCGTCTGCGCCGCCAAAGCTGACAGCAGCAGGGTAGCGGACGCTATAATGCATGCAGCAGCCCATCTTCACCCGCCAATTACCTACGCCATCCACACTATGCATTATGTTTCGACTCGCGGCCACGCAGCCGCACAAAATTTTTCCGAGATCCTGTTAGGCGGCCTGGCGCCGGATGGCGGCTTGTATCTGCCGGCCGAATATCCGCAAGTCACTTCAGCCGAACTGGATCACTGGCGCACGCTGTCCTACGCCGACCTGGCGTTCGAAGTGCTGAAGAAATTCGCCACCGATGTGCCGCAGGCCGATCTGCGGGAACTGGCACACAAGACCTATACCGCCGAGGTCTACCGCAATGTGCGGGCAGGCGAGGATGCAGGGCAGATCACGCCGCTGAGCGTGCTGGAAGAAAAGGACGGCGCCAAGCTGCTGCTGCAAGCCTTGTCGAACGGCCCGACGCTGGCCTTCAAGGACATGGCGATGCAACTGCTCGGCAACCTGTTCGAATACACCTTGGCCAAGAAGGACGCCAAGCTGAACATTTTCGGCGCCACTTCCGGCGATACCGGCAGCGCCGCTGAATATGCGATGCGCGGCAAAAAAGGCATCCGCGTGTTCATGCTGTCGCCGCACAAGAAGATGAGCGCATTCCAGACCGCGCAAATGTTCAGCCTGCAGGATCCGAACATTTTCAATATCGCGGTCGAAGGCGTGTTCGACGATTGCCAGGATATGGTGAAAGCGGTATCCAACGACCACGCCTTCAAGGCCAGCCAGAAAATCGGCACGGTCAATTCGATCAACTGGGCGCGCGTGGTGGCGCAGGTGGTGTACTACTTCCGCGGCTACCTGAGCGCGACCACCAGCAACGAGCAGAAAGTATCGTTCACCGTCCCCTCCGGCAATTTCGGCAATATCTGCGCCGGCCACATCGCGCGCATGATGGGCCTGCCGATCGACAAGCTGGTTGCCGCCACCAACGAGAACGACGTGCTCGATGAATTTTTCCGCACCGGCATCTACCGTGTGCGCAAGTCGGCCGAGACTTACCACACCAGCAGCCCGAGCATGGATATCAGCAAAGCCTCCAATTTCGAGCGTTTCATCCACGATCTGCTGGACGGCGACAGCGAACGCGTGCGCGCCTTGTTCCACAAGGTCGAGACCGAAGGCGGTTTCAGCCTGGCAGGCGGCCCCGGCAGCGACGGCGACGAATTCACCCGGATCGGCCGTTTCGGCTTCCAGTCCGGCAAATCCACGCACCAGGACCGGCTAGCCACCATCCGCGACATCCAGCAGCGCTACAACGTCACCATCGATACCCACACCGCCGACGGCGTCAAGGTCGCGCGTGAATACATGGCGCCGGGCGTGCCGATGATCGTGCTGGAGACCGCCTTGCCGGCCAAGTTCAACGAAGCCATCCGCGAAGCATTGGGACGCGATGCGCAACGGCCGGCCGGTTTTGAAAACATTGAAGCATTGCCGCAGCGGTTTGAAGTGATGGCCGCCGATGTCGCCCAGGTCAAGAGCTTCATCGCTACCCACACCGGCTTGTAAGCTGCAACGAAAGCGGTAGAGAAAATGATGCAAAAGCCACCGATGTTAACTGTCGCCGAAGCCCTGGCGCTGCTGCTGTCCGCCGCCCGCCCGCTAGTCGATAGCGCCGCGACCGAACTGGTGCCGACGCTGGAAGCGAACGGCCGGGTGCTGGCCGGCGCCCAGACTTCGCAGCTCAATGTGCCGCCGGCGGACAACACGCAAATGGACGGCTACGCGGTGCGCGCCGCCGATTGCGGCAGCGGCGCGGCGCGCTTGCCGGTGTCGCAAAGAATCCCGGCCGGACACGTCGGCGCGCCGCTGGCAGCCGGCAGCGCGGCGCGGATCTTTACCGGCGCCATGATTCCGGCCGGCGCCGACGCCGTGGTCATGCAGGAAATGTGCGAAGCCGACGGCGATGCGGTAGTGATCAGGCACACGCCGAAAGCCGGCGAATGGGTGCGTCGCGCCGGCGAGGATATCCGGAGCGGCAGCGTGATCCTGGCGGCAGGCACGCGCCTGCGGCCGCAGGATCTTGGCCTGGCGGCATCGGTAGGCCTGGAACGGCTGCCGGTGCTGCGTAAGCTGCGGGTGGCGATGTTTTTCACCGGCGATGAACTGGCCATGCCCGGCCAGCCCTTGAAGCCGGGCGCTATTTATAATTCCAACCGTTTCGTCCTGCGCGGTTTGCTGGAAAATCTCGGCTGCCAGATTACCGACTACGGCATCGTGCCGGACAACCGGGAAGCTACCCGCGAAGCGCTGCGGCGCGCCGCGCAGGAACATGATCTGATCCTGACGTCGGGCGGCGTCTCGGTGGGTGAAGAAGACCACGTGAAGCCGGCGGTGGAAGCAGAAGGGCGCCTCAACATGTGGCAAATCGCGATGAAGCCTGGCAAGCCGCTGGCGTTCGGCGAGGTGCGCCGCGCCGCTGGCGGCAACGCTTTCTTTATCGGCTTGCCAGGCAATCCGGTTTCCAGTTTCGTCACCTTCCTGATCTTCGTGCGGCCCTTCATCTTGCGTCAGCAAGGCGTGGCGGCGGATGCAGCGGCGCCGCAGGCGCTGGCCATGCGCGCCGATTTCGACTGGCCCAAGGCCGACCGCCGCCAGGAATTCCTGCGCGCAAGAATCAATGCCAACGGCGGCCTGGATCTGTTCCCGCATCAGGGCTCCGGGGTGCTGACTTCTGCTGTCTGGAGCGATGGCCTGGTCGACAATCCGGCCGGGCAAACCATTGCCCGCGGCGATATGCTGCGCTTCCTGCCGTTTTCTGCTTTACTACAATAAGTAGTGAGCAATAAGTAGTTAGTCGGCTGAGACTGATCAATAATGAGAATGCAATGAAAATCGAGCTGCGTTTTTTTGCCAGCCTGCGCGAGACGCTCAAGCTGTCGCAGGAAGTGCTGGAGTTGCCGGAGACGGTGACTACCGTTGGCGCCGTGCGCGCGCATTTGCGCGCCCGCGGCGGCGTCTGGGCCGAAGCGCTGGCGGACGGCCGCGCGCTGCGGATGGCTTTCAATCAAGAGTTGGCGCACCCCGATACCGTCGTCACCGACGGTGGCGAAGTCGCATTTTTCCCGCCGGTCACCGGCGGCTGATGTATTGCCGGCAATGAGGTACTGACTATGCCAATCCGCGTCCAGACTGAAGATTTCGATTTCGCCGCCGAGCTGGCGCAACTGCGGCTGGGCAACCCCCGGATTGGCGCCGTTGTCAGTTTCCTGGGCACCGTGCGCGATCTGAACGACGGCAGCAGCGTCGCCCAGATGGAGCTTGAGCATTATCCCGGCATGACCGAGAAGGCGCTGGCCGCCATCGTCGCCCAGGCCAAGCAGCGCTGGGAAATATTCGACGCGCTGGTGATACACCGCATCGGCCCCTTGCTGCCGCAGGACCAGATCGTGCTGGTGGCGGTCACCTCGGCGCATCGCGGCGATGCCTTCGCCGCCTGTGAATTCATCATCGACTACCTCAAGACCGAAGCGCCGTTCTGGAAGAAAGAGCACACCGAACAAGGCGCGCGCTGGGTCGATGCGCGCAGCAGCGACGACGAAGCGCTCGCCAAATGGGAGCAGGATGGCTTGCCTTTGCCTATGCGTGAAAGCAAGAAATGAGCTGACTGGCCTGGTAGTGGCGGCGTTTGAATCGTATCTCGCGCTGCAGACGGAATGGCGCTTGCCGGTGATCACCGGCTTGCTTGGCGGCCTGGCCACTTTTTCCACCTTTTCAGCCGAATCGATGCCGTTGCTGCAAAATGGCGAATACGGCTGGTTCCTGAGCCATACTTAGTTTGCCTGTACGCGCTTGAAATCAGACGGCATGTCCCAATTTTCTATCTATCAGATATTTTGGAGGAACCATGCGTTTCGATAAATTAACCACGAAGTTGCAGGAAGCGATTGCCGACGCGCAGAGCCAGGCGGTCGGTAACGATAATCAATACATAGATCCGGTGCATGCCTTGATTGCGTTGCTGAACCAGGACGATGGCAGCGCCACGTCGCTGTTGCAGCGCGCCGGCGTCAACGTGGCGGCGCTGGGCGCCGGGCTTAAGGCTGCGCTAGGCCGCCTGCCCAAGGTCAGCGGCAGCGGCGGCGAAGTGCAGATCGGCCGCGAGCTGCTGGCTTTGCTCAACCTGGCCGACAAGGAGGCGCAAAAACGCGGCGATCAGTTCATCGCCAGCGAAATGCTGCTGCTGGCCCTGCTTGACGATAAATCCGATGCAGGCCGGCTGGCACGCGAAAACGGCCTCACGCGCAAGGCGCTGGAAGCGGCAATTACCGCAGTGCGCGGCGGCGCCAATGTCGCTTCGCAGGATGGCGAAGGGCAGCGCGAAGCATTGAAAAAATACACGCTGGACCTGACCGAACGGGCGCGTCTCGGCAAGCTCGATCCGGTGATCGGCCGGGACGATGAAATCCGGCGCGCGATCCAGATCCTGCAGCGCCGCAGCAAGAATAATCCGGTGCTGATCGGCGAACCCGGCGTCGGCAAGACCGCGATCGTGGAAGGCCTGGCGCAACGCATTGTGAATGGCGAAGTGCCTGACAGCCTGAAATCCAAGCGCGTCTTGTCGCTCGACATGGCGTCCTTGCTGGCCGGCGCAAAATTCCGCGGCGAGTTCGAAGAACGCCTGAAAGCGGTGTTGAAGGAAATCGCCCAGGATGAAGGGCAGACCATTGTCTTCATCGACGAGCTGCACACCATGGTCGGCGCCGGCAAGGCGGAAGGCGCGATGGATGCCGGCAATATGCTCAAGCCGGCGCTGGCGCGCGGCGAGTTGCATTGCGTCGGCGCCACCACCCTGGACGAGTATCGTAAATACATCGAAAAGGATGCGGCGCTGGAACGCCGTTTCCAAAAGATCCTGGTGGACGAGCCTAGCGTCGAAGCCACGATTGCGATCCTGCGCGGCTTGCAGGAAAAATACGAAGTCCATCACGGCGTGGAAATCACCGATCCGGCCATCGTCGCGGCGGCGGAATTGTCGCATCGCTACATCACCGACCGTTTCCTGCCCGACAAGGCGATCGACCTGATCGATGAAGCGGCGGCCAAGATCAAGATTGAAATCGACTCCAAGCCGGAGGTGATGGACAAGCTTGATCGGCGCCTGATCCAGCTCAAGATCGAGCGCGAAGCCGTGCGCCGCGAGAAAGACGAAGCGTCGCAAAAACGTTTCACCCTGATCGAAGAGGAAATCGAGAAGTTGTCGCGCGAATATGCCGACCTGGAAGAAATCTGGAAGTCGGAGAAAGCCAGCGCCCAGGGCAGCAAGCATCTGAAAGAGGAAATCGAGAAGCTGCGCCTGCAGATCGACGAGGCGACCCGCAACAGCGACTGGCAAAAGGTGTCTGAGCTGAAATACGGCAAGCTCAACGAGCTTGAGAAAGCGCTGGAGGCGCAGTCGAAGCAGGACGCGCTGGCTGAGCAGCATCCGGATCCCGAAGGCAAGCCGCAGCTGGTGCGGACTCAGGTCGGCGCTGATGAAATCGCCGAGATCGTGTCGCGCATGACCGGCATCCCGGTGTCGAAGATGCTGCAGGGCGAGCGCGAGAAACTGGTCAATATGGAGGCGGAACTGCATCGCCGCGTGGTTGGCCAGGACGAGGCCATCGTCGCCGTCTCGGACGCCATCCGCCGTTCGCGCGCCGGTCTGAGCGATCCTGACCGGCCCTACGGTTCCTTCATGTTCCTGGGCCCTACCGGCGTCGGCAAGACCGAGCTGTGCAAGGCGCTGGCCAGTTTCCTGTTCGACAGCGCTGACTCGATGATTCGCATCGACATGAGCGAATTCATGGAGAAGCATTCAGTGGCTCGCCTGATCGGCGCACCGCCGGGCTATGTCGGCTACGAGGAGGGCGGTTATCTGACCGAACTGGTGCGGCGCAAGCCCTACAGCGTGATCTTGCTGGATGAGATTGAAAAAGCCCATCCGGACGTGTTCAACGTGCTGCTGCAGGTGCTGGACGACGGCCGCATGACCGATGGCCAGGGTCGCACCGTGGATTTCAAGAATACGGTTATCGTGATGACATCGAATCTCGGTTCGCACCGGATCCAGGCGATGGAAGGCAGCGATCCGGCGGTGGTGAAAATGGAAGTCATGGCAGAAGTGAGGAACCATTTCCGTCCGGAGTTTATCAACCGTATAGACGAAATCGTGGTGTTCCATGCGCTCGACGAGAAAAACATCGGTGCGATCGCCCTGATCCAGCTGAAGATACTGGAGCAACGCCTGGCGAAAATGGACATGGGCCTGGAAATCTCGGAAGCCGGCCTGCAGAAAATCGCCGAGGCTGGCTTCGATCCGGTGTACGGGGCGCGGCCGTTGAAGCGGGCAATTCAGCAGCAGATAGAAAACCCGCTGTCGAAATTGATCCTGGAGGGAAAATTCGGGCCTAAGGACATTGTTCATGTAAATGTTAACAATGGTGATATAGTTTTCAAAGTAACAACTTAAGCTCGAATTTCGCAGGCGCAAAAGAGTAAAATCACAACAAGCTTCATCCTGTTGCTTTATAAAGGTCACATGGCGTCGCCGTGTGGCCTTTTTTCAGATTGATGCCGTTTAGACTGCTGTCTTGGTGCTGTAATAATCGAATGTTATAAATTGTGCATTTAAATCTGCTGTAAAGCAGCATTCGCGTTGGTAACGCCAAGATGCAGGCGTAGTTTCTTTAAGTCGGATATTGCCGATTCTTGTGTTATTTCGAGGCAATTTTGAAGCGAACTTCACTGCAACGCTTATTCATTTTGCCGTTTGCAGCGCTATTGTTATGTCTGGCCGTCTCAGTCGGCTGGCTTCTTTATCAGGCTGGCCAGGATGCTACCGATGCGTTATCGCAAAAGGTCCTGGCAGACATGATGGGAGGCATCAACAGTGCAATCAACAGGCAACTTTTCGACGCCGGCGCGGCGTTGCGGGTAGTCGCGCCTGATCAAGTCGCCGATGCCGCCAACAAGACGCCTACGCCGATTCCCTTTCCTGCCAATGTGCGCCGGCTGGAAGAGCGCATGTGGATCGCCAGCGGCCTGTTTCCGGCGGTCGGCGGCTTTATCGGTTTTGCCGGCACGGACGGGCATTTCGTTGGCATCCGCCGTACCGCCGCCAATGAATTCCGGGTCCGCCTGAGAGGCGCCGGCGACGAGCCCAGCCACTTATACCGCAGTCGCGGCCCGGCAGTCGAAATGACTTTTCTGGAGACGGAGGAGTACGAACCGCGTACGCAAAGCTGGTACCTGAATGCCGTCAGCCAGAAAAAAGATGCCTGGTCGCCGGTGTTTGTCGAGGCCGCCAACAATGAGCCGGTCCTGATGCTGGCGCGGCCGGTGTTTGACGCCAGCCACGATCTGATCGGCGTGGTCGCCAGGGAACTGTCGCTCAAGCCGCTGCGGGAATACCTGCAGGCGCTGCCGATGGACAGGAATGGCGTGGCCTATATTGCCGAGCGCAATGGCGACCTGGTTGCTGCGTCCAATGGCGAAAATGTGTTCATCCCTGATGCCAGCGGCAAGAGCCTGCGTGTCAGGAACGGGCTCGGCAACATCGCTTCACCGTTCATGCGCCAAAGCTGGCAACTGGTGCAAACCTATCTGCAGAAGCACCCCGGAGTGGTGCCGATCACCGACCCGGTCATTCCCTCGACGCTCAATCCGCCCAAGCCCGGCAAGCTGATCATCGGCGCCTTTCCCAGCGCCTCCGGACAGATCGAGGTGGCCGCGCAGCTGCATCGCGATGCAGCCGGACTGGAATGGATCGCCGTGGTGGCTTTGCCGCGCTCCGATTTCTGGGGCGCGATCAACTCCAGCGTCTACAAAAGCCTGTATCTCGGCCTGCTGGTGATCCTGCTGGCTTTGCTGGCCGGCTACGGGATCTTGCGCTGGGCCTTGCGCGATATCCGCAAGCTGACGCTGGCGGTGCGCAGCATAGGCAGCGGGCGGCCGTTTGCCAAGCTCAATATCGACCGCAAGGACGAGATCGGCGAACTGGCAGAGAGCTTCCAGGAGATGGAACGCCATCTGCGCACCGACCGCCTGACCAGCCTGCTGAACCGCGATTCGCTGATTGCGCAAATCGAATTTCGCCGCCGCACCGACGTCGAGCCGCAGCTGTTCCGGTTTGCGGTGCTGTTCGTCGACCTGGACAAGTTCAAGCAGGTCAACGATCACTACGGTCACGATGAAGGCGACCGGGTCCTGATCGAAGTCGGCCTGCGCCTGCAGAACGCCTTGCGCAAAGAGGATGAAGTAGCGCGCTTCGGCGGCGATGAATTCATCGTCTACCTGCCGGGCGTGGCCGATGAAGAATCGGCGCTGGCGATATCGGAAAAAATCTATGCGGTGCTCAACAAGCCGATCCTGATGAGCAACGGCGACCATTGCCAGATCGGCGCATCCATCGGCGGCGCGCTGTATCCGGCCGACGGCCTTGACCTGGAAACCTTGTTGAAAGTCGCCGACAAGCGGATGTATAGTGTCAAGAAATTCGGCGGCCTGACATTTTCGGCCGAGCCGCCCGAAGAACCCAGCTGACCAACACTGCCTGCAACGGAGATGCAATGACTTTCGCCACCTGTGATCTGTGCGACGCCAACGAAGACAAGCTCGGAAGCGCCGCCCTGGCGGTATTGCCGCCGGTGTTTATTTCTCTCGGCAAGCGCCAGGCGTTTTGCGGTCCGGCGCGCACCCTCAAGGTACATGAAGACAATGTGCTGGTGCGCAGCACGCTGGAAACCGCCGGCGACGGCCAGGTGCTGGTGGTCGATGGCGGCGGCAGCCTGCGTTGCGCGCTGGTCGGCGGCAACCTCGGCGTGCTGGCGCAGAAAAATGGCTGGGCCGGGATCATCGTCAACGGCTGCGTGCGCGATTCGGCGGAGCTCAATGCCTGCGATATCGGCGTTCGCGCGCTGGCGCTGCACCCGCAACGCAGCGTCCGCAAGGGAGTAGGGGAGCGCGACATCAGCGTCTCGATCGCCGGCGTGACGATCGCGCCCGGCGCCTGGATTTATGCCGATGCTGACGGCGTACTCGTGGCCGCCCAGAAACTCGACTGAACGGGTAACTTAAAACGGCCATGCGCGACAAGCCGCATGGCCGTTTTTCAAGCCGGCAGGGATCGGCTCCTGAGTCGGCTCTTGAACCAGCTCTTGAACCAGCTCTTGAACCAGCTCTTGAATCAGCTCTTTTTCAGCTGGTCCCGGATCGGCAGGTTGCGGATGCGCTTGCCGGTCGCCGCGAAAATGGCGTTGCACAAGGCCGGCGCGATGGGCGGCGTGCCCGGCTCGCCGACGCCGCCGAGCGGCATGTCGTATTTGTGCGGCACCATGTGGACCCGCAGGTCGCGCGGCGCGCTGAAGGCGCGCAGCACTTCGTACTCATGGAAATTGCCTTGCTCCGCGCTGCCGTTCTTGAAGGTGATTTCCCCCGTCAGCGCCAGGCTCAGGCCCATGATGCAGGCGCCTTCGACTTGCGAGCGGATGCGGTCCGGCGTGATCTGCGGGCCGCAATCGATCGCCATGTCGACCCGCGGAATGCTGATCTCGCCATCGGCGCCAACCGCCACTTCGATTACCGCAGCGACATACGACATGAAACTGTAGGCTACCGCCAGGCCCAGTCCATGCCCCTTGGGCAGCTTGCGGCCCCAGCCGGCTTCCTTGGTGGCCAGCTCGACCACCTGCCGCATGCGGCCGGTATCCAACGGGTACAAGGCCGGTGATTCGCCATAGTTGGTGCTGTCCGACATCTCTTGCGGATTGACCTGGCGCGCCGGGCCGATCAGTTCCAGCAGGAACTCCCGGTGGTCGCGCTTGGCCGCCGCCGCCAGCTCGGCGACAAATGACTGCACCGCGAATGCATGCGGGATGTTGTAGACCGAACGGAACCAGCCGATGCGCGTGTGGGCCTCGACTTCCGGCGCTTCGATGCGGATGTTCGGAATCACGAAGGGGATATTGATCGCGCCCATGCCCAGTTCACCTGGCTGTTCGCCCTTGGCGCCGGCGACGAAGGTGGAGGCGATGGTCGGCGCGGCAGTGCGGTGCAGCCAGGCCAGCGGCTTGCCTTTGGCGTCCAGCGTGCTTTCCAGGTGTTCCAGCGAAACGGTATGGAAGTAGTCGTGGCGCAGGTCATCCTCGCGCGTCCAGGTGACCTTGACCGGCGCGCCGTCCATGGCTTGCGACAGCAGCGCCGCTTCGGCCGCGAAGTCCGGCTTGGATTTCCGGCCGAAGCCGCCTCCCAGCAAGGTCACATTGACCTTGACGGCGTCGCTCTTCCAACCCAGGCGGTCCGCCACTGTGTCGCGCGTGGCTTGCGGATCCTGCACGCAGGCCCAGACTTCGCACTTGCCGTTGGCGGTGCGGGCAGTGGCTGCCGGCGGCTCCATGGTGGCGTGCGCCAGGTGCGGGATGTAGTACTCGGCTTCGATACGCTTGCCGGCCTGCGCCAGCGCGGCCATGGTGTCGCCGTTGTTGCGCACCACCTTGGCTGGCTTGCGCGCGGCTTCCTGCAAGGTAGTCTTGAAGGCGGTGGAATCGTAGCCGGCGTGCGGGCCGTTGTCCCAGGTGATCTTCAAGGCTTCGCGGCCCTTGATGGCGGCCCAGGTATTGCGCGCGACGACAGCGATGCCGCCGAGCGGATTGAACTTGGCCGGCGGCGGACTGCCTTTCAGTTCGATCACGCGCACCACGCCCGGGATCTTCAGCGCGTCGGCACTATCGAAACTCGCCACCTTGCCGCCGTATACCGGCGGCCGCGCAATCACCGCGTACAGCATGCCGTCCAGACGGGTATCGATGCCGTAGTGGGTATTGCCGGTGACGATGTCATGGAAATCGACGCTGTTGAAGACGTCTTTGCCGATATAGCGGAATTGCGCCGGATCTTTCAGTAGCACCTGGGTTGCCGACGGCACTTTCAGCTTGGCGGCGTCGACCGCCAGCTCTCCGTAACCGAGCTTGCGGCCGCTCTTGGCGTGCAGCACCTCATGATTCTTGGTCGTGATCTCCGCTTCCGGCACGCTCCAGCGCGCCGCCGCGGCGGACACCAGCATGGCGCGCGCGGTGGCGCCGACCTGGCGCATCGGCGTGAAGAAGTGGCGCATGCTGCGCGAGCCGTCGGTATTCTGGTTGCCGTAGCGGCTTTCGTCGGCGTTGGCCTGCACCACGCGTACGCGGCCCCAGTCGGCGTCGAGTTCATCGGCCACTACCAGCGGCAGGCTGGTGCGGATGCCTTGCCCCATTTCCGAGCGGTGGGCAATGATGCTGACGATGCCGTCGGCGCCGATGGTGACGAAAATCAGCGGATCGTTGACGGTGCCGCCGGGCATGCCGGCGCCACCGTATTTTTTTGCCGGGGCGGCGGCATCGGCCGCGCTGACCAGGCCGTTGACGCCGACCGTCAGCGCCAGTCCGGCAAATGCGCCGACTCCTTTGAGCCAGGTGCGGCGACTGATGGAGGCGATGGCCGGGGTTTTGCCGTCGCCGGCATTGGTGTTAGCGCTATCTTTATCGAAATCGAAAGCGGCGCTCATTTTGCGGCTCCTTTGTCCGCAACCTGCTTGATGGCTGCGCGAATCCGGGTATAGGTGCCGCAACGGCAGATATTGCCGCTCATGGCGTCGTCGATTTGCTTGTCGGTCGGCTTGGCGGTGGTTTTCAGCAGGGCGGTGGCGGACATGATCTGGCCGGCCTGGCAATAGCCGCATTGCGGCACGCCCAGGGCAATCCAGGCTTCCTGTACCGCATGGCCTACCTTGTCTTCGGCCATTGCTTCGATGGTGGTGACTTTCTTGCCGGCAGCGGCGCTGATCGGCGTGATGCAGGAGCGGATCGGCTCGCCGTCCAGATGCACGGTGCAAGCGCCGCACAGGGCCATGCCGCAGCCGAATTTGGTGCCGGTCAGGCCGACGTGGTCGCGCAGGGTCCACAGCAGCGGGGTGTCTTCGGGCAGATCGATATCGTGTTGTTTGCCGTTGATGTTCAGGCTTGTCATGGCTTTTACCTTTCCAACTTGGGGTTGATAACCTATTGAAGGATATTGAAAGCGTTATTCGCCATAGCGTGGCTTATTTAATAACGTTTGTTTCTAAATCCTGAGCTGATTTTGTCAGGACAGCTTCCCAGCGGGCATTGTAGACCGAAGTCAAATTTTTGGATGGAGAGCAACTGTTTCGAGGATAATTAGCGCATTGCAATTTTTAGTGATGGAGTTTCGATGTCCGATTTGCTTAGTAAAAATGGGCGCATAGCCGATAATGTTTCGCTGCCGGAATTGACGGTACGCGGCATTATCCTTGGCGCTTTGATAACCGTCGTCTTCACTGCCTCCAATGTCTACCTGGGCTTGAAAGTCGGCCTGACTTTTTCTTCCGCCATTCCCGCCGCCGTGATTTCCATGGCCGTGCTGCGCATGTTCAAGAGCGCCAACATCCTTGAAAACAATATGGTGCAGACCCAGGCTTCAGCCGCCGGCACCTTGTCTTCTATTATTTTCATCCTGCCGGGCCTGGTGATGATCGGCTACTGGCAAGGCTTCCCATATTGGCAAACGCTGGCGATCTGCGCCGCCGGCGGCATGCTGGGCGTGATGTTTACGATTCCCTTGCGCCACGCGATGGTGGTGCAGAGCGATCTGCCCTATCCAGAAGGCGTGGCGGCAGCGGAAATCCTGCGTGTCGGCAGCGCCGACGTCGAAGCCGATGCGGTCAGCGGCAAGCCTGGCGCGAAAGCTGAAACCGGCATTGTCGATATCATGGCCGGCGGCGTGGTCGCCGCGGTCGTGACCCTGGCCTCATCCGGCTTCCGGATCTTGAGCGAGGGCATCAGCCTGTGGTTTGCCGCCGGCCCCGCCGTGCTGCGGATTTCCAGCGGATTTTCGCTGGCCTTGCTCGGCGCCGGCTACCTGATCGGCATCGTCGCCGGCATCGCCATGCTGATCGGCCTGCTGATCGCCTGGGGCATCGCCGTGCCGGTGCTGACTTCGATGCATGCCATTCCGGACGGCATGACCCTGGCCAAGTACGCCACCGGCCTGTGGAGCAAGGACGTGCGCTTCATCGGCGCCGGCACCATCGGCGTCGCCGCGGTATGGACGCTGATCACGTTGTTCAAGCCTATGCTGGAAGGCGTCAAGACTTCCTTCCGGGCCCTGAGCGGCGGCAACGGCCGCATCAACATCCCGCGCACCGAACAGGATATGTCGCTGGTCTGGATTGTCGGCATCACGCTGGTGCTGGTGGCGATCCTGGTCGTCACTTTCGGCAGCTTCCTCAGCGCCGCGCCGCTCAGCTCGGGCGTGATGTGGGGGCTGGTGGCTTACAGCGTCCTGTTCGCCGTGATTTTCGGTTTCCTGATCGCCGCCGCCTGCGGCTACATGGCTGGCCTGATCGGTTCGTCCGCCAGCCCGATTTCCGGCGTCGGCATCGTCGCCGTGGTGCTGGTCTCCTTGCTGATCCTGCTGGTTGGCAGCGCCGACGGCTTGCTGGCGACCGAAACCGGCAACAAGCTGGGTATCGCGCTGGCGATCTTCACGACTTCCGCGGTGATTGCCGTGGCCACCATTTCCAACGATAACCTGCAGGATCTGAAAACCGGCTGGCTGGTCGGCGCTACTCCTTGGCGCCAGCAGGTGGCCTTGCTGATCGGCTGCGTGGTCGGCGCCGTGGTGATCCCGCCGGTGCTGGAGCTGCTGTACAACGCCTATGGCTTCGCCGGCGCCATGCCGCGCGCCGACATGGACGTGGCGCATGCCTTGTCGGCGCCGCAGGCGACCCTGATGACGGCGATCGCCACCGGCATCTTCACCCATCAGCTGAACTGGGACATGATCCTGATCGGCCTCGGTCTCGGCGTGGCGCTGGTAATCGTCGATGAAATCCTTCGCCATCGCGGCGGCATGGCCCGCTTGCCGGTGCTGGCGGTCGGCATCGGCATCTACCTGCCGCCGACCGTGGCGTCGACCCTGGTGCTGGGCACCTTGCTGGCCTGGGGCATCGAGCGTGTTTTGAAGAAGCGCGCGCAGCAAAAGGGCGTGCCTTACGAACAATACGCTGAACCGTCCAACCGCCGCGGCGTGCTGCTGGCGTCCGGCCTGATCGTCGGCGAAAGCCTGGTGGGCGTGGTGCTGGCCGGGATCATCGGTTTCAGCGGCACGGATTCGCCGCTGGCGCTGGTCGGACCGGCGTTTGAAGGCACCGCCCAGTGGTTGGGCTTGATCGTGTTTGTAGCGGTTGCCTGGGTCTTCGCGCGGCGGGTGTTGAACGCAAAGACGCACTAAACGGCGCAAGGTTCTGACCGGACCTTGCCGCGGTTAAATGGATCGTCTGATGTACGTGGTTTTATCGCGTGGATCAGCCGGTCCATTTTCTTTGGCCCGGCAGATCCTGTTAGGCCTCAGTGCCTGCTCAGTGCTTATGTTGATGATGGATGTCAGGATAGTGCGCGTGGCTATGGCTGATCGGCAGATGGCGGTGCGGGTGGCTGTGCGGTTCGCGCCCGTCCCAGGCGAAATCGTGCTCATGCTGGTGATGCAGGTCATGGCTATGGCTGTGGCCGTGCTCGATTTCTTCGTGGGCATGCGGATGCTGGTGACGTTCCGTCAGGTGCAGCCAGATGCCGAATCCCATCAATGCGGCGGCCAGCCAGAACATGCCGCCGACAGCCTCATGCAGGACCAGCAGCGAAATCGCCGCGCCGATGAAGGGCGCCGCCGAGAAATAGGCGCCGGTGCGGGCGCTGCCAAGATGGCGCAGCGCCAGCACGAACAGCACCAGGCTGAGGCCGTAGCCGCTGAAGCCGATCAGCGCCGCGGCGCCTATCCTGGCAACGTCCGGCAGGCTTGCCCCCAATAACAAAGCCAGCGCCAGGTTCACCAGGCCGGCCACCAAGCCCTTGAGCGCGGCGATCTGTACCGCATCGCTGGCGGAAATCCGTCGCGTCAGGTTATTGTCGATGGCCCAGCACAGGCACGCCGCCAGGATCGCCAGCGGCCCCCAGGGCAAGCCGAATACCGGCATCTGCTGCCACGACAGCAGCATGCCGGCGAGGACGATGGCAATCATGCCGAGCACGATGCGGCGGTCGAAATTTTCCTTGAATACGAACCAGGCCAGTGCAGCAGTCAGCACGCCTTCCATGTTCAGCAGCAGCGAAGCGCTGGAAGCAGGCGTCTGCGCCAGCCCGAACATCAGCAGCACCGGGCCGGCGATGCCGCCGCTGAGGATCGCTGCCGCCAGCCATGGCAAGTCGGCTTTGCGCAAGCCGTCGGCAGCGCCCTGGCTGCCGGCGCGCAAGCGGCGCAGCCCGTACCAGAGCGAGAGGCCGAGGCCGCTGCCGAGATACAGCAGGGCGGCCAACATCACCGGCGACACCTGGCCAACCAGCAGCTTGGCGAAGGGGGTGCTGGCGCCGAAGAAGGCGGCAGCCAGCAATGCGAAAATCACACCTTGATGCATGCGTTGTTTCCTGATGGGTAAAAAACCAGGCCGTCAGGCCTGGTCCAGCGTGATGCCGAACTCCGCCGTCAATGCGCTGCGGCCCGCGGCGGTGATGGCGACCACGCGCGAATGCTTGCTACGCGTCAGCCAGCCCAGTTCAATCATGCGCTTGGCCAGCGTCGCTCCCAGAGCGCCGGCCAGATGATCGCGGCGTTCGCTCCAGTCCAGGCAAGGGTAGGCGAACTGGCGCCGGCTCTTTTGCAATTCATCGGTGTTGATGCCGAATTGCTTGAACCAGGCTTCGCCGGACGCCGACAGCGCAAACAGGCCGTCATCGGCATCCAGCAAGCCGCGCGCAACCAGCGCTTCGGTCAGGCGGGTGCCCAGCTTGCCGGCCAGGTGGTCGTAGCAAAAACGCGCGGTGCAGATCGCATCGTTGCCGGGTCCAACCCGCTTGCGTTTCGGCGCGAACACCATCAGCGATTCAATCAGGCGCGCCACTTCCGGCGACGCCAGCCGGAAATACTTGTGCCGGCCCTGGCAGGTCATCTCCAGCAGGCGGTCTTCCATCAGCTGCTTCAGGTGGCTGGTGGCGGTCGCCGGCTTGATCTCGGTGCCGTAGGCCAGCTCCTTGGCGGTCAGGGCGCGCCCCTCCATCAGCAGCGCCAGCATTTGAATACGGGTAGGATCGCCTATGGTGCGGGCCAGTCGGCTGAGGTCGGGTTCGTTGTCCATAGTTTGATGGTAACCGTACTGTTGTTGTGTGACAAGCGACCCGGACGCGCTCAGAATCAAGACTTGCTTACTTTGCGATTGGATGACTGCAATGACTTCTCCTCAAGCCGCGACCGCTCTCAAGCCGATGCTCGCCGTTGCGAATGAAACAACTGCCGCGGTCAGGTGGACGATTGCCGCCAGCAGCTTCGCCTTCATCATCGTCCAGCTCGACGTCACCATCGTCAACGTTGCCTTGCCGCAGATCGGCGCTGATCTGGGCGCGCGCGTATCGGCCTTGCAATGGGTGGTCGATGCCTACACGCTGGGATTCGCGGTATTCCTCCTGTCGGCTGGCGCCCTGGGCGACAAGTTCGGTTCCAAGCGCCTGTTTTTGGCCGGATTTCTCTTGTTTGCGCTGGCTTCCATGGCCTGCGGACTGGCGCCGAACGCCGGCTTCCTGAATCTCGCCAGGGCAGTGCAGGGCATAGGCGCGGCGTTGCTGGTGCCAAGTTCTCTGGCGATCTTGAATCATGCCTGCGCCCACGACAAAAAACTGCTCGCCAAGGCTATCGGCCTCTGGACTGCCGCCGGCGGGGTGTCTATCGCGGCCGGACCGGTCATCGGCGGCCTGCTGCTGGCGACCGCCGGCTGGCGCAGCATCTTCCTGGTCAACCTGCCGATCTGCGCGCTCGGCTTTTTGCTGACCCTGCGCGTGGTGCCGGCGATCGCCGCCAGCGCGCATGCGCGCTCCTTTGATCCGTTCGGGCAGCTGCTGGCGGTCATCGCGCTGACCGGGCTGGTCGGTGCGGTCATCGAATTCCATCCGCTAGGCATGCAGCATCCGCTGGTGATCGCCGGATTCTGCGTCGCCCTGATCGCCGGCGCCGCCTTCATCATGGTCGAGCGCAAAGTGCCGCATCCCATGCTGCCGCTGAATTTCTTCCACCAGACCAGTTTTACGGCTGCGGTGCTGTTCGGCGTGCTGGTGAATTTTTCCTATTACGGCGTGATCTTCGTCATCAGCTTTTATTTGCAGAAGGTGCAGAACTACAGCGTGCTGCAAGCCGGGCTGGCATTCCTGCCCCTGACCGGCACCTTCATTTTCTCGAACCTGGTCAGCGGCTGGCTGATCGGCAAGGCCGGCATCCGCCTGCCGATGGTGCTGGGCGGCCTGATCGGCGCCTCAGGCTACGGCTTGTTGGGCAGCATCGGCATCGCCGAGCACGCCAGTTTCCTGCACATGCTGCCCGGCTTCGTACTGATCCCGGCCGGGATGGGGCTGGCGGTGCCGGCCATGACCACGTCGATCCTGTCGAGCGTGGAGAAGAACAGGGCCGGCACCGCTTCGGCGGTATTGAATACCGCAAGGCAGGTCGGCGGCGCGGTCGGCGTCGCGGTATTCGGCGCACTGGTGAGCGATGGCGCGGCCGGCGACATGAGCAGCGGGGTCAGGATCGCTCTGGCGACCGCGACTGTGCTGTTATTGATTGCGGCAGGGCTAGGTTATCTGGTCAAGCCGAAAACCTCGGCGCAGTAAGCGGCGCTTTGTTGCCGGCGTGATTTATTTTGCAAAAAATGTCATGGCTGCCTGAAAGCGCTTCTACAATTGCAGGTCACGCAGTTGCTTATAGCGCGCTGTTTTCACCAAGGAGCCATGAATGAAGAAACGCCAGTTCATATCAACCGCTGCCGCCTCCATTGCCGGGGCGCTTGGCGTGTCTGCGCTACCGGCATTCGCCGCTGCCGGCACAGCATCGGATGTCAAATCCACCGGCCCGGCCGTGCTGACCATCGCCGGCGCCATCGAGCGCAGCAACCGCGGCCCGGTCGATGCGGTGATCGACCAGATGCTGCACAAGCAGAATGTGCAATTCAAGCGCGCCTTCACCTTCGACCTGGCCGCGCTCGACAAGCTGCCTGCTGTGACCATCAAGCCGACGCTGGAATACGATGGCAAGCCGCATCAGCTGCGCGGCCCGCGCCTGACCGCGTTGCTGGACATGCTCGGCGCCAGCAAAGCGGCGGATACCCAGATCGTGTTCCATTCGGTCGACGGCTACATGCCGCAGCTGAGTTTCGAGCAGTTGCGCAAATATGACTACATCCTGGCCACGCAGATTGACGGCATGCCGCTGGCTATAGGCGGTTTTGGCCCCATCTTCGCCATTTATGACGCTGACCGCATTCCTGAACTGGCGCAGAAGCCGCTGGCGCAGCGGTTTGCGCTTTGCCCTTGGGGTTTGTATTGCATCGAGGTTGTGAGCGGGAAGTGATGCGATGCTTTCGATCAAATAATTTGTATTAGCAAGTCATTCCAAAGCGTTTCGTCGCGGCGTTTTGGAAAGGCTTGCGTTACCTGCATTTGCAACGGTAGATGCGTTGCGGAAAATAAAATCGCGCCCACACAGATCCGCAACGATGTGATCGAGTACCGTATCTTGCGGTTTGCCTTAGGTAATGCACGAGCAAAACGTGCAATGCAAATTCGACGCTGCTGCAGATTCGGCTCATGCCGAATTCGTCGATTTGCACAGAAACCGCCTGATCAATATCTCTTGTCTTCGCCCCTGAAAACCACTTCGATTTAAGGGAAATCGTAGCGGGTTGTCTCGTATGGCGACCAGGCAGCAGGAGATTGTTTCCATCGGAAAAAGTTCCGAATATTTAACAATTTGGAAAATAGTCAATTGTTTTCTGGAAAAGAATTGTAACTTTTAATTCTTTTGCTTCCCCGTAGAAAGCTTGCTAATATCCCACAAAATGTTACGTATGCTAACAAATAGATACATTGCGCTACATGATATTGGACTTGGGAATTGTTACTTGGTCAATATAACATAATTAACGTATGGAAATTTTTCTGAGTAAGCAGGAAAAATTGTTGTTTTTTTTGAGTATGGGTATTGAAAGTTTTTATGCACGCCGATTTAGCCTTGCAAATGATGGCAGACATGTTTTGGACGGGTTTATTGGTGTGTATGCCAGTCCTGGCCCTGAGCATGCTGGTGGGGCTTGCCGTTAGCATTTTGCAGGTGGTGACGCAGGTGCAGGAAATGTCGCTTACTTTTGTGCCCAAGCTTCTTGCGGCGGGCGTTGCGCTGATGGTGTTCGGTCCCTGGATGCTGCATAAGCTGGCGCAATTTTCCACCCGGCTCTGGTCCGGCATTCCTTCAATGTTCTAGCCTGGGAAAGTAAGCATATGTTTTCCCAAAATGGCCTGTTCATTGATATGTCCTGGCTGTTCACCGTATTTCTGCTGTCATTGAGGCTCGCCGCTGTATTCCTGATGACGCCTGTCATGTATGCCTTCTCCATGCCAGCCACTGTGCGTGTGTTCCTGGTGATTGCCCTTTCCGTTGCGCTGACTATCGGCTTTCCCGATATCCGTGTGTCAGCCGCACTCGGCGCCGGAGAATTGCTGCAAGCGGCTTTGACCGAGATGATCCTTGGCGCGACCCTGGCTTTGGGGCTGATGCTGGGATTCGCCGCATTTTCCGTAGGCGGCGCTCTGCTTGATGTGCAGATCGGCTATGGCATTGCTCAGGTGTTCGATCCGGTCAGCCGGCGTCAGCTTCCTATTCTCACCAGTGCTTTCAATCAGCTGGCGGTAGTGATGTTCTTCGCGCTTAACGGTCATCACGCTTTGCTGCGCGGCTTTGCCTATAGCCTGGAGCGCTTTCCGCCCGGACGCACATGGTCCCTGGCGAACGCCGCCGGCCCCGTCATCAAACAGGTTGCCGCCATGTTTACTCTGGGTTTTTCCTTGGTTGCTCCCGTCGTCTTTTGCATCTTCCTGGTGGAGCTGGGCTTGGGCGTACTGGCGCGCAATCTGCCGCAGATGAATATGTTTGCGATGGGGATTCCGATCAAGATCGTGGTTGGCCTGACGGCGCTGTCGTTATGGATGACCGGCGCCGGCAGCGTCACTTCGCGTATCTATGCATCGATCTTTCAAACCTGGAGCGATATTTTTGGGGGCGCCCGATAATGGCTGAACAGGATCTCGACCGCAACGAAGCGGCGACGCAATATAAACTCAATGAAGCGCGCAAACGCGGACAAGTATCCAAAAGCCCGGACGCTATTTCCGCGATTGTGTTTGCTGTCGCCGTAGTCTATGTCAACTGGCAGGGATGGGAGAATTTCCGCGATCAGTTTCGTTTCGACCAGGCGCTGCTGAATCTGGCCGGGCGCGTAGACGCCAGTCCAGCCGTCCTGTGGCAGCTGATTTCGCATGGGCTGACCAGTAGCCTGACTTTGCTGGCGCCATTTTTTGCAACCATCATGCTGGCGGCGATTGTCGGCAACCTGATCCAGATCGGACCTGTGTTTTCCACGAAGCCGCTAGGCCCCGACTGGGACAAGGTGAATCCGGCCAACGGCTTCAAGCGCCTGTTTTCACTGCGCACCTTGTTTGACGGCGCCAAGGCCTGTCTCAAACTGACCCTGCTGGTGTGGGTGGTGTATCGCGCATTGAAGAGCCTGGCGCCGCAGTTCTTCAATCTGGCGGGATACTCGCCGCAGGGTTATATCCGCACTTTGCTCGGCGACATGACCTCGATCGGCATGAAGCTGATCCTGATGATGGGGCTGATCGCCATCTGCGACTGGCTCTACACCAGGCATGAATTCGCCAAGAAAATGCGCATGAGCCGCCGCGATCTGCGCGATGAATCCAAGCATCGCGACGGCGATCCGCGCATTCGTGCGCGCCTGCGCGAGCTCCGCAATGAAATGCTCAAGCGCAGCCTGGCTCTGGGCAAAACGGGCGACGCTGACGTTCTGATCACCAATCCTACGCATCTGGCGGTCGCCTTGCGCTATACCCATGGCGAAATGTCCTCGCCGCAAATGGTTTCCAAAGGCGCCGGACTGATCGCCGCGGCGATGCGCAAGATTGCCGCGGAAAAAAGGATACCCGTGGTGCAGAACCGTACCCTGGCGCGCAAATTATTCCACGAGGTAGGTGTCGACCAGCAAGTGCCGCCGGCGCTGTATGCCGACGTCGCGCGCATTATCGTCTGGGTGTTCGCGATGCGCCAGGCACGTGAAAGCGGCGGGCAGCCGGTGCAGGCTGCTGCTGGAGGAAAGATTTGATGGAAATGCTGCGACGATTCTTTGGCAAGCATAGCGATATCGTTATGGTGGTGCTGGTGCTGGGCGTGCTGGTGGTGCTGTTCGTGCCGATTCCCGCCGGCCTGCTCGATTTTCTGATTTTGACCAATTTCAGCTTTGCCTTCCTGATCCTGCTGCTGACATTTTATATGGCGCGGCCGGTGGAGTTTTCCACCTTTCCGTCTTTACTGCTGATTGCCACCTTGTTCCGGCTGTCGCTCAATGTGGCAGCCACGCGTCTCATCCTGTCGAATGGCGACGCCGGCAAGGTGATCTCCGCCATCGGTTCCTACGTGGTGGGCGGTAACTACGTGATCGGCCTGATCGTGTTTTTCATCCTGATCGTGGTCCAGTACGTGGTGATCACCAACGGCGCCCAGCGCGTGTCAGAGGTGGCGGCTCGCTTTACGCTGGACAGCATGCCGGGCCAGCAGATGAGCATCGACGCCGACCTGAACATGGGTTTCATCGATCAGACGGAAGCCCAGCTGCGCCGCAAGAATCTCAGCAAGGAAGCCGGCTTCTACGGCGCCATGGATGGCGCCAGCAAATTCGTCAAGGGCGATGCGATTGCCGGCATCATCATTTTGCTGATCGATATCGTCGGCGGCCTGGTGATCGGCGTCATGCAGCATGGCATGCCATGGGCACAGGCCTTGCAGACCTACACACTGCTGACCATCGGCGACGGTATTGTTACGCAGGTGCCGGCGCTGGTGATCGCACTCGGCACCGGCATTATCGTTACCCGTTCTGCGTCGGACGCCAATCTCAGCCAGGAGGTCGCACGGCAGATGACGTCCTTCCCCAAGACACTGCTGATCGTAGCGGCTGCGCAAGTCGGCCTGCTGCTGATGCCTGGGATTCCGGCCGTGCCCGTGCTGGCCCTGGGCTCATGTGTGCTGATTGCGGCCTGGTTCGCATTCCGCGCCGCCAAAGCTAAAGTGGCGCCGGAGACAGCTGTCAGCGATGCCGAAGACGCCGTTGTTGCCGGCGAAGACGATCCCTATGCCTTGTTAAAGGTGGAACCGATCGAAGTGAATATCGGACGTCACTGGGTGCCGTTGGCCAACCAGCCCGGCAGTCTGTTCATGGAGCGCATTGCCACTTTCCGCAAGCAGCATGCGCAAGAATTCGGCATGGTGTTGCCGCGGGTTCGCTTTCGGGATACCTCGCGGCTGGGTGCGGATCAGTACGAAATCCATCTTGACGGCGTATTGACGGCACGCGGCGAAGCACGCGCCGACCGCCTGCTGGCGATACATCCGGGTGGAGACGTCAAAGCCATTCCAGGCGAGGCGACGCGCGATCCCACCTATGGTTTGCCGGCGTTGTGGATCGAAGAGTCGCAACGTTCCGCCGCGCAGGCCGCCAAGTTTACCTTGGTCGATGCCCAGACTGTCTTCATGACCCATCTGACCGAAGTGTTGCGGCGCGAGTCCGCGACCTTGCTCACGCGCGCTGAAACCGAACGTTTGCTGACACGGGTACGCCAGGCGCAGCCAAGCCTGGTGGAAGATCTGATTCCCACGGTGCTGGCCATCAGCGATGTCCAGAAAGTGCTGCAGAGCCTGCTGCGGGAAAAAGTCAGCATCCGTCACATAGAAGCCATCCTGGAGACGCTGAACGACTCTGGCCGCGCCAGCAAGGACAGCCACTACCTTACCGAAGCAGTGCGCCATCGGCTTGGCCAGGCGATTTGCCAGGGACTGGTCGGCGACGCCAATGCGCTGCATGTAATGACGCTGGATCCGGCGATAGAGAGCCAGTTCATGCACAGCATTCAATCCGCCAACGGACAGCAGCCTTTTGTGCTGGAACCGAAACTGGCCGAGCAATTCGTGTCCCGCCTGGTGCAGCAGGCTGAACGCATGATGAAAAGCAATCTGCTGCCGGTGCTGCTGTGTTCACCAGAACTGCGCCGCCATATCCGCATGCTGTCTGAACGCGTGGTGCCGCATTTGCGGGTGCTGTCCATGACCGAAATACCGCTTTCGATTGAACTCAAGTCGTACAGCGTGGTGACTTTGTGAGTGTAATTTCATCAATCCCTGACAGGCCTGAAAGATAGAAATGGAAGAATTATTGGGAGTAGCTCTGCAGAGCATGCAGCAAGACATGGCCAGGGTCGACCGCGTGGCGATGAACCTGAGCAATGCCTTGACCCCGGCATACAAGCGCGAAGTCGCGGTGGTGCGTGCTCAGTCCGCGACGCAAGGACCGTCGTTTGCACGCATGTGGGACGCCGGCATGGCGGAGGCCATGGGGCGTGAGTTGTCCGGAAGCCAGGTCGAGGTGCTGTCGGACACGCGCCCCGGCACGCTAAAGTCGACCGGTCAGAATCTCGATCTGGCGATTACCGGATCCGGGTACTTCGAGGTGCAGACCGACAACGGTACAGCCTATACCCGGCAAGGCAATTTCCGCATGGATGCGCGCGGACGCCTGGTGACGGCGCAAGGCTATCCGGTGATGGGCAAAGGCGGGGATATCTATCTGAATACCTCGCAACCTACTATCGACGCGGCCGGCAATATCGTTGAAAACAAGCTGCCGGTGGCGCAACTGAAGATCGTTCAGTTCGACAAGCCGGCAAGCTTGCGTCGGCTGGGCGACGGCCTGGTGGCGGCGGGCGAGGGCATGGCACAGCTGCAGGATGCCGAGATACAGGTCAGGCAAGGCTATCTGGAGAATGCCAATGTCAGCTCGATGCGGGAAATGGTCGAACTGACGCAAACCATGCGCCATTTTGAATCCATGCAAAAAGTAGCGCAGGGCTATGACGAAATGCTGGGAACAGCGATTCGCAAACTGGGCGATATGTAACACCGGTAACCGTGGTAACGGCGCAGTCGTGACGACACGGATTAACAACAATTAAAGTTTGAGTGAGGGATTTTATGCTTGATGCTCTTTATATCGGCGCCACCGGAATGCAGGCACAGCAGCTGAACGTTGATACGATCGCCAATAACCTGGCCAACGTGAATACCACCGGCTTCAAGAAGGCACGCATCAGCTTTGCCGACCTGATGATGATAGGCACTCGCCAGCTCGCCATGTCCAAAGGCTCAGAAGGCGACAGCGCTCTTCTGGGCGGCGCCTCGCAGTTGGGCTCCGGTGTCGGCATCGCCAATCTTTCAAAAATGTTTGATGTGGGCGATATCAAGAAGACCGACTCTGCGCTCGACGTCGCCATCCAGGGCGACGGCTTTCTGGAAGTGACGATGCCCGACGGCTCGCGTGCCTATACCCGTGGCGGCACCCTGAAGGTGAACGCGGACGGCATGCTGTCGACCCAGGCCGGATATCCTCTCAGCCCTGGGATCACGGTCCCGGACAATGCACAGAACATGGTGATCAATCCGACCGGCCGTATCACCATCCAGGTGCCTGGCCAATCGGCCCCGATCGAGGCTGGCAAGCTGGAACTGGTGCGTTTTTCCAGTCCTGGCCTGCTGAGTGCGCAGGGCGACAATCTGTATCGCACTAACGAATCTTCCGGAGAGCCGATTACCGGCCGGGCCGCCGAAGACGGCGTCGGTGTGTTGCAGCAAGGCTTCCTGGAAGGCTCCAACGTCAAGATGGTGGAAGAAATGGTCAACCTGATGGTGGCGCAGCGTGCTTACGAGGCCAGCGTGAAAGTGGTGCAGGCATCGGATGAGATGCTCGGCATGGTAAATAACCTGCGCAAATAAATTTAACAACATGTCCATCCAAGCATTCTTCCTGCATCGTCTGCTTCAGGTTTTGGCCGGCGTTCTCCTGGTTGCCGCCGGGGGTGTTTCGCACGCCCAGCCGGAAGAAAAGAATTGGCCGGTGAAGATTGAATTACGCGCGAAGGTACAGGTAAGACATGCACAAGTCACCTTGGGAGACGTGGCCAACCTGAGCAGCGGCGATCTGGCGACCTTGTATCAATGGATGAAGCTGCCGCTCGGTAGTGCGCCACGCGCCGGGCATATGGTCAGTCTGGAACGTGGCGAGATTGAACGCTGGGTTCGCTCGCGCCAGTTGACGCAAGGATCTGCCGTCTGGAGCGGCGCTGAACGCGTAGAGATAGACGCATCCGAGCAAACACTTGCTGGTGAAAAAGTGATTGAAAGTGCCCGCCAAGAATTGGCGCGCTGGCTGCAATCGCGGGTCACACGCAGCGAAATCAGTGAAGTCAGCGAAGCGCGTGATGTTTCTTTGCCGCAGGGGAAAGTCGAACTGCGCGTAAGGCCCTTGCCTGAGGGCAGGCCGCCCAGCCGTCGCATGTTGCTGTGGGTCGATATCTGGATAGATAACGCTTTCAGCCGTTCCATTCCGGTGAATTTTGAGGTGCGTGCCTATCAGGACGGCTATGTCGCATCGCAGGACCTGATGAGCGGCAGCCTGGTCACTCCGGCTAGTTTTGTGAGACGCGAAGTGGATATTGCGGATGCTCCGCATGAAACCGCGGTTAGCGCCAGGAACCCGAACGATAGTGCGCTCTGGCGCGTGCGCCGCAGCGTCAACAAAGGCGATCCGGTATTGCGTTCACAGATCGAGGCGGCTCCGGCAGTAACCCGCGGCGAACAGATTACCCTGCGGACGCATACTGGAATGGTGTTGCTGGAGGGACGGGTCGAGGCTCTGCAGGATGGTTACCAAGGGCAGATGGTGAGAGTAAAGGCAGCGTCGGCGACCAGTTCGGTGATGGCGCGCGTGGCCGGCCCGGGGATGGTGGAGATAACACAGTGATAAGGAAAAATATGCGCGGTTTCGGTTCACGGTTCCTGTTTGGCTGTCTCATGCTGGCCTGTGTGCCGGCATTGGCGGAGAGCCTGTATCAGGAAAATTTATATCGCCCTTTGGCTGGCGATAACAAGGCATTTCGTGTCGGCGACGTGGTGACGGTGCAAGTGCTGGAAAATTCCAGCGCGTCGACCAATGCGGACACCACCACCAGGCGCAAGAACGGCATCAACGCCGATTTGACGCTGAGCCGCAATCTTCCGATTAACGGCAACCTGAATATCGGCGGCGATTTTGACGGCGGCGGCAGGACCCAGCGCGCCAGCAGGTTGCTGGCGCAGTTGACGGTCGCCGTCACCGAGATCATGGAGAACGGCGACTTGCGCCTCGCAGGCGAGCAATCGCTGCTGGTGAATGGCGAAAAGCAGAACGTCAAGCTGGAAGGGCGGGTGCGGCCGCTGGATATATCCGACGGCAATGTAGTCATTTCCAGCCGCCTGAGCGAAGCCAAGATTACCTATGTTGGCGATGGCGATTTGTCGGATCGCCAGCGGCGCAGCTGGTGGCGCAGCGTAGTTGACTGGCTGGGATTCTGATGATGAAGCGTTCTTGTTTTTCCGTTGCTATTACATCCGCTCTGGCGGCAGTCGTGTTGCTGGCCGGTTACCCTTCGGCCTGGGCGCTGGATTCGATCCGGGTCAAGGATCTCGGACGCATGCGCGGCTGGCGCGACAACGCCCTGGTTGGCTATGGCGTAGTGACCGGCCTGGCCGGCACCGGCGATTCGCCGACCAACCGCACTACCCGGCAGGCACTGGCGAATGTGTTTTCCCAGTTCAACCTGACAGTGGCGCCGGAGCAGGTGCAAAGCCGCAACGTTGCGGTCGTCATGGTCACCGCGGCGCTGCCGACCTTCGCCCGCGAAGGCGACACCCTGGACATCACGGTGACTTCGGCCGGCGATGCCCGCAGCCTGGTCGGCGGCAGTCTCTTGATGACGCCGCTCAAGGCTGCCAACGGCCGCGTGTACGCGCTAGCGCAAGGGCCGTTGTCCGTCGGCGGCTATCGCTACGACGCCAACGGCAATGTAGTGCAGAAAAACCATCCGACCGTCGGCTCGGTGCCTTCGGGCGCCACGGTTGAGGTTGGCGTCAGTGCGCAAATGGTGAATGCCGAGCAGAACGTGACTTTCATCCTGGCTGAGCCTGACTACACGACAGCGAACCGGATTGCCGCCGCCATCAACCAGCAGCTGGGTGTGGGGCTGGCCAAGGCGCGCGATGCGGCGGGCATCGAAATTCACGTGCCGGACGCCAAGCGCGAACAACTGGTCAGCTACATGACGCAAATCGAAAACGTCATGGTCGAACCAGACCGGCGCGCCAAGGTGGTGATCAATGAACGCACCGGCACGGTTGTTTCCGGCGGCGATGTGCGGATTTCGAAAGTCGCCATTTCCCATGGCGACCTGAAAATTTCCATCGCCACGCAAAACACTGCCTCGCAGCCGTTTTTCATCGGTCACGGCGGCGCTGACGTGCGCACCGCGATCGTCACCAACAGCCGGGTCGACGTCGAGGAGCAAAACGGTCCCGGATATGTGGCGCCGACCAACGATACGGTGGCGGACCTGGTGGAATCGCTGGCCAAGCTCAAGACCAATACGCGCGACATCATTTCCATCCTGCGGGCCATCAAGGCCGCAGGCGCGCTGCATGCAGAACTGGTAGTTCAATAAGCTGAGATAGATCGGGGAGAAATTGACATGACACAAGGACTGGAAAGCGTAACCACCGCAATTCTCGGTTTGGCGATGGATGCAGCAAGTCTGCGCCAGCAGGCAATTGCCGCCAATATCGCGAATGCCAATACGGCCGGCTATGTACCGCAAGGGGTCAGCTTCGAGGCGCAGCTGGAAGATGCGCGCCGCGGCCTGCGTACCGAGGGGCGCATAGATCCGTTTGCGATTGCAGGGGTCAAGCTGCAGATGCAGGCCTTGCAAGGCATCAGCGGGCAGGCAGGCCCGATTCAGCTGGATACTGAAGTCGCCGCGCTGGCCCAGAACACGATGCAGTACCAGGTCCTGGCAAAGGGCCTGAACAAGCACTTTGCGATCCTGGAAAGCGCATTCAGCGACGGCAAGCGATAGGAGATATCAATGGATTACACACATACATTCGCCATCAGTGCAGCCGGCATGTCGGTCGAACGTACCCGGGTCGACGTCGCCGCGCTCAATCTCGCCAATGCTCAGACATTGCAGGGCGCGGACGGCAAAAGCTACCAGCCGCTGCAGGTCGTGGCGCGCACCGCCGGCAGCGACGCCGCATCGTTCAATCACCTGGTGAGCCGGGGCCTGCAAGGCGGCGCAGATTTTACCCAGGATCTGCCGGTAGCCAGCGTGGAAGCATCCAACGCCAGCCCGCGCCAGGTGTACGAACCGGGCCACCCATTCGCTAATGCGCAAGGCTTCATTTCCTACCCGGGGGTGGATCCGGCCAAGGAAATGGTGTCGCTGATGACAGCGATGCGCTCCTATGAAGCCAACGTGGCCGCGATGAACGCCGCCCGCACGATGGCGTTGAAGGCTTTGGATATCGGAGGATGAGCATGAGTCTCGAAAGTATTGCCAGCATTGCCAACGTTTCAATGGTCGACCCGGCGTTCGGCTCGATGGCCGCAGCGCAGCAGCAGGCCGGTTTCAGTCAGATGGTGAGCAAGGGACTGGGCGAGGTTAACCAGAAGCTGTTGTCGACCCAGACCGATTTGCAGCAGCTGGCCGTGGGCGATGTGCAGAACCTGCATCAGGTGATGATCAACCTGGAAGAGGCCCGCATGTCCTTCCAGCTGCTGATGCAGGTGCGTAACCGGGTGCTGGAAGCCTATCAGGATGTCATGAAAATGTCGGTGTGAGATGAAAGAATTGATGAGAACTTACAGAAATTGTATAGCGGCGGGAGCGTATCGTGATTGAGACGTTCTGGAAAGACTTGGGCCGCTCCGCCCGCATGGGACTGGTTGCCGGCGTATTGCTGATACTTGCCTTCCTGGCGTTGACGGTCTGGTCGTTGCGGACCGAATACCAGGTGCTGTTTTCAGACCTGGCACCGCAAGACGCGGCAGCAATGGTGGCCGAGCTGGACAAGATGAAAGTCCCTTACAAGCTGGGCGACAGCGGATCCTCGATTCTGGTCGACAAGGACACGGTGCATCAGACCCGTCTGAAATTGATGAGCAAAGAATTGCCCCTGCACGGAACAGTCGGTTTTGAACTGTTCAACAATACCGATTTCGGCATGACCGAGTTTGCGCAGAAAATCAATTATCAGCGCGCCCTGCAAGGTGAAATTACACGCACGATCCTGTCGCTATCGGAAATCCAGGCCGCACGCGTCCACCTGGCCTTGCCCGAGGAAGGCTTGTTCAAGCGCAGCAATAATGCGCCTACTGCTTCGATCACCTTGACCATGAAGGAAGGAAAGGTGCTGCGTGCGGAGCAGGTAAGCGGCCTCCAGCGCCTGGTTTCGGCTGCGGTACCGGGCATCGCCGTCAGCGACGTCACGATTGTCGATCAGCACGGCGTGGCGTTGACCCATATGGCGCGCGGCGAGGGTGAAGTCGAGACGACTTCGATCCGACTGGAACTGAAGAAGGAAACCGAAAATTATTTGAGCCGCAAAGCCAACGAAGTCCTTGAGCGCACTTTCGGTGCGGGCCAAGCGCTTGCCAGCGTGGACGTGACCTTGAATATGGACCAGGTGCGCACCACCACGGAAGATGTGGTGTCGCCGCCGGGACGCAACGGCCAGACGCCGACCGGCGTCGTTGTCCGCGAGCGCGAAGTGATGCGCGATAACGGTCCGCCGCTGGATACCAAGTTCTCCACCGGCGGCAGCGGCGGCTCGCAGCACGAGATCGAATACACCGTGGGTCGCAGGGTGGAGCAAGTGGTCGCCGTCCCCGGTTCGATTCGCCGGATCCAGGTGGTTGCCGTGGTCCCGAAATCACTGGATGACGCCCAGGTCGAACGCATCAAGAATGTCGTCGCGGCCGCCGTCGGTGCTTCGCGCGAACGGGGCGATACGGTTGTGGTCCAGCCTCTGAACGCCTTCGGTGCCACGGATCGCAAGCCTGCGGCTGACGCAGCGGCAGGCGCTGAAGAACGTGCGGCGCGCGAAACATCTGAACCGGCTGCGATCGTTCAGGGTGGCGGTTTGCTTGATGGCATTGCCGGCGTTTCCGGCAAGATTAATCCTTTGGTGCTGGCGCTGTTTGCCTTGCTGTCAGTTGCTGTGATTGTGCTGATGGTGGCGGGCCTGCTGTTTCGCCGCAAGGCGACGCCTGCAGCGGCGCCGCTATCCGATGAGCAGCGGGAAGCGATCCTGGCGCAGATACGCGGCTGGATGCAAGAGCCTGGCGTGGACGACGGACCGCCAGCGAGAGGCAGAACGTGAGCGACTCCCTGAATTTCCGCCGTACCGCATTGTTGCTGCACGCGATGTCAGCGGCAGATCGCAACTGGACGCTGACCAGGCTCGGCGGCGCCGTGCAGACCAGCTTGAACGGCATGCTGGATGAGCTGGCTGCGCTAGGTATTCCTGCGGATCGGGATTTGCTCAGCCGCGCCGCGGAAAGTACCGCGCCGGCGCGTCATGCAGCGATGCCTGCGACAAGCCCAGAGGAACTGGATGCTGGCAATGCCGCTGAATTTTTGCACGCCGATCCGCTGGCGCATGCTATTGCCGCTTTGAAGAATGCAACACCGGTATTGTTAGCCCAGGTTCTGAAAGAAGAGCCGCCGGAGCTGATCGCGCGCCTGCTGGCATGTCATGCATGGAGCTGGCGTGAAGGCTTGCTGGAGCAGCTTGGCCAGGCGCGACGCTTGCAGGTTGAGCGCTTCGCGCATGCGTTTTCCGGCAGCGCGCCGCGCCTGACGGAAATCCTGCTGGATTCGCTGGCCAGCCGCCTGAAAATTGCTCCAGCTATCAAGCAGGGAAGCAATTCCGCAAGCGAAAGAAATATCGGATCCCGTACAGTCTCAACTAGCTGGTTCAAGAAAATCGGACATGCGTTCAAGCTTCATCGGCAATTTTCCAGCCTTAAGCGAGGCGCCAGATGACAGAGAAAGACCCGCTTTCGTCCAAAGTTCTGCATCAGCTTGCATTGCATCCTTTGCCGCGGGTCTTGTCGCGTCCCGGCCGGACGCCTGAATCGAAAGAGATCGCCAAGTCCCCGAAACCACTGACGGCGGCGCCAGGAGCCGCGCCGCAGAAGCCAGTGACTGCGGTCTCTGCGAGTCTTTCGCTGGCTGAAGTTCAGGAGCGGGCGGCGCGCGAAGGCTACGAAAAGGGCTTGAGCCAGGGCCGTGAAGACGGCCACGGCATGGGTAAAGAAGAGGGTTTCCGCAGCGGCCGCGAGGAAGGCCTTGCCGTGGCCGAGAAAGAAAGCCTGCTGTCGGTGCAGCACGCAATCACCGCCGCCAAGGCAGCGCTGCACAAGCAGGAGCAGCAGCTGCTGCAGCTGGCTCAAAGTATTCCGGCGCAAATCGCCGCATGCCTGGCGTCGTCCGAAGACGACATGGTGGCCCTGGTGCATGAGTCGGTCTGCCGCATCGCCGGCAAGCTGGCGCTGTCGCCGGATGGCGTTCGTCAGATCGTGTCGCAGGCCATGGCGCAGTTGCGCGCCAGCGAACAGATCACCATACGCTTGCACCCGACGGATTGCCTGCTGTTGACAGAGGCCTCGAAGGCGTCGCCTTGGTCTGGACGGGAAGTCTCCTATCTGCCGGATAACCAGGTCTCCGTGGGCGGATGCCTGATCGATTATCCGCAAGGAACTTTGGATGCGCGCCTGGAAACGCAACTCCGGCAGTTCACCGATCTGCTCATGCATGTGCGCCAATCCGCTGCAGTGGCTGAAGCTGTGATAGTTGCGCCGCTACCGGCGGCGCCTGATCAACCAGTGGGAGAAACGGAGTGAGAACGGCCTATCTTGACACTATGCACGGCGCCGAGCTGACCCGGAAAATGGGTTACGTGCGGCAGTTGAGCGGACTGGCTGTCACTGCCAGCGGGCCGGATGTGGCGATTGGCGAGATTTGCCGGATTTTCCCGCGCGATGCGGCAGCTGGCGCGGGCACTGACGGTATGTCTGCCGGTAAACGCGGCGTTTTGGCGGAAGTGGTCGCCGTCAAATCGGGACAGATCACCTTGATGCCTTACGGCTCGGTGCAAGGCCTGGCGGCGGGATGCGAAGTCGTCGCCGACGGCGCAAAGACCGAGATCGGCGTTGGCGACGCCCTGCTGGGGCGGGTTGTGGATGGCTTTGGACATGCCATGGACGGACGTGCCGATCCCGAAACCGCAGCGCGCCGGAGCCTGAAGGGATTGCCTATCAATCCGATGCAGCGGCCGCGTATCACTGAGGTGCTTGAAACCGGCATTCGCAGCATCGACAGCCTGTTGACGATAGGCCAGGGGCAACGGGTTGGCATTTTTTCCGGCAGCGGCGTCGGCAAGAGCACCTTGCTCGGCATGGTTGCCCGGCACGTCAAGGCCGACATCAATGTAATCGCGCTGATCGGCGAGCGCGGGCGGGAGGTCCGCGAGTTCATTGACAAGCAATTGGGCGAGGAAGGTTTGCGGCGTTCGGTGGTCGTGGTGGCCACCTCGGACCAGCCGGCGCTGGCGCGGGTGCGCGCCGCTTACGCCGCCGTTGCCATTGCTGAGCATTTCAGGGATGAAGGCAAGCAAGTCTTGCTGACCATGGACTCGATCACCCGTTTCGCCATGGCCAGGCGCGAGATAGGCTTGTCGGCGGGCGAACCGCCTACAGCGCGCGGTTATACGCCATCGGTGTTTGCCGAACTGCCGGAAATTTGCGAGCGTTGCGGCACGGCGCCGTCCGGCGGCGCCATCACAGCCTTGCTGACCGTGCTGGTGGAGGGAGACGATCTGAACGAGCCGATCTCGGACAGCTTGCGCTCCATACTGGATGGCCATCTGGTTTTGACCAGGCAACTGGCGCACCAAGGGCAGTATCCGGCGCTGGACGTCCTGAAAAGCGCCAGCCGCCTGATGCCTGATTTGACCACGCCCGAACAGCGGCAGCTGGCGCTGCATGCCATCAAGGTCCTCGCCTTGCTAGAGCGTAATCGCCAGATGGTGGATATCGGCGCCTACGAACGCGGCAGCAATCCAGAATTGGACCGCGCGTTGGCGCTGGAGCCGGATCTGCTGCAATTCCTGCGCCAGAACCATGGCGGAGTGCGTCGTGATGAAGCGCTGCGTACCTTGATGCAGGTGTTTGGAGCGACGCAATGAGCGGCGGCATGGCGACCGATCTGCGCGGCTTTGTGTATCCGCTGGCGTCGATACAGCAGCGTTATCAATGGCAGCTGGATATTTTGCAAGGGAAGCTGGGCGCCATACAGAAGCAGATGCAGGCGCAACAAGAACGCCTTGCCGAGATGAAGCGGCAAATGGCGTTGCAGACGGAGTGCATTGCAAAAGCCGTGTTGCAGCGTCTGAACCCGCTTGCGCATCAGCGTTCGATTGCCTATCTGATGCAAAGCAACCAGCAGATCCAGGAACAGGAAAAACACCTGGCTGCACTGGAGGAGGAACGTCAGCGGATACGACAGGAATGCATAGACCAGCAGCAGCGCCTGGAGCTGACGGAGCAGCATCGCTTGGATTGTTTAAAGGAATACACAGAGCTTGAGCGGATTCGCCAGAGCAATGAGGCGGACCGTGACTGGATTGCGCGCAGCGTCTGGAAAGAACGGCTGCATGCTCAGCCGGCAGTGAAGATGCCACGATTGGAGAGCAAAGCATGAGCATGATTTCAACCTCGCCGCTGTTTTCTGCCGCGCTGCCTGCGCCGCCAGATGGCGGGATAGAGCAAGGGCAACAAGATATTGGCGGCGGATCTCGGCAGTCGGCCTGGCAACGAGAGATGGAGCGCGCGCAGATGCAAAACTGGCTCAGGCATCCTGCCACCGAAGCAAAAGCGCATCAGTTGCCGGATATGCGGCCTGCCGCCGCATCGCTGGCAGCGGGCAGAGCCGGGGTGGCGCAAACGATGTTGGCGCCGGGCGCCTCGATACATAGTCCGATCGCGGTGACATCCACGTCGACCGTCCAGCTACCGTCCTTGAACCCGGCGAACCAGGTGCAGCTGGCAAACGCTGCCAAATCTGCAATGACGGCTGCCAATGCGCAAGCACTGGGCCAGGATCTACTGCAGCAGCTGAAGCTGAGCTTGAACCTGCCGACGCTGAGCGAAGCCGGACCGGCGTCTCACTTGGACGCCGTGCCGCGCGATCCGCAGGAATTGGCTGCTGCCGGCACGGCGGGCGTCGTTGCCGCTGCAGAGGCGCGCCAACCGTTGCGCATTCACGCGCAATGGCAGGGACGGGACGTGCAGCTGTGGCTGGGTGTCGACGGCCGTCACGAACTGCCGCCGGCACAGCTTGAGCAGATCGTGCGCGCGTCGCAATCCTGGCTGGCCTCGCAGGGGGCGCGGCTATTGTCCGTGGTCTGTAACGGCCAGGCGATTTATACGGCGCCTAGCGTAAGCCCGGCAGCAACAGAAAAAACTGCGCCAGCGGTACTCGCACACACGCAGCAGAACCGTCCATCGTTTGCTGGACATTTTCCTTATTCTTATTTTGATTCTCAGGAGGCATGATGGCTATCGACGCAGTCGGCGGTTCCAGTAATTTGCAAGCCAATGGCCTGAACATGCAGGATTTCCTGAAGGTGCTGCTGACTCAGCTTACCTACCAGGATCCTCTGAAGCCAATGGACAACCAGCAGTTCATGGCGCAAATGGCGCAGTTCACCACTTTGCAGCAAAGCCAGCAGCTCAACAGCAAGATAGATCAGCTGATTTCAACCCAGTCGTCGCTGCAGTCGGTAGGGTTGATCGGCCGTACGGTGGATATCAACACTACCAGCGGCGCCGTCACCGGCACCGTGAAAGCGCTGGCCTTGAGCGGCGATACACCGCAATTGACCATTCAAACGACAGCGGGAGCGACACTGGCGAACATCAGCCTGTCGCAAATCGTCACGGTGCGCTGAGCGTCGAACGCACCGCATTTCTAATAGGAATACATCATGCTTGAATCGATCTATCTCGGTATGACCGGATTGCTGGGCTACTCTCGTGGCTTGAAGGTCATCGCCAATAACACTGCGAACATGAACACGCCGGGGTTCAAGGGATCGACCCTGCAATTTGCCGATCTGTTTTACTCCAACGGCAACCTCGGCAGCGGCAGCGGTGGCAGAAACTATGGGCAGGTTGGCTATGGCCTGGATACCAAGGGCACCACTTTCAATTTCCGCCAGGGCGAGTTAAGGCAAACCAGCAACGACCTGGATGCGGCAATTGACGGTCTTGGGCTATTTAATTTGAAGGACGATGCCGGCAATATCCACTACACCCGTGCCGGCCAGTTTCAATTCAATGCCGACGGCGTGCTGGTCAACCGTAGCGACAATGCCAAGGTCATGGGCCTTGACGCCAATGGCGCATTGGCGGAAATCAGCCTGTCCGGCTTGAAGACACATGCCGGTGCGGTGACCAAGACGATCAAGTTCAGCGGCAATCTGTCCAGCAGCACGACCGACCAGACGGTCAAGGGCATCACTGTGATCGACGCCGTCGGCGGCGAGCACGCGCTGACCCTGAACTTTACCGGCTTTGCCGGCAATACTCCAGGTACGCCGCCGACGCCGGGCCTGCCACCGACACCGGGTCTGCCGCCAACACCTGGCATCCCGCCGATCCCGACTATTCCGACCACGCCAAACACGCCGGGCTTCTGGAATGTCGCGCTAATGGATGGCAACACAACCGTCGGCACTGGGATGATCCGATTCCAGGACGGCAAGCCGGACCCGGCCACGGCCAAGATATCGATGACTTACAGAGCGAAGAATCTGGCGCCGATTCCGCTGACTTTCGATTTCAGCGGCGATGTCACGTCGTTTGCCGGCGGCACCCTGTCGACACTGGCGGTGGCGTCGCAAGACGGCTACGGTCCGGGCGCCATGAGCAAGGCTACTTTCGATACCGACGGCAACCTGGTGCTGACTTATTCAAACGGCCAGACCAGCAAGGCCGCTCGCCTGGCGTTAAGCCGTTTCGATTCGCTGGACGCGGTGACCGCCGTCGGCAATAACCAGTTTGCCGCCAGCGGCACGCAAGCATGGCAGCTTGGGAAGGCGGGCGACGGTGGATTCGGCGCGGTGCGAGCAGGGCAGATCGAGATATCCAATGTCGACCTGTCGCAAGAGTTCAGCGATCTGGTGGTGATGCAGCGCGGCTATCAGTCTTCGTCGCAAGTCATCACGACCGCCAATGAAATGCTGCAAGAGCTGTTCTCGATGAAGGGTAAATAATCAATGCAGGCCGTCAACAATACGACGCAGGCCGGCGCAGCAACCGGCCAGACCTTCCGCACCATGCATTGGTGGCCGGAAGCAGATCTGGCGCGGCTGGCGCAAGCGCTTGATATTGCGAGAACACGCTGGCGTTGCGCGTGGCTGGACCAGCTTTCGCCTCATGCGAACGAGGATGCCATGACGGATATCGTCTGCGTCCTGGCGCATCAGGCAGATGCCCAGCCAGGCGCCGGCAGCTGGCAGCCGGTGCTTGCGGAAAACGAAGATGCCGATTCCCAGGTATGGCTTGACGCCAGCCTGGTTTCCGGCGAAGCGCTGGCGGCAGTGCTGCTGAATATGACGGCGCCGCAATCGCTGCCGGCAAAAGGTGCGCCGGGCCTGGTCAGTGAGCTGGTGCAGGCGGCATGGCAAGACTGCATCAAGGCGCTGCGCAGCTCCCTCGGAAGCGCTTCGGTTCTGTACCCGGAATCCGGCAGGCAGCCGCAATTCGGCGCAAACGACGGCGTCGGCCAGGCATTGCCTGTCCGTCATATGTCGGCGTGGTCGGGCGCTGTGCGCGTCTCGCTGCCGTGGTACGGCTTGCAGCTGGCGCTGCATATCGGACCGGGGCGTGTCGCCAGCTTGCTGGGGGCGGATAAGAAGGAAACGTTGCTGGCAGCGCCAGCGGCTAGCGATGCCTTGGTGCCGCTGCATAAAGCGCTCCGCCAGCAGCAAACCAGCTTGCGGCTGGAGCTGTCGGCGGTTGAACTGGATCTGGGAAGCCTGCAAGCGCTGGTGGTGGGCGATGTCATACCGCTGTCGCACAAACTGGAACAGCCGTTGGCCGTTATCGGCGAGGACGGCAAGCTTCTGTGCGGCGCTTTTCTGGGACAGCAGCAAGGGATGCGCGCGATTGAGCTGGTCCGCGCCCATGCCGGCGAATTTCCGGCGGCAGCGCCCGCCCTTTAATTTCAATGACAATACGATATGAACAAAATGAGTGAATCTTTCGCAAACCATCAACCTGTTGCCCAGGTCATCGCCTTGAACGAGCTGAATAATGCTGACCGTTCGTCGGAAGCAAAGATCGTAGAAACGCTTAACCCCCTGCACCAGATCAAGGCGCGCCTCAGCGTCTGCGTCGGCGAAGCCGTGATGACGGTCGGGGAGCTGTTGGGGGCCCGAGAAAACCAGGTGATCAAGCTCGACCGCCATGTCGAACAGGCTATCGACCTGTTGCTGGAAGGGCGGGTTGTGGCGCGCGGGCAGCTGGTTGCAGTGGACGACCATTTCGCCGTGCGCGTCACTGAATTGCCAGTCCCGCTGAAGGCGTAATGCAGAATGCCTGATCAGATTGTGCGTTGTTTTTTTAAGAGCGGCCGCTTGGCCGTAGCATGTTCGGCGGCTGGCCTGCTGCCGGGCTGGGCGTGGGCGCAAGCCAGTGCAGCAGCGTCTGCCGGCGCTCTGCCTTTCAAGCAGGACGGCGCCGGTGCCGATTTTCCCGCCGGCGGCGGTGTATTGCTCAGCCTGTTGCTGTTCGCGCTGCTGCTGTGCTGCCTCTATGCCGCCTGGCGCGGCAAGGGCGGAGTGGCAAAAAAATCTCCCTGGCTGTCCTGGCTGCCGGTACCGCCTGCAAGCGCCGGACTCAAAGTGACCGCGGGCGCTCGCCTGGCGGGACGGACTTCGATTCATGTCATCGAATGGGAGGGAGGCAAGCTACTCGTTTCTTGCGGCGAGCAAGGCGTGGTGCGCCTGGCCGCCATGCCCCCAGACGTCGATGTTGCAACATCGGTGCAAGCGCCTGCCGCAGGGGAATTGTCTTGATGCGGCAATCCATTTATTATCTGGCGCTCCGTATTTGCGCCGTCATTCTGCTATGCGGCGTTTTTGCTTCCGCGCAGGCGGACGCCGGCTCGGCGCAATCCGGTTTTACCGTTGCCGACACGCTGTCCGGTACTAAAACAGCGGCTCCCGCAGCCAGGCCGAGTTCTGCATCGAAAGCCAGTGCGGCAACCCCCGGGGTTGAAATCCGCTTCAACGGCGGCGCTGCCGGGAAATCCGATGACACCGCGTTGGCGATACGCGTAGTGATCGGCATGACCTTGCTGGCTGTGCTGCCAGCCTTGCTGATGTCGCTAACGGCATTCCTGCGCATCATCATCGTGTTATCGATGCTGCGCCATGCGATTGGCATGCAAGAAACGCCGCCGAACACGGTGCTGATCGGATTGGCCTTGTTCCTGACGCTGATTACCATGCAGCCGGTGTTGCAGAAGGTGAATGACGATGCATTCCAGCCTTTCATGCAAGGAAGCATTTCCATGGATGGCGCTTATGCCAAAGGCCTGCCCCCGATCCGTGACTTCATGGTGCGGCAGACGCGCGAGCAAGACCTGGCGCTGATGGTGGAATTATCCAAGGCCAAGGCGCCGCGCAATATGGATGACATCAGCAATGTGCAATTGATTCCGGCATTCATGCTGTCGGAACTGCGGGCGGCGTTCCAGATCGGCTTTGTGATCTTCCTGCCTTTCCTGCTGATCGACCTGATTGTCTCCAGCATCTTGATGGCATTGGGGATGATGATGATGCCGCCGACTACCATTGCGCTGCCGCTCAAGATCCTGATGTTTGTCCTGATCGACGGCTGGAGTCTTGTTCTCAAGGCACTGGTCGGCTCGTTTCACTGAGCTGGCAGGCCATTGTTGTGAGCGACCGGCGCCCGTTTGCCAGCCATCTGTCATTGCAGGAAAATGAAATGGCTGGAAGGCAGATCGACAATAGCGAAGAATCGCTATTGTGGAAGCGCTGGCGCGCGGATGCCGACAGCGCAGCGCGCGACAGGCTTGCCCGCCACTACCTGTCCTATGCACGCACTGTGGCCGCTTCCTATTATGCGAAGCGGTTTCACGATGAAATCGAATTCGCCGAATACTTGCAGCTGGCTTCGGTCGGCATGATGGAGGCACTGGATCGCTACGATCCAAACCTCGGCGTCCAGTTCAAGACTTATGCTGCGCGCCGCATGCATGGGGCGATTCTCAACGGCCTGGAGCATCTCACCGACAAGCAGCAGCAGATCGCGGTGCGCCAGCGCGCACTGCATGAACGGCTCGACGCCGTCAAAAGCCTGGATCGGGACGAAATCAGTCAGCCTGACAAAACGTCAACAGAATTGTTCCGTGAACTGGCGCAAATCGGCGTCGGCCTGGCGCTGACCTGGCTGCTGGCGGACAGTGGGATGATAGGCGGCAGCGCCGAAACCGCAGGCGAGAGCACGCCGGTTTACCGCGGCCTGGAACTCAGGCAGCTGCAGCAGCGGGTGCGCAGGCTGGTGCAGGATCTGCCGGACCAGGAGCAACTCGTGATCAACCGTCATTATCTGCAGGGGATGCAGTTCGAAGAAATTGCCGAGATGCTTGCGCTCAGCAAGGGCCGTATCGCCCAGATCCATCGTAAAGCGCTACGTTCCCTGCGCGATGCCTTGCGCGAACAAAAGGCAGGTGATGTTTTTTGGTAAATTTTTAGCTGACTGCAAAAATATTTTAAAAATCGCTAAACAAGTTCTGTAAAGACGGGATGTATTGGCAAGAAGCGGCATTCGGAAGCGGATCCCGTGGTGCCGCACACAATACTTACTGAAGACAGGATGAACTATGGTAGCGATCGTCAGCGGCAACAGCCTTGGTGTGAGTTTGACTTCCCTGAACACGCTGGGCCAGCGCGGTGCACTGGGGGCGGCGACACAGGGGCGCAATGGAGAACTGACCTATGTGAACGTCTTCAGCGGCAATCTGGTGCTGCAAGACCGCGACGATCTGCTGGTCAACCATGGCATCGACGTTACGGCGCTGCGCACCTATAACAGCCAGGGCAAGTTCAGCGACGACAATGGCGACAACTGGTCCAACGGCGTCTATAAGCAGCAGCTGCGGCTCAGCGGCGTCTTGCTTGCAGCCGGCAGCAGCATTATCCGCACCGGACGCGATGGTTCCGAATCGACCTATCAGTACGATGCTGGGCGGCAGCTATATGTCAGCACCAATGGCGGCGGCGCCTACGACACGATCGCCGTCGATGCCGGCCACAACCAGCTGGTCTGGACCAGCGGCAGCACCGGGCGCAAGGAAGCCTACGACGGCGCCGGCACAGGCCGCTTGCTGTCGTCGACAGACAGCAATGGCAATGCCATCACTTACAACTACGGCGCCAACGGCCTGCTCTCCAGCGTGGCGGACGCGGCGGGCGAAGCCACCTATTACGATTACAGCGGCACGAACCTGAGCCAGATCCGTACGGTCACCGCCGACGGCCACACCCTGACCCGGGTGCGCTACAGCTACGACGCCAACAACCGGCTGTCAGTGGTGACCGTGGACCTGACGCCGGCCGACAATGCGATCGCCGACAACCAGGTCTACCAGACGACCTACACCTACGACGGCGACAGCAAGCGCATCGCCAGCGTGACGCAGAGCGACGGCAGCGTGCAGCGCTTTACCTATGTTCAGGTCGGCGCCGACTACCGCATCGCCACCGTGCAGGATGGCCTGACCCATATCACCAGCTACAGCTACGATACCGCCAGCGGCCGCACCACGGTGATCGATCCGCTAGGCCTGAAGACGCTCTACGACTACGACAGCGCCGGCCAGTTGACCCGTATCACCACCCCGGCAGTGGCCGGCGTGGCGGCCAGCACCAGTTTCAGCTATAACGCCAACGGCGACGTGATCCAGGTGGTCGATGGCGAGGGCCACGCCATCGACATGCAATACGATGGCAACGGCAACCAGATCCTGCAGCGCGACGCCGCCGGCAATACCGTCACACGCACATATGACGGCAATAACCAGTTGCAGACGGAAACCACCTACCTGGCGCCGGATCCGGACGGTGCCGGCCCCGGTCAGCCTGGTACGCCGCTGACGACGCGCTATATCTACGACAGCGGCAACCATAACCGGTTGCGCTTTGTGGTGAGTGCGGAAGGGCGCGTTACCGAACACCGTTACAACAGCTACGGTGAGCGCAGCAGCAGCTTCCAGTACCTTGGCGCTTCTTATGATGTGTCAGCGCTAGGGGCGACCCAGGTGCCGCTGGAAGCGACGCTCGCTACCTGGGCCGGCAGCCAGAACCAGGCGCAGATGAGCCGCACCGACATGGTCTACGACGCGCGCGGGCAACTGCAGAGTTCGTCGAGCTGGAGCGCGCTGGACGCCAGCGGCAACGGCGTGGCCAATGGCAGCCAGATAGTCACGCAATATCTGTATGACCAGAGCGGACAGCTACTCAACACCATCGGCGGCCGCGGCGGTCTGACCCTGTACACCTATGATGGCCTGGGCCGTGTCCTGACCAGCAAGGATGCCGCCAATCAGCTGACCATCACCAGCTATGACGACGCCAACCACAAGACCACGGTGACGCAGGCCAACGGCTTGTCTACCATCAGCGCCTACGACCAGGCGGGGCGGCTGATCAGCGTCCAGCAAAGCAATGCCGGGCAGGCGCTGGGCACGACGCAGTATTTTTACGATGCCGACGACCGCCTGCGCATGACGCAGGATGCGACTGGCGTGCGTGCTTTCATCCTGTACGACGAAGCCGGGCGCAAGGCGGCCGATATCGACGGCAACGGCAGTGTGACAGAATATGTGTACAACAAGGATAACCAGCTGACGCAAACCATCTCCTATGCCAACGCAATCGATGTGAGTCAGCTGGCCGATGCGACGGGCAAGCTGACGGCGGCGACGCTGGCCGGCATCCGTCCCGGTGCGAACGCCCTGGATCACAAGAGCTGGCGCGCGTATGACAGCGCCAACCGGCTCTCGAAGACGGTGGACGGGCAGCCGGGCCTGGTGACTGAATACCGCTACGACGGCGCCTCGCACCTGGTCGGTACGACCGTTTACGCGACGCTGGTAGATACCACGAACCTGGGCAGCAATCCAAGCGCCGTCAGCATCGCACCGGCAAGCGCGGGCGGCGACCGCATCAGCCGTAGCTTCTATGATAACGATGGACTATTGCGCGCCACGCTGGATGCAGAAGGTTATCTGACGGAACAGCGCTACGACAGCGCCAGCCGTCTGAGCAGCCGGGTAGGGTATGCCACAGCTACCGACGCCAGTTTGCGCGCCAATGGCAGCCTGGCGCAATTGCTGCCGGCGGCCGGCAGCGGCGACATCGTCGCCTGGCTGCTGTTGAACAGCAAGGGACAGGTTGCCGGCGAGATCGACGGCGAAGGCTATCTGACCGAGAAGGTCTACAACGGCAATGGCAATCTGGCGCAGACGGTGCGTTATGCCAACAAGGTCGCTGCGCTTGTCTCGAACACCACAACCGTCGCCAGCGTACGTCCGGCATCCAGCGCCGATGACCGTGTCATGACGATGGACTATGATGCCTTGAACCGCATCAAGCAGCAGACCAATGCGGAAGGGACAGTCACCCAATACAGTTACGACAATGCCGGCCGCCTGAGCCAGACCGTCAGTGCGGCAGGCAGCAGCGATGTGCGCGCTATCGGCGCTCGCTATGACGTACAAGGCCGCCTCACGGGAGAGTTGACTGGCGAAGGCAGCGCGCAGCTGACAGGCAGCCAGACGCAGGCGCAGATCGACGCCATCTGGAGCAGCTACGGCCTGACGCATACGTATGATGCGGCCGGGCGGCGCACCAGCACCACTGACCAGAACGGCAGCAAGACCCTGTTCTTCTACGATGCCGACAACCGCCTGACCCAGACCGTCAACGCCATGGGCGAGGTATCTGAGAAACAATACAACGGTCTGGGCCAGTTGGCGGCAACCGTGCAATACGGCACCCGGATCAGCACCAGCGGCCTGACGGGAGGCCTGGTGAGCGCAGCATTGACCAGCGCACTGAACGCCGTGCGCAACAGCACGCTGGACAGCAATAACAGTTTTACCTACAACGCCAACGGCACTTTGGCGACCAGCACCGATGCGCTGGGCAATATCAGCACGCGCAGCTACGACGCGTTTGGCGAGCTGGTGTCGAGCACCCGGGCGATCGACGCTACGCATGCCTTGACGCAGACCAGCAGCTATGACCGGCGCGGACTGGTGGTGGGTACAGGCACGGATACGCTGGGCGTCAACGCCATCACAGTGACGCAATACGATGCTTTCGGGCGTGTGATCCGTAGCGTGGATGCTAACGGCAATGCGCGCAGCCAAGGCTACGATCGTGTGGGGCGGGTGGTGCAGAGCATCGATCCCCTGAATGTCCTGCGCTCAACCACCTACGATGCCTTTGACCGTACCCTGACCCAGACCGATGGCCTGGGCAACGTGACGCGCTACAGCTACAACACGACGGCCCGCAGCACTACGCTCTCCACCCCTGAAGGCGTGGTGGTGACGACGGTCAGGACCCGCAACGGGCAAACGCAGAGCATCACCGACGGCTTGGGCAACGTGACCCAATACAGTTATGACAGGAATGGCAACTTGCTGTCGACAGCCGCACCGTTAACCAGCACATCGAGCAGCTATGATCATGCCAACCGGATCATACAAAGCCGGGATGCCAACGGCAACCCGACCAGCTATAACTATGACGCCGCCAACCGGCTGCTGACACGCCAGGTGGACCCGAATGGTTTGAACCTGACCACCAGCTACCAGTACGACGCCAAGGGCCAGCAGGTCGTGACGACAGACGCCAACGGCGTGCTCACGCAGATCAGCTTTAATCTGAAGGGGCAGGCGCTCAGTCAGACACTGGATCCAACCGGCTTGAAGCTGACGACGCAATATAGTTATGACGGTACAGGCAATGTGCTGACGGTCACCAGCCCGGGCGGCAGCGTGACGCAGTATGTGTACGACAATCTAGGGCGGCGCACTGAGCAGCATGTCGACCCGAGCGGGCTGAACCTGAGCACCTTTACCAGCTACGACAAGAAGGGCAATGCGGTCACGGTAACAGACCCCAAGGGCAATGTCGCCCGATATGTATACGACGCCAATGATCGGCTCGTCTTCACTGTCGATGCACTTGGGAGCGTAATGCAAAACGGTTACGACGCCAATGGCCGTGTCACGCAAACGACGAAATATGCCGCGCCGATCAGTTTGGCAGGGTTATCCGCAATACCTTTAGCAAGTGAGGTCAATGCCAGGCTGGCGCCTGGTGCGGCGGCGGATGCGACAGAGTTGCGCCGCTATGACCGCGACGGCCGTCTGACTTGGGTTGTCGACGCAACCGGGGCTGTCACGCAAAACAGCTACGACGCTAATGGTAATGTGATCAAGCGGCTGGCGTACGCCACGCGGCTCAATGCAGCGGATCTTGCCGCCCTCAAGGCAGACGCGGGCAAGCTGCCGGCGCCGCTCTCCGATGGGCTGCACGATAAAGCGACGCAGCTTGTCTACGATGCTTTAGGCCGTACGATTTACATCGTCGACGCCAGTGGCGCGGTGACTGAGCAACATTATGACGGCAACGGCAATAGCATCGAACGGATTACCTATGCCAGGACGATCCAGCCAGGGCAGCCAGCGACGCTGGCGAATATTGCACAGCAACTCACTACAATTGTGGACCCGGCGCGCGACAGCCATATTGTCAATGCCTACGACAGCGCCAGCCGCCTGAGCTATACAGTCAACGGTTCCGGTGCGGTCAGCCAGTTCGTTTACGACAATAATAATAACGTGGTGCGGCGGACCGACTTTGTCACACCGTTGTCGGGGCCGTTGACAGCCAGCATCAATCTCGCTGCTGTCGTTCCAAGCGGCACCAATCAGCTGATTAATCCAGGTTTCAATGACGTGGGTAGCGATGGCGTTCCGCTGGGGTGGTCTTATGGCGACTGGCGGGTGAGCGCAGACAGTAAAGGCGTCAATCTGAATCTTGATTGGTCGGTCAATAAGAACGCTTTTGGGGAAAAGACGTTCTTTATGCATCAGCCTGGCCGGGATCCGGTCAACAGCTATCAGGAAATATATCAGTTCGTTCATGTAGGCGCCGGCAAGAACTACAGTTTCTCGGCCTACGTCGGTGCGCATCGCGCCACCAGCGAAGTCATCATTCAATGGTATGGCGCAGACGGCCAGCCGATCAGCGTCGCCCCGGTTAATGCTTCCTCGCAGGATACTGCGCAGGAGCGTAGCGGCGGCAGCACGCTGGAAGGTTACAAGCGAGTGTATGCGGCCGGAACAGCGCCGGCGGGGGCAGTGCGCGCGCGCTTGATTCTCCGCAAGGATAATACCGACCCGACGCAAGCCGACTCCTGGCTGTTTGCTACCCGCATGCAGTTTGAAGAAATCGCATCAGGTGCGACCGCGCCGTCGGCCTGGACGCCGACCATCCTGAGCGGCGCCGACGACAAGGTGATCCGGAATGTGTACGACGCCGCCAATCGGCAGATCTATAGCATCGACGCCATGGGTGCCGTCACACAGCAGATTTACGATGCAAATGGTCAAGTGGTCCAGACCATCAAGTATGCGAAGCCGATCAGCGTTCCTGGAGCTGGCGGCAGAGACGGCAAGACGCTGACCCTGTCGAGTCCGGTGAATGACAGCGGCGCATTGTTTGGCGCTGCTTACCAGCCTATCGATACGAGCAAGAGTTACATAGTGCGCGCCAGGGTGCGCCAGGTAAGCGGCGAAGGCAGCTTCTACCTGGGAGTGGCGACCAAGGATAGCAGCGGCAACCCGATTGTGAATAGCACCGGAGGGAACTTTTCATATGCGGGAGCCAGCGGCATCAAAATCACTCCTGACATGGGGTGGCAGATATTCGAAGGCACTGTCAGCGGCGAGTACGTCGCTTCGGCAGGGATCTACGATCCTCATAAATTCTTCGCCGGAAGCAAGAGCGCCGCGCCATTAATACTCTACAACTACTACGGAAATTCGAGCGCTGACGCCAATCGGGCAATTGAAGTCGATTATGTGCAGTTGATCGATACCGCAACCGGCGCGGTGCTGAACCCAAATTCCGATATGAGCTCCGGCGCCGCAAATTGGATTGTCGGCGGTAGCAGCGGAAAAATCGGCAGCATTAATAGCAATGCCGATGCACTGACGGCAGCGCAGGTTCAGGCGCAGTTGCTGCGCAATCAAAGTACAAGCTTGAATCCAGGTACTGGCGTCGGCGTCAATCAGTTGCTCAATTCCGGCTTCACGAATATCGGCAGTGATGGCGTGCCACTCGGATGGACGTACGGCGGCTGGCGCGTGGATGCTGATCAAAAAGGCGCCAACCTGAACGCTGACTGGTCTGTGAACAAGAGCACCTTTGGCGAAAAAACCTTCTACCTGCATCAGGCTGGCAGAGATGCCACTAACAGCTATCAAGAAATTTCTCAATTTGTTAATGTTGCAGAAGGCAAGAGCTACAGCTTTTCAGCCTATGTCGGCGCGCATCGCGCCACGACCGAAGTCATCATTCAGTGGTATGGCGCTGACGGTAATCCGATTAGCGTTGCTCCGGTCAATGCAAACTCCCAGGATGCACTTCAGGAACGCACTGGCGGTCCTACTTTAGACGGTTACAAACGCGTCTTCGCAATTGGCGCGGCGCCGCCAGGGGCTGTGCGCGCCCGTCTAATTTTACGTAAAGACAATACCGATGCAGGGCAGACAGATTCATGGCTGTTCGCCACGCGCGCCCAGTTTGAAGAAGTCGCGGCAACCGCGGCGGGTCCGTCCGACTGGAAGCCGACCATCCTGCTCAGCGCAGACGATCATGTAACAAACAATGCCTATGATGCTGCCGGCCGCCTGAAACTGCAGACCAAGGCCGCCGGCACGGCTGCTGCGGGCTCCGTTGCTTATGGCTATGACGCCACGGGCAACGTCACCAGCATCACCAATGAACGCGGTTTCGTCACTACCCAGGAATTCGATGCTCTCGGCAGAAAGACCTCGACTTCGGTGCCGTTGAATGACGGCTTGCAGGACCAGAGTGCGCCGCAGTATGCGGTGACGAAGACGCAATACGACGCCTTCGGCAATGCAGTAAAAGTGACCGACCCGCGCGGCAACGTCGGATATTTCTATTACGATCAGAACAACCGGGTTGTGCTGCAAATCGACCCGTTGGGTTATGCCACCCAGACCAGCTATACCGTGTCCGGCAAGCCAAGCCTGGTGGTGCGCTATGCAACAGCGGTCGCTGGTCCTTTGTCGACCTCGGTTATGCCGGCCCTGGTTGCTAGCGCAGCGGACGCGCCGACCCGGCTGGAATACGATCAGAATGATCGCCTGGTAAAAAGCACCGACGCTGAGAATGTCTCTGAATACTTCGGCTACGATGGCGCAGGAAACCGCATCAGCTACCAGAACAAGGTTGGCGGCATTACCACCAGCACTTACGATGGCCGCGGCCTGCTGTTGAGCGAAACGCTGCCGATCATGTCGCGCAACAGTGCCGGCGTGCTGGTGCCAGTGGTCAAGCGCTACAGCTATGACGTGCGCGGCAACCGTATCCAGATGATCGAGGCTGCCGGCTTGCCCGAACAGCGCACTACCAATTACGTCTATGACGTGAATGATCGCCTGATCACCCAGAGTGGCGATGCGATCACCATCCGGAATGAAAAGGGCTGGTCGACTGGCAATCCGACTCAGCACTGGACTTATGATGCGGTGGGCAACAAGACGTCGTACACGGACGCCAACGGCAATCAGACGCATTGGTATTACGATGCGGCCAATCGCAAGGTGGCGGAACTGAGTGCGGCCGGCACCTTGTCGGAGTGGACTTACGATGCGGCCAGCAATATGACCGGCGCCAGGATATATGGCGATGCCGTTGCTACGCCTGCCGGCGATGCCCGGCCGACGGCGGTCAATGGCGCCAACTATCGCGAGACGCTTTACAGCTATGACCGGGGCAATCGCCAGACGCAAACGCTGATTGACGGTGCAACATTCGCCCAGCGCCCGGCCGGCGGCACGGATGTGAATATTTTTACTGGCCAGATCAAGACATCCCAGCAATACGATGCATTGGGGAATGTGATTTACCAGACCGATGGCCGCGGCAACCAGACCTTGTTTTTTTATAATGCTATCGGCAAGAAAATTGCGCAGGTCGACGCCGAGAATTACCTGACGGTCTGGGTGCGCGACCAGAACGACAGCGTCACCATGGAATACCGTTATGCCAACCGCTTGTCGAAAGTCGCCACGGCGGCAAGCGACGTCAATCAGCTGATGCAAGACGCGGGTAGCAACGGCAGTGACCGCATCACGACCTCTAGCTACGATCATCTCAACCGCCTGCTGACGCAAAGCCATCTTCACCTGATGACATCGAGCGTCGACGGCAGCGGCGCCATCACGACGGTGGCGAGTACGGCAACGACGCGCTTCGAGTACGACGGACTGAATAACGTCACCCGGAAGACCGAAGCCAACGGCGAAGTCAGCGACTGGACCTTCGATGCCATTGGTCGGCAGACACGTTTACAAAGCGCCGGCTTCATCGATTTCCAGGGCGTGCTGGTGCGGCCGACGACCGACACCAGTTATGACGGTTTGAACAATGTTGTGCAATCCATCGCGCGCGGCAAGAACAGTGCGGACGATCGGGTTACCACCTTCCTCTACGATGCTGCGGGCCATTTGAAAGGCAAGTCGACGCTCAACGTTGACGGCTGGTACGAGTACAGCACCGACGCAGTCGGCAACATCACAGAGATGCACGTCATCAGCAAGAATTCTGATGGAGGCAAACGCATTGATGCCACCATGATCCATTATGACGCGGCGAATCGCGAGATATTCCGTCAGATGACAAGTGCTGCCAATGGCGATCCAAGTACGAATATCTGGAGCGGCAGCGACACCCACGAAGTCCGCTACAACGCCTACGGCGAAATCGTCGGCAAGGGCGTCAACGGCAGCACTGCAGAGTTTGCCGAATACGATAGCCAGGGCCGCTTGTGGAAAACCAATGCAGGAGACGGCGCGACCAAGGCTTATCTGTACGACGCCAGCGGCAACGCCACCGTACTGCTGCAGTCAGCTGGCGCCGACATGCGGGGCATGACGCTGGCGCAGATCCTGGCGATCAGCCAGGCGCAAGGAACATCGTCCGATCCGGTGGTGCAGGCAGCGATTGCCGCCGGCGGCATTCATATGACGGTGAGCATATACGACCGCCGCAATCAGCTGACCGATACTTACCAGCCGACCATGCAGAGCGCCCACAACATGGGCACCATTCAGCAGTTCCTGACGCAGGAGGCCGGCAGCAATTTCACTGCAGGTGGTGTGACGGTGGGGCCGACCAAGGCCAGCAAAGACAACGCGGCGACGCTGCCGCCGCAAGCTGTACAGGGCGCGGTATCGATCAGCAAGATAGAAGCCGTGAATTTCAGTTTCAGAAGCACCAAAGAAACCATGGATGGTGTCGGCCGACCCGGGCAACCGCAGCCGACGGTACTTACGCGTTCTTACAGCATCACGGTGCCTCCCTCGCTGCGTTATGGTGGCGGCAATCTACACGTCAAGATTAACGGTGGGGAATACGCTCCTGCAGTGTCTGCCGGCACCGGGACACTCACGTTTGTGCAATCTCACGCCTCGTGGACAACGGCGGGAAGCGGAACAACGCCACTGGTGGTCGAGGTGTACCAGGACAGTCCAGACGGGGCGCCCAATAGCCAGTTCCTGATTGCCAGAACCACCATTGCCATGCCGAATCATGCCTCAGACACGTATTCGTACGATGACACGGTCACTGGCGCGGCCAATACCAAACCACTGATCCTGTATCGGTCACAGTCTCCGGCGACGGATCGTCTGGTGGTGATGATTCGTCCGTCGGGCACCGATGGCCCATGGATCATTGACACGGCCAAGCGCTTGACCAACGACACCGGTAACGGCGTGATTAATGGGTGGTTTTATCAAGATTGGAGCGGCACGGGCGAAGGCGGTCCCTTCGAATTGCAATACATCGCCCTGGATGCAGGCGGTAATGTACTCAATGTCGAGAAGGGCACCATGCTGCTGTCCGCCAGCAATGCCTATATCACTCAGTCGCCGCAACCGATAGGCGGCGCCGGACAGGCCATGAACATCAAGGACGTCTGGTACAAGCCTGACAATGCGCTCAATATCGTCGGACAAGGCGCTGCCGCGCAGTCGGTGCGGGTGCATTATCGTCATGTCGGTACGAGCGAACCATGGTCTATCAAGACAGTCGGCCCTGCCGGCATAGCAGGTACTGCTGCCACGCCTGGCTGGTTCGCCCTGCGTACCGATGGCTGGGCGGGCAATTATGAATATTTCATTGAAACGTTTACGGGTGCCAATGCCACCGGCACCATGATCAATCACGCCTCTGGCACATTTACGCCGGGTGGTGCGACATCGGATTTGAAATCCTGGACCGATTTCCCTGAGAACGTTATTTTTAATAATCAACCGGCAAATTCGGCGAGGATGCTGGTGACGTATACGGTAGACGGCGGTCCACCGTCGACGATCGAGCTGGACAGCTCGCATTGGGATGCAACAAAAAACCAATTCAACTGGGATGCCACCACAGTGATGGCAGATCGTCTCAACAATTACAGGGTGAATTTCCAGTATAAGACGCTGGACGCAAACGGCACGATTGTCAATGCCGCGCACGGCAGCATGCAAATAGGTGCAGATCCCACCGTGCTTGAGCACATATTGGATGCCGCGCCTGCAACGGTGACTTTTAATCCGCCGGCAGCGAATGCGACCAAATTAATGCTGCAGTATCGCAATGCCGGCTCGAAAGGGGACTATACAGCGGTCACGCTGACTAGGGACGTGACCGGTAAATTCCGGTGGAATGTCGATACGCTGCGCCCAGGTGCCGGGACTGTGTCACTCGAATATGCCTACGATCTGTACGACGCCAACGGCCAGCCGGTTGCGCCTCCGGGCGGCAATCCGCGGGCACAGGGTGTTTTAAATATCAAGTCCGATAAATCGTCCACGACGAGCCAGCTGCAATGGACCATTACCGGCCTGAACAACACGGCGCCGGATGTTCCTAATACCCAGGCAGCGATTCACCGCATCCAGGAGCGCAATGCCTTTGGTGATATCACGGCGGAAATTGATGGTTTGACCCACCGTACGACGCTCACCTACGACACGATGGGCCAGCTGACAGTCAAGCAGGCGCCGGAAACCAATGTCACCCGGGAAGACGGCAGCATTGTCAGGGCAACACCGACCACGCAGTATTACTACGATGCGTCTAGCCACCTGGTTGGAGTGCGTGACGCCAACGGCAACCTGAACAGCGTGACGCAGCTTGCCGGATTTGGCGATACAACAGGCAGCAATCCCCGTATCACGAAAGAGTTTCACGCCGACGGCGGGAGCAAGACAAATGCCTATGACATTTTTGGGGATCTACGTACAGCGACTGATGAGCTGACGCGCGTCACGTCGAATGCCTATGACCAGGCAGGACGACTGATCCAGGTTGTGCATGCGGCCCGTCAGCCTGGCACTGCGGGCAATTCCGGGCCAACAGCCGTATCGTCAGTGGATAGCTACACTTACGATACGTTGGGCAATCGCATCAGCCACACCAACGCGATGCAACAGCGCGAAACCACCGATTACGATGCGGATGGCCGGGTAATCCGCACACGCAGTTATGCAGGGCAGGAGGTTACCTACACCTATAGCTACGACCAGACCATCCTCGGCGTCGGCAGCCTGCCGGTAGGAGGTTGGGTGAAAGTCACCAGCTACACCGGTTCGCGTAGCGCCACCGACAAAACCGACTACTTCCAGCACACCACCAGTCACCAGGATTTCGGCGGTCACGTCGTGATCTATAGTTACGATTATGCAGCGCACCTCAAAAACCAGAGCTCGAATGCCGGTCAGAATGTCGACTATAGCTACTACGCCAACGGCTATGTGAAGAGCACCACCGACCATGCACTCAATATGCTGTCGTATTTCGAATACGACGAAGAGGGTAACCGTACCCGCGAGTCATACACCACAGCTGACGCGCCGGCAAACCGGATTTACTACCAGCTGGCCGACATCAAATACGATGAACTGAACCGGGTTGTCGACTATGTCGATCCGCAGGCGCACATCCAGTACCAGTACGATGCCAACGGCAATCGTCGCAGGGTATTGAGCAGTTACAACGACGCTATCAGCGGCGCTCCGGCAACGCAGGACTTCTGGTACAAGTACGATAGCCAGAACCGCTTCGTGCTGACCATGGGGCAGCTTAGCAACGGCGTCATCGGACTGGGCGCCAATGGCGTGCAGATCGGCTACGATGTTGCTGGCCAGCGGCGCAGCGCCAGTTATGCCGACGGCCACAGCGAGGCATACGGCTACACCAGCGATGGTTATCTGGAAGATGTGCGGATCAACGGCGTATTGCGTTCGCGTCGCGCCAACGATTTGCTGGGTCGGGTGCAGAATTATTCTGAATATGCCGATAACGGCAGCGCCGTCATCTATAACAAGGCCAGCCAGTTCGACGCTGACAATCGCCTTCTGCAAGATACGGTGGTGAATTCCCCGGTGGGCGGCACAGCTACCACGACCATCACTAAATACGATTATCGCCTGAAGGACGCCAGTGGCAACTACACCGGCGCCGACCAGGGCGTAGTGACGCACAGTTTCCAGTACGATCCATCCAAGGCCGCCGGCACCGGAGTTCATACCGATACAAGTTTCGTGTGGTGGGATGAAGCCAAACAAAGCCAGATCACTCTACGGGGCACTGACCCGGCCAATCCGAACGCGGTGTACTGGAAACCGGGGCTGTCGGACTTTAGCTATGACGTTAACGGTCATGTGAAACAAGTGCATTCGTTTAACGAAGGCACGATGTCAAACACCCTGCAGAACGCCAAGACGCTGAAATACACCAGCGACCAATATGGGCAGGTATTGCGCCGGGACATGATGATTGGCGCCACATTGGGTCTCACGCAGCGCTATTACTACCTGAACGGCCAACTGATCGGCGACATCAGCAACAACGGCCCGTCGAACATCTCCTACGCCGAGCAGTTAGCCCAGCGCGGCAACCCATCGGGCAATTTCTTCCGCTACGGGAAACCTGTAGCATCGGCCGATTTCGATCAGAACTATCAGCCCATCAATGCTGACTACCCAGGTGCGTCAGCCTCCAGTTATACCGCTAAGGATGGCGACACGCTAAGTTCGATCGCGCGTGCGGTGTGGGGCGATTCGACCTTGTGGTACCTGATTGCCGATGCCAACGGACTGACCAATGGCGACCATATTGTGGCCGGGCAGGTGCTGTCGATTCCTAACAAGGTCAACAACTTCCACAATACGGCGTCGACTTTCCGTGTCTATAACCCGGGGCAGGCGATTGGTGATACGTTGCCGTATTTGCCGGCAGAGCCATTGCCGCCACCGCCGCCGTCTTCGGACGGAGGCTGTGGCAGTTTTGTGCAATTCCTCGCAATGGTTGTCGCGATTGTTGTGACGATTTATACGGCCGGAGCTGCCTCCGCCGCTTGGGGTCCCGTCGTGGGCGGCGCCGTCGGAGGCGCCGCAGGAGCAGCCGCTTCACAGGCTGTATTGATTGCAGGAGGGCAGCAAAATGGATTCAACTGGACCGGTATAGCTATGGGGGCTATTGGTGGCGCCGTCGCCGGGGGTGTCGTGGAATTCGGTCCAGCGATGCAAGGAAGCAGCGCCTTTACGCAAGGAGCTGTCAGAGGCGCAATTACCAGTGTTGTCAGTCAAGGGGTTGAAGTGGCGACCGGATTGCAAAGCCACTTTGATTGGCGCGGCGTAGCAGCTACCGCAATTGCATCCGGTGTCAGTGCCGGCGTATCTGACAGCATCGGACGTTCTCAGTACGGGGACGATGAGTGGGCCGATATCAATCGAGGTTCTCAAGCGGCCCGCAGCGCCCGGTTTTCGGATGATTTGGGGCAGACATTGACGCGTGGGATTGGATCAGGACTCGCTGGCGGCGTAGCCAGTGCGCTGGTGCGAGGCGGCAGTTTGCAAAATAAATTGCCTGGGATTTTGCAGGATGCGGTGGCCAGTACCATTGGCAACTCGATCGTCGATCAGGCGACTGCGGCCCATACCCAGAAAATCTATGGCTACGACGACACCAATCAGCTTGTGGGAGAAAGATTCCAACTCTTTGATAGGTCCAACGGCGTGGTGGATTTCGGTATAAAGGAACGGGCAGTTGAGCAACGTATTCAACAGGAAATTGCAGGACAAGAAGCGCGCGATGATTCTTTGAACGGTGGCATCATGTTCAAAACGGTGGGAGCGGTTCGTGGTGCTCCGGTTCGCGGTATGGGCAGCAGTGGTTTTGAATTGGTGCGAAATGGTAATTGGGAGGGAGCATTAAATATTGCCGCCGATCCGTTTGGTATGCTCGGTGAATTGCCTGGGCTGCAAAGTGACTTACAGCATATGAGCGCCAGCACGGCGGAATCGCGTATCGAAGCGATGCGTTCACAAATGAAGGATGCTGGTATCAAAAATATTCCTGATTATCAGCAGTCATGGGTGGCTGGTGGTGCGCTGGTACGTGATTATGGCGCGACAATATCGGAAATGGGACGTGTCTATGAAGCGCATGTGGAAGATCAGCGTCTACGAGAAACGTGGGGAGATGATTATCAGAACATGCGTATCGGTAAATCTCAGATGACGCCTGTGGAATTTGAGGCGAAGGTATTGAGTTATCAGCAGAAATCTATTGATAGCGCTTATGAAGATGGAATAAAGCAGATTGCTGATGGAAAATTGACCGTCATAGACGGACAACATGCGCGGACGCTGGGCAATTTTGTGGATCAACGGGTTCGTGATGCCCTAAGAGATTTTGCTCGCAGTGAAGGTATCAACGATAGCGCCGCATCGAATATTTGGGCAATTAATCGTCGTTTGAAAGGCGATGGAGTAATGGGATATGGAATTCCCGACGGGCGCATTGGTACCAATATATATCATGACACTACCTTGGCACGTAAAACTGCTGAGACTGAACAGATACAAAAATGGAATACTATTCGCCCTGGAAACGTGGTGATTATGCGCCCCACTAATTTGGGTGGCTCGTATGTAATCCCGCGTGCTAGCATTCCGCAATACGTTGTTCCAGTACCTTTTTTTAGGAAATTTTAATGTCACTCAGAGAACGACTTATGGATTTTGGAGGGGTAATTGCGACAGCCGCATCATGTGCCCCCGATGCATATCCAGAACATGTGCTTGAAGTACTTGGGTACTCAATGTCTGAAATGCATGCATACAAGATGACCGACATCAAAGAATTATGGTCGGAGATCCGCCCGCAGCTCAAACGCGATTTGGACAAGGCGGCACTGGTTGATGAGAAACTGCAAACTGCGTTTGCAGCGTTTGAAGTGGGTGATAAAGAGACGGGGCAAAATGCCATGTGGATTATTTATAATCTCCAACCGGAAAAGTTGCGGTAACGGGAGGTAATTGGTCACGGACGGCGGGGTCAGATACCATCATGAATAGCAAGCCCGCTGGTCAAATAATTTGGATCGAAGGGTTTGCCGGTATGAAGGACCCCGTAAATCAAATGTGTCATTTTATGCATGACAGCACCAATGACCGCTTTTTTTGCCATACCAGTGGCCGATAACCGCTGAGCAAAGCGACGTAGTATCGGGTTGTGCCGGCATGCCACCAAGCTAGGCAT